>JANLWW010000104.1:0-2460 GCA_031364805.1 Acidobacteriota bacterium
CCGCAGCCGATATCGGCAAGGGTCGAGATGCCTGCGAAGCTGAACGCGTCCAGCACGGCGTCGGTTTCGCCCCCGTGGAAGGAGTTCATGGCGGCGTCGAAGATGGCGGCGTCTTCCGGTTTGCCGCTGAGATCTTCGAAGATCGGTTTGCCGAACGCAAGGCGGTAGGCGCATTGACCAGTGCGGACGTTCTGCAGCAGATGCGGAGTGACGCTGGACATACGGCCAAGCATCCGGGCACCGGCGCGCATGGACCCCGGGACTTCGGAACGGAGGACACCGGCAAGAGGTGTCAGGCTCCAGGCCCCGTCCTCGCCCTGCTGGAAGACACCGAGGCTGGCCAGGAAGCGGAGCAATCGGTAGAGCTTTTCCGGGTCGGTTCGAGTCGCGGTGGCCAGCTGCGTTGCGGTCTGCGGTTGGCTCGCCAGTAGATCGGCAATGCCGAGTTCGGCGGCGACGCTGACCGATTGGGCGACCAGGCCGCCGCTGATCATCTGCATCATCTGAAGAGACAGTTCCGGATCCATAGGCGCGGAGATTAGCACAGCCTTCGTTTCACTTCATCAAGCCGCTCCTGCCTTTCGTCCGCTCGGCTGCATCGCAGTCAGGAGTATTAAGATTACGCGACGTGACTTTCGAGACCATCGCGCGATCCGGGCTGATGCTTGCCGCCAGCGTCTTGGCGGCGGCCTGCTCATCACGGTCACCGACCGCGCCGACTGCGCCGACCCTGGCGTCACCGCAGCCGGTGACCGTTGCGATCATGGGCGCCGCCCGGCTCACGCCGGAGCAATTGGTCGCGTGGTTCAACGCGCGCCAGCCTGCCACCGGCAGTTTTGCCGCAACGGTTCCGGTCGTGACGCTCACGAGCTACTTCGTCGAGGAGGGCGCTGACGAAGGCGTCAGGGGCGACGTCGCCTTCATGCAGAGCGTCGTCGAAACCGGCTGGTTCCGGTTCAACGGCGTTGTGCGCGCGTCGGCGAATAACTTCGCGGGCATTGGCGCCACCGACACTAATCCCAGTCCGGCGACGTTCCCGGACGCGCGGACCGGCGTGCGCGCGCAGATTCAGCACCTGCGGGCCTACGCCGATGCCACGGCCCTCACCTGCACCGCCCCGCCGCTCGCCCATGCCTGTGTCGATCCGCGCTTTCAGCTCGTGATCCCGAAAGGCAAGGCGCCGTCATGGAACCAGATGGGCAATGGCAACTGGGCGACCGCCCCGACCTATGCGAGCAGCATCCTCGCTCTTTACAATGACGCGCTGGCATTCATCGGCGCCACTGCGGTGTCGAGAGCCGCGATCCACGGAGCGGTGACTCTGCCACAGCCGGCTGCGATTGCCGCGCGCGCGTTGACCCGCGACCCGCCCTCGACGATACTCCACGCGCGGGGAAGCTATGTATCCCCGTGCGCCGGCGATTACTTCGCAAGCCATTCGACGCTGCCGAGTTCCAGGTGGCGCTCGATCGCACGAACTCAGTGCCTCACGCTCGTGCTGCAGCCCGTGACGCTGCGGCACCGAGCGGACGGAGTAGGACATGTCCGCGAACAGCTACGATCCCGCGTTTCGTGACGACGACGGCGTCGGCCCCCGGGATGTCGGCGACGAAATCCTGAGCAAAGAAGCGCTGCTCAAGGCCGGGGCCTTGCAGCGCGCAATTTTCAACAGCGCCAATTTCTCGAGTATCGCCACTGACGCCAACGGCGTCATTCAGATCTATAACGTCGGCGCCGAGCGCATGCTGGGCTACACGGCCGCCGAAGTGATGAACAAGATCACGCCAGCCGACATTTCCGATCCACAGGAATTGATCGCACGCGCCAAGGCGCTCAGTGTCGAGCTCGGCACCCCGATTACGCCGGGCTTTGAGGCCTTGGTGTTCAAGGCCTCGCGCGGGATCGAAGATATCTACGAGCTGACCTATATCCGCAAGGATGGCAGCCGCTTCCCGGCGGTGGTCTCCGTCACGGCGCTGCGCGACGCCCAGGACGCCATTATCGGCTATCTGTTAATCGGCACCGATAACACCGCTCGCAAGCAGGTCGAAGAGGAGCGGAAGAAGCTCGATCAGCGGCTACGCGACCAGCAGTTCTACACGCGCTCGCTGATCGAATCAAACATCGACGCCCTGATGACGACCGATCCGTCCGGCATCATTACCGACGTCAACAAGCAGATGGAGGCGCTCACCGGTTGCACGCGTGACGAGCTGATCGGCGCGCCGTTCAAGAACTACTTTACCGATCCGGAGCGGGCCGAGGCCGCGATCAAGCTGGTGCTCGGCGAAAAGAAGGTCACCAACTACGAACTGACCGCGCTCGCCAGGGGCGGCAAGCAAACCGTGGTCTCCTACAATGCGACCACCTTCTACGACCGCGAGCGGACGCTGCAGGGCGTGTTCGCGGCTGCGCGCGACGTCACCGAGCGCAATCGCCTGGATCAGGTGCTGCAGGAAA
>JANLWW010000126.1:0-2032 GCA_031364805.1 Acidobacteriota bacterium
CGACGTCAACCGGTTCATCGGCATCGACGGGCTCCATCCGACTGAACTCGGCTACGCCAGGATTGCGGACACGTTCTTCGCGGCGATCAGAGCAGAGTTCGAAGTCCCTTAATCCCCTCGGCTGCATTCATGGCCCCTCAATTGCAGGCCGTAGAAGTAAGGAGCTCTGCAATGACGTACGCACGTAAACACTTCTCACGGGCACTATTGGTCGTGATGTTCATCGGGGCAGCTGCCGTCCCCGCGCGCGCCGACTGGCTGCTCACCCCCTACTTGGGAGTTGTGTTTGGCGGCGCCGCCAACTCGTTCAAGCTGGACGATCTAGACGACGAATTCGAGCAACGCATCGTCCTGGGTGGCAGCGTGAGCTACCTCCGCAATGGCCTGTTTGGCTTCGAGGTTGACTACAGTGTCGCGCCCAACTTCTTCCAGTTCACAGGCGGCACCGGCAATTTCGACATCCTCGATCTCAACTCCAGCGTGCAGACGCTGATGGGCAACGTGGTGATCAGCAAGAACAGCGGCGCGTTCCGGCCATATGCAGCGGCAGGCGTGGGCACAATTCGCGTCACGCTCAATAGCGCCAGCGACGTGTTAGGCGACTTGACGAGCAACGACACCGGCGTCAACGTCGGGGGCGGCGCCCAGTTGCTGTTCGGCGAACACTTCGGCCTGCGCGCCGACGTGCGCTACTTCCGTGGACTCGAGCCCCTGGACGATGAGGATCAGAGCACGGATGACAATTTCTTCGATCAGCAGTTTACCAGGGAAGATTTTCAGTTCTGGCGGGCAACGCTCGGTGTGACGCTTCGTTTCGGCGCGCAATAGCCGGCGCGAGGGGGAGATGGGCGGGTCTCCCCCTCGCTCTGTACTGCTTAGAAACGGCCTCGTGACGTCCACCGGCCGATGGTGCCGGAGTTGATCGTCACGTCGGTGTTGTCACCCCAGCCCGCCGACGGCGTCGGGCCGCAGTGGCCGTTGATCACGTCGATGATGTAGACATCCGTGCTGCCCTGGTCGGCGCCCGGGCCGTAGTGATACGTCACGACGTCCTTCGACGGATCGTTTACGTTGCCGCGCTTGCCGTTGTAGCCCCAGCGCGTGTCATACGTGCGCAGGGTATCGACCACCAGATCCATGAACTGCCACGAGCCACCGTTGTCCTGGCAGGAATTCTGGAGCGCGCCGGGGTTCGCGCGCGCCACGGCCTGAACCACGCTGGCCATGTTCGGCAGAGGCAGCCTCCCCGAGGTTGGGTCCGCCGCGCGGCCACCATTCCCGAGTGGCACACCGTTGCTCGGTCCCGGTGTCGGCGCGGGTGGCGCCGGCGGGGGTGGCGGTGCCGGCGTGCGGAACGACAGCGTAGACGAGTAATTCGATTGCTTCGTGCCGTCGGTCGCGAACGCGCGCCAGTAATACGTGGTGTTGTACGGCAGCTCGCCGAGGGTCATCGTGGTCGAGCCGTTGCCGGGCGCGGCGGTGACGAGAGCCGTGGTGCTGGAGAAATTCGCGGCGGTGGACACTTCAAACCGATAGACGACTCCGCTCGTTCCCGAGACAGCGCCGTTGGTCACGCGGAAGTCCGGCTTGTTGGTGGTCAGCGTCCCGCTTGGCGCGGTCGGCGTCGGCGCGTCGATTACGACAGGAGGCACCACGGAAAAACTCGAGACGGACGAATACGGGCCCGTGTTAGCCCCGTCCTGGGCGCGCGAGCGCCAGTAATAGGTATAGCCGGCGCCGAGCGGTTCGGGCAGCCGGTAGGCGGTGCGGCCGCCGTCGCCCGGCGTGAGCCGGTCGGCCGAATGCACGACTTGTTGAAACCCGGCGTCGGTGCCCACTTCCACCTGCAGCCACAAGGCGCGGACGCCGCTGGAGCCTGCATTCTCGATCAGCAGGGTCGGGGGCTCGGAACCGAAGGTCAGCGTCGAGCCGGCGCCTGGCTCTAGAGGTTTGGGCGCGGTAATCGATACGCCCGGAATAGGGCCGGCCACGGACGGCGCGGTGGGGTTTGCGCTTTTGGCGGCTTCGCAGG
>JANLWW010000142.1:0-12209 GCA_031364805.1 Acidobacteriota bacterium
TGGAGGCTTGGAGCCTTGGAGCCTTGGAGCCTTGGCGGCTTGGCGGCTTGGACTTGTCGTGGACACCGGCCCCAAGTCCCCAAGTCCCCAAGCCCCTACTTCCGTCCCGTATAAAGATAGACGGCGCCGAACATGAATGGCCTTGCTTGAACCTGTGAAAACCCTGCGGCAGACAGAATGCCTGCGAACTCTTCGCCATAGGGGAAGGCGCCGATGGACTGCGGGAGGTAGGTATAGGCCGCCTCATGCCGAGACACCGCGCGACCGATTCGGGGCAAGACGTTCAGGGAATACCACTGATAGATCGGACCGAACAGCGGTGAGCTGGGCGTGCCGAACTCGAGAATCGCCAGCCGGCCGCCGGGCCGAAGCACCCTCACCAACTCCCGGCACGCGATCTCCGGCCGCTGCACGTTGCGAATGCCAAACGCGATCGTCGCCGCGTCCACGCACGCATCGCCGACCGGCAGGCTCATCGCATCACCGCGCAGCAGTTGAATGCGGCCACCCAGGCCACCGTTCGCGATCTTCCCGTGGCCGTGCGTGAGCATGGCGCCGGAGAAATCCACGCCGACGACCCGCGCGGCGCCCTTGCCCGCGGCGCCAATTGCCACGTCGGCGGTGCCGGTGCAGACGTCGAGCAGGCGTTCATTGCCGGTCAGCTTCAAGCTGGCGATCGCCCGTCGGCGCCAATAGCGATCGAGTCCGCCCGACAGCACCGTATTCAGCAGGTCGTAGCGGCTGGCAATCGCGTCGAACATGCCTGCGATTTTCGCGGGCGACTTGTCAGGGCTAACCGACATACAGCGCCGCGCCCGTCGTCAGGAAGTACAAGATACCCACCCACCCATTCAAATCGAACGCGCGTTTCACTTGCGACAAATCATGCTCGCTGACCAGCGATTGCTCGTACACCAACAGCGCGGCGACCAGACTGACGCCAACCAGGTAGATCGCGCCAAGCGGCACCAGCCAGGCGAGTGCGGCCATGCAGATGATGGTCGCCACGTGCAAGGCCCGTGAGATCAGCAGGGACTGCGCAACGCCGAAGCGAACCGGAATCGAGTTCAGACCGTGCGCGCGATCGAACTCGACATCCTGGCAGGCATAAAGAATATCGAACCCACCCACCCACAGGCCAATCGCGAGGCCCAGCAGCCACGGTTCCCAGCCCGATCGCCCTCCGGCCGCCAACCAGCCGCCCACCGGCGCCACCGCCATGGCCAGCCCGAGGAATGCTTGCGTATACGAGGTATAGCGCTTGGCGATTGAATACCAGAAGACGATGGACAGCGCCAGCGGTGACAGCCAGCCGCAGAGCGGGTTGAGCCGCGCCGAGGCAACGACGAACACCAGCGAGCTCACCACGACAAACGCGGTCGCCTCGCCACGTCCCATGGCGCCGCGAGGAATTTCTCGCATCGCGGTCCGTGGGTTCAGGGCGTCGAACCGCGCGTCGACGAGGCGGTTGAATCCCATGGCGGCGTTCCGGGCCGACACCATGGCCACCATCACCCACGCAACCTGGCTCCAGTGGAACGGCGCCTCACGCCACGCGAGCAGCGCGCCGGTCAGCGCGAACGGCAGCGCGAACACTGAGTGACTGAACCGAACGAACGACAGATAAGTTGACAGGCGGTTCACAGGAATCTAAGAGACAAAGGTGCCAGAGGTGCCAAGATGATGAATGCGAGAAGGTTTGATGCCAGACACCAGGTGTTCTTCAATATCATCCACCGGCCCGGGCAGTTGGATAGCGAGAATCTCCGCGCGCTTGCCTGGCGTCAGCGAACCCAGCTCGCCGTCCAAGCCAAGCGCGCGGGCGCCGATTAGGGTGGCGCTTTCGAGGAGTTTCGCAGCCCTCACGGCCGGCGCAATCCGGCGCATGGCCGCTAGCTCGCTGAACAGGTTCAAGTCTTCCACGCTCGCGAGACTGTCGGTGCCAACCGCGATCGCAACGCCCGATCGGTAGAATCGCTCAATCGGCGGCACGCCGACGCCCACCCACTGGTTGCTTCGGGGACAGGTAACGAGCGTGGCGCCGATCGCCGCCAGCCGCGCCAGCGCCGCATCATCGAACTGCACGCCGTGCACCACGAGCGTGCGCGCGTCGATCACGCCCAGCCGATCGAGATACTCGACCGGACCGCACGCCGGTATCGCCCAATCGTCGCGCCACACGCCGATCAGCTCGAGCATGCCCCGCCACGGGCCCGTGCCGCTGGCCAGGAACTCCGTCTCTTCAGGTGACTCGCCGAGGTGCACGCTCATGATGCCGCACGGCGATTGATCGACCGTGGCGCGAATGGCCTGGAACAACTCCGGCGCCGTCGAGTACGGGGCGTGGGGCGCGAGCGAGATGCGAACCTTGCCTCCCGCGCCGGCGCGGGCGTCGCGAGTACGTGCGATCAGCGAGCCATCGCGTTCCTTGAAGCCGAGCAACTCGTGAAACACCACGCCGTCGAGGCCAGCCGCTTGAATGGGACCGGGCGAGGCCAGCGAGTTGCTGATGTCCCCGACTGCTACCGTGCCACAGGCCTGTGCCTCGCGAATCGCGGAGCGCAACGGCTGCAGCACCACTGGGTCGTCGGCCCGCTCGACCCCTCGCCGCGTGGCGACCAGTTGCTTGACCCAATCCGTAAACTTCGCCGCCGGAGGTACCCGTCCGCGCAGCCAGGACAGTTCGAGATGAATATGGGCGTTAACAAGCCCAGGCATGACGACGACGTCGCCAAGGTCGCGGACGGCCTGATCCCTGATCCCCGCTCCCTGATCCATGACGGCCGTAATTCGGCCACCATCAATAGCCACGATGCCGCCACGAATCGGAGGGCGATCGATCGGGCAGACCCACGCTGCCCGGTAGGCGGTCATGAGACCGGCGACGCCGGCGGCTGCGAACGCTGCCGCTTGCCTGCGGCGCTGCGAGCGGGATAATTAACGAGTTCGACCGGCACCGACGTGTCACCCGCTTGACGCGCGGTCGACAGTTCCAGCGTGCGCGGCACCTGGTGCTCACGGAAGAACGGGTCGCCGAGAATGTCGTAGTGCATGTTGCGGCGCTTGGCGGCAAAGCCCGCGTCTTCGGCGTTGCGGACAATTTCGACTTCGTCCATGCAGTAGACGGCGCCGGCCGCACGCACCACGTTCTCTTCGATCATGACGCTGCCCATGTCGTTGGCGCCAAACGCCAGGCTGAGCTGTCCGACCTTGCCGCCCTGGGTGACCCACGACGCCTGCAGGTTATCGAAGTTGTCGAGGACCAGCCGCGCGATCGCCAGCGTGCGCAGATACTCGATGCCGGTGGCTTCAGTTCCGCCGCGCTCGGTGTGTTCCGGCTGGTAACTCCAAGCGATGAACGCGGTGAAGCCGCCGGTCTCGTCCTGCAAATCCCGCAGCCGCAGCATGTGCTCGAGCCGCTCTTCGTCAGTCTCGACCGTGCCGTACATCATGGTCGCCGTCGTCCGCAGGCCCGCCAAGTGCGCATGCCGCATCACGCCCAACCACTCGTCGGCCGAGGCCTTCGCGTAGCAGTTCAGCAGCTTTCGGACACGGTCGACCAGAATTTCGGCACCGCCACCCGGAACGCTATCGAGTCCGGCGGTAATCAGCCGCTCGATGACCTCCGGGACGGATAGTTTCGATGTGCGCGAGATGTGTAGCACTTCGGGCGGCGACAGCGCATGCAGCTTGAAGTCCGGAAAACGCTGTTTCACGCCGCGGAACAGGTCTTCATACCAGGCGATCGGCAGGTCGGGATTGTGGCCGCCCTGCAACAGCAACTGCACACCGCCCAGTGCCTGAGTCTCTTCGATCTTCTTGTAGATCTCGTCGAAGCCCAGCACGTAGCCTTCGCCGTGGCCTACTTCCCGATAGAACGCGCAGAAGTTGCACCGGGCCACGCACACGTTGGTGTAGTTGACGTTGCGATCGATGATGTAGGTGACGACACCTTCGGGGTGTTTGCGACGGCGCACGCCATCGGCCATGCGGCCCAGCCAATAGGTGGGCGCGTGACGATACAGCTGTAACGCTTCCGCTGCGGTCAGCCGTCCGCTTGCTTCGATTCGCTGCTCGAACGCCTTGAGATCCATTGGCTATTGATAAAAACGTAGCGGCTTGAGCGCAGCGACCACGCCGGTTTCGAAGCCCAGTTCGTGAAAGCGCCGCAACCCTTCCGCTTCCCGCTCGCCCAACCCGTACTTGAGATTATCACGCAGATACACCAGTGACCGGGCCTCGCGGACCGGGTCGCCGGCTCCAGCCTCGCTGGCGATTTTCTGGAGGTTGGCGACTCCTGAATCGCGCGCCTGCTGGAGCGCTCGGCATTGCACCACCGAGGCTATCCCGGCGCGGCCCGTCCACATGGCGTAGACAAAGGGCAGGCCTGTCAGGGCATGCCATTCCGCGCCCAGATCGACCTTGAGCAGGCTTCGGGCCGCGGCGTCAATGGCCAGCGCCGGATCGCCGATCACGAGCGCCGCGTCGGCGCCTGCCAGCATGGTGGTCAGGTCGGGATCGGCCGGCGTGAAGGCCGGTGCAATACCCCACCGCGTAGCGCACAGGATGCGCGTCAGCGCCACCGACGTTCGCGAGCTCAGGTCGAGCGCCAAGGTGTGGATCTGGGCGACTGGCACTTTTGAAAACAGCGCGACCGAGGCGATCTCGCCCTCGGACGCGATCGAGACGCCGGGCACGATCCAGTAGTCTTCGGCGCCGCGCAAGTACTCAATGGCGGGAATCAGGCCAAGATCGACCCTGCCCTCGTGCAGCAAGGTGGCGCACGTCGCCGGTACGTCGAACCGGACCTCGAACTGCTCGGGAACGGCGTCAAGCCCGTAGACCAGCGGTTTCGTATTGAGATACGAGACCGCGCCCAGGCGCAGCGGTGTCATGCGAGCGAGGTCCGCTCTCGAGACTGGAAGCCGGCAGCCACAATGTTGCGCGTAACGTCCTCGAGCGAGGTCCGCCGGCGGCCCAACGACTCGTCGTCGATCACCGACACGCGATCCAGGTCGTTGGCGCCAAAGGTCAAGGCCACCTGCGCCAGCTTGGGACCGTATTGCGCCCAGTCCACTTGCACGGTCGGCACCGCCGGCAGCGCCAGCCGCGCCAATGCGACCGCACGGACATCGTCGTAGCCGGTGGTGGGGACAGCGACCGACTGTTCACGCGACAACGGCGCAAACGTGGTGAGCCGCGGGAACCGGGCGACGAGCGCGCGCGCCTGCAACAGCAGCGACGTGCGGCCCTCGGCGTGGGCTTTCTGGACCGACAGGCATTGCACGGTCAGCCCGGCGTCCTGGCATGCCTGCAGCGCCGCGCCGGCGTCCACCAGGCGATCGAGCGGCGCTTCGACGATGGCGCCCAGCCCCGCGCTCTTAAGCTGCCTAAGCACGTCGACCAGATCGCCCCACCCGCGCTCGACGACGTCGGCAAGCGAAAAGCCGCTCACCCGCACTTCTCGCGCCGCGGCCTTTGACCGCGCCACAGCGGCGACGGCTGCTGTCAAGGTAGCGGGCAGTCCAATGATGCGGATCTCGCCGGCGCCATTCGTATCGCTGGCATCGCTGGCACCAGCGGCCCCACTGGAACCCTGAACCTCCACAACCCGCACGAATGTGACGGCGTCGCCTACGCGGGCGCGCCGCACTTCGTCGGCCAGCATGCCGAGCGACAGGATGTCGACGGTTGCCAGTTCGTCCAGTTCGGCTCCGGTCAACGCTTCGTTGGCGCGCGCGCGGTCGGCGATTGCGGTGTTGATATTCACGACTGGTGTCCCATCAGTTCGACAATTCTCGTGGCCAGCGCCAGGGCTGCGCGGCCCTGTTCGCCGGTTACGGTCGGCGGCCGGCCATCGCGTACCGCGCCGAGGAAATCTTCGAGCTCGCCCTTGAGGGCCTCGTCGCCTGCCACTTCCAGTTTACCGCCGCCAATCTTGGGCAGGCCACCGGGCTGCGGCACCAGGCGCCACATCTCCACTTCGCGGGCGGCCGTATCGATCGACACGTAGGCGTCTTGCTGAAAGAAGCGAATCTTTCGCACCGGCTCGCGACTGATGCGGCTTGCGGTCAGGTTGGCAATGCAGCCGTTGGCGAAGCGCACGCGGGCATTGGCAATGTCGATGCGAGGCGTCAAGACCGGCACCCCCACCGCTTCCACGCCCTCCACCTCGCTCGGCACCAGGCTCAAGATCAAGTCGATATCGTGAATCATGAGGTCGAGCACCACGTCGATATCGAGACTGCGGTCGGGAAACTGCCCGAGGCGATGGACTTCAATAAACCGGGGATCCTTCAGGTGCGGCCGCGCGGCTGCCACCGCCGGATTGAACCGTTCGCTATGGCCAACGGCGAACACCACGCCCTTGGCCTTGGCCGCCGCGATCAGGGCATCGGCCTCGGCAACGGTCTGCGTCACCGGCTTCTCAACCAGCGTGTGAATGCCCGCATCGATCAATCCCATCGCGATCGCCGCATGGCTTTCGGTCGGCACCGAGACGACCGCGACGTCAATCCTGCCGGGCACGTCACGCACATCGGCATACGCCGTTGTCCCGCGTTCAGCGGCTATTTGCCCGGCTCGTTCCTGATTGGTGTCGACGACGCCCACCAGCGTCACGCCCGGCAGCGCCGACAAGATGCGCGCGTGATGCTTGCCGAGGTGGCCGACGCCAATCACCACCGCCCTCATCGTGACCTCCCGACAATGGCGATGCCGGCCTGATTGGCCGTCGCAAAGAACGCCTCCCGATCGAAAATCAGCGTGCGCCCGGCATCGAGCGACAAGACCCTGGCCCCGGCTCCGCGCATGGCCTGGATGGTCGCGAGCCCGACGATCGGCACGTCGAAGCGCATATCCTGGTTGGGCTTGGCCACCTTGACGATGGTGACGCCGTCGCCGGCAAGCTGTCCGGCGCGTGCAATCGTCTCGTCGGTTCCTTCCATCGCTTCGACCGCAACCACCGCCTGGTGCTTGACCGCAATGGTCTGGCCGATGTCGAGACCGGCAATCGCATCGGCCATGCGGTATCCGAACTCGAGATCCTTGCGTTCCGCCTCATTCGGCACGCGATTGCTCAACTGCCCCGCCGCGGCCAACAGCGGCTCGAGGAACGCCGTGGAGTTGATCAGCTCAACGCCATGCTCGCGCATCAGGTCGGCGACGGCCACGATTAACGCATCGGTGTTCATGCCCTTGACGCGTGACAGCAACGACATGGCGGTCAGGTCGGGGACGAAGCCGCCGAAAATCTTGATGTGCTTGACCTGCCCGGCCATCACGGCCTGCGTCAGGCCGGCGTCCTTGAGGATCGTGAGGAAGGTGCCCAATTGCCCGATTGAAATCCAGTGAACTGCCGCCTTTGGTTCGCGCGCCGCGGCTGCTTCGATCTCGATCGAGGCTTCTTCCTTGAGGGCAATGATGGTGACGTCGTAGCCGAGCGATCGCGCGGCGTCGAGTACCAGGAACGGGAACCGGCCGTTCCCCGCAATAAGGCCGATCTTCATCAGTCTTCGGCCGACTCTTCCGCCTTCTTGCCGCCCCGCCGTAGAATGACACCGCGCGGCGCGCTGCGGATGAAGTGCACCAGGTTCTGGACCTCGGGACACCCGAGCGCCGGGTCTTCCTCAATGCGCGCCATGGCCTGGGTCGTATTCAGCTTCGACTGCAGCAGGTAGCGGTACGCGGCGCGCAGCTTCTTGAGCGTCGCGTCGGAGAAGCCGCGGCGCTTGAGGCCAATCAGGTTGAGCCCAAACACGCGAGCCGGCCGGCTGCCCACCGTGCGCCCATACGGCAGCGCGTCCTTGGTGATCACCGAGTAGCCGCCGATGAAGGCATACGGGCCGACCCGGCAGAACTGATGGACCGCGGAGCCCGCACTGACGTTGACAAAGTCCGACACCGAGACGTGCCCGCCAAGCGTGGCGTGCGGCCCGAAAATGGTTTCGTTACCCACGTGACAGTCGTGCGCCACGTGCACGTAATTCATGAACAGGTTGCGGTCGCCGATCGTCGTCAAGCCGCCGCCACCGGCGGTGCCGCGATGAATCGTGACGAACTCGCGAAAGATATTGTGCTGGCCGATCACCAGCCGCGTGTCTTCGCCCTTGTACTTGAGGTCCTGCGGTGGCAGGCCGATTGAGGCAAACGGATACACCTCGGTGCCGTCTCCAATGGTGGTGTTGCCGTCGACGACCGCCGACGCACCGATCTTGCAGTTGCGGCCAATGCGCACCTGCGGGCCGATGGTGGCAAACGCGCCGACGACCGTGCCAGCGCCGACCTCGGCGCCGTCGTGTACGCGCGCCGCGGGGTCGATCTCGGCACTCGGCGTGATCATCAGGACGAGTTCGGCCTCAGCGACCGCCTGCCCATCGACTTCGGCCGAGGCCGCAGCCCGCACCAGCGAGCCTCTCGACTCTTTCACCGTGACGGTCAGCTTCAGTCGATCGCCGGGCACGACCTGGCGGCGGAACTTGGCGCCGTCAACCCCCCGCAGGTGGACGCGCGAGGTGGCGTGGGCGCCGCGGCGATCCAGCAGCAACGCAGTGGCGACCTGCGTCAGCGCCTCGATCATCAGCACCGCAGGCATCAGCGGCTTGCCCGGGAAGTGTCCCTGGAAAAAGTCTTCGTTGACGGTCACGTTCTTGGTCGCGACCATTCGCTTTCCCGGCTCATGCTCGTCAATGGTATCGACGAGGAGCGAGGGAAAGCGATGGTTCAGGCGATCGAGAACAGCGGGGAAACCGGCGATCACCGGCCGGGCGGCTTGGTGGGTGCTGCCGGCTTCGCCGTCACCGGCTTGGCCGAATCGAGCTTCTTGATGACTTCGCTCGAAATATCGAGGGCGGCGTCAGCCCACACCAGTCCGGCGTCCGGACCGTTGAAGATGAACTGTAGGCCCATCTCTGCCGCAACCAGCTGGAGCACCGGCGTCATGCGCGCCTCGAACTCCTGCTGCAAGCTTTGCTGGAGCTCCTGCACTTCCGCCTGCGCGTCCTGGGTGAAGCGCTGCACTTCGACGTTGATTTTCTCGACCTGCTTCTGCAGGTCAGCGGCGGCCGACGCGCTCATCACGGAACCTTCTTTTTCGAGCTTGGCCTGGAGGCCCGCCAGCTGCGTCTGCTTGTTGGTCAGTTCGGCCGCCTTCTTCTGCTGCAGCGCCTGGATGCGCGTGGTCGCGACGCGGCCGTCGGCGGATTCATTGGCGATCCGCTGCAACACGACGTACGCCATCTTGGCGCCCTGAGGGAACGGACGCGGAGCAGGGGGCTGGGCCGGAGCGGGCGCGGGCGCCGTCTGAGCAGGAGCAGCCGCCGGGGCCGCCGGTTTGGCCGGCGCTGGCGCCGCGGGCGCCTGGGCGAAGGTGGAATTCGCGGTCAGCACCATGCTGAGCGCAACAACGGCAGCAAAAGCTCTCATTACAACGGTCCTTTCAGTCAGTAACGGTAAGCCGATGATTTTACACTACTTGTGTTCGACGCGGATTTCGTAGGGCACCGTGGCAGTCAGGCTCCCCACGTCGTAAATCCGCACGCACAGGCTCCCGCCCAAGGTCGTCACGGTTCCGGTGACGATGCTGGTCACGACGGCGCGGTCGTTGGTCAGCAGCAGGCTGCACGTCGACCCGCTCATCGTGCCCAGGCTGAGGCCCACCGCGGATGGCGGGTTCTCGCCGAGCGAGGTCAGCGTTGCCGACACCGTGCCAGTGGCCGAGGTGAAGAACGTGTGAGTCGCGCCGCCGTTGATGTTGACGCTGCCCGTGAAGGTCTCGGTCACCGTGACCGGATCGGGCGTCGTCGGAATGTTGGCGATATCGCCTTCGCAGGCGACGGCGAACATTGCCAACGGCAGGACGAACGCGACGAACTTGAATGCACGCATGAGATTCCTTGGCACTGAACTGGGCTAGAACGTCGAGCCCACCGCAAACTTGAAGGTGAACTTCTTGGCCGGGCGCAGGCTGTTGTCGAGCACGCCGAACCGCTGGGGGTTATAAGCAAAAATCAGCCGGAACGGCACGTTGAGTACCGGCATGAAGAAACGGATCTCGGCGCCCGTCGAGGTCTTGAACGCGCTGGTCTGACCGATCACCCGCTGTTCGGTCGGCAGCGCATTGGGATTCAACAACTGCGTCGTCGTGAAGGGGTCGATGATCGCCGGGGTGTTCGGGTCGAAGGTCTCGGTGATGTCCTCCTTCATCCCGAAGGTCTGCCCGATCGTTCGGACCTGGCCGGTGTCATAGAACAGCACGAGGCGCACCGGGCCGGCGATGTTGATCAGGTACTCGGCATTAAAGAGCATGCTTTTGTTGCCGCCGAGCACCAGGTACGGGTTCTGCGGGTCGCGTGGGCCGATCGACCGGATGTCGTAGCCGCGGATGGTGTACTCGCCACCGAGGTACAACGACTCGGTGATTGGGATGCTGGTCGTGCTGCCATACGGCCGAATCCACTCGAGCTGCGTGCGGAAGCCGATCGAGGTGCGCCGGTTGAGCGGCTGGAACCTGGCGAACTCGACGCGCGGCTTAGTGAAGTTGGTGTTGCCGCCGAGGCCGGCAAGGTCGATCGAACCGGTGAGCCGGGTGCCGCTGTTCGGGAAGATCGGGTTGTCGACGGTGTTGTGGACAAAGCTCGGCGTGATCTTGCTGATCGTGCGGCGGCCGCCTTCGCCAATCAGCAGCGAATCGGCCAGGTAAGGATTGCGGCGGACCAGTTCGTCTGAGTAGTAGAGCGGATTCAGGTCAGAGACCTTGACGGCCTCGTAGCTGTAGACCGCGAACATGCGCGAGAACCCGGCAAGCGGGAAGCCCATGGTCACGTTGCCGCCGGTCGCTTCCTGGGTGAACTGATCGATGTAGCGCAGGGTCCGCTTGTAAACGTCGACGCCGCCCGTGATGTTGCGGTCGAACAGGAACGGCTCCGAGAACGCGACCTGGTAGTTTTCCGAGCGCGAGCCCGTCTGCAGCGAGAGCGTCAGCGACTCGCCGCGGCCCAGGAAGTTCGAGGTCTGGAACGAGAGCTGGCCGAAGAAGCCTTCGAACTGGGAGACGCCGGCGCCGAAGGTCAGCTGGTTGCGGTTCTGCTCCTCCAGCTTCAGCGTGACATCGACCTGGTTCTTCTCGCCCGGTGTCTTCTGGACGTCGATGCCCTGGCCTTCTTCAAGCGGCTTGAAGTAGCCCAGCTGGTTCAGGCGCTTGACGCTGTACTTGAGCGACTCGGTGTTGAACGGCGCGCCTTCCACTAGTCGCACTTCACGGCGAATGACGTTGTCGCGGGTGGTCGTGTTGCCGACGAAGGTCAGGCGATTGACGAAATATTGCTCGCCTTCCTGCATGCGCATGGTCACGTTGACCGTCGGCTCTGCGGGACCCGCCACCGGACCTGCCGCGGCAGCGACCGGCTCGAGGTCCGGGAAGCCGGTAAACTCGAAGTAGCCGCCTGCGCCGTACATCTCGCGCGACTTGACCAGGCCGTTACGAATCGGCTTGTCGCTGTACCAGTCGCCCTTCTTCAGCTTGTAGAGCGGCTCGAGGAACTCGGTCTTGACGATCTTGTTGCCGTCAAACTTGAACTCGCCCACCTTGTAGCGCGGGCCTTCGTCGATCGGCACGCTCAATTCCACCCAGCGGGTTTCCTTGTCGACGCTGTCTTCGATGGTCTTGATTTCGGGCGTGCCGACTTTGGCGGTGATGTAGCCTTTGTTGCGGTAGTATTCGACAACCTTTTCGGCGTCTTCCTCGAACTTCGCTTCCTGGTAGGTGCCCTTGCCGCCAATCCACGACAGCCAGTTGTGCGCCTTGGTCGACTTCATCTGCCGGCCCAGGGCGCGGTCGCCCACTTCGGAATTGCCGTTGAAGTTGATGGTCCGGATCTTGACCTTCGGACCTTCCTTCACGTCGAACACTACCTTCACCAGCTTGGGGCCGGTCGGCAGCGGCTCGACGATCGAGGTCACCTCGGCAAACTCGTAGCCCTTATCGGCCATGAAGCTCTTGACGAGAAGGGCTACGAGTTCGCCGTGGTCACGTCGCTCGTCGAGCCGCTGCCGACCGGACCCAAGCTGGTGAAGGTGGTGTTCAACGTCGAGGAAGGTCCGAAGGTGAAGATCCGGACCATCAACTTCAACGGCAACGTCGCCGAGAAGGACGGCACCCTCGCCAAGCAGATGAAGTCGACCAAGGCGCACAACTGGCTGTCGTTCATCGG
>JANLWW010000192.1:0-2276 GCA_031364805.1 Acidobacteriota bacterium
TCTTGAGCCATGCCAAGCCTTCGTTGATGGTGATCTCAGCCATACCCACCTTCATTCCAACGCACAGTAGCGTCGACGACGACGATGCCATCGTCGTCAAAGGGTTGTCAACGCCATCTGTTTTCGTCCTGATCTGTCGACCGCCCGATTGGTGCCGCTGGTAAACTCGCCATCATGGCGCAGACAGAATGGTGGCAGCGCGGACCAGTCGCGGGCGTCACGGACGTCCTCCAGCCCGTGGCCCATATCCTCCTCCAGGTGCGGGACAGCACGGGTGAGATCGTCCACGGTCTCACCGCCGCGCAGTGGAACGCGCGGCCGGCCGGTGTGGCCTCAGCCGCATTTCACGTGCGGCATGTGGCCGGCGTCGTCGATCGCCTGTTCACCTACGCGCGCGGCGAGTCGTTGAGCGACATGCAGTTCCAGGCGCTTCGCGCCGAAGGCAGCGAGCTGGCGGAGGCCGACATTCCGCGCATGCTCGAGGCATTGAGCACGCGGATTGATGCGGCGCTGGCGCAGCTTCGCTCGACCGATGCCACCACGCTGGCGGATTTCCGCGCGGTCGGCCGGGCGCAACTGCCGTCCACGGTGATCGGCTGCCTGGTGCACGGCGCCGAGCACGCGATGCGGCACGTCGGGCAACTCTCGGTCACCGCCCGCATCGTCCGATCGGGGCAATGAAATGAGGTGCTGGGGTGCTGAGGTGCTGGGGCCCTGATCCCTGATCCCCGGCACATAATCTGGCACCAGAGGCTCGTATGCGCCATTCGTTCCCGCTGGTCTTTCTACTCTCCGCCACCATGCTCGCGCAGCAGCCCTCGCCGGCACCGGCGGAGGCGCTGTTCGATGCGGCACGGACCGGCGATCGCACTCGCGTCGCGTCGCTGCTCGACGCCGGCACGAGCGTCAACACCGCCAGCAAATACGGCGTGAGCGCGCTTGGCTTTGCCGCCGAGCGCGGACACTTCGACGTGGTTCGCCTGTTGGTGGAGCGGGGGGCGGATGTCACCATTACCGACTCGTTCTACGGTTCTCGGCCGATCGACATGGCGCTGCGTGGCGGGCACCTCGACATTGCCCTTTATCTGCTGGAGCACAAGTCGCCCGGAGCCGCGAGCGTGCTGAACGCCGCAATCAGGCAACGGAACGCCGGCGGCGTGAAGATGGCCCTCGCCACCGGTCAAGTGGATGCGACGGCGCTCGCCACCGCGAACACCATTGCGAAGCAGGCCGGCGATGCAGCGATCATCGCCATGGTCAAGACCGCCGCCGATGCGACGCCCGCCGTGGCGCCCGTGCCCATTACCGTTGCCGCGACGTTGCTGCGTTCGTACGAAGGCAGCTACCAGAACGCCCTCACGGGCGCCGGCGTGAGCGTCGCGTTCGACGGCACGCGCCTCGTGCTCACCGCCGACGGACAGACACCGCTTCGACTGCAGCCCATCGAAGAGCGCCGCTTTATCGCGGACGAAGCGCCGGAGTTGAACGTGGCCTTTGCGGGACGGGGCGGCATCATCGAGCGGCTGTCGATCGTTCGCGGGACCTCGTCGGTCCGCTACGAACGAGAAGGCTTTGGTGATGCAACATCTGCCGCTGCCGATCCCAATGCTGCCGCCCCTCGCGCGGCCGCGACGACGGCTACAGGCAACCCTTCCACCTCCGCCAAGGCTACGGCGGACAAGAAAGGGTTGCCTCCACCGGGTGAATTGCGCCTCGCACCGCAACCGTGGCCGTCGTTCAGGGGCGCCAACGCCGCCGGCGTGGCCGACGGGCAAGGCGTGGTTCCCGAGTGGGATGCCGCGACCGGCCGGAACGTGAAATGGAAGACGGCCATTCCCGGCCTCGCCACCTCGAGCCCCATCACGTGGGGCGACCGCGTGATTGTGGTCAGCGCCGCCAGCGATGAAGACACCACGTTTCGCACCGGCCTGACCGGCGACATCACGCCCATCGCCACGCTGCCCACCCACACGTTCCGTGTCTACTCGCTGGATGGCGCCACCGGCAAGATTGTCTGGCAGCGCGATGCCTTCGTCGGCAAGCCGCTCATCAAGCGCCACTTCAAATCCAGCCAGGCCAACGCCACCCCCGTCACCAACGGCCGCCACATCGTCGCGCTGTTCGGCTCCATCGGCCTGCTGGTGTGCTACGACATGAACGGCACACTGGTGTGGCAGAAACAGATCGGCGCGCTCGACAGCGGCTGGTTCCTCGACCCGAGCTATCAGTGGGGACATTCCAGCTCGCCGGTGATCTACAAGTCATCGGTAATCGTG
>JANLWW010000040.1:0-64024 GCA_031364805.1 Acidobacteriota bacterium
CCTTGACGTCCAGGACATCCGCCTTACCCTGCGGCGCTTCCGCCTTGCCGGCATGCACAAACGTCAACGGCATGGCCGGTGAGGCAGCGATCAAGCCCAGCATGAGCCGCGTGAACTCCGCCTTCACGGCCGCCACGCGCGCCGGTGCCGGCGCCGCCGGCACCGGCACCTGGATCAACGCATCCCCACTGAACCCGGCGGTCGTCGGGTCGCTCTCTTCGAGCGGCGATTCGTCCTTGCGCACGTACTTGGACGGGAACTCGATGTTGGTCTCGAACTCGATCGGCACCACGTTGTCGCCACGCAACTGCCGCGTGCGGCCGGTGATGACCAGCGTCTTGATGGCCGCGAGCTTCTGCTCGCCGCCCATGGCTGCGCGGGCGGCGGCCACTACGGCCGTCGCCGGGTCGACCTGAGCGGCCGGCGCCGCCAAACAACCAATGACGATTAACGAAGAACCCAGCTGAATGGCACGCCCTGTCATGACGTCCTCCTAGAAACCGAAGCGCACCGAGAAGTCGACCTGGCGCGGGTTCGAGACCGATGTCGCCTGCAGGAAGTACGGCGACGTCATGACGCCGCTGAACCCGCTGTAGTTCGCTCGGTCGGTGAGGTTGTTGACCGACACATTCAGCGTAATGCCCTTGGAACGGCCGCCACCCCTCGGACCACCGCCGCCGCCGCGCCCGCCATCACCGCCGCGCCCGCCACCACCGCCAAACCCACCGCCGCCGCCCTCGGGCGCTCGCTGCGTGCCGATTGGAATCGTGTACGACACGTTTGCGGAAATCGTCGAACGCCAGGGCAGCCGCACACTGCCACGCGGGGTGAACAGCGGGCGATCGTTGAAGATCGAATCGCCGTTGTCGTCGAACCCGGTCGTGATGGTGTAGGCACCGCCACTGTTGGCATCAACGTTGATCTGCGCGTTCAGGTTGCGCAACGCCTGTGTCGAGACCGAACCGCGCACGCGATGGGTGACGTCGCCAGGCGCAATCGACCACTGGTCGGCCAGCGAGCCGGTCGGCGCCACGCTGAAGGCGCCATCGCTGTTGTTGTAGCCTCGATGGTAGCGGTAGTTGAAGCGGATCACCGTGCGCCTGGGGTTCCAGCGCGCCTGCGTGGCGTTGCGGACGCCGCCCGACAGGTTGATGTTGAGGTCGGGCGAAACGTCGTAGTTGCGAGACGAGGCGTCGGGCACCACCTGGATGATGTTGGCGAACGCCGCGTCCGGCCGCACCCCGTTGACCGGCGCGTTCAAGTTGAGGCCGCGCAGTTGGTTACCGAAGCGTCCCATCGAGTACGACAGGCTGACGCGTACTTTCGGCGACACCGTCCGATCGACGGCCGCGCTGAACCGCTGCCAGCGCTCCATCCTCAGGTCGCCCAGCACGTACTTGTTCGACGGTGTCGCCGCTCCGATCACGCCCGGGTCCGGATACGACGGATTGACGATGTTGATTTCCTGTTGGCGGAAGCCGTTGACGCGCAGCGTTTGCGCGTAGGTGTTTGAGCCGAACCAATTGTAGAAGATGCCGTAACTCGTACGCACGGTGGTCTTGCCGTCCGACCCCGGCGCCCACGTCAGGCCCAGGCGCGGCGCGAAGCCACTGAGGTCGGGCACATGCGTCTGCGCTTCCCACCGCAAGCCAGGACTGAACGTCAGGTTGCTGCGCAGCTTGAGATCGTCCTGCACGTAGAGGCCGGCTTCGAGATGCGAATAGCGGATCAGCGGGTCGCCGAGGCGCCGCGTGTAGTTGCGCGGCCGGCCCGCCAGGAAGTCGGCGGTGTTCGAGAACACAAAGGTCCCCAGGTAGTTCGAGACATCGTCCGATCGATAGTGGCGGCCTTCGAGCGCGATGCCGGTGCGTACGGTGTGGATGCCGCGGACGTAGTTGAGGTCTGAGCCGAGCTCGAAATCCTTCTGGTTGCTGCCGCCCTTGACTTGCGCGCCGCCGGTGGTGACGCCGTCGAGCACGCGCACCGTAGGTGCTTCGAGCTGCGAGATGTTGGCGTTGTCGTTCCAGCGCAACTGCAGCCTGGTGTTGAGATACGAGCGCCGGCCAATTGGACCGGCCTCCTGCATGCGCAGTTGCCGGCCGCTTGATTCACTCGCATACGCGCGTTCGGCGAGATCGAAACCGCCGACGCCCAGGTTGCCGCGCGACGAGTCGTTCTGCGAGTACGACACGCGCAACGTCTGGTCCTTGGTCAGCGCGTAGTCGATCATGCCCTGCACGTTCCAGCCGTTGTTCGGCCGTCGTCCGAGCAGCACTGATTGCTTGCCCGCCGCGGTGGTGTAGGTCGCCACCGGCGTGTCCCACTGCCGGCGGCCGCCGAAGAACACCGAGAACGAGCTCTTCTCCGGAATGATGGTGCCGCCCAGGTTGCCGTCGTAGTTCTGCGTGCGTTCGGGGGCCTTCACGTCAACGAAGGGATTGCGGCCATTCAACACGCTGTCGCGAATGCGCGACGAGAAGCCGCCGCGGATCAGGCCGACTCCGGCCTGCGTGATGATGTCGATGCCGTCGCGGTCGGCCGAGTGATTCTCGGCCGGGAACGTGTCGCGAATAATGCGAATCGACTTGATGAAGGCTTTCGGCGGCAGCTCGCCGCCGACAAAGCTGTCGATCTTGATCACCGCATTGCCACCGGCCATGTCGGACAACTGCCGCGCGAGCTCGTCGGGGTCGTCCGACAGCGAGGCGATTTCGTCCTGGGTCAGCTGCGTCGTGAGCGAACCACCGTTGGGATCCGATGCCGCGGCGCGCGCGTCGCGGCCGACCGTCACGGTCTCCTGCACGCCGCTCAGCTCGAGCACGATGACCTGCTTGTTATCGCCGGCGCGCAGCCGGACATCCTTCAGCTCACCGGTCTCGAAGCCGCCGAACGCAGCCTTGATCGCATACCGGCCGGGCCGCAGCATCGCAAACGTGGCGAGCCCGCGATCGCTGGCGGTCGCCGGCGCGGTTGGCTGCGCCTTGGTGGCGTCTTCCAGGCCTGTCAGCGTGACGGTGGCCCCTGGCAGCACGGCTCCGGTGGTGTCGACCACGGTGATCATGGCGCGGGCCTCTCGCGGAGCCTGCGCGGCCGCGACATCCGGGAGGGCGGTCAGCAAGAGGGCGAGGATCGAGATAACTGGAGACATCCGGACCGGCATAAGAGGCATTCGCAGTGGTTACTGGCGTGCCCTACCCCGCTGTTTACCAGGCCGGGGCGCGGGCATGCAGGTTCAGGAGGTTTCTTGGACGAAGCCCCTCGGTCGAGGGTTGGAACCGCGCCCGAGCGGCTATAGTTCCCGGCATGCGCCGACTGGTGATCCTGTGCGTGCTCGTCGCTGGCAGTTCCGGGCTGGCCCGGCAGCAGGGGTGGCTTATTACCGGCGCCCAGATCGCCGACGGCACCGGTGGTGCCCTGCGGCGCGCCGATCTTCGCGTCGTCGGCAACACGATCACGGAGATCGGCGACCTGCAGCGGCGTCCTGATGACCGAGTGAGGGACGCCGCCGGGTTGGTGCTGGCGCCGGGTTTTATCGACGCGCATAACCATTCCACCGAGGGCCTCGACACCGATCCCGACGCGGCGAGCCAGGTCTCGCAGGGCATCACCACGATCTTGCTGGGCCAGGACGGCAGCTCGCCGTTCCCGGTGCGCGACTACCTGGCGCGGCGGCGCGAACGTCCGGCTGCCGTCAATGTTGCAGTGCTCGCCGGCCACGCCACGATTCGCCGCCAGGTGATGGGTGAGGACTTCCGCCGCACGGCGACTCCGGCTGAGATCGCGCAGATGGACGCGCTGCTCGAGCAGGAGATGAGGGACGGCGCCATGGGCCTGTCGTCGGGCCTCGAGTACGAAGTCGGCAGCTACGCGTCGACCGAGGAGGTGGTCTCGATCGCCCGCGTCGCGGCGCGGCACGGCGGGTTCTACATTTCGCACATTCGCGACGAAGCCGACCGCTCGTTCGAAGCCATTCGCGAGGCCATTGCGATTGGCGAGAAGGCCAGGCTACCGGTGCAGATCACGCACCTCAAGCTCGGCACCGTGGGTGTCTGGGGCAAGGCCGCCGAGGTCGTCGACACCATCAACGCCGCCCGTAAGCGCGGTGTGGACGTGACTGCCGACGTCTATCCCTATCTCGCCTGGAGTTCGAACCTCAAGGTGCTGGTACCAGACAAGCAGTGGAGCAGCCCGGCAAGCGTCAAGGAAGCTCTCGATGATGTGGGCGGTGGCCGCAATGTTCAGATCACGCGCCTGCCGAAGTTCCCGCAATTTGTCGGCATGCGGCTCGACGAAGCGGCGCGCGCGGCCGGCGTCAGCGAGGTTGACCTGTTCATCCGGGTGGTCGCAGACGATGACGCGGGCATCATCGGCCACACGATGATTGCGGCCGACATGCAGATGTTCCTCAAGCAGCCGTGGGCGATGGTCGCGAGCGACGGGGGGGTCAGCGCGAGCCACCCGCGTGGGGCGGGTACGTTTCCGCGGGTGCTTGGCCGGTTCGTGCGCGACGAGAAGTGGCTGACCTTGCCCGATGCCGTGCGCAAGATGACGGCGATGCCCGCTGCGCGGATGGGCCTGAAGGATCGCGGCCGCATTGCGGTGGGCATGACCGCCGACCTGGTCGTGTTTGATCCCGCTACCGTCATCGATCAGTCAACCTTCGAGAACCCGAAGCTGCGTGCGCGCGGCATCCACTCGGTGTTCGTGAACGGTGTGCTGGTCTGGGGTGACGATCAGCACACCGGCAATCGTCCTGGCCGAGTGCTGGTCCCGAGATGAGCCGATTACGCAGACGCGGTCTGCGTAATCGGTGTCATCTGTGGCGCTGAGTCTTGCCGGCCTAAATCTGCGTCAGAACTCGTAACGCAGGGCGAACTGCATGCAGCGTCCGGCCTGCGCGTCGCAGGTCGCCAGCGTGCCGTTGTAGCGGCCGAATCCCGAGATGTCGGGCGTGTTGGTCAGCTGGCCGACGTCGAACTTTGGCGTGTTGGTGGCGTTGAAAACATCCCAACGGAAGCGCAGTCGATGGTCGGCAATGCCCACCGAGAATGCCTTGCTGAGGCTCAGGTCAACGTTGAAGTAGCCGTCGCCTCTGAAGACATTGCGAAGACCAACCTCACCCGGCAGCTGGCGACGGAACTTGGCGATCGCGCCGACCGGATCGACGAAGGGGCTGGGCCGGTTATCGACCTTGTTCTTGGTGGTGCCGGTTTCGGGCAGGTCGTTCGGATCGACCAGCATGGCGTTGCCCTGCAGGTTCCAGTTGGTGGCCCAGCACGAGCGGCAGTTGGCGACGTTGAAGGGGAAGCCGCTGGTCCAGCGCACCAGGCCGGCAACCGACCAGTCGCCGATGAACTGGTTGACGATGTTGCTGACGCCGCCGCCGAAGCGCTTGCCCTGGCCGAACGGCAGTTCCGCCAGCCAGTTGGCGTTGACCTGATGGCGCACGTCGAAGTCGGAGGTGCCGTAGTTCAGCTCGGGATCGAACGAGTTGACCAGGAAGCCCGAGTTACCGCCGTTGCTGAAGTTGCCGAAGCCGCTGCCGCGCTCGACCTGCGACCCCATGTCTTCGGACTTGGCCAGCGTGTAGTTGATGTCGAACTGCATGCCGTCGGCGAAGCGCCGCCGCAGCGTGAGGTTGAGGCCGTTGTAGTTGGAGCGGCCGATGGAGCTGATCGCCGCCAGCGAGTCGTACTGCTCGGCGAAATAGGCGTACGGCCCGAACTTGCTGCAGGCCGGGTCGCACGAGGTATCGAGGTCGTAGAGCGCCGTGATCCAATCGGGGCCGTTCTGCATGTAGGCGCGGGCGATCGCCTGCGTGGCGGTCAGGCCGGCGCCGGCGGCGCCCGGGAAGATGTTCTGCCAGTAGGCAATCGCCGGCAGCGCCGCATAGGCCGAAGCTGGCGAGTTGCCGGTGATGCCGGCCGCTTGGGCGGCGCGGATCAACTGCTGCGCGGCTGTGAAGTAGTCGGTGCCCGAGGCCGTGTCCACGAGGTTCAGGGGCATGGCCAGGTCGCGGCGCACCAGCAGGTCGCGGCCGAAACGGCCGACGTAGCCAGCCTCGACGGTGTAGTTGCGGCCGAGGTCGAAGCCGACGATCGCGCTGGTCATGTGCGCGGAGGGTGTCACCAGCGTGTCGTCGATGGTCTGCGTAATGATGCCCGCGCGCCGCGGCGGCGTCTGGGGGAACCCGCCCGCCGGTGCGGCCGGCATGGTCGGCGGCATCTGGTCGATGCTGCGGAAACGCGCGCCCGGATTACTTTCATAGGCGCCGCCGAACGGGCTGCTGATCTGCGTCGACATCCCGTAGGCGAAGCCTTCGTCGAAGTTGGTCGCCAGACCGACGCCGACGCGGTTGAAGACCTTCGAGTAGCCACCGCGAATGACCATGCGTTCGGTCGGCGTCCACGCCAGCGCGACTCGCGGCGCGAGGTTGTTCTTGTCCCAGTCGTAAAAGCCCTTCTTGCCGTTCTTCGGGCCGGCCAGGTCGAACGTGATGATCTCGCTCGCATTCGAGGGAATGCCCTTCAGCGCGTTCTGGGCGCGCGTGTCGAACCATTGCCCCATGCTGATGGTGGGCGCCACCTGCAGCCCGTTGGTTTCGTAGGGGGGCGAATAGACGCTGTAGCGGAGGCCCGCCGTCAACGTCAGGTTCGATCGGAGCTGCCAGGCGTCCTGCAGGTAGAACTCGAACTCGTCCGAGGCGATTTCCCGGGCGACCGGGCTGCCAGGTGCCTGAGGCGTGCCGTCCTTGTTGTAGTTGGCGCGCAACGTCGCCTGTGAGAGCACGCCCAGCATGTTGAGCCACGCATCAGCGTAGCCGCCCTGGAAGTTGGTGGCCACCGCGGGGATGCTGCACCCCGGCACGGTGCAGAAGGAACTGCCCGGCATGTTGCGCCGGCCGACGCCGGCCACCCACGAGGGGTTCACCGTCGCGGTCAGGTACGACGTCTGGAAGCGTTCCTTCGGCACGCGCGTGAAGCGGATGTTGGTGCCGACCTTCATCGTGTGACGGCCCTTGAACCATGACAGGTCGTTGACCAGATTCTGCGTCGGCGTCTGCCGCGTGTCGGTGAACGACGAGCCGAAGCCCTCGTAGGGCGAAATGAAGCGGAAGGTCGCGTAGTTGGCCTTGGTCAGGCCGGCGTTGTTCTCGTCAATCTTCGTGAACCCGTAGCGGAAGCTGTTGGTCAGGGTCGGCGACAAGACCGTGTCGTAGCCAACCGCGCCGCCATAATTATTGAACAAGCGCTGGCGCAGCGGATCGAGGCCTTCAAACTGCGGCGCCGTGTTGATGGTGTCATCCTGCTTGCCGAAGCGTCCGAAAAAGCTGTGGTTGTCGGCCGCCTTGTAATCGACCCGGCTGATCAGGTTCAGGAACTTGTTTTCGATCGGCGCGGCAAAGCGGTAGTCCATCAGGTTGCGGCCATCGCGACCCGGGTCGTTCGGCGATGGATACTTGCGGAAGTACGCCAGCGCCGCCGTGCTCGGGCCGATGCCGAGGGGATCGATCGCGGCGATCTCGGCAGGGGTCATCCCATAAAAGCCCGCCTCAACGGTGTGGTTGCCGGCGAGGCCGCGCACGGTGCCGCCCGGACACAGCGCGGCGACCGCGCAGCGGTACATCAGCACGCCGTCGCGCATGGAGTTGGAAGGGACGTTGCGCAGGACCGGCGCCTCGCTTTGCTCCCGCAGCGCCTCGATGTTGCCGAAGAAGAACAGCTTGTTGCGCCTGATGGGGCCGCCGAATGAGCCACCGAAGATGTCTTTGTCGAGTTTTGGCGCCTGGCTCTCTTTCCCAGAGGCCAGCTGTGACAGTTTCAGAAAATACTCATTGCTGGAGGTCGCCGTCCGGCGCGCCGTCCAGTAGCCCGAGCCGTCAAACTGATTGGTGCCACTACGCGTGACAAGCGAAACCTGCGGGCCGCTCGACCGTCCCATCTCGGCGTTGTAGTTCGACGTGCTGACGCGGAATTCCTGCAGCGCCTCTTGTGTCATGCGGATCGCCGAGGTGTAGGCGGTAGACAGCTGCGGGTCGTTGACGTCGATGCCGTCGAGCGTCACGCTCTGCTGGTCGGCGCGCGCGCCGGCCACCGAGCCGTAGCGTGGGTCGACCGTCGCCGGGTTAGCGGTGGGAATGAAGATCGCGCCCGGTTGCAGGCTGAGCAGGTGCACCACGTTCTGCGCCTCGACCGGCAAGCTGCGAATCTGCTCGCGCGACATCACGTTGCCGACGCTGGCGTCGCTGATATTGAGCCGGGTCGCCTCCGACACCACGCTGACCGTCTCCGAAATGCCTCCCAGTTCGAGCGTGATGCTTTGCCGCGCGATGGTGTCGACCTGCAGTTCGACGCGTTCGACAAGGCTCGTCTTGAACCCGCCCAGTTCGACCTTGACCGTGTACAGGCCGGGCTGCACGTTGCCGAACCGGAAGCCGCCACGCTCGTCCGTGACCGTGACTTGTGACGCCCCGGTGCCGAGATGAGTGGCAGTGACCGTGGCCCCAGGCAGGACCTGCTTCTGGGGGTCGGTAACATCACCGACCAATGCCGCGGTACCTGTCTGCGCCCAGGCGGCGCTGGCGACGAGTTGAAGCAGTAGGGCGAGAGCAACGACAGCCGGTGTTCCGCGCAACGACGAGCGGGACATTTTCACGACGACCTCCACCAATGACAACGATCAACACACGCTCGTCCCCGGATGCAGCGTGTTCGCATCCAGGATTCGGCAGTTGGCACCACGCGATTCCGCTTAAAATGGACCCTCGAGGCAGCCATGTCAAGGGTTGTGATGGGATTGGTCGTCGCCGGTTCGCTCATGGCCGCCACGCACCCGATGGCCGGCCAGCAGCCGACCTTTCGCTCGGGCGTTGACCTCGTCACCGTCGATGCCACCGTGGTCGCAGGCGACGGGCGACCCCTCGACAATCTCGGTCCCGACGACTTCCGGCTCACCGTCGACGGCCATCCCCGCCGCCTGCTGTCTGCACAGTTTGTCTCCCAGGCCACCCGCGGTGCTCGCTCGCCGCGTCCCGCGGCGGCTCATTTCAGCTCGAACGAGGACGAAGATGCCGGGCGCCTGGTGGTGGTCGCCGTGGATGAAGCGCACATCCGTCGCCTCGAAGGCCGGCCGGGCCTGCGCGCCGCCGAATCGTTCATCGACAGGCTCGATGCCACGGACCGCGTGGCCGTCATTGGCCTCGCGCGGCTCGGCGCGCTCGACTTCACACGGGACCGCCTGGCGCTGCGGCGCCGGCTGGCGGCACTGACCGGCCAGACCGATCCCGTGTTCCAGCAGTTCAACCTCGGGTTGAGCGAGGCGCTGGAGATTGCCGATGGCGGACGCACGCGGCTGGCCGACGCGGTACTGCGCGAGTGCGGTCGCGCGTTGACGGACTACGTCAACCTCGCCCGCGCGGCCGACGATGCGGGCGGGCGCGACGCGTGTCCTGAGCAGGTGGAGCAGGAGGCGCGTGCCATGGCGCAGCACGCCCACATCCAGGCGCGCATCTCGCTCAGCGCCCTCGAGGCGTTGATCGTCAGCCTGAAAGACATCCCCGGGCCAAAGACCATCGTCGTGCTGTCAGAAGGGATGGTGGCCGACCCGCGGCGAGTGGATTTGGCGAAGGTGGCGAGCGAAGCCCAGGCGGCCCGCGTGACGATCTATGCGCTGCATCTCGAGGTGCCGACTTTCGAAGCGGCCCAAGACCGCGTGTCGCCGACGTTCGTGCGCGACCTGCAAGTGCGCGGCGATGGCCTGGCGCGTATTGCCGGCGCCGCCCGTGGCGCGGTGTTTCGCCTGGTGGGTACCGATCCGCGCCCGTTCGAACGCATTGCCCGCGAGTTGTCGGGCTACTACCTGCTGGCCTTTGAGCCGCTGGAGTTGGAACGCGACGGCCGTGCGCATCGCATCCAGGTGTCGCTGGCGCGTGGCGGCGGAGAGTTGCGCGCGCGGCCGGGCTTCACGTTGCCGGCGGCGCCCGCGTCGGCACCCCCCGCAAGCGATGCCCGCCTGGTGTCGCTGCTGCGCGCCTCTGCGTTGTCAACCGAGTTGCCCGTTCGCGTGGCGACCTATGCCTATGCCGAACCCCACTCGAACGACGTTCGCGTGGTGGTCAGCGCCGAGGCCGGGGTTGGCGACCGCACCGCGCCCAGCGCGCGGCTGGGCTTCGTCTTGATCGATGCCGGTGGTGTGATTACCGCTTCCGCCGTGCACGATGCAGTCGATGGCCGCTATTCATTCAGCGCGTCGGTGCCAGCGGGCGGCTACCGGTTGCGCGTCGGCGCCATCGATGCGCTTGGCCGCCACGGTAACGTCGAGCGCCCGTTCAACGCGCGCGTCGCCGCGTCGCGCGGGGTGCGCGTCAGCGATCTCATGCTCGCCCCGCCGCCGCTTGCGCCGCGAGATGCGCTGGAGCCGCTGATCGACCGCATTGGTGTTGCCCGGGTGATCGCCTACCTCGAGATGATCGCGGCTCCCGGTGAACCGTTGCCCGATCTGGTGCGCGTGGCCGTGGTGCCAGAAGCGGGTGGCGAGGCGGTGTCGGTGGCGACCGCTACCGTGACCCAGGCCAGCCAGAAGCCAGGTGCCAGCGGAGAGTGGGCGGTGGCGCGCGCCGTAATCCAGACGGCCACGTTAAAGCCAGGCCGCTATGTCGCGCGCGCGGAGGTGTTGTCGCGCGGCAGTGAAGTGACACGGGTGATCCGGCCTTTCAGCATTCCAGACTGACGGAGGCGTCGCGGACTAGAGCTTCTCGATCTTCTCGTAGAAGCCGCTGGTTTTTAGTTTCACGGTGACTGGTCCCCAGGTGAGGTTCTGCCAGAACCAGCCGTGACGTCCGTCGAAAGGCGCGTGGAACGTGCCGTGGCCGCTGGCCGCCTCTTCACCCTTGGCGTAGCTGGCTTCGCCGCCCGACCCGTCGGTGTGCTCGCCGTGCATGTCGAACTCGACGGTGCCGCCCTCGACGGTCCAACTGAACACGTAGCTGCCGCCGCGCACCATGGTCGCCTTTATTTCCGCGCCTTCGCCCGGCTTGAGCGTCAGCGTCATCTCGTCGCTGCGGAACGCGACTTCGGATGCGGTGACGGTGGCCGCGGCCTCCGGCGTGACGGGAATCGACATATCGATGGCCGACGCCGGTGGGCGGAGCAAGCCGATGGCTTCGCCAATGCCGGTGGGATCGATGCCGTACTCCGCCGGCAAGACCGCCGTGACGAGAATGACCGTGGCGACGACCAGGGCGATGCCGATCGCGCGCGCGAGTTGCGGCAAGGACGGGAGCGGTTGCGTCTCGGACGTGCTCATTAGTATCTGGTTCCCTATGGCTGCCGCGTCGTCTGTGTCATCTGTGGCCGTAGCCGACGAGTTGATAGCCGGCCAGGATGAAGCCGCACGTCATGACGACGACGTTGGCGGCGAACGCGTGGCGATGGAAGCCCGTCGAGCGGCGCCAGAAGCCCATCGCGATCAAGATGGCGCTCAGCCCGAGCACCTGCCCGAGCTCCACGCCGACGTTGAACGCGAGGATGTTCGGCACCAGGCCCTCGGCTGAGAGCGAGAAATCCTGCAGCTTGGTGCCGAGCCCCAGGCCGTGGAAGAGGCCGAAGATCCACACAGCAAGCTTGGTGTTGGGCTGGAATCCCAGCAGCCGCGTGAATCCGCCCAGGTTGTCGAGCGCCTTGTAGACCACCGACAAGCCGATGATGGCATCGATGATGAACGGGTTGACGTGCGTGCCGCTCATCACGGCGTAGAGCAGCGTGATGCTGTGGCCGACCGCGAACAGCGTGACGTAGATCGCGACTTCCTTCAGCCGATAGAGAAAGAAGATCACGCCGAACAGGAAGAGCAGGTGGTCGTAGCCGGTGACCATGTGCTTGGCGCCGAGGTACAGGAACACGGCGAGCTGGCGGCCTTGCGTGATCAGGTCCTTGTCGCTGGCGGCCACGCCGTGCGCGAGCAGGTCGCTCGCGAATGGCATCGCGAGAAGCAACAGCACCAAACCGACGAGTCGCGGCACCAAGCCCTGAATTCTACCTTCAACCCTCGTCTGGTATAGTCAGAAGTGTCGTGATTGTGCGAACCACAGCTCGTCTGCTCACCGTGGTGATGCTGCTGGCCTCGGGCCGGTTGTTGGCCTGCGGGTGGGAGTGCATCGACGGGCTGGCCGCATCGGCGGCAGCGCCGTGCCATCAGGAGTCGGCGCCGGAGACCGCGCTCAACGGCGGTGCGGCTCATCCTTGCCTGCCCGAAGTCGTCGAGCCGCAGGTCACGGTGGCCAAGCTGACCGTCGCCCAGACGCTGCTGCCCGCACCCGTGGTCACGGACTTCGTCACGCCCGAACGGCTACCTGACATTTCGAGCCACCGTCTCTATTCGCTTCTCCTCGGCTCGGCATCTCCCCACGCATCGGCGTCTTCCGTCCTTCGCATCTGATCCGTCGTACGGCGGCACTAGAGTGCCGCCCTCCTGGCACGAATGGCCACCCGTCACTGACGGGCCGCCCTCCTGGCACGGATTGTTGCGCACGCTGTGTGCGCGGTTCAAGGACGCATCAGATGATCAATCGACGTACGTTTGTTAAGGGACTTGCCGTCGGCGGCGCAGCCGCCGGCCTGGGCATGTGGCCATCGCGTGGATTCGCGCAAGCCGACGCGCGCGAGAGTGCCGCCACATTGACCGGCACGGAGTTCGACCTTCGCATTGGCGAATCGCCGGTCAACTTCACCGGCGCGCCGCGCACCGGCATCACCGTCAACGGCACCATTCCCGCGCCGCTCGTGCGCTGGCGCGAAGGCGACACCGTGACCATGCGCGTGGCCAACGCGCTGGACGAGGACACCTCCATCCACTGGCACGGCATGATCCTGCCGGCCAACATGGACGGCGTGCCCGGCCTGAGCTTCCACGGCATTCATCCCGGCGAAACCTACACCTACAAGTTCACCGTGCGCCAGGGCGGCACCTACTGGTATCACAGCCACTCGGGATTCCAGGAACAACTGGGACTCTATGGCGCCCTGGTGATCGACCCGCGCGAACCCGAGCCGTTCCGCTACGACCGCGAACACGTGGTGTTGCTCACCGACTGGACCGACGAGAACCCGAAGCGCGTGTTCTCGAAGCTTAAGAAGCAATCCGACTACTACAACCGCAACCGGTTGAACTTCGGCGACTTCTTGAAAGACGTGCGCGAGCAGGGGTTTGCGAACACCGTCGCCGACCGCCGCGCGTGGGGCGAGATGCGTATGTCGTCGACTGACCTCGCCGACGTGTCGGGCCACACTTATACGCACCTGATAAACGGCGTGACGCCGTCAGGCAACTGGACCGGATTGTTCAAGCCGGGCGAGCGGGTGCGGCTGCGTTTCATCAACGGCTCGGCCATGACCTACTTCGACATCCGCATTCCCGGGCTGAAGTTGACGGTGGTCGCCGCCGATGGGCAGTACGTGCACCCGGTCACCGTGGATGAATTTCGAATCGCCACCGCGGAAACGTTCGACGTGATCGTCGAGCCTACCGGGCAGGACGCGTTCACGATCTTCGCGCAAGCCATGGACCGGACCGCGTACGCCGCCGGAACGCTTGCCGTGCGCGACGGGCTGCAAGCGCCGGTGCCGGCGCTCGACCCACGTCCGCAATTGACGATGGCCGATATGGGTCACGGTGGCCCGGGCCACGACATGGCCGCCATGGCGACACCGGCCGCGGCCGCTGTCACCGCCCCGGACCCGCACGCCGGCCACAACATGCCGGCAACGCCTCCGCCCGATCCGCACGCCGGCCACAACATGCCCGCCGCACCCACCGATCCTCACGCCGGGCACAACATGCCGCCCGCGCCGGCGGCTTCCGATCCCCATGCCGGTCACGACATGTCGGGCGCTGGTGGCGGCCACGCGCATCCGGCCACCGAGCGCGGCAATCCTCTGGTTGACATGCAGACCATGTCGCCGGCTCCGCGGCTGAACGACCCCGGCATCGGCTTGCGCGACAACGGCCGCCGCGTGCTGACCTACGCCGACCTGAAGAGCCTGTTTGCCGATCCCGATGGACGCGATCCCGGGCGGACGGTGGAGTTGCACCTGACCGGCCACATGGAGCGCTTTGCCTGGTCCTTCGACGGCGTCAAGTTCGCGGACGCGGAACCACTGCGTCTCACCTACGGTGAGCGCCTGCGCATCGTCCTGGTCAACGACACGATGATGACGCACCCGATTCACTTGCATGGCATGTGGAGCGACCTCGAAGACGAGGCCGGCAACTTCCAGGTGCGCAAACACACCATCGACATGCCGCCTGGCACCAAGCGCGCGTATCGCGTGCGCGCCGACGCCCTTGGCCGCTGGGCGTATCACTGCCACCTGCTGTTCCATATGGAAGCCGGCATGTTCCGCGAAGTGCGGGTGGAGGAATAATGGCGCGCGCAGGGGTCGTTACGGCTTGGGGACTTGGGGGCTCGGGCGCTTGGAGTGTTGGGATCCGCGAGGTCATCGTGGCGTCGCTCTTGATCGCGTACGCAGGCCCCGCGAACGCGCAGACCACGCCCGTGCCGCCGCCGACGGAAGACGAGCGTAAGGCCGCGTTTCCGCCCGACCTGCAGGGGCATGCGGTGCACGACGATGGCCTCAACTTCTTCCTGCTGTTTGACCAGCTCGAAACGCATCGTCACGCCGGCGCCAACGGGTTCTTGTGGGACACCAAGTCGTGGGTCGGCGGTGACATCAATCGCATCTGGATGCGCACCGAAGGCGAGTCGCACGGCAGCGAGCTGGAGGAAGCCGAGGCGCACCTGATGTTCGGCCGCGCCATCGGCCGGTGGTGGGACGTCGTCGGCGGCGTGCGGCAGGACTTCACGCCGGGTCCGGCGCGCACCTGGCTGGCGGTCGGCGTCCAGGGCCTGGCGCCGCAGTGGTTCGAGGTTGAGGCCACCCTTTACCTCGGCGAGTCGGCGCGCACCGCGGCCCGGTTCGAGGTCGAGTACGAGATGCTGCTGACCGATCGGCTCGTCCTGCAGCCGCTGCTCGAGGTCAACCTGTTCGGCAAGGCCGACCCAGAGAGGGAAGTCGGCGCGGGCCTGAGCGCTGCCGAGTTTGGCGCGAGGCTGCGGTACGAGATCAAGCGTGAGCTGGCGCCGTATGTCGGCCTGATCTGGCATCGCAAGCTGTTTGGTACTGCCGACCTGGCCAGGGAGTTTGGCGAGGATGTCGGCGGCTGGCGGCTCGCCGGCGGCCTGAGATTCTGGTTCTGACTATTGCCTGATTCTGAATTACATTCACAGGCAGATGACTCGATACCTCTTCATCGCCGGGTTCCTGCTGGTCGCCACGGTCGGTCTCCCGGCCCACGAGAAGTTCAAGATCGCGGGATCGATCGTGAAGGTCCACGCCACCCAGCTTGATGTCAAAGCCGTCGATGGCGCGACCTACGAGATCGACATGAACGAGAGCACGCAGGTGATGCGTGAGCTCAGGAAAGTGCCGCAGTCAGAATTGCGCGCCGGCCAGCAGGTCGTCGTCGAGGCGCTCGGCCACGACATGTTTGACCTGGAGGCGGTGTTGGTGCGGATCGCGAGGTAGCCTCGGCAGCTGCTCAGGCGGTGACCAGGAACAGACGCGTCATCTGGCGCCCACGGGTCCGAGGTAACGGTCGAGCCAGTCGAGAATCTCCTTGAACACCAATTGAGGACGCGGCGGAATGTGGCCGCCCTCGAGCACCGCGTGCCGTTTCTGATCGGCCGGGGATCCCAGCGCCTTGAAGAGCGGCACCTGTGCGGTGTCGTAGGGAAGGTCGAAGTCCTCGCGGCCATTGACCATCAGCACGGGTTGGCTGACGCGCGGAGCGAAGTTAACCGGGTCCGTCTCGGCGGGGATAGTCCACGTCTCGAACCCGCCCGAGAGCAGCACGCCGGTGCGCAGCCGCGGCTCGATGGCGAGGTAGACCGGGCCGAGCTGTGCGCCCAGACTCACCCCGTAGAACGCGATCTTCGAAGTATCGATGTCGGGCCGCGAGGCCAGGTAGTCGATGGCCCGTCGCAGATCCTGGCCGCGCTGTACGCTGACCTCGCGCAGAAAGTTGGCGCCGGTGGACTGGCGACGGCGCTCGTAGGTTTGCTGGTAGATAGGAAATGCCACGGCGCGCCCCGAGCGAAGCAGGAACTGCACCCACTGGGTGTAGGCGTTGCGACTCGACTGGGTGCGCACTGCATCGGAGCCGGGAAAATACACCGCTACCTGATAGGGTTTGCGGCCGGACTTCGGCAGCATCAGGATCATCGGCGCGCGGTCGGTGCCGTAGGCGGCGGTGTAGGACACGCGCTCGGTCACCCAATCGGCCTGCCCCTCGTCGCGCTCGTCGACGCGGCCGGCGAGGGGACGCGCGTCGTAGTCGTAGAGGCGCTTGTAGGCTTGGAACAGCTCGTCACCCACAGCGACCAGCGATTTCGGACCGCGCTCGAGCGTGGCGACCGGTTTAGTCAACTTCGGATCGACGGCCGAACGCTGCAGCATGCAGCGAAATCCGAAGCCGGCGTCGCGCGTGAACGGCGTCCGTGCGTCCTCGTCGTGGAACGCATAAGAGGCTTCGAACCAGGCGCCACCGAGTGTGAAGCGGAGGCCCCCGCTGCTCTCGTTCGACACCCATTCCTTGACGTTGCCCGCCTGGTCGGCGGTGCCGTAGGGGCCGAAGCTGCCCGACGCGCCGACCGGCTGCGGACCCCGACCCTTGAAGTTACTCACCTGCAGGACGTCCGAGAAGATGCCGGTGACCCCCGCGGCGCGCTGCCAGTGGTAGATGGTCGGCAGGGCGCGCCCGGCGAACGCGGCGTAGGCCGCCGCCTCGTACCAGCTCACACCGCTGACCGGCTGATCGGCGGTGCCATCAGGGAACGTGCCGATCTCCCAGGAGGACGGGCCGGGGCGTCCAGTGGCGTCGCGCAGCAGTGCCAACGCCTCGTCCCACGACAGCGTCTTCCCCGAGTTGACGAATGGCTGGGTCCAGAACTCGCGCCGCTGGTAACCACCAGCGTCCACGAACGTCTTGAACTGGCGATTGGTCACCTCGGTGGCGTCGATAAGGAACTCGGGTAGTTCCATCAGGCCGGCCTCTGCCGGCAGCTCGACTTCGGCGGCCGGCACCTGCAACATACCGGAAGGCAAGGAACCGACTGCGGGCAGCGTCACGTTGGACGGATACGGGTTCGGGACCAGCTCGCGCGCGTCGTGCCGGTCGAGGGTGAATCGCCAGCGCATTTGGCCGAACGGCACCTTGGCCGTGAGCGGAGTGCGGCCCAGCACGATCCACTCGTCCTTGGCGACGAGCGATCGAATCGCCACCTCGGCGCCCTCGGGCTGCGAGGTGATCGGCACCTCGCGCGTGATGCTGTCCCACGCTGCTGCCAGCTGCGGATCGTCCGGGGCGGTGCCCAGCGCCTGCTGCGCCAGGCGATACGCGGCTGCGGGCTCGCCAGCCGAGGCAAGGCGGCTAATCTCAGGGATGGCCTCGTCGCGCACCCAGCGCTCACGGGCTTCGCGGGCGCGCAGCCACGCGAACCCACCGGTGGCCAGCGCCAGCACGACGACCGCCGCGGCGATCAGCGCTGATCGTGACATCCGCCGGCCCGGCGCCGAGGACTGTTCGAGGTCCGCCAGCGCAGCGAGCAGCGCCTGGTGCATCTCGCGCCCTGAGGCGAAACGCGCCGCCGGATCCTTAGCCAGCGCCTGCGACACGATCGCCGCCACACCGGCAGGTGTGCCAGGCTTGATCGCATCCACCGGCGGTGGATCAACGTGCATCGTCGCGTCCATCAGGCTCCACGAGGAGTGGCCGACGAAGGCCACCTTGCCAGTGAGCATGTAGTGGAGCACGGCGCCGAGCGCGAACACGTCGGACGCGGGCCCGGCGGACTGGCCGGCCACCTGCTCGGGCGACATGTAGCCCGGCGTGCCGACCACTTGGCCCGGAGCGACGAGGGTGGCGCCAAGCGTGGGCGCGCGCGTGGCGTCGATAGGCAGCGCCGTGTGGCGGGCGATGCCGAAGTCCAGCACCTTCACGCGCCCGGCAGTGGTGACCATTACGTTGCCGGGCTTGATGTCGCGGTGCACGATGCCTTGAGCGTGGGCGTCGGCCAGCGCGTCGGCGATGTCGGCGGCGCAGCGAAGCGCCTGTGCCAGCGGCAGACCTTCCGCCGGCACCGCGCGGTCGAGCGGGACGCCGGCCACGTGCTCCATCACGATGAACGCCACGTCGCCTTGCTGCTGCACGCCGTGGATGGTGACGATGTGCGGGTGGTTGAGAGCTGCCGCGGCTCGCGCCTCGTGCAGCAGCCGCGCCCTGGCTTCGGCGCCGGTGATCTCAATGATCTTGATGGCCACCGTGCGGTTCAGCTCGGTGTCGCGCGCGCGATACACCGTGCCCATGCCGCCTTTACCGAGGCGTTCTTCGACGGTGTAGTGGAGGAGAGTGGTGCCGATCATTGGACGCCTGGGGGAATCTTACGTCGGGCGACCTCAAGCGGCGCAGCTGGGCTGCTGAGCTTCCGGGAGGCGCTCGTTTTCCGCCTGCCAAATCGCGTCTTCGCGAACGCGTTGCCAGAATCCGCGCCGCTCGTAGGCCATTACCCCGCGGCCAATAGACAAAGCAGGGATCAATGTCTTGCTCATCCTCGTCGTGTCGGCGGTGCCAGGTGGACAGCGCGCGACCTGGCGCGAGTTCATCATGCGCGGGTTGCGCGCGCCTTCGGAGGAGATCCAGCGTGCTCCGGTCGGCGCGCCAGGCTTCTGTCGATCCCGGTTGTGCCCTGGTAGCTGCGCTGGCGGTACTTGCGATCGTCAATGACGGGGTGATTGGCAGACTGTATCTCCTCTGCTGAAGGCGACTGGTGCAGCCTTCGGCACCGACCGACGCGAGGTGCCCAGTTTCGATCTACCCTACTGTTCAATGCAGAGACGTCAACTCGGCGCCGCGATTGTGTTCGCCAGCGTCGCGCTTGCGACAGTCGGTTTCCGGCGCGGCGAGCAGACACCCGCTGCCGCCCGCGCCCTGCTGGTTACGCCCGCCGAGGCCACGCTCGTCGTCGAGGCATGGAACGAGGGGCGTTCGTACATGCCGGGCGAGGTGCTCGTGAAGTTCCGAAAGGACACAGGCCCTGCGGCGCAGAGTCGCGCTCTCTCGACCCTACGCGGTTCGGTTGTTGCGACCGAGAGCCGATGGATCGGCGATGTGTTTCTCGCCCGAGTGCCGGAGGAGCCGGACGCCGAGGCGGCCGCCGCGGCACTCGCACGGCAGCCGGCGGTCGAGTGGGCGCAGCCCAATTACTTGCGCGATCTGCATGCGACGCCAAACGATCCGTCGTATTCACTTCAGTGGAACTTTCAGCTCGTCGACATGCCGCGGGCCTGGGACATCAACCCGGGAGCCACCTCCGAGGTGGTCGTTGCCGTTCTCGACACCGGTGTGACCACGGTGACGACGAGCTTCCCGATGACGCTGTGGACCGGCACCGCACTCGAAGTAGTCGACGTACCAGTGGCGATCAATCCGGACATCGCCGCGACGCGGATTCTGCCGGGGCGAGACTTCGTCTTCTGGTCGGGGCCGGTGGTCGATTTCGTTGGTCACGGTACCCACATAGCGGGCACGATCCTTCAGGAAACCAACAACGGCGTCGGACTGTCAGGCATTGCGTATCGGGCGCGCCTGATGCCGCTAAAGGTGTGCTACGGATACTGGGAGATCCAGTTCGTCCAGTCGGCCGCCGGAGTGCCCGGCTATGTGGATCCACGGGAGGGGAGTAGTTGTCCCGACTCGGCGGTGTCCCAGGCGATTCGTTATGCCGCCGACAACGGATCGCATGTCATCAGTTTGAGCTTGGGCGGTCCGCAGGCGTCGCCCATCACACGCGAAGCCTTGGAGTACGCGGTGTCGCGAGGCGTGCTGGTCGCCATCTCTAACGGTAACCAGTACGAGCGGGGCAACGCGGTCGAATACCCGGCCGCCTATGCGGCAGAACTCGACGGCGCCGTGTCGGTCGGTGCTGTTGGCCGGACAAGTCGACGGTCGTATTACTCCAGCACTGGGGCGCACCTCGAGCTGGTGGCTCCAGGTGGAGACTTGCGGGAAGGCGGCGCGGCAGGCGCAATCTTCCAGGTGGGGCTGCTGACGACCGCGTTCGACCCCGCTACGATCATCAAGCCCCGTTTCGACCGCTACGTGGAAGTGCCGATGCAGGGCAGCTCCATGGCGACCCCGCACGTCGCCGGGCTGGCAGCCCTCCTCTACTCGCAGGGAATCAGACAGCCGGGAGCCGCCGAGGCGGCCCTGCGCAGGTTTGCGCGCGACCTCGGTGCGCCCGGCCGAGACCCCGAATACGGCGACGGCCTCGTTGATGCCCGCGCGGCGTTACGAGGACTCGGATTGGCGAGGTGACCATGACCTCCGGTCGAAGACAACCACGGACTTAAGTCACCCGACAAGCAGAATTCACAGGCAGGGCGATTAGAACCAGAACTCGCAACTCTTTTAGACATGGCGGAATAGCAGAGCCAGGCGGTCTCAACACAATCGCGGTGTCGCTCTTGCACACTGGCCAAAATGGCCCCCTTGTTCCGGCCGATTCCTGGAGATGCAAATGAACAGACCGTTGATCCGGCTCATCGCCGCATTCTCACTCGCGGCTGCGGTCGCCCTTGTCGCTGCGTGCTCGCCTTCGTCCTCGCTCGGTCCAACGGCGCCGACAAGTGTCGCGGCGGTCAGCGTCTCAACAGCCAGTGGCGCTAGCTTCAGCCCCAATCCAGCAGAACCCCCCCCGCTCAACGGGCGATTCACTGGCGGCGGTTTTCAGGTCGGCGCGGTCAAGGTCACTCGTGGCTTCACCATTCATTGCGACAACCTGCTGACCAACAACCTCGAGGTGAACTGGGCCGACGGCAACAATTTCCACATGGATAAGAACTCGCTTACGAACGTTGTGTGCTCGCGCCCGAACGATCCGACGCCCCCCGCGGCCCCGGTTAGCCGGATCAGCGCAACGAGTTCTGGAGAGTGCAATGGTCTGCCTGCCACCATCAGCTTCATCCTTGAAGATCATGGCGAACCCGGCAGTGATGACCAGGCCGAGTTGATCATCTCCGGGGGCTGCAGCCTGAACCTCCCGTTATCGACGTTGGACGGCGGAAACATTCAAGCTCACTTCGACCAGCCCCACAAGTAAACGCGCGGATCGTTAAACCCCCTAGGCCAAGTTCCTGGACGACCGGTTCAGAACTTGGTCTCTCTTCATTGCCGGCTCGACGAGCTCCTCGCGACGTCAAACGTCGACATCATGAGCTCAAGAAAGTGCCGCAGCCAGAATTGCGCGCCGGCCAGCAGGTCATCGTCAAGGCGCTGGGCCACGCCATGTTCGACCTGGAGGCGATGCTGGTGCCGATCGCGAAGTAGCCTCCGCAGCTGCTCACTGGAGACCCAGAGTACGAGTTTGCTGCTTTACAGTTGAGCTGCGGCATCGCGACAAAGGGGGATTCAAGATCGTAATCGTCTTACTTGGAGCGTCTATGAGACTGGCGAACGATTAAAAAGCCAGAGTTCAGCTTGCATCGTGCCGCCCGCGAGCGTAGGCTTCACAAGTTTTGGCGCGTGGCCGTGCCGGCTCTCGCCGCAAGTGTTCTGAAGGGAAGATGCTCATGCGTTTGTTTACCACGCGGCCAGGTTTTTCGCGGATCGTTCTGGGACTGCTGTGTGCCATTCCCGCCTTTGTCGCATCGGTCAATGCACAGGTCGCTGGGCGCAATGTCAACATGGTCACCGGCGGGACCTTCCCAGGGGGCGATCCCTACCTGCAGAAACAGAATGAGCCGTCGCTCGCGATGTCGACGCGCAACCCCTGTCATCTGCTGGCTGGTGCCAACGATTATCGGGCCGTCAACCTGCCCGGTTTGCCCGCAGACCAGGAGGTTGGCGATGCGTGGCTCGGCTGGTACGAATCCACCGACTGCGGCTCCACTTGGTACAGCACCCTCGTTCCGGGGTATGCACAAGATGCGTCGGCAGCCGGCGTCGCGTCGCCAGTGAAAGGACTCAGTGCCGGCGCCGATCCGGTCGTCCGCTCTGGCGCCGCCGGCACGTTTTATTACCTGTTCATTGCCTTCAATCGCGGCAGCAACGTCGGCAAGCTGGCACTGGCGCAGGCCATCGATCATAACGATCGGGAGACGTTCGTTGATGCCGACAAGCAGTCAATCTCCCTGGACGGAACCATCAATCCCCGGCGCGCCCTCAGCCCCATCCAGTACGTGGGGACGACGGAGATTGCCCGCGGCAGTTCAGGTCAGTTCATCGATAAACCAAGCCTCGCGGTGTATCCAGCCGCAACCGGCACCTGCGTCATGGACGGAGAAACGGTGCCGGCCACCAACGTCTACACAGCCTGGACCGAATTCGTTGGCAACAGCTCCGAGAATCTGCGGAGCAAGGTGTATTTTGCCCGATCCGCCGATTGCGGCAGAACGCTCGCCGGGCCTGCCACCAAGCTGAGTGAAGGTTACCCGCTTGGCCAGGGCACGGTGATCGCCGTCAACCCGAATAACCCCAACGACATCTATGTGGTCTGGCGGCAGATTCGCAACGACCGCGGACAGGACGCGCTGCTGTTTGCGCGGTCGAGCGATGGCGGACGCAGCTTCACGAGGGCCGAATACATTCCCGGGTTCGGCGAGGGTCAATTCGCGCCGTTCGATCAGAACACGACCTCCAAAGCGCGCGGACACCTGACGACGACGTTTCGTACGGTTGCATATCCGACGTTGGCGTTCGCCGACGACGGCTACCTCTATCTTGCCGTTTCGCAAGTGCCGGTGCTGACGCCCAATACGCTCGGTGGCGCGCAGGCCCGCATTACGATGACGCGGACCAATGGCGCGGGCTGGGCCCCGGCCGCGCCGATCACGGTCGACAACGCCCCCGCCGCCGACGGACAGCAGTTCATGCCGGCGCTCGCCTACGCAGCCGGCAAGATGCAGCTGGTATGGTACGACGTTCGCTTCGATGAAGCTGGCCTGACTGACGAACCTCTCATCGATGATGAGAAAGGCCTCGCAGATCCCGCCGTCCGTCGGCGCCGGACAATGGATCTGCTCGGCGCGCAGGCGAACCTGTCCGCAAGCGGCGTCACGGCGTTTCCATTGCAGTTCAGCGCCTACGGCGTATCACAACCTGACTACAACGACGTCGGGTCAAACAACACGATTCCGTTTCGAGGACCTCGAGTTGCGCAGTACCTAACCGGTGATCCCAAGCCGGGGGTCAATCAGTTGCCGGCGGGTGCACGACAGTTGCAGTTCAACCGCGGCGGGCTGCTGCTCTACGGTGGCGGCTCCATCCCGTTCATGGGCGACTATATCGACCTTGCGGCCATCCCGTTTGTGTTCAACGGCGTGACCGGCAAATGGGACTTCAACGGCGCCGCCAACGCCACCAGGGCGTCGCTGCAGACGTTCCAGGCCGCATGGACCGACAATCGGGATGCCGGCGTCGGCAACGCGACGACCACCAATGGTCGCCTCAATTACTCCGTTCCCAGGCCACTGCCCGAGAACTCCACGATCGCCACCGCGAGTTGCCCCGCGGAAGGGGACAACACGCGTACCCGCGACGCGAACGTTTACACCTCGCGCATCACGCAGGATTTTTCATTCACCGCGCCGTCCAACAGCAAGCACAACGCCCCGGGCGTCATTCGCTCGTTCGCGGTGCAGTTGGCAAACAATCGTGAACTGACACCTGGCCTCGTGCCGGCTGAAACGCCGACGCGCTACAAATTGACAATCGACGGCGGCGCACGCGCCTCTTTTTCGCGTCGATCGTTTGTCAGTGCTGGCCAGACATGCAGCGACGCCCCGAGTGGCCTCGTTCGGGAAATCTTCGTCAATGTGCGGCCGCGCGGCTCGATCGCGCGGACGATCTATCGTCCGTGCGGCACCTCCGGGGCCGTTGCGGTCACTGCAACTGACACCTCGACCGGGGCCACCGGGTCGGTCCTCATCAACGCCGATCCCGGGAACCCAGGCGCCAAGGGACCCAACGGCACGGCGCTCGGCCCCGAGTCGCACAACCCCGACGCCGAGAATCCTGACGCCGAAAATCCGGATGCAGAGAATCCGGACGCGGAGAACCCCGACGCCGAAAACCCCGACGCCGAGAATCCGGACGCCGAAAACCCCGACGCGGAGAATCCGGATGCGGAAAATCCGGATGCGGAGAACGCGAACTTCCAGGACATCTCAACGGACGTGACGAATACCGGCAACACCACATCCGGTTACCAGGTTCAGGTCGAGACCACCGGCAACCTCACGGGTTACCAATTCCTGCTCATCGGCCGTCGGGTCTACTCCACCCCGACATCAATCAATTGTCACCTGGTGCAGAAGCGCACCAACCAGACGTTGTTCTCGATCCCGTTAGCTGGCACCGATCTGGGAGGTCAGGCGTTCTATGACGAAAACGACGAGAGCGAGAAGCACCCGACGTTCCTGGTGCGACCGGGCGAGTCGATTCGTGTCACGCTGCGAGTGGTGTCGAACGGCGCGACGACCGCACCGTTTTGCTCAGCCGATCCGGCCTCGCCCGATTGGTGTTTCAACCGGGTCGTGATTCGGACCCAGGCGCAGGCCAACAACACCGGCGAGTTCGAACCGAGAGAAGACGCGGTCGGCAACTTTGCGGACCTGACGGTCGACGGAACACTCGTGGCACCGGCTCAGGCCGGCATCGGCGGGTTCATCGACATGCCCGCCACAACGATTCAGAACGATGGCACCAGAACGGCGGATCCTGATGGCAGCTTCCGCTGGGACTATTACCGCTCGTTCGATCCTGAGATCTCGGCCAGGGATGTGGCCTTCGGCGTCGGGGACAGCACGTCAACCCTCGAAGGGGGAAGCACGATCGCATTTGGGGCGAGGCGTCTGGTTATGCCGTTCCCGTCTGAGGGATTCTCGAGCGGCAGCTTTTATCTGGGTGTGTTTGTCGATCCCGACCAGGCCGTGGACGAGGGGATCGAGTCGAACAATACTCTCGTCACGCCGAGCGCCGTCACGCTCGTGCCGTACTACGCGACGTTTACGACGAACCCGACTAACGCGTCCGCGCTCACGGTGACGGTGCTGCAGATGGATGGGGCAGGCGCGAGCAGTCCCGTCCTAAGTGCCGGTGTGGCACTCTCGCTTGAACGGCCGATCGCCCCGTCGAATCAGCCGGGTGTGGCCGAGGCCGCATTCCCCGTCCTTTCCGCAACGACGAATGCGGCGGGAGTGGCGAGCTTTACGCTGCCGAGCCCACTACCGGGGGAAGGCAGCTATCGCTTCATTGCGACGGTGACGAGTATCGCCGGTGTCGCCGCGCCGCTGAAGTTTCAGTCGCAGTGCTTTGGCTGCATTATCCTTCGCTAAGTCAGAGCTTGCAGGAGTGGCGCGCAGCGCGCCACTCCTCACTTGCGAAGGCGTGCCTCAGCATCCTTCGCGAGCGCATCGGTCGCGGGCGAACGCAGTGCAAGGTAGGCGCGCAGATGCCGCTCGGCGGCATCGCGCGCGCCCAGCCCGTCGTGCGCACGGCCCAACCAGTAGCTGAGCGGCACCATATAGCGATAGCTGGGGATGTCATCGAGAAACACCGCCGTGGCCTCGCCGCGGCGCTTCTCGCACAGCTCTAATTCCGGTAACGCCTCCGCATAGGCCCGCGCCTCAATATAAGCCACCCCTGTCAAGTAGCGCACAATCCATAAGTCCGCGAGCCGCTGCGCCTCCTTCAACTCGTCGAGTGCCTGTGCGGGACGGCCGCGTTCGAGCAGCGTCGTGGCTCTCACGACGCGCGCATAGGCTCTCGATCGAGGGGCGAGTGCCGAGGCGAGCTGCTCGGCAATGCGGTCGGCGTCGCCGCTGCGACCCGAGGCAGCAAGCACCCGGGCGGCGGGAACGAGAACCGATGGGTCGCTGCTCAACTGCCGGGCGCGTTGCACGGCGGTGGCTGCCGCGCCGGAATCAGCGCGGGCATGATGCGCCTCCGCCAGGGCGATCGCTTTGGCCGCCGCGCCGGCCACGTTCTTGGCCGCGTCGTCTTCTTTGAGTCCCTGTTCCAGGATCGGCACCGCCTCGTCGAACCGGCCCTGATACATCGCCAGATCTGCCAGGCCGATCGCAGCCAGAGAGGCGCCGCGTCGTCCTGCGCCGCGGGCGGTATCGTAAGCGGACTTTGCCGCGTCGATGTTTCCTGCCGCAAGTGCCGCCATGGCAATCGCGAGGTGGGCCTTCGGAAGATTTGCGTTTGTCTCCAACGCGGTGCGCGCCTCGCTGTCGGCGACCGGAAAATTGCCGGCATACATGGCGTACAGCGCATAGTTGTAGCGATACAGCGGGCTGCGCGGATAGATATCGATGACGCGCTTCCCCTGCTCGAGCGCCTTAGTGAACCGCAGTAGATTGAAATTGGCGAGCGCGAGGTTGTTGTGCGCGGCACCGTCGGCGGGGTATTTCGCCACCAGCGATTCGTACTGTTCTGCCGCCTTCTCGTAGTTGCGGGTGATGTTCAGGTAATAAGTGCCGAAAGTACGGAACTTCTCACGCTCCGTCATCCGATCGACCAGCGCGAACGCCTTCTGATACAGATCTTCGGCCTCGCGGGTCCGTCCGAGCTTGAAGGCGCTGGCAGCCCATCCCGCATACGCGCGGCCAAGCCGCGCGTCGCCGGCGAGCGCTCGTTGGTAGGCCGCGATCGCATCCTCGTCACGGTTGCCATTCGCGAGCGCCTGCGCCTCTGCATATTCGCGCGCGGACACCAGCGACGAAGTCGTGAATGTCTCGTGCTGTGCGGCCATCGTGTTTTGCGGCGTCGCATCACCGAGGGAGGTACGGACTTTTGCCGACAAGGCACCGACCGCTTCCAGTACGCGGCTCTTGTCGGCGGCAGTCTCGGTGACCTCCGCGAGAACAGTGCCCGGTACCGGATCGATGGCTCGCACGGATACGGTGTAACCCGCGCCGGCCGCGGCAATACTTCCCACCAACAGAGTGCGGATGCCCTCGCTCTGGCAGACCAGCCGGGCCGTGGTTTCGTCGAGGGTCGCGTCGGGCCGAATCCGCGCGGCGGCCGCGAAGGCCTCCCGTCGTGGAAACGCGTTAATGAAGGACGCCCCCTCGATCCCAAGGCTCAGCACGTTTTCGAGCGATCCGGTGAACAGCGGATCGCCGGTGCCGTTGACGAAATCGCTGACCAGTACCGAAACGGACTCGCGTTGCACCATCGGTGGCGCCGGCTGCCCACGGGTGGACAACCACCAGCCGGCCGCCGACACGACCACGAGCGACAGAACTGCCGCAATCACGACGCTGCGCCGGGACACCGCGCCGCCGCCGATCAGCGCCGTCGCGGCGGAGGCCTGATGCGCGAACCCTTCGGCATCCAGTCCGTCCAGCGCCGCGATCAGGTCCTTGGTGGTGGCGAACCGCCGGTCGGGATTCGGGTCGGTCGACCGCGTAATCACCGCTTCGAGTGCTTCCGAGACGTGAGGCTCCAAAGTGCGGATCGGTCGCGGCGCCTCCTGCATTCGAGCCAACAGTTCCGACATCGCGTCGCGATGCTGTCCGGCGCGCCGGCGTCCCGCCACCATGTCATAGAGCATCAGGCCCCACGAGTAGATATCGACGCGCTGATCGACGGCCTCGCCGCGAGCCTGCTCCGGCGCCATGTAGCCGAGTGTGCCCATGACCGAACCGGCCATCGTCAGATTCGCGCCGTCGTTGGTTCGGGCGAGCCCGAAGTCCATGATGACAGCCGTATCGTCGGCATCAAGCATCACGTTCTCCGGCTTCAAATCGCGATGGACGATGCCGACCTCATGAGCGGCGGCAAGCCCCGTGGCAACTTGCCGCGCGATGCGCAGGGCCCGTGCCACCGGCAGCTTGCCTTCGCGGCCGATCACCGCACTGAGGTCCTGTCCCTCGATGAACGGCATCGTGAAATACTTCAGGGTGTCCAGTTCACCCAGGTCGTGGATGCGGACGACGTTCTTGTGGGTGACCTGGCGCGCGAGCACCAGTTCGCGCTTGAAGCGCCGTTCCATCTGCAGCGCCGTGTCGGGATCGGTCATCGCCTCGGGCCGAATCAGCTTCAACGCCACGGGGATGCTCAGTTCTTCATCCCACGCCTTGTATACGATGCCCATGCCGCCTTCGCCCAGTCGCTGCAGGATGCGATAGCGTCGCCCGAAAGCCGAGCCCGCCTGCAGTCGTGCCGTGATGACGCCCGGGGTGAAGAAGGTCGGCGCGTCGCTCGCGAGGTGTGGGGCGGAGTCGCCGCGGGTTTCGTCGACCGGCAGCAGGGTGTCGTGGTCAGTGGGGCCGGGCATCGCGGCGACGCGCTGGCCGCACTTCGGACAGAAAGCCGAACCAGATGACATCGTAAATCCGCAGGCGCTACACACCATGTCCGGTTCGACTATAGACCGATGCGGTTCACTCCTGAACATTCTGCCCGGATGCTGTCTCCACGAGAGCCAGCAGTCCCGAGAGTTCCAGGGCAAGCCGTGCCGCAATTGAAGGGGCGCGGAGCGTCAGCCGGCTGTCAATCCGAGATGGCCCGCCGGCCAGGGCCTCGAGAACCCTCAGGGCCGCACTGCTGAGGTAGTCGACACCCGACAGATCAATGACGAGGCTCGCGGGAACAGCAGCGAGGAGTGGACCCGCCACGGCCGCGAGCTCAGCTGCCGACGCGTGCCCCAGCCGGCCTTCCAGAAACAAGACGGTCGTTCCCTGCTCGACTGATGTGCTCGTGTGCAACCGCCACAATCGGCCGCGCGAAGCTGTATTAGGCGTCAACCGCCACTCCGGACGCTTTGCACGTTGCCATATGCTAGAGTCCGATTTTCTCACCAACTATTTCATGCGCCGCGTGTATTTCTCATCAGACGACGAGGATCTCGCGCTGGTTCGCCAGTCGCTGGCGGGCGACCCCGAGGCCTTCGGAGTGCTGGTAACTCGCTACCAAAGGGTGATGTACACCGTGGCTCTCAGAATGCTCGGCAACTCCGAAGACGCGCGAGACGCGACCCAGGAAGCCTTCGTCAAGGCATATCAGAAGCTTGCAACCTTCGACACCAGCCTTCGGTTCTACAGCTGGATGTATCGAATCCTCGTCAACGAGTGCCTGAACCTCAATCGGGACCGGCACCCGGAAGACGCGCTCGAAATCGACCTGGCTGGCGGCGGCAGCCCATTCGACAGCGCCGTGGCCGAAGAATGCCGAGAGCAGATCCAGATGGCGCTTCTGCGGCTGACGCCGGACTACCGGACGGTCGTCGTGTTACGCCACTTCGGCGGGCAGTCGTACGGCGAAATCGCCGAAGCTCTGGCGATTCCCGAAAAGACCGTGAAGTCCCGCCTCTACACAGCGCGCCAGCAGCTCGGCGAGTTGTTGCTCGGTTGGAAAGAGACAGGGAAGGATGAAGACCGATGAACCGTCCTGAACTCGAGGCGTTGCTTCAAGGCGCCCTCGACGACACGCTGACGCCGGAAGATCGTAGCCGGCTCGCCGGGATGATCGGCGAGAGCCGCGAGGCCAGAGAACGCGCGGCCGAACTGAAGCAACTTGCCGGTCTCATCGATTCGCTCGGCCCGGCCGACGCCCCCCCGGGTCTCGTCGCTAACGTGCTTGCGCAAGTTTCTCATCGCCCCTATACCGTTCGGTCGTCCACTTTTCAGAGAGGAATCACCGTGAATAAGAAGATCCTATTCGGCCTCGCAGCAGCAGCGGCAGTAGTGCTCGCCGTCATCACTTACAACAGCAACCCGCCCGCGACCGAAGGCGCGGAAGCGACCATCGGCGCCGCCCAGCGCGCGCAGGCGCCGCAGATCGCGCCGAGCGATGTCAGGCTCGGCGACACCAGCGCCCAGGACGTGCTGCAGACCGAAACCTTCGATGCGATCATGAAAGACGAGACGCTGCGAACCATGCTGCAGGACCCGAACTTCCGGGCGCGACTGCAGGACGTCGAGCTGAGGCGGTCCCTGAGCGACGACAGCATCCGCCGTGCGCTCGCCGATCCGGAGCTGGCCCGGCGGATCCAGGACCAGGCGTTGGTCCGTGCGCTGGACAGCCCGGAACTGATGAAGAAGTTCGACGACGCGAGCATCCGAGTACTGCTGGCGAACCGGGCGTTTGCTGATGCGCTGCGCAACAAGGAGTTCCGCACTCACCTTGCGCGCAACGGCGTCGCGGCGGCGTTGGCGGGCGGAGCCTTTCAGCGCGCCCTGCGCGACCGAAACTTCGACGCGGCGCTACGCAGCTCGCGGTTTGCCGAAGCCATGGCCCGCGGCCAGCAATAACAGCGGCTCGGCAATAACAGTTGGAGGCACCCTCTTCTTTGGGGGTGCCTCTTCGGTTGTTAGGCTATAAGATCCCCGCACTGATGCGCTTCCGGTGCGGGCTGTTCGTTGCCCTTATCTTCGCATTCCCCCTGGCCGCCGTGCGGCCCGCCGCGGCGCAGTTGACCGAGGAGCGCTCTGCCGGCCTAAGCGTTATCTTCCTCGACGGCACCGAGGGCTACCTGGTGCCACACGTCACCCGCACCGCCCTCAATTCGCTCGCGTTTCAGAAGAGACTTTTCGGCTTCGATCCAAAAGAAGACGTGACCGTGCTGTTGCTCGACCTGAGTGACTCCGGTAATGCCGGCGCCTCATCCGTGCCGGCCAACCTGGTCAGCGTCCAGATTGCGCCGCTGGGGTTCTCGTTCGAGACGCTCGCCGCCAACGAGCGCATGAACACGATCATGAACCACGAGCTGGTCCACGTCGCCACGATGGACCAGGCGGCCGGCTCCGACCGGGTGTTCCGCCGCCTCTTCGGCGGCAAGGTGTTGCCGATCGCGGAACAGCCCGAGTCGATTCTCTATTTCTATCTCACGTCGCCGCGCGTGGCAGCGCCGCGCTGGTTTCACGAAGGCATCGCGGTGTTCGTCGACACCTGGATGGCCGGCGGGCTCGGCCGGGTGCAGAGCGGTTACGACGAGATGGTCTTTCGCGCGATGGTGCGTGACAACGCGCCCTTCTACAACCCGCTCGGACTGGTCTCGAAGGGCACGGACGTTGATTTCCAGCTCGAGATCAACTCGTATCTCTACGGCGCGCGTTTCATGACGTGGCTGGCGCGTCGCTACTCTCCCGAGAAGCTGATCGAATGGACCGCACGCCGGGAGGGTAGCCGTGCCTACTACGCGACGCAGTTCAGGCAGGTGTTCGACGTCAGTCTGGAAGAGGCGTGGGCGCTCTGGATTGCCGACGAGCGGACGTTTCAACAGGCAAACCTGGCGGCGATTCGCAAGTATCCGATCACGCAGTATCGCGACGTCACCAGCCGCGCGTTGGGCTCGGTGTCGCGCCCCTACTACGATCCGGCGTCGAAGAAGATTTACGCGGCCTTCAACTATCCGGGCGTGGTCGCGCACGTCGGCGCCATCGACATCGAGACCGGCGCCGTGCAGCGCATCATGCCGATCAAAGGGCCGGTCATTTACAGCGTCACTTCGCTCGCGTGGGATCCCGAGGCGCGCGCGCTGTTCTACACGACCGACAATGGGTCGTTTCGCGATCTGGTGCAGCTCGACCCGGCCACCGGGAAAACCCGCACGCTGCAGAAGGACGCGCGCATCGGCGATATCGTCTTCAGCAAGACCGACAAGTCGCTGTGGGGCATCCGCCATCTCAATGGCTTCGTGACGATCGTGCGCATTCCGGCGCCGTACACCGCGTGGGAGCAGGTCGTGACGCTGCCCTACGGAACCATCGCCTACGATCTCGACGTCTCGCCGGATGGCACCAAGCTGGTGGCATCGTTCGGCGAGATCACCGGCGCGCAGGATGTGCGGGTGCTGAGTATCGAGGCGTTGAAGAAGCGCGACACCACGCCACTGGCGCGATTCAACTTCGCGCAGTCGGTGCCGAACGACTTCACCTTCTCGGCTGACGGCCGCTACCTCTACGGCAGCTCGTATTTCACGGGCGTCTCCAACATTTTTCGCTACGAGCTCGCAGGCGGCGCGCTCGAAGCGGTTACCAACACCGATACCGGATTCTTCCGCCCGGTTCCGCTCGGCGGCGATGACCTGTTGGTGTTCAGGTACACCGGCAGCGGCTTCATGCCCACCCGCATCGTCGCCAGGCCGGTCGCCGACGCCAGCCCGATCACGTTCCTCGGCGAGCGGCTCGCCGCTGAACATCCCGTCGTGCAGAGCTGGAACGTCGGTTCGCCGCTGGTGATTCCGTACGACACGCTCGAGAAACGCCAACAGCCGTACCGGTTGTTCGGTGGCCTGCGCCTGGAATCCGTGTATCCGATCGTTCAGGGATACAAAAGCACCGGCGCGGCCGGCATGCGGCTGAATCTGTCGGATCGGATCCGGCTGAATCGCGCCAGCGTGGCGGCATCGTTTTCGCCGATCTCGGATCTGCCCGCCAGTGAACGTCTGCACATCGAAGCCGATTACGAGCGCTACGACTGGCGAGGCCACGCCGCCTTCAACAAGGCGGATTTCTACGACCTGGTCGGCCCGACCCAGACCGGTCGCAAGGGCTACGTCGTGGGCGTGGGCCGATCGACGACGCTCATCTACGACGAGCCGCGCCGGCTGACGCTCGCCGTCGACGGCAGCTGGTCGGGCAACCTTGATCGGCTGCCGGACTTTCAGAACGTCGTGGTCGACGTCGATCGCCTGGGCATTCTCGATGCGGAGCTCACCTTCAGCGATGTGCGCAAATCGCTGGGCGCGGTCGACGTCGAGTCGGGCACGTTGTTGACGGCCGCCGCGCAGGGGTCATTGGTCGATCGTACGCTGTTCTCACACGTGCGCGGCAGCTACGACCGCGGCGTGGCGCTGCCGGTCGATCACATGTCGATCTGGTTTCGGCAGGCGGCGGGTTTCTCACCGCACGATCGCCAACAGCCGTTCGCCAACTTCTTCTTCGGCGGGTTTGGCAACAACTACATCGATCGCGGCAAGGAGAAGCGCTATCGCGAGACCTACAGCATGCCCGGCGCGGAGCTGAACGAAATTGGCGGACGCAATTTCGTGAAGTCGATGGTCGAGCTGAACCTGCCGCCGGTGCGCTTCGAGCGCCTGGGCACACCGGGGTTGTATGTGCCGTGGATGCGGCCGGCGGTGTTTGTCGGCGGCCTCGCCACCAACCTGGACGATCGCGCGTCACGCCGCGTGGTCTACAACAGCGGCGTTCAATTGGATTTCAGCATCTCGGCGCTGTCGGCCCTCGATCTGACGCTATCGGTTGGTGGCGCCGTCGCGCTCGAACGCCGCCACACGCCCCGCTCTGAGGCGATGATCTCGCTGAAAGTCCTGCGCTAGATGCAGGAGCTGATCGCGTTCGCCCCAGCGGTGATCTTCCTGACGGCGCTCTGGTGCATGGACAGCTTCAGGCTGGTGCGGCCCTCGTCTGTCGCGCTGGCATTGCTGTACGGAGCGGCAGCCGCGCTCGCCTGCGAGGGGCTTCACGAGTGGCTGATGCCCGCGTCCGGGCTCGACCCGAAAGCGTTTTCGCGGTATGTCGCCCCGCTCACCGAGGAGATCGCGAAGGCGAGCTTCATCGGTGTGCTGATCGCTCGAGGCCGAATCGGCTTTTTGGTGGATGCGGCGGTGAAGGGGTTTGCCGTCGGCACCGGCTTCGCCATCGCCGAGAACGCCACCTATCTGCGCGACTTTGGCGATGCGCCCCTGATGCTCTGGGCGCTGCGCGGCCTGGGAACCGGCGTGCTGCATGGCGCAACCACAGCGGTCGCCGCGATCGTCGGCAAGGCGATCGCGGATCGTTATCCGCGCCAGCGGCTGCCCATCATTCCCGGCGTGGCGATCGCCATCGTGCTTCATTCGCTATACAACCACCTGCTGGTCTTTCCGGCGGTGGCGGCCGTGCTCATGCTGGTGGCCCTTCCCGTCGTCGTGGTGGCGGTGTTTGAACGAAGCGAACGGGCGACCCGGGAGTGGATCGGCGCCGGGCTCGATCTCGACCTCACGCTGCTCCAGTTGGTGATGTCTGACGGATTCCAGGCGACGCGCTTTGGCGCGTACCTCAGGGCCCTGCCGTCCCATTTCGAAGGCGTGGTCGTCGCCGACATGTTCTGCCTGCTCAGAATCGAGTTGGAGTTGGCGGTTCAGGCCAAGGCGTGGCTGATCGCGCACGAGGCCGGTCTTGATTTGCCGGTGGACGACGACCTGCACGCCTCGCTCGCGGAGCGGGCCTACCTGCGGCGGTCGATTGGGCGGACCGGCCTGCTTGCGCTCGAACCCCTGCGCATCACGTCACATCGCGACTACTGGCATCACCACCTACTGGCGCAGGCCGGCGGGGGCGAGCGCTTGCGGCAGCGAGTGCAACGCGTGTTCCGGCGCTAGCGGAGAACCAATGGTGCCATCGCGATCAATTCAGGCTACCTTTGCGCGCATGTTTAGACATTTTTCTATCGCAGTTCTGGTGGCTGTCTCGTTTCCAAAACGCTGGACTTTGACTAGTATGGAGTTCAATCCGAACCGCGTGCTGTCGGACACGGACAAGAAGTTCATCGCGATGCGGCATCGAAGGGAGAAAGCCACTCCTTGAACCTGACGGGCCCACAGAGGAAGCAGCTTGGCGACGCCATGCTTGCCGCGTTTCCCAGTGTGTCGGCGCTGAGCAGGCTGGCCTCGTACCACATGAGCGAAAATCTTGCGGCCATCGTCGGCGGAGGCAGCCTGGCCGATCAGGTGTTCGAGCTCATCGGTTGGGCCGTTGCCCGGGCAGAGCGGCCCGGCCTGATCTGATACCTCGTATGGAATTCGCCGACTTCGAGATTCGTGCCTGGAAGAAAACCGCGCGGTGCGTGCAGGTACTGGTTCACAGCTCGCCCGCCGGAGAGATGGACGCGCCCGTTGACGTCGACGTGGCGTCCGGCCGTCTGACGGCGCTCGCCAACGTCGACGACGTGTTCGGAAACCTCGGACCTGGAACGAACCTGCGCTCGGCCAAGCTCGGCGCGGAGCTTGCGTCAATACTGTTGCCACCACCGGCCGCCGAGCTGCTCGACGCCAGCCTTCGCCAGCTTACCCGAGGGGACGGACTGCGCATCAGGCTGTGCCTCGACTCCGCGCTGTCGGCCCTGCCATGGGAGCTGATGTTCCGCAGCGAGTCGCGCCGCGGCGGAGGCATGCTCGATGGCTTCCTGGTGCTCGACCCGCGTATTTCACTGGTGAGAGGCGCCACACGGATCTTCCAGGAATCACGGCTCGTGGCCGACCGTCTGCGCCTGGTCTTTGCGGGCGCCTTTGCGGCCGGCGGCGAAGACCAGCTGAAGGTCAGGGATGAATACGCCGGCCTGGCGAAGGCGATCGAGCCTATCGCGAACCTCGTGTGGCTGGAGCCGTGCACAGCGTCGGTCGGCAGCGCCATCGAAACCGCGTTGGCGCGGCCGGCGGCGATCTTTCATTACGCCGGCCACGTCGAGATCGAGGGCGCGCGGGCGTACCTGGTGAAGGAGTTCGATGCGGGTAGCGAGCGGATGTACGCCGACACGGTCAGCAAACTGCTCGAGGGCGCCGCGTCGCGTCTCGCCGTGTTCACCGCGTGCAACAGCGCTCATCCCTCATTCATCACGCCGCTCCTGACGGCCGGGTGCCAGGCCATCATCGGCGGACACGGGACGTATCCCGTTACGACAGCGGTCGCTTTTTCCGAACGACTCTACGGATTCCTGGCCGTTGGCCTGTCGCTCGATCGCGCCGTCATTGCCGCCCGCCAGCATCTGATCGAACAGGGTCGCGAGTGGGGGTGGGAGCACTGCGAATGGGGACGCATGGCGGTGTTCATGCCGGTGCGTGAACCTGTGCTGTTCCCGCGTCCCGAGGACAACGGCGTCGGCGTACAGAGGGACTCGGTTCTAGCTGCTCACAACAAGACCATGGATCGTCGCGCTCTTCGCCAGGCGATGGTGCGGGCGTTCAGCTCCGACGACCTGCGGCTGCTGTGCGCCGACATCGAGGACGCGCTCCGCGCGGCCGGCATCAACGAGCCGGTCGACCTCGACGTCATCGGTGGTAGCGGCAAAGGGCTCGAGATCCAGATCCTCGAGCTCGTCGGCTATTTGGATCGGCGCAACTGGTACGGGCATCTGGACGCGGCGGTGAGAGCCGCGCGGCCCGATCTGGTCCGGGTGCTCTCGCGGGACTGACGCAATGACATTGACCGGAACGCAACGACAGCAGATCAGAGACGCATTACTCGCTGCGGCCACCAGCGCGACGAATCTGGAGCAGATGGTGTCGTTGCGCTTGAATCAGAGACTGGCGGATATCTCCGAGGGAAACCTGTCGCAGCAGGCATTCGAGCTGGTGGTCTGGGCCGAGGCGCAGGGGCGGTTGGATGAACTGGTGCGCGGCGCGCGCACGTTCTTCCCTGGCAATGAGCAGCTGAAGACCGTTGCCGAGAACTTCGAGCAATGGAAGATTGCGCCCCCCGAAATCATGCCGCCAGGGGTGTTTCACCATCCGCCGGCCGGCTGGGTGTCTCCCGTTCAACGAAACAAATGGCGCTACAAGCTGGTCGCCTTCGACCTCGACGGCACCCTGCTTCGAGCCGACGGCTTTGCTTTCTCGTGGGAAGCGGTGTGGCGGAACCTGGGGTTCGGAAACAGGTTTCAGAACGAGCTGAAGCGCGAATACAGGAGCCACGCGGTGGCCGGAGCGGCCAGAGAGGTCCGGATCAAGGCGTATCAGGATTGGTGCGATCGAGCCTGCGAGCACTTCGCACGCCGGGGACTGACGCGCAGCCAGCTGCGGGAGATCTCCGCGTCGGTGACGCTGACCAAGTCGTGCCGGGAAGCCATCGAGACACTTCGCGCCGAAGGTGTCGCCACGGCGATCATCTCGGGAGGCATCGATACGTTCCTGGAGGACAGATTTCCGGAGTTCCGCGATTACTTCGACTTCGTCTTCATCAACCGCCTCGTCTTTTCGGAGAACGGCGCCCTGACCGGTGTGCGGGCGACCGCGTACGATTTCGAGGGAAAGGCCGATGCGCTGGATGTCGTGTGCGAACGTGTCGGGTGCACGAGCAAGGAAGTGGTGTTCGTGGGCGATCATTTCAACGACGAGAGCATCATGCTGAAGGCCGACAAGGCAATCGCCTATCCGCCTCACGACGTGGTCGTCAAAGGAGCAGCTCAGGTCGAAATCCTGGAGGACAATCTCCTGGCCATCCTCCCGCATGTCCTTATCGAATAGCTGGCCGGGCTCGAGGCAGTTATTTAGCGTCTGCTGCCTCAGCCCGTGCCCGGTAGCCGACCGGAAATCCGGCCTGCGGCCTTCGTGGCCTCACGCCTCCGGCACCCGTAGGGCGCGGCCGGCCCCACGAGGCACGAAGCGTCGAGCCCCACGAAGGCCGAGTCCCACCCGCCCGCTACTTCGCTAGTAGTGTGAACTTCTGCACTCGGCGGCCCGTTGAGGCTTCGCCGACGTACAGGTTGCCCTTCGAATCGATGCTCATGCCGTGCGGACGCAGGAACTGGCCGACCTGGCGGCCGCCGCGGCCGAACTCGCCGATGATCTCCATGTCGCTGCGGCGCAGCGTCCACACTTTGTGGTTGGTGCCGTCGGCCAGATAGAGATACTGCTGAGCGGCATCCTGCGAGGGGACGATCACGAACGCCGAGCCTGACGACAGCGTGGCCGGCGCGATGATCTTCTCCGCGATGAACTTGCCGGCGTGGTCGAACACCTGGATGCGATTGCCGCGGCGATCGGCCACGTAAATCTTGCCGTCCTTCGTGCCGGTGATGCCGTGCGGCGTGGAGAACTGCTTGGGCAGCGCGCCCGACATCATGGTCTTGGGATCAAACTTCTCGGTGTCGTCGGGCACGTTGCCATACGCCCCCCAGTGCCGCAGGTACTTGCCCGTCGCGCCGTCGACCACGACCACGCGCCGGTTGCGGTAACCATCCGAGATGTAGGCCTCGTTGTTCGCCGGATCGACCCAGATGCCCGAAGGGCCACCGAGCAGCTTGGTGTCGGCGCTGCCGGCGTTCTTGTCGAACTCGCCGATGGTGAACACCAGCTTGCCGTCGCGCGTGAACTTCATGACGCGGTGATGGGCGTGGCTGCCGACCCACACGAAGTCGTTGTGGTCCACGAAGATGCCGTGCGGGTTCTTCGGGAACTGCGACACGTCCTGGGTAGCCGCGTCGCCCCAGCCCTGCACGAGCTTGCCCTTTTCGTCGAACTCGAGCACGACGGGAGCGGGCGCGCAGCAGGTGCCCATGGGCGGCTTCTGCATCTGGTACAGCTCTTCTTCGGTCAGCGTCTCAGGCAGGTGCGTCACCCACACGTGCTGCTTGGCGTCGACGAACACGCCCGTAACAGAACCGAGAATCCAGTTATTGGGTAGTTCGAGGGGCCAGGATGGGTCGACCTGGAAGCGGGGTGCCACCGGTTTGGCTTGCGCGTTGGCGATTTCGCGTTGGGAGGAGATTCCAGAAACCAGAATCGTGACGAGAAGAATCAGTGCCAGGTGCCATTTCGTTCGCATGCGAGACGATAGCATGGCCTCGGAGCCCATCTGTATCGCGGTGTCACCGGTGGACGCAGACAGCTAGCGCGAGCGTGGCACGCCCGTTGCACTGCTGGAAGCTATGCCCCTGCTTGCCCTGCGCTCCTGGTCTATCGCGACGCGCCTGGTGATCGCGGTTTTTCTCGTGGCCACTGCGGCTTTCGCATGGGTTTTCGTCAACCTGGTGGCTGGGATGCCAAACCGCGACGAGCTGCGCGCCTTCCGCGTCATGCCCAGCGCGACCGTCCTTTATGACGTGGCCGATCGAGAAGTTTTTGCCATTGCGAAAGAACACCGCATCGAAGTGCCGCTGGCAGAGGTATCGCCTAACCTGATCAAGGCAGTGATCGCCGTTGAAGATCGACGCTTCTTCGACCACGACGGCTTCGATCCCATCCGCATTGCCGGGTCGGCGCTGGCCGACCTGCGAGCAGGCGCGGCGGCCCAGGGCGGCAGCACCATCACGCAGCAACTGGCGCGGCAAGCGGTCGGACGGCAGAAGACGTTGCAGCGGAAAGTGAGAGAGCTGCTGTTTGCCGCGCAGCTCGAGCGCCACTTCACGAAGAACGAAATTCTCGAGCTGTACTTAAACAAGGTCTACTTCGGCGACGGCTTGTACGGCGCAGAGGCCGCGGCACGCGGCTACTTCGCGAAGCGCGCATCGGCGCTCACTCTCGCTGAGGGCGCACTGCTCGCCGGCCTGCTCAAGGCCCCGTCCAACTACGCACCGACGGTCAACGCCGAGAGGTCGGAATCGCGCCAGGCGATCGTGCTGAAATCCATGCTCGATTCCAAGGCCATCACCAAGGCGGAATACGAGGGGGCGATCCAGGCCGAAGTTAAGCTTCAAGACGGTTTGCGTGGCAGTGAGGGGTTCGGCCACTACTACAAGGAAGAAGTGCGACGACAACTGGTCGAGCGCTTCGGCTGGCCGCGCGTCTCTGAAGGCGGCCTTCACGTGTATACCACCATCGATCCCGCCATGCAGCGCGCCGCTGAGGCCGCGGTCGATCGCAGCCTCGAGGAAATTGACAAGACCTTGCGCGCGCGTCCCGAAGGGGATGCGCCGCTGCAGGCCGCGCTGATCGCAATCGACCCGGTCTCCGGAGCGGTGCGCGCCCTGGTCGGCGGGCGCAACTTCGCCGCCAGCTCCTACAATCGCGCCCTGCTCGCTCGTCGTCAGCCGGGCTCGGCGTTCAAGCCGTTCGTCTATGCGGCGGCGGTGGAAGCAGGCTACGGCCCCGAGGACACACTCGACGGCCTGCTCGAGCCCGCGCAAATCTCCAATACCTCGTGGGATCCGGATGACGAGCACCTCGAAGAGGATTCCGTGACGCTGCGCGACGGTCTTCGGCTGTCGAGCAATCGCGCCGCGGTGCAATTGCTCAGCGAGGTTGGCCTGACAAAGACGCTGCGGTCGGCCCGCGCGTTTGGCTTCGACGATCTTCCGAATGTCCCGTCGGTCGCGCTCGGGTCGGGTGAAGTCACCCTCTCGGCGATCACCTCCGCTTACGGCGCGTTTGCCAATGGCGGAATGATCACGCCACCTTCGTTGATTCGACGCGTGGTCGATGCCGACGGCGCGGTACTGTTCGAGTCGGCGGAGACCGCGCGCCAGGCGATCAAGCCAATCACGGCCTATTTGATGGCCGACATGCTGCGCGGCGTGATCGATGCGGGCACCGGCTCTTCGGCGCGCCGCTTCGGATTCGCGCTGCCCGCCGGCGGCAAGACCGGCACCACCAACGACTATAAGGACGCGTGGTTCGTGGGGTTCACGCCGTCGGTGGTCGCCGGCGTGTGGATTGGCTTCGACCAGCCGCGCACCATTCGCCGCGGCGGTTACGCCTCGGAGTTGGCGGTGCCCATGTGGGCTCGCTTCATGACCATGGCAACGAAGGGACACAAGGCGGCCTGGGTCCGGCGTCCGGCAAGTGCCGCTCGCGATGCGCGCCTGGCACGCGCCGCGGTCAAGGTAGCGGACGCGGCCGCAGACGCGGACGAGGCGGAACCCGTGGCAATCGATGAACGCGGCGAACGCCAGGATCCACCCAAGAAAAAACGGGGATTCTGGTCGCGAATCTTCGGCGGCGGGGACGACAAGAAAGGCGAGAAAAAAGAGGACAAGAAAGACGAGAAGAAATAGCCCCGTCGGCCTTTGCACCGGGGGCCTCTTGGGTCCATACTGTGCGCCATGGGCGAACACATGACACGACGCTGGAAGACCCTGTTGACTGCCGCGATCCTGGCCCCGGCCGTGGCCGCCGTGGTCGCGCCGCTGGCGTTACGGGCCGAGCGGCAGGCACCGGCACCCGTCGCCGATGTGACCTTCACCAGAGACATTGCGCCGATTCTCCAGCGCAGCTGTGAGAATTGCCACCGGGCCGAAGGCGTCGCCCCCATGTCGCTGCAGACCTACGACGAGGTGCGGCCTTGGGCGCGCGCCATCAAGCAGCGCACCGGCATTGGCCCCAAGGCCGGTGTCATGCCGCCGTGGTATGTCGAGAAGAACATCGGCATCCAGACCTTCAAAAACGACCCCTCGCTGAGCGCTGAGGAGATCGCCAAGATCGCCCGGTGGGCCGACAGTGGCGCGCCGCGCGGTAACCCCAACGACATGCCGCCGGCCCGGGCGTGGAACGACAACTCGAAGTGGGCCATCGGCACCCCCGATCTGGTCGTGAGGTCCAAGGACATTCTGGTCAAGGGCACCTCGCCCGATTGGTGGGGCGAGATTCCCCGCGTGCCGACGGGCCTCACCGAGGATCGCTACGTGGCAGCCCTCGAGGTCAGGGAAGTCAACGACGCTGGTTCCGGTAGCACGGGCCGCGAAACGGTCGGCGGCCGTTTCGTATTCCACCACATGATCTGGAGCACGCGAGTGGTCGGCGAAGACGCCGCTCCGGTGGATCCGCTGGCAGCCGGCGACGACAGCACATCGTGGCCGGTGCACGAGGTTGGTCGCGAAGCCGACTTTTTCGACGCGCGCTCGGCGCGACTACTCAAGGCCGGTTCGAGCATCGTCTCTGACTCGGTGCACCTCCACTCAAACGGGCGCGACACCACCGCTCACCTCGAGATTGCCTTCAAGTTCATGCCCAAGGGCTACAAGCCAGAGTATCGCCGCGCCACCTACGCGCTTGGCAACGGGGTGGACATCGACATCAAGGCGATGGAACCCGGTCAGCAGCTCCATGCTTACGCCGTGCTGAAAGAGAACACCAAGATTCTCTCGTTCGAGCCGCACCTGCATGCGCCGGGCGCGCGAATGTGCCTCGAGGCAATCTGGGGCTACAACATCCAGACCATCAACTGCGTCGGCTACGACCACAACTGGGTGCGCGGCTACGACTACGACGATGACTCGGCGCCGCTGCTTCCGAAAGACACCATCCTGCACATCGTCGGCTACATGGACAACTCGCCATCGAACAAGAACGTGCCCGATCCGCGCAACTGGCAGGGCTCGGGCAACCGCTCGGTGGCCAACATGTTCATCGACCTTGGCAATCGCGTGTTCCTGACCGACGAGCAGTTTCAGGCCGAGATGGCGGCACGACGAGAGAAGCTGAAGCTGACGAGGAACAGCATGGTGATTGGCTGTCCGCTGTGCAACATTCCGCCCCAGCCCGCAACGATGGCGCGGCCACAGCAGTGATGAGGGCGCTCGCAATCTGTTTGCTGGCGGCCACGGCCGTCGGCGCGCAATCCCTGTCGTACTCGAGCGGCCAGAATGTCTCTCCCGCATACGAGGGATGGGAACAGGCGGCTGACGGCACGAAGTACTTCGTGTTCGGCTACATGAATCGCAACTGGGAAGAAGAGATCGATGTACCGGCGGGGCCCGCGAACGGCTTCAACATCGGCGATGCCGACCAGGGCCAGCCCACGCGCTTCTTGCCCCGGCGCAATCGTTTCGTGTTTCGCGTGCCGGTCCCGAAGGACTTCTCCGAGAAAGACGAGCTGATCTGGACGCTGACCACCCAAGGCAAGACAGAGAAAGCCTTCGCGAGCCTGCGTCTCGACTACCAGATTGACGATGTGGTCCGTGCTTCGGAAACCGGCGCGCTCGGTGCCGGCTCAAGCAGTCCCGAGATTCGTGCCAACAAGCCACCCACCGTCGAAGTGCAGGGCCGCAAGGCGCTTAATGCCAAGGTCGGTGAGCCCGTCACGTTGATGGTCGAGGTTGGCGACGATGGGGTGCCGAAGCGGCGGGCGTCGGGCCTGGCCGGCGCCGCCGTTGCCAACAGCGGATCGCGCCGGGACACCAGCGTCGACACGGTGCCTGAATCCCAGGCGCCAGTCCGCGTGAACCGCGCGTGGCTGCCGCCCGCGCGCGTCACCGTCGGCAAGAACGTCGGCCTGCACGTGTCGTGGTTCGTCTACCGCGGCAAGGGCTCGGTGACGTTCACTCCGGAACAGGTGATGTCGTGGGAAGACACGCGCGCCGGTGCCAACTCTCCCTGGGCGCCGGTCTGGGTGCCGCCAGCGATGCCGGCCAACGGCCAGGTTTCGGTGCAAGCGACGTTCTGGGAGCCCGGCGTCTACGTGCTTCGCGCGCGCGCCGACGATGGTGCCTTGACCGCCGACGGCCACGTCACCGTCACCGTTACCCGTTCGACTCCGCAGTGATGTCTTCCAGGCATCACTGCGTCGCTCAGGGCAAGCCCTCAAGTCACAAGCCATAAGTTGCCACCCGATCCAGTGATCGCTGTCACGCGCGAAGAGGGCAACGGCGCGCGGGAGTTCGTACTGCATGTCGATGGCGAACGTCTGGGGTCGCTCGACTTCGCCCGGCCCGAGGCGGGGGTGCTGCAGATTGACTACGTCGAAGTCGCGCCCGAGCTGCGTGGTTCGGGTTTGGGACGGCAGCTGGTCGAGGCGGCGGTGGATTGGGCCCGCGCCGAGAACATGAAGATCGTGCCCATCTGCGGCTACGCGCGCACGGTGATTACCCGCGACCCCGAGATGAAGAAGCTGCTTCGGCACACGACGTGAGGTAGCGTATCGGGATGCCGTTGATTCCCGTCCCGTCATTGCCCGTGCGCGAGATTTTCCCCGGCCTGCGCGCCCGCCTCATTCACACCGATCGCCAGACCCATTCGTGGATTGAGGTCGACGCCGGTGCGTCGTTCCCAGAGCATCAGCATCCCCACGAGCAGATCGTCAGCGTCATCGAAGGGGAGTTGGAGCTGGTCGTCGATGGCGAGGCCTATCGCCTGACTCCTGGCGTAGTGTTTGTCATTCCACCAGAGGTCCGGCACTCAGGCCACGGGGTGACGGCGTGCCGAGTGCTCGATGTGTTCTCTCCCTCCCGCGACGACTACCGCTAACGCTGGAAGGGCTCGCGGACTCGTGCGGCTTGTGGCTTCGCCCCTCGTGGGGAAATACCGTCCCCACGAACGAAGTGAGTCCCAGGATGCGAGCGGAGCGAGCGACCCCCACGAGGCGCGAAGCGCCGAGCCCTAGTCGGCTACTAGTCGCGGCGGCCCAGCGTGATGCCGACCACGTGCGTGGCGCCGTCATCGACCAGTGGGATGGCCAGGTGGTTGACGACGACGCCGTCGAGATCGGCGCGGACCACACCCTGCCAGACTCGATCGGGATTTCTGACGGTGATGTCGTACCGCGAGGTGCCATGACGCCACTCGATGGTGTATTCCGACCACGATGACGGCACGCACGGGTCGACGATGAACGTGTCGCCGCGCCGGCGCAGGCCCAGGATGTTCTCGAGGCCGGCGCGATACAGCCAGCCGGCCGATCCGGTGTACCAGCTCCAGCCGCCGCGGCCGGCATGCGGCGGCCGCGCATAGACGTCGCCGGCCAGCACGTACGGTTCCAGGCGATATCGCGCCACCTCGGCGTTCGTGCGCGAGTGGTTGATCGGGTTGATCATGTGGAACAACTCGCTGGCTTCGTCGCCGCTGCCGAGTTTGGCAATCGCCATCACGGTCCACACCGCGGCGTGCGTGTACTGGCCGCCGTTCTCGCGAATGCTCGGCGGATAGCCCTTGATGTAGCCGGGATCCTGATCGGACTTGTCGAATGGCGGCGTCAGCAGCAGGATGACCCTCGACTGCCGCGCGATCAGCGACGCGCGCACGGCGTCCATCGCCCGCTCGGCGAAGCGTTTCGGGACCGCCCCGGACAACACCGACCACGACTGCGCGATCGAATCGATCACGCACTCGTCGTTCTGCGAAGACCCGAGCGGACGGCCATCGTCGTAATAGCCACGGCGGTACCATTCGCCGTCCCACGCCTGTTCCAGTCGCGATGACAGGTGATGAGCCTGCTGGCGGTAGCGGGTCACCAGCGCGCGCTCGCCGCGGGCCTCGCAGAGCGGCATGAAGTCGTGGAGCACGTTGTAGATGAAGAATCCGAGCCACACGCTTTCGCCGCGGCCGGCGGCGCCAACCCGGTTCATGCCATCGTTCCAGTCGCCGGCGCCGAACAGCGGCAAGCCGTGCGGACCGCTGGTCATGCCGCGATCGATGGCGCGCCGGCAATGCTCGAACACCGTGCCCATCTCTCCCGACAGGGTCGGTTGCTCATAGGCCTCGGGCTCGCCCTCTGGTAACGGCGGTGCCGACAGGAACGGCACCTGCTCGTCGAGCACGCCGGTATCGCCGGTGGTCCGCACGTACTCGGCGACCACAAACGGCAGCCAGAGGAGGTCGTCGGAGCACCGGCTACGCAGCCCGCGCCCAGCCGGTTCATGCCACCAGTGCTGCACGTCTCCTTCGACAAACTGGCGCCCGGCCGCGCGCAGAATGTGTTCGCGCGTCAGGTGCGGGGCCGCCAGCATCAACGCCATCACGTCCTGCAGTTGATCGCGGAAGCCATACGCGCCGCCCGGCTGGTAATAGCCGGCGCGCGACCAGATCCGGCACGACAGGTCCTGGTAGAGCAGCCAGCGATTCATCATCATGTCGAACGAATCGTCCGGCGTGTGCACCTTGATGACGTCGAGGGTGCGATCCCAGAACGCCTGCACCTGGTCGAGCGCGGCCGAGGCCTGGGCGGTCGCCGCGTGGGTGGCGATCAGTTTCAGGGCGTGCGCGCGGTTGCGGCCCTCGCCGAGCAGGAACACAATCTTGCGGGTCTCGCCTGGATTGAGCGCGACGCGAATCTGCAACGCCGCGCACGGGTCCAGGCCGGCGCCGAACTCGCCGGTGAGGCTGTCGTCCTTCAGCGCGGACGGGTGGGTGGCCGAGCTGTTGCGGCCAATGAACGATCGACGGTTGCCGGTCGCCGAAATCGGGCGCTCGCTGGCAGCGGCGAAGCAGACCCGTCCGGAGAACTCGGTGTTGTAGGCGTTGGTCGCCAGCACGGCGCCATGGCCGGGGTCATACTCGGTGATCACGTGACGCTGCTCGGTTTCGCGCGGCGGTCCGATCACCCAGTCGTTGTATGCGAACACGCTCAGGTGCCGCAGCGCCGGGGTCGTGTTCACCAGGGTAAGGTGCGAGTACTTCACGGGGTCGGTGGCGTCGATAAAGACCTCCAGCGACTGGTGCACGCCCTGGAAGGAGCGTGAGAACCGCGTGACGCCCGCGCCGTGACGAATCAGAAACCGTCCGCTCGTGCGATTCCGCGCCATCGGTCCGGGCGTCGGCGACCATGCCGCGCCGGTGTCGTCGTCGCGGATGTAGATGGCTTCACCACTCGGGTCGGTCACTGGGTCGTTGGCAAACGGTGTCAGCCGGTTCTCGCGGCTGTTCTCCGACCAGGTGGTCGCCGAGCCGCTGGAACTGACGACGGTGCCGAATTGCGGGTTGCTGATCACGTTGGACCACGGCGCTGGCGTGTCCTGGTCGCCCTCGAGCACAATCGCGTAGGTCTTGCCGCCGTCGGCGAATCCGCCCAGCCCATTCCCCAGCGCGAGGGGGGGCGTGCTCACGCTCATGCTCGGCCACGAGGGTGGCGCCAGATCCAGCGACGACAAGTCCGACTTATCGATGCTGGCGAGGGCGGCCAACGGCAGCGATGCGAAGGGCGCCAGGGGTGGCCGCGCCAGCTGCGCGCGCAGGTCGCCGCGGCCGGTTTCGAGCACGGCCCGCGACACGGCATGGAACAACATCCGCTCCGCCTGACCCATCACGTCCGTGCGCAGCAGGAAGACGCCACCTGGTTGGTGCTTCCACATGCGCCACGGCCCATCGTCCAGCAGCGAAGTGAGGTTGGCCTGCACTTCGTCCATGTAGCTGACGGGGTGCTCGTTGAGGACGATGAGGTCCACCTTCAGGCCCTTGAGACGCCAGTATTCCTGTGCCTCGAGGGCCTGGCGAACCACCGTGAGATCGTGGTCCTGCACGCGGACCAACAGGATCGGGAGGTCGCCGGAGATGCCGTGGACCCAGAGGCTGTTCTGCCCCATTTCATTGGCGGCCAGCACGTCGGCGGCAGGGCGCAGCGAACCGTCGGCGCCGACGACGCGTGAGGCCAGCCGCTCGAACAGCACCGCTTCGTCGCTCGAGACGTCCATGTGACGCCGGATGCTTTGCGAGTGGGCCAAGGCCAGGGCCAGGGTTCGCGCGGCCGTGCTGGGGTCGCGGTACGTCTGCGCGAGCGCGCGCGCGGTTTCGCGGTCGGGCGCAATGCCGGTGGCAAAGCACAGTCGCGCCGATTCGCCTGGGGCGATGCGGACCCGTTGCCGCAGGCTCAGAATCGGATCGAGGACGTAGCCGGTAGTGCCCGACAGCGGCCGGCCGTCCAACGAAATGGGATTCTCGAGCGTGTGCCCGCGGCCAATGAAGCGGGCGCGGTCGGTCTCCCACTCGAGTGGCCCCTGTGGACGCCCCTCGAGGCTCATCACGTGCATGGCCCAGGTGCCGGAATCGCGCGAGTCACGCGGGCGGCGATGGCAGAGCAGCGCCGAGCGTTCCGGCATGTACTCGGTCTCGACGAACAGCTTGCCGAACGCCGGATGCGCGAAATCGTCGCGCATGGCAGCGAGCGCCACTTCGACGTAACTGGTCACGTCGATCTCGCGAATGCGGTCGCTGTGGTTGACCAGCTGCAAGTAGCGGATCTCGACATCGTGTTCGGGTGCGACGGCCACTTCCAGGCGCGCGGCAATGTCCTGGCTCTTCGAATCGAAGATCGCCTTGTCGGGCAGGAAGGTCGCGAGATAGCTGTCGGCTTCGCGACGGACCGGGTGATAGGTGGGCGACCACACCGCCTCGCTGCGGATGTCGCGCAAGTAGATGAAGTGACTGCCGGGGTCAGTGGTCGCGTCCTGCCGCCGGCGGGTGACCGCCATGCGATCGGTGAAGCTGGCGCCGCCGCCGGCGTTGGTCACCACCGTGACGTACTTGCCGTTCGACAAGAACTGCGAGTGCGGGAACACCGTGTGCGGCGTCTTGTAGCGGCGAACCGGGACGCCGAGCGTCGGCGCCGTGACCAGCATCTCGTCGAGCGGCCGCGGTTCGGTCACCGGCTGCTGCCGCGGAATGCGCTCCTGTAGCAGCAGTTCGGTCGCCCGCACGCGCGGGTCGGTGTGGAAGCGATCGATCATGCGGTCGTGGGTGATGGCGTTGGCAAGGGCCACGAGCGACATGCCGGCGTGGTGGGCGAAGAACGCCGGCACGACCACGCCCTCGCCCGCCTTGCGCGCGGTGGCGGTGCCGCGGTCGGTGTAGTCAATCGCCTCGTAGAACCCGTAGTCGCCTAGCAGCCCCGCCTCGCCCAGCCGGCGCAGGTTACGCGCGCTGCGCGCCGGATCAATCAGCACCGCCAGTGCCGTGGCGTACGGCGCGATCACCAGCTCGTCGCCAAGTCCGCGTTTGAGGCCGAGTCCGGGAACGCCAAACGCCTTGTACTGGTAGTTCCCGTGGCGATCCACCGCGGTGTAGGCCGATTCAGAAATTCCCCACGGCGTGCCTCGCGTGGCGCCGTAGTCGATCTGCCGGCGCACGGCCATGCGGCACGAGGTGTCGAGCAGGGTGGAGGGGTAGCTGCGCATCAGCAGCAGCGGCATCAGGTATTCGAACAACGTCGCCGACCACGACAGCAACACCGGTGAGCCGTGCACGCTGGTGATTAGCCGGCCGAGCCGGAACCAGTGCACCTCCGGCACATCGCCCTTGGCGATCGCGATGAAGCTGGCGAGACGGGCCTCCGAGGCGAGCAGGTCGTAGTACGACGCGTCGAGACGAGCGGCGCCCAGGGTGTCGGCAAGGCGATAGCCAATGGCGAACAGCCGGCGCTTGCGGTCGTACAGGAACGCGAAGTTCATGTCGTCGAAGTAGACCGAGCCGCGGGCGGCCAGCGATTCGAGCCGCAAGGCGTGTTCGGGCGTGGTGTCCGCTTGCTTGGCCAGTGCGCGAAGGCCCACCGCCAGCGTCATGAGCGCGCCCGCCAGGTTGCCACTGTCGACGGTCGAGACGTACTTGGGGGACAACGGCTCGAGGGTCGTGGTGTCGTACCAGTTCAGTAGATGGCCCTCGAAGTGCTCGAGTCGATCGAGGGTGGTCAGCGTGTTCTCGAGCCGGTCGAGCAGCGAGTCGGTCTCGATGAAGCCAAGGTCGTGGGCCGACAACGTGGCCAGCAGGCCCATGGCGATGTTGGTGGGCGATGTGCGGTGAGCCACGCGCGGTTCGGGATCGAACTGCACGTTGTCTGGAGGCAGGAAGCGATGCTCCGCGGTGACGAACGTGTCGAAGTATCGCCAGGTTTTTTCGGCAATGGTCCGCAGGTATTCGCGATCCTCGTCGGTAATCTCCGGACGCAGCGACGGCACCGGCTTGCTCAGGACGAAGGCAATCAGCGGCGCGGCCACCCACAGTGCCAGGATCTGGAGCGCAATCGGTAGACCTGCGGGCCGCGCGACGATCACCAGCAGCAGGGCGGCGACGGCAATCATCGGACTGGCGCGCATGGCCTGGTAAAACTCCGGCGCCTTGAGCGAGCCATGGCGCTGTGCCACGGCCGCCGCGGTTTCCCACTGCAGCAGCCGGCCCTGCCCGCGCAGCAGCCGGGTCAGCGTCACGACGACCGCATGCAGCATGTCCCAGGCCTGGTGGGCAAGGAAGGTCAGGTGCAACGCGACGCGCGCCAGGTCGGCTTCCAGGTCTTCGCCTGAAGCTCGCAGGTAGACGCGCACGCCCTGCCCGCGTTGCGGCCCGCCCAGCAGTTGCAGCAACCGCGCGATGACCGGGAAACAGATGGCGGCCAGCGCCATCAGCGTCCAGGCCAGCGGCGTGCCTGGCAGAAACGCCCAGCCGGCAATGAACAGCGCGACGAGCGCGGGCGCGACCAGGCTTCGCCGCAGGTTGTCGAGAATCTTCCAGCGCGAGATCAACGGCAGGCGATTGCGCTCGAAGCCGGTGCGGGTCGGCACCCAGGGAAACAGCCACCACAGGATCTGCCAGTCGCCACGCACCCACCGGTGCTGGCGCTTCGCATGCACCAGGACGTTCGACGGGTAATCGTCCACCAGCTCGACGTCGGTCACGAGCGCCGCCCGCGCGTGGATACCTTCGAACAAGTCGTGAGACAGCAGGGCGTTCTCGGGCACCCGGCCTTCGAGCGAGGCCATGAAGGCATCGACGTCGTAGAGGCCCTTGCCGGTGTAGATGCCCTCGCCGAACAGGTCCTGGTAGACGTCCGAGACAGCGGTCGTGTAGGGGTCGACGCCGGTGTGACCGGCGTAGGTTCGCGCAAACAGCGAACCGGCGGCGCTGGCCATGGTCACGCTGACCCGCGGCTGCAGTACCGCGTAGCCCTCGACCACCAGCTTCAGCGTGGGATGCACGACTGGCTGATTGAGCGGATGCTGAATGATGCCGATCAACTCGCGCGCCGCATCTCGGGGCAGCTGGGTGTCTGAGTCGAGCGTGAGGCAGTAGCGCACTCCCGGCAGCACCTCCAGCGGACCGACCTTGGTCGAGAAGCTCGTGTCGGTCGCGCCGCGCAGCAGGCGGTTGAACTCCTCGAGCTTGCCGCGCTTGCGCTCCCATCCCATCCAGGTCTGCTCGCGTGGGTTCCAGAGCCGATCACGGTGGAACAGGAAGAACCGCGGCCCGCCCTCGCTGGCGAAGCGGGCGTTCAGCGCCTCGATGCCGTCGCGCGCAGCAGCGAGCACGAGCTGTTCGCCGGCGACCTCCGCCTGATCGGCATCGGGAAAGTCTGTCAGCAGTGCGAAATGAATCTGCGGATCGAGGTTGCCAATCGCCACGACCTCGAGATGCTCGATGCGATGCTGGACGTTTGCCACCGAGGTGATGATGGTCGGGACCACGACCATGGTCCGGGCCTCCTCGGGCACGCCGTTGGTCAAGTCGAGTCGCGGCAGCCGCCGCGGCGGCACGAACATGGTGACCACCCGCTGCGCGATCGCCAGCGCGAGGTCGCTCGCGGGAATCGCGAGCAGCACCGCTGCGAAGACCATGGCGATGGCCGACGCGCCAGCCTCGCGTGCGTACCACAATCCACCGGCGACCAGCAGCGCCGTCACGACCGTGATCGAACTGAGATACACCGGGGTTGCGTGCCGCAGCACAAATCGGCGCACCCGCTGGCCGAACTTCGGCCGGTAGGCCAGGTCAATCTCGAGACCCTCGCGGCCATATCCGACCAGGTGATAGCCGACGTGCGCCGCCGCGCGCGAGGTCTTGCGCTCGGCCGCCTGCCGCGCCGATTCCACGGCCTTGAGCGCGACGCGGATCTGCGCCTCGCCGCTGACCTCGGCCAGTTCCTCCACCGCCTGGCGCTGGCGATCGCGGCTCAAGAAGTCCATGCGCGCGAACATCCCACCGGGGTCGCGGCGCAGCACGTTATCAACCAGGCTGACCGACTCGACGTAGTTGCGCCAGTCGATGGTCGTGCACAGGCGGAGGCTGGTAATGGCGTTGGCGACCGAGGCCTGGCTGGTGGCCTGCCGCTGGTGCTCGACTCGCACGATGTCTTCGGCCACCGTACTGCGCCCGATCAGGTGCGCTTCGAGCGCCGCGCGCAGCGGCGAGCGGCGCGCATCGTACTCGCGCGCGCGGTGCAGCATCTGCACGAGGTAGGCGTCGTGCGAGTCCGGCGGAATCAGGACCGCAGCCTCCGGCGAGCCGGCGTCGATGCGGGCGACGTGCGCGTCGGCCGCACGCCGTGCCGTGCGGCCAACCACGATCTCCGAGACCAATCGGCGCACGTTCTCGATCAACGCCAGCTTCAGCATGATCGGCCACGCCCACAACTCGCCGAGGGTGAGCGGCGCCACGCGCTGGTAGCTGTTCAGGAACTGCGTCAGCTGCGGCACGTCGAGGCGGCTGTCGCTGTGGCGCAGCAGCTCGACGGCAATCGCGTAGATGCGCGCGTCGCCGGCCTTCTCGCGCGTGGCCAGCGCCGGCAGCTGCTTGTAGAACTGGCGCGGCAGGTGCTCGCGGATCCCGACAATCTCTGAAGAAATCAGGTGGTAGTTGTCGAGAAACCACTCGGTGGCCGGCGTGACGAATTCGCCGTCGTGAACGTCTTCGGCCAGAGTTTGATACGCGTGCCGCAGGACACGGGCGTTGTGGCTCAGCCGGCCGTAAATGCTGCGGGCGCGGCGGCGCTGCGGATCGACGGTAAAACTCGCCGCCAGGGCGAGCGCCCGCTCCTCGAGCCGCTCTGAACTGAGCAGCTCATCACGGAACGGCTTCTCGCCGTCCCGATCGTCACGAATCCAGGTATGGAAGAACAGACTCCCTCACACAATCCAAGAACAGTGCCAGAGAGCGCCCCCGTAAATGGTTGGCTGGAAGCTCGGCTGCAGTCCGGTGCTACCTAATCTCGGCAGGCGGCTACTACCGACCTGCACGAAGTTGTATCACGGGTGCTCGCAGGAGCCGCCCGGGCTCGCTGCGACGCGTGGGAACCAACTACCGCGTGTACGAGGCGAGCGACCAGCCTGACGAGCGCAGGCGATCCGCAATCATCGCGTGCCGCTGCAGCGCCGAGGCCTGGGTCGAGAACGTTTCGACGATGCCGCCCTTCACGTCCCAGTGAGGGAGGGTGATAACGGTGAAGCCGCCAGCGAGCGACTTGGTGATGCCGCAGGTAAGCAGGCGGTTGCGCATGCGGAACTGCCAGCGAATCATTTCGCCCGCGCGTGACGTCAGGGGGTTGGTGGTCATATCCATACCCTTGCTACATCAAGATCGGTGCCAACAATCTCCGGCATTGCGGGCCGTATGCCAACGGGAATTGCCGCGGCGGTTACCCAATGTGGGCAGGAGACGGACCAGGTAGCGGGTCTGGTTGGCGACCACTGGACAGATCAACCGTCATCTCCATAGATTGGAATGATGCGTCCCGAGACATCGTGGGTTGACCGCACTGCCTATCCCTTTCAATCCCGCTATCGCTCCCTCTCGGCGGGGGAGATGCATTACCTCGATGAGGGCCAGGGCGACACGGTCCTCTTCATCCACGGCACGCCGACCTGGTCGTTCGAGTATCGCCACGTCATTGCGGCGTTGTCGAAGCGCCACCGCTGCATTGCCCCCGACCACCTCGGGTTCGGCCTGTCCGAGAGGCCGGCGGGCTTCGGGTACACCCCCGAGGCACATGCCGAGGCGCTCCGCGAGTTTGTCGAGCGCATGCGCCTGGATCGCTTCACGCTGGTGGTGCATGACTTCGGCGGACCGATTGGCCTGCCCCTGGCGCTGCCGCCGCACTCATTGGTGCAGAAGCTCGTGGTCATGAATTCGTTTGCCTGGCCACTGAACGACGACCCCAGGCTTGCCGGCGGGGCGCGCATGGCCGCCGGCCCGGTCGGACGGTGGCTCTACAAGTACGCCAACGCGTCGCAGCGGCTGATCATGCCGTCGGCCTATGGCGACAAGAAGAAGCTGACCCGGGCGATCCATCAGCAGTATCTCGAAGTGTTCCGCGACCGCGACGCGCGGGTGCAGGTGCTGCACGTGCTCGCGAAGGCGTTGCTCCAGTCGCGCGCGCACTATCAGTCCCTGCTGGCTGCCCTGCCGTCTCTGCCGGTGCCCACTCTTCTGCTCTGGGGCCTGAAGGACAGCGCGTTCCAGCCCTATCAACTGGCGCGCTGGCAGGCGCTGCTTCCGCACGCGGCCACCGTGACGCTTGAGCACGCCGGGCACTGGCCGCACGAAGAGGAACCGGCACGCGTTGTCGAGGCGATCGAGCGGTTCCTGAATTAACATTGAGGGCCCCATGCCCAGCATCCTGCAGAGCCTTCCGGTCGGAGAAAACGTCGGCATCGCCTTTTCAGGCGGCCTCGATACCAGTGCCGCGTTGCACTGGATGCGTGCGAAGGGCGCGGTGCCGTTCGCCTATACCGCCAATCTCGGCCAGCCCGACGAGGCCGACTACGACGAGATTCCGCGTAAGGCGATGGCGTACGGCGCCGAGAAGGCGCGGCTGATCGAGTGCCGCGAGCAGTTGGTGGCCGAAGGCCTGGCGGCGTTGCAGTGCGGCGCGTTCCACATCACCACCGCGGGGCAGACCTACTTCAACACCACGCCGCTCGGCCGCGCCGTCACCGGCACCATGCTGGTCGCCGCCATGCGCGAGGACGAAGTAAACATCTGGGGCGACGGCAGCACCTACAAGGGCAACGACATCGAGCGGTTCTATCGCTACGGCCTGCTCGCCAATCCGCAACTGCGCATCTACAAGCCGTGGCTCGACCAGCAGTTCATCGACGAGCTTGGCGGCCGCAAGGAAATGTCGGAGTACATGATCCGGCACGGCTTCGAGTACAAGATGAGCGTCGAGAAAGCCTACTCGACCGACTCGAACATTCTCGGCGCGACGCATGAAGCCAAGGACCTGGAATTCCTCAACAAGGGCATCACCATCGTCCAGCCGATCATGGGTGTGGCGTTCTGGCGAGACGATGTGCCGGTGAAGGCCGAGACGGTGACCATCCGGTTTGAAGAAGGACATCCGGTGGCGCTGAACGGCAAGACCTTCGCGACCGCACTCGACATGTTCATGGAGGCTAACGCCATTGGCGGACGTCACGGACTGGGCATGAGCGATCAGATCGAGAATCGCATCATCGAGGCCAAGAGCCGAGGCATTTACGAGGCTCCCGGCCTGGCGCTGCTGTTCATAGCCTACGAGCGGCTGATTACCGGCATTCACAACGAAGACACCATCGAGCAGTACCGCAACCACGGCCGTCGCCTTGGCCGGTTGCTCTACCAAGGCCGTTGGTTCGATCCGCAAACGCTGATGCTGCGCGAGAGCGCCCAACGCTGGGTCGCGCGCCCAGTCACCGGCGAGGTGACGGTTGAACTGCGCCGCGGCAACGATTACTCGCTGCTCGAGACCTCGAGTCCGAACCTTACATATAAGCCGGAGCGCCTGACGATGGAGAAGGGCGAGGAAGTGTTCTTCACGCCGCAGGATCGCATTGGCCAGTTGACCATGCGCAATCTCGACATCGCCGACACACGCGAGAAGCTGATGATCTACACGCAGCAGGGCTTGCTGGCGCCGCCGGCCTCGAGCGGATTGCCGCAGCTTCCCGCGGCTGACGAGACCCGGAAGAAGGACTAGCCCAAGCTCCCAAGTCCCCAAGCCCCCAAGTCCCCAGGCCCCCACGCCAGCTATTTCAGATAGAGGACGCCGAGATCATCGCCGTACCATTCGCGCAACAGCAGGTAGTTCGAGAGCTGGACGTAGATGTGATCGGCCCGGTCGGTGAGGGTCTGCTCCCACTGCACGCGCACCTCGGGTTCGAGCCGCAGGGTGATGGCGAGCCACCGGCTGCCCGTCTGCGTGCTGCGGCTGACGAGCGCGTAGGCTTCCCAACCGGCTCCCATCAAGCGGAACGGTTCCTGCTGCACGTGCGCCGGCGAGCCGTCGGCCCACAGGCATAGCCGCCCGGTCAGCGACCAGGCCGGCGGGCTTTTCACGAGTTCAGCTTCCCGATCCCAGATCATGCTGCTGGAGAATAACCCGGGATCCTGGTCCCGGGATCGGTGCTTGTCAAGGGCCGCCCTGGCGGTCGTCGGCTCGATGATCAAGAAGCCGAGAGCGGCGCCGAGGCCGAACGCGACGAACAACGCGCCCCAACCAGTGTGGGCATCTGCAATCACCAGTCCGGTCGCCGGGGCGTTCGTGCCTCAGGTAATTCGCCGCCAGGCGCCGCAACTCGTCGTCGACCTGCGGCCTCAGCACTTCGGGACTTGCCGGACCGAAGAGCGGGCGCGAAGGTCGATCCACAGTTAGCTCTTCTCGATTTTCACCGACCTGACGACGATTTCTTTCGCCGGGCGATCCTGGGCGGCGGTCTTGGTCTTGCCGATGGCGCGGACGATGTCGATGCCTTCGGTGACCTCGCCGAAAATGGCGTGCTTGTTGTCAAGCCACGGCGTCGGCGCCAACGTGATGAAGAACTGGCTGCCGTTCGTATTGGGACCGGAGTTGGCCATCGACAGCAGGCCGTCGCGATCGTGACGTAAGCCGGGGCCGAACTCGTCGGCAAACTTGAAGCCGGGGCCGCCCATGCCGTTGCCCATCGGGCACCCGCCCTGGATCATGAAGCCGTCAATCACGCGGTGGAACACCAGGCCGTCGTAGAAGGGCTTGCTGACCTTCTGGTTGCTCTTGGGGTCGGTCCATTCCTGCGTGCCGGTGGCCAGGCCCACGAAATTGGCGACGGTTTTTGGCGCCTTGTCGTCGTAGAGCTTGACCTTGAAGGTGCCTTCTGAAGTGTCGAATGTCGCGGTAGTCATTTGTTAATCATAACAAGGCGAAGGTGCCTAGGGTGAGTAGGGTGCCTAGGTGCCTGGGGGTGGTGCCCAGTGCACAGGTTGCGACGATAATGCCGGTCATGCGAATGATGCTCCCACTGGTTCTCTGCCTCTCGGCCTCAACGGCCGCCGCTCAATTGCCGTTTAGCGGCGTTACCGAGACAGCGGTCGAGAACGGCCGGCAGCTCAAGGGCCAGGTGATGCTCACCGTGGACGGCCAGCCGGTGGGCAAGCGCTTCGTGATTCGCGTCCCGGCCAGGTCCTGGAACGGGTCCGTGGTCATCGGCACCCACGGCGGTTCAGGCGGTAACAGCGTCGATCGCGCCGGCAAAGTGTTTGGCACGAGCGAAACGGCGTTGGACGATGTGATCGGGCAATACGCGCTGGCGCATGGGTTCGCGTATGCCAGCTTCGATCGTGACGGAGCCATCTCCGCACCGGCGGGCCGGCAGCTGGTCTATGACTTCACCAGCCTCGTGAAGGGCGAGGTGGCTCGCATGGGTGGCCGCGCTCCGGGGCGCATCTATCTCGTGGGCCTGTCGATGGGTGGCGGCATTACGCGTTTGGCGTCCGAGGATCCGCGGAAGGTGTTCGCCGCTACGCTGATCATCGCCGGCGCCGGCGGCGATCTGGTGACGCGGCTCGATCGCGTGACCAAGATGGCCGGATTGTGGCCGCTGATTGATCCGCGCGCGCACGCCGGGCTGCCGTTGAACGACCCGAAGGTTCAAGCGTACGCCGCAGCAACTGGCACGCCGGTCGAAGCGCGGCGGCTGTGGCCCTATACCGGCGCTGGAGCGGTCGCCGCCGCGGTGCGGCCGCAGACCGCCACCGAAGAGACGACCGGTGCGGTGCAGGTGCCCACGATCGAGGTCGCCGGCACCTGGGACGACCTGGTGATCAGGGAGCTGCGCGCGTACAGCGCTCGGGCGCAGCCGCGCGACCGCCATCGCCTGTATCAGGTCGAAGGCGTCTGGCACATGTCGGGCGATGACGACGGTGTGCAGGGGTTTCAGCACGCCGCCGAATCGCGTATGAGGCTGGATAGGGATGTCGCCGACGCGATGGGCGAGGGGCCGTCATACATTCCAACCGTGCGCGAGGCGTTCGATCACCTGGTCCGCTGGGTGGAGAAGGGCGCTCCCGCCCCGGCGAGCCAGACGATCAAGCCCGGCGGCCGACTAAAGTAATCCCAAGCCCCCAAGCCCCCAAGCCCTCAAGCCCGCAGCGTCGGATGCCTCTTGTGCCACTCCGTCGCCTGCTCGTAGGCGAGGGCGACTCGGCACACCGTCGCTTCGTCGTATAGCCGTCCCGTCACCATGATCGACTGCGGCATGTCATCGACGAAGCCACACTTGAGCGCGATGGCGGGATGACCGGTGAGGTTCGTCACCTGCAGACTCGACGTTCCCGGCGCCACGCTCAGGAAGACGTCGTACTGCGACATCAGTTTGTCCATCTCCTCCATCAGCAGGCGGCGTGCTCGCATGGCGCGGAGGTATTCCACGGCGGGAATGAAACGTGAGCTGCGGAAAGTGTTGGGCCAGTCGCCCGGCGACTGCGCCGTCAGCGTCGCTAACTTGTCCTTGTCGCGGGTCAGGTCGTCGAACGCGGCGGCGGCTTCGGCGCTCAGCACAAAGCTGATGGCGCTGGTTGGGAAGTCAGGCATCGCGACGGGTTCCAGCTTCGCGCCAGCCTTGCGGAAGACCTCAAGCGCATCGGCATACATCGTCCGTCGTGCGTCGGCAGCGGTTCGTTGCGCCTCGCTCGGGTTCGGGTTGTTCGGCGCGGTCTCGAGCTCTTTCTGGAGGTAGCCGATTCGCAGCGCGCCGAGGGGGCGATCGGGCAGCCAGTCGAACGGCGCGTCGGTGACGGTGTCGTCACGACCGTCGGCTCCGTAGATGGCGTTCAAGACCAACACACAGTCTTCCACCGATCGGCACATCGGCCCGATCTTGTCCATCGTCCAACTGAGCGCCATGGCGCCGTGACGGCTGACGCGCCCGTAGGTCGGCCGCAAGCCGGTGACGCCGTTGGTAACTGCGGGCGAGATGATCGAGCCGAGGGTTTCGGTGCCAATCGAGAAGCCGACCAGGCCCGCGGAGGTAGCCGCGCCCGGCCCGGCGGATGAACCACTCGAACTGCGCTCGGTGTTCCAGGGATTACGCGTCGAGCCGCCGAACCACACGCCGCCCTGCGCGAGCGCGCCCATCGAGAGCTTGGCGACCAGCACGGCGCCGGCGTCACGCAGTCGTTCGACTACGGTTGCGTCGAGATCGATGACCTGGTCCCGGTACGGCGTCGCGCCCCAGGTGGTCTTGTAGCCCTTGGTGGCGAGCAGGTCCTTGGCGCCCCACGGAATGCCGTGAAGCGGGCCGCGGTACTTGCCGGCTTTGATCTCCGCGTCGGCAGCCGCCGCCTGCTTGAGTGCCAGGTCCTCGGTCAGCGTCACCACGCACTTGAGCGTCTCGCCGTATTTCTTCAGTCGATCCAGATACAGCTTGGTGAGATCGGTAGAGGTGATGCGCCTGGTCTCAACCAGCGTGGCCAGTGCCGTCACCGGCAGGAAAGCAATCTGATCCGGCGTGAGGTTGGTCGGCACCGCCGTCTTGGTGACACGCAGCCGCGCGCCTGGCGTGGCCTTGCCAGTGGGTTTCTTGCCGGGCAGGTAGGGCCGGAAGGTGACGGCGGGCTCGGTGTCGAGCGGGACGTTCAGCTTGCGCAACTGCTCGAAGCTGTCGAGGTTGCGATTGACGCTGCCGAGCGCCATCTGCTCTTCGGCCTCGGTGAAGTCGACGCCGAAGATGCTCTCGGCGGCGTCCAGGCGCAGGCGATCGATGCGGGCGGGCGTGACGGCCGGTTGTTGCGCCAGTGCCGGCGCCGCGGCACCGGCCGCCAATGCCGTCGTCAAGGTCGAGAAGAAGCGTCGTCTGTTCATGGCGGCTGGCAGAGTACCATACGGGCATGGCCACGACGCTGGCGCGCGCGACGATCGACGCCCTGGCGCGGGGGATGCACACCGATCCGTTCGCGGTGCTGGGGCCGCACGATGTCGACGGCGGCGTCGCCATTCGCGTCTTCCGTCCCCACTTGCGCAGTGTCGAGATCGTGCCGTTTGGGCAGCCAGACGGTCTGGTGCTCGCGCGCATCCATCCCGAGGGCTTGTTCGAGGGCATCGTGCCCAACGAGCGGCGCGATGAGTTCGACTACCGGCTGCGGCTGGTGTGGCCTGACGGCTCGTCCAGCGAGGCGGATGATGCCTATCGCTACGGTCCGGTTCTCACCGATTTCGATCTCCACCTGCTGGCCGAAGGCACGCACTACCGGGTCTACGATCGCCTGGGCGCGCGCGCCATCACCCACGGCATTCGCGCCGGCGTCCATTTCGCGGTGTGGGCCCCCAACGCACAACGGGTCAGCGTGGTCGGCGACTTCAATGGGTGGGACGGCCGGGTGCACCCGATGCGGGCGATCAAGCCCGCAGGATACTGGGAGATCTTCCTCCCCGATCTCGGGCAAGGCGACCGCTACAAGTTCGAGGTGATCGGCGCGCACGGTCAGGCCGTGCTGAAGTCAGACCCATGTGGGCGCCGCTTTGAGTTGCCGCCGCAAACCGCCTCGATCGTCTGGCACGACACGCCGTACGAGTGGACCGATCACGCCTGGATGGCTTCGCGCGCCGCCACCGGCCAGTTGTTGCGCAAGCCGATGTCGATCTACGAAGTGCACCTTGGCAGCTGGCAGCGCGCGCCCAATGGCGAACTGTTGACGTATCACGAGATCGCTCAGCAGCTCGTGCCGTACGTGACGGAGATGGGCTATACGCACGTCGAATTGCTGCCGATCATGGAGCACCCGTTTACCGGTTCGTGGGGCTACCAGGTGATTGGCTTCTTCGCGCCCACCAGCCGGTTCGGTACTCCTGACGACTTCAAGGCATTGATCGACGCGTTTCACGAGGCCGGCATCGGCGTGCTGCTCGATTGGGTGCCCGGGCATTTCCCGAAAGATCAACATGGGCTGGCGCGGTTCGACGGCACCGCCCTCTACGAGCATTCGGATCCACGGCAGGGCGAGCACCAGGATTGGGGCACGCTGGTGTTCAACTACGGCCGCCACGAGGTCCGCTCGTTCCTGTTGAGCAACGCGTTGTTCTGGCTCCGCGAATTCCACATCGACGGACTGCGCGTTGATGCGGTCGCGTCGATGCTTTACCTGGATTACTCGCGCGAGTCCGGCGGGTGGGTGCCGAACCAGTTCGGCGGACGCGAGAACCTGGAGGCAATCGAGTTCATCAAGCACCTGAACCAGTTGGTCGAACATCAATGCCCGGGTGTGCTGGTGTGCGCCGAAGAATCAACGTCGTGGCCCGGGGTGAGCCACGCCCTCCCCGCCGGCGGCCTCGGCTTCACCTACAAGTGGAACATGGGCTGGATGCACGACATGCTCGACTACACCAAGGAGGATCCCGTCCACCGCAGGTGGCACCACAACAAGGTCACCTTCTCCATGGTCTACGCCTACAGCGAGCGATTCATCTTGCCCTTTTCCCACGACGAAGTGGTGCACGGCAAGAAGTCGATGATCGACAAGATGCCAGGTGACCTGTGGCAGAAGCACGCCGGCTTGCGCGCGCTGTACGGCTACATGTACGCGCACCCCGGCAAGAAGCTGCTGTTCATGGGCGGCGAGATTGGCCAGTGGCGCGAGTGGAACCACGACTGGCAACTGGATTGGGAAGTGCTCGGCGATCCGCGCCACGCCGGCCTGCAGCGGTGGGTGCGCGACCTCAATCGCGTTTACAAGACCGAGCCCGCGCTGTGGGAGGGCGACCACGATCCATCGGGGTTCAGGTGGATCGATTGTGATGATGCGGAGCACAGCATGATCGCGTTGATGCGCAGCGCTCACGCTGACGAACACTTGATCGCGGTCGTCAATTTCACGCCGGTGCCGAGGCGAGACTACCGGCTCGGTGTGCCCGCCGTCGCGAGCTATCGAGAGTTACTCAATAGCGACGCCGAAGCGTACGGCGGCAGCAACATGGGCAACGAAGGGCGCGTCGAGGCCGAGGCCGTGGCCATGCACGGGAGTCCCTATTCCATTCGCCTGACCGTCCCACCTTTGGGATTCCTGCTTTTGAAACCGAACAATTGAACCACGCCGTTCTTCAATCCCCCGTATTCCATTCAGCACTTCACGCAGCGCATCCCTGAAAACACGCGACAAATCCCTTCGTCCCCGTTCGGCACGTTCTTCGCTACAGCGAAATTGCAATGCGACGGTTTGGGACGAATGGTGTGATGAGTGGCAACGTGCTTGACCGCGGCTCGCGGCAGGCCGATAGTGCCGGAATGACCCACAATCCCGGACGGGTGCCCATTCGCGTGATCGTCGGTGTCGCCACCGCGCTCGGCTTCTTCTCAGCGTTCGCCGCGTTCTATTTCATCTCGACCTTCACCGACAAGCCCGCGGGCTTCGGCCTGTTGCTCGCGCTCAACCTCAGTTACTGGTACTCGTGGGCGGTGCTGACGCCAGGCATTCTCTGGCTGACGCGCAAGTTCCCCTTCGAGCGCGCGACCTGGAAGGCCGCCATTCCCGTGCACATCGGCGGCGTGTTGGTGGCGACGCTGCTGCACGTGGCCATGGCCGTCGCCTCTCGCATGGCGACCTACTGGGCGGTCGGGGAGTCGCTCGACTCGTGGCTGCGCGAGGCTCAGCAGATGTTCTTCCTCAACTTCGACTGGGAAATGATGACCTACTGGACGATCGTCGGTGTCGGCCACGCGATCAGGTATCACTACGAGGTGCGCGCCCGGGAGTTGAGCGCCGCCCAAATGGAGACCCGCCTGGTCGAGGCCCAGCTCCACACCCTGCAGCGGCAGATGCAGCCGCACTTCCTGTTCAACACCCTCAACACCATTGCCGCGCTCATGCACCGCGACGTCGATGCCGCCGATGCCATGATCGCGAGGCTGAGCGACTTGCTGCGCATGTCGCTGCAGCGCGTCGGCGTGCAGGAGGTCGAGCTCAAGGAGGAGCTCGACTTTCTCTCCAAGTATCTGGAGATCGAACAAACGCGCTTCCGCGACCGTCTTTCTGTAGTGTTCGATATTCACGCGGACACGCTGGACGCACTGGTCCCCAACCTTTTGCTCCAGCCACTCGTCGAAAACGCCATCAAGCACGGCATTGGTCCCAGGCCCACACCTGGCCAGATCGCCGTCCGGGCCCGCCGCGTTGGCGCCATGCTCGAACTCGACGTGCAAGACAACGGTGTGGGGCTCTCGGCGGCGCGGTTGACTGACTTCAATCGCGGGGTGGGACTTTCGAATACCCGGTCGCGGCTCGATCATTTGTACGGGTCGTTGCACCGGTTTGAATTTCGGCAGCCGGCCGAGGGCGGGTTGCTGGTGCTCATTGCCATTCCGTTGGCGGAGCTTGCAGTTGAGGTGAGAGACGACACGGCCGTGGCCTAAGTAGAGAAACGAGGGTGGCGTGACCAAGATTCGCACGGTGGTAGTGGACGACGAGCCGATGGCGCGCGAGCGCATTATCGGCATGCTCAACCAGGAGAAAGATATCGAGGTCGTCGGCGAGTACTCCGACGGCACGTCGGCGGTGTCGGCTATCCAATCACAACATCCAGACCTGGTGTTCCTGGACGTGCAGATGCCCTCGTGCGATGGCTTCGGCGTCATCCAGCAGCTGGGCGCCGAGCAGCCGCCGGCGGTCGTGTTCGTCACGGCCTACGACGAATACGCGCTCAAGGCGTTTGAGGTGCACGCCATCGACTATTTGCTGAAGCCGTTTGGCCGCGACCGCTTCGCACAAACGCTGCAGCATGCCCGCGAGCATCTCGAACGGCGCCGTGCCGGCGACCTCGGCAAGCGCCTGATGGCCCTGGTGCAGGACATCAAGCCAGAGCCCCAGCGACTCGACCGCCTGGTGGTGAAGTCGGGGGGGCGCGTGTTCTTCCTCCGCACGCAGGAGATCGACTGGATCGAGGCCGCGGGCAACTACGTCCGCCTGCACCTCGGCGACGAGTCTCACCTGTTCCGCGAGACCATGAACAACATGGAAGGTCGCCTCGACCTGCAGCGCTTCGTCCGCATTCACCGCTCGCGCATCGTCAACACCGACCGCATCAAGGAGATGCAGCCGTGGTTCAACGGCGAATACGTGGTGGTGCTGCAGAACGGCACGCGGCTGACCCTGAGCCGCGGCTATCGAGAAAAACTCCAGGAACGCCTGGGCAAGGGTTTTTGAACCAGCAGGGCGGCACTCTAGTGCCGCCGAACGCCTTCCCGCGCCAAAAACAGAAACGCCCGAGCGGCTCAAGCCGCTGCGGGCGCTTCAGTGCGCAGTTTATGCGCGTTTATTCTCCGGTGGCGTAGTCAAGCAACCCCCTTTCGGAAAGTCGATCGCTTCTGTCCCGTCGGCGGCCACGCTTGCCATCGGGCTGGTGAAGATGTCACCTCCACTGGTTGTGTCGCGCGTGGATATCTCAGTGATACGCCTCTGCGCGGCCCGTGTCAAGGGGGGCCGCAGGGCGAGCGCTGTGCGCTCGTCGGGCTTGCGCCTTGCGGCGCTCGTGGGGCTCGGCCCTTCGGGCCTCGTGGGGAAGGCGTTTCCCCAAGGAGCAAAGCGACGCCCACGAGGGGCGTAGCCCCGAGCCTGACGAGC
>JANLWW010000063.1:0-8873 GCA_031364805.1 Acidobacteriota bacterium
CGCGAGATCCACGACGCGCAGGTCGGGTCCGCGGAAGTCACCGCGGCCGGTGTTGCCGAACGTGCCGGCCGGCTGCAGCGCGAATGCCAGCGGATTGAACCACTGAGCCGGGTTGCCGGTGACGGCGTTCTCCGCATTGAAGCCCGGCGCGTAGCTCGGCCGGTCGCGGCCAATGCCGGGGCCCAGCGAAGGCTGCCACTGCGACCGCGATCGGTTGTTCTGCACGAACACCGTCAACGGATAGCCGCTGCGATAGCTGCCAATCGCAGAGACCCGCCATCCTCCGAACAGCGCGCCGGCAGCACCCGTCAGCCCGCGGCCCCACGGAATGTCCCACGTCGCGTTCGCCACCAGGTTGTGCCGAATGTCGAAATCCGACGGTCCACGGTTATAGCCGGCGATGTATTCCGGAAATGCCGACGTCGTGCCATTGGTGGCATCCGAGAAAAACGTGGAGGCCTGCGTAGTGTCTTGCGAATCCGACCAGGTGTACGAGGTCTGGAACGACCAGCCATTCGCGAACCGGCGCCTGACATCGACGATCAAGGCTTTGTACCAGGAGTCGCCATCGGAGGTCTTCGCCTCGATGGTGGTCCAGGCAGTGTTCTGCCGCGGCGCGCCAGCCGCAAAGAAGGGCCGGCCATCCGCGCCGGTGGTCGGCACGGCAGTGTTGAGATCGTTGCTGCGCAACAGATCGTATCCGCGCGAGCCCGCGTAGCCGAGCGTCACCGCGAACTGCCCGGGCAACTCGCGCTGCACGTTGGCGTTCCAGACATGCACCGACGGCGTTACGCCATCCCATTGCACGGGGCGAATCGAGATGCCCGACGCGCGTTCGAACGGCGGATTGGGAAACGTCGGCGCCTGGTACACGACGCGGGGCGTGTCTGGCGGATTGGTAACGGTGACAATCAGGTTCTGCGAGCTGTTGGTCGAGTAGTACAGGCCGTAGCCTGCCCGGACGGCGGTGCGGCCGTCGCCGGTCACATCCCACGAGAGGCCGACGCGGGGCGACAGGTTGTTGTAATCGGCGCCCTCATACAAGCGTCCGGTGGTCGCCGAGCGGTCGGTGAGGTTGACCAGCGCCGAATCGTGTCCGCCGGTGTCGATGGGCATCGTCATGAACTCGTATCGCAGGCCGGCGGTCACCGAGACGCGCGCGTGGGCCTGGAACTCGTCCTGCACATAACCACCGGCGAGCCAGAACGGCCACTGGCGTGCGAACTGCGCCACGGGCGTGAGGCCGATGAAGCTGGTCGCCCGGTTTTCCATGAGCGCACGCAGGTTTGCAAAGGTGTAGGTACCGAGGCTGAACGTCGGGTTCACCATGTCCTGCTGGTAATGCTCGGCAAGCGCGCCGCCTCGAATCAGGTGACGGCCGCGGGTCCACACCCAATCGGCCGACAGACTGGTCACCTGCTGCAATAAGCGCAGGTTCGCCGAGCTCTGCGTGCCAAGACGCTGGAGGCCGCCGACATCGATGTTGCCCACGTACTCGCGGCCCGGCACGAACGCTGGCAACGTGGTGTTAGCCTCGACGTTCTGGCCGACGCGCGTGCGGCTGTAGCCGGCACGATAGGTGGCCAGGACGTTCGACGAGTACGCCTGCTTCAACTCGGCGGTAAAGAACTGATTGCGCGACACGAACGCGCGCGGAAATTGCGGATAATCAAGTGGCAGCCGCTGATCCGCATCGTCCAGGGTGTAGCGGGCGAAGAACTGGCTGCCAGGCGACAGGTTGTAGTCGACGCGGCCCTGCAGGAAGTTCTGGTCGAGGCGCTGATCGAACTGGAAGCTGTGGAGCGCAGTGCCGTCACCCAGGCTGGCACCGTTCGGCACGGGATAGGCGTTGAGGTATGGCGCGACCGCGGCGCTGACGCCAACGTTGAGGAATTGCCCGGGATTGGCGGCGTCGGGCAGCAGCCCGAGGCGTGCGTTGGCATCGGGCACGGCCGACGTGATCGTGCGCCCGAGATTCTCGCGCAGGCCTTCGTAGCCGACGAAGTAGAAGAGCTTGTTCTGGCGGAGCGGGCCGCCGGCCGTAAGGCCAAATTGGTTGCGCGTGAACTGCGGCTTACCGGCGACATCGAAGTAGTTCCGCGCATCGAGCGCGTCGTTGCGGTGGAACTGGTACGCGGTGCCGCCCAGCCGGTTACTGCCCGACTTGGTGATGACGTTGACCTGCCCGCCGCTCATGCGGCCGAACTCGGCGCCGTAGGCGTTGGTCTCAACGCGGAACTCCTGTACGGTCTCGGTCCCGAGCGCCGTCCCCGCGGCGCTGCCGGCCGGTCCGTTGGTCATGTCGTTCAGCAACGTGCCGTCGAGCAGGAACACGTTCGCGCGCGGATCCTGACCGTTCACCGCCATGCCCAAGCCGTGCGCGACGACCGAACCGCCGTCACGATGCGGGTATGGGGTGACACCCGGCTGCAGGAAGGCAAGGTCGGTATAATTGCGGCCATTGAGCGGCAACTGCTCGATCGCGCGTTCGTCCACCAGGTAACTGAGATCGCCGGAGCGGGTGTTCACCGTGGGCACCGTCTCGACCACGCTGACCGACTCGGCCAGCGTGCCGACTTCCAGCGTGAAGTCGATCGCGACCGCCTGGCCCACCGTCAGGGCGACCCTCTGGCGAACCACCGTCTTGAAGCCGGTCAGTTCTGCCCGGACCTCGAAGGCGCCGAGCGGCAACGCCGCCAGCACAAAGCGGCCGTCGGCGCCGCTGACGGTGGCGCGCTCGACGCCCCGTTCCAGGTGACGGGCCGAAATCGTGACACCGGGGACCACGGCGCCACTGGAATCGACGACGCGGCCCGAAAGGGTGCCGGATGTTTGTGCCGCAGCGGTCAATGCCGGCGCGGTCAGAACCGTAAGAAGAAGGACAACGACTCGCACGATATGCATCTCCGTCTCGTATACTACGCGCGGCTGACGCGTGGCGTGTCGCCGTTTGTGTTCTCACTATAGACGCATGTCCACCACGAACCGTCTCGCCCTGACTCCCCTGCAGTGGCTCATTTGCGGCATTGCCGCCTTGGGCTTTGCCTTCGACATCTACGAAATCCTGATGGCGCCGCTCGTCGTCGGGCCTGCCATCGGCGAGCTGACCGGCGCCCGTCCCGGGACGGCCGACTTCAACTTCTGGGTCGGCATGTTCTTCTGGGTGCCGGCGCTGATCGGCGGGGCGTTCGGGCTGCTCGGCGGATACCTCACCGACCGCTTCGGCCGCCGGCGGGTGCTGGTCTGGAGCATCCTTATCTACGCGTTCTCGGCCATGGCCGCGGGACTGTCAACCAGCATCTGGATGCTGCTGTTCTTCCGCTCGACCACCTACATTGGCGTGTTCGTGGAGTTTGTCGCGGCGGTCGCCTGGATTGCGGAGATTTTCCCCGACGCCAAGCAGCGCGAAGCGGCGCTCGGCTACACCCAAGCCTTCTCGTCGATCGGCGGCATCATGGTGACCGGTGCCTACGCCCTTGCCGTGACCTACTCGCAGTCGTTCCCAGCGATTCACGGCGGCCACGCGCCGTGGCGCTACACCTTGATTTCAGGCGTCATTCCGGCACTGCCGCTGATCCTGATCCGGCCATTCCTGCCAGAATCGCCCGCGTGGGAACAAAAGCGCGCGGCCGGCACGTTGCGGCGGCCGTCGATCGCGCAACTGTTCACGCCCGAACTGCGACGCACGACGATTGTCACCACCCTGATGTTCGCATTCGCCTACGGCGCGGCGTTCGGCGCCATCCAGCAAATGCCGCGCATCGTGCCTGGCCTGGAGGAAGTGCGCGTGCTTCCGGTCCCGCAACAGCAGCAGACGGCCAGCCTGGTGCAGGCCTACCAGGAGTTCGGCGGCCTCGCAGGACGCTTCCTGCTGGCGTTCCTCGCGCTCAGGATCCTGTCGCGCCAGAAACTGATCCGGACGTTCCAGATTCCCGGGTTGATCATCATTCCGTTCGTGTTCTACTACGCGGCTACTAACAACCTCGAGTTGACGAAGTGGGGCATGTTTGCCGCCGGCGTGTTCACTGTTGGACAACTAAGCTTCTGGGGCAACTACCTGCCGCGCGTCTACCCCACGCACTTGCGAGGCACGGGTGAAGGCTTTGCCGCGAACATCGGCGGCCGCATGATCGGCACCGGCTTTGCGTTCGTCACGACCCAGCTTGTGAACGTCGTACCGGGCGCGACACCATCGGCGCGCCTCGCCTTCGCCGCCACCATTACCGTGACCTTCGTCTACACGGCGGGGCTGATCACCAGCTTCTTCCTGCCGGAACCGAAGGGGGACGAGTTGCCAGAATAGGCTTGGGGGGCTTGGGGGCTTGAGGGCTTGGGGGCTTGGCGAATAGCGAACGGCGAATGGCGAACAGCGAATGACGAGTAGCGAACAGCGAACAGCGAATAGCGCATGGCGAACCGCGATGGTGCTGCTCATCGTGCTGGCGGCCGGTACCATTGCCGTCGCCGAGCAGTGGCCGCAGTTTCGCGGTCCCGGCGCGACGGGTGTGGCCGAATCGCCAAGCCTTCCGGACACGTGGAGCACGACGAAGAATGTGCGGTGGAAGACCACCATTCCTGGCCACGGCTGGTCGTCGCCGGTAGTGTGGGGCGACCGCGTCTTCCTCACCTCGGTGATCCCGTCAGGCGAGGTTGAAGCACCGGTCAAGGGCCTGTACTTCGGCGGCGAGCGTGACGCGCCAAGGGTCGAGCATCGCTGGATGGTCTACGCGATCGATCGGGCGACCGGCAAGATTGTCTGGGAGCGCGAAGCACGGCGCGGCCTTCCGGCGCAGCGTCACCTCAAAAACACCTACGCATCGGAAACCCCCGTCACCGATGGCGATCGGGTCTACGTGTCGTTCGGCAACGTCGGCGTTTTCGCCTATGACTTCAGCGGTACGCTCGCCTGGTCGGTTCCGTTCACGCCGCTTCCCACTCACAGCGGCTGGGGCACCGCCTCCTCCCCCACCCTCCACCACGGCCGCCTCTACATCGTCCGCGACAACGAGCAGCAGTCCTACATCACGGCGCTTGATGCCAGGACCGGCAAGGCCGTGTGGCGGACGGATCGCCAGGAGGCCACGTCGTGGGCGACACCGTATGTCTGGGAACACGAGGGCCGCACCGAGATCGTGACGGCGGCCACCGGCAAGATCCGCTCGTACGATCTCGAGGGCAAGTTGCTGTGGCAGTCGGGACCGATGTCGAACATCGCCATTCCAACGCCGTTTTCGAAGTTCGGGTTGCTCTACGTCACCTCCGGGTATGTCGGTGATGCGGTGCGGCCCGTCTATGCCATCAAGCCGGGAGCATCGGGTGACATCTCGCTGGCCAAGGGTGAGACCAGCAACGCGTCGATCGCGTGGTCGCTGCCGCAGGGCGGCCCGTACAACCCATCTCCCATCGTCTACGGCGACTACTACTACACGCTCTTCGATCGGGGTTTCTTCACGGCGCACGACGCGAGAACGGGCAAGGAGATTTACACGAAGGTGCGCCTCGATCCCGCGGCCGGCGCCTTCACCGCGTCGCCCTGGGCCTACAACGGCAAGCTGTTCGCGATGAGCGAGGACGGCGTCACCTATGTGATCCAGGCCGGCCCCGAGTACAAGCTGCTGGGGCGCAACACGCTCGACGAGTTCACCATGGCATCGCCGGCGATCGATCGCGACAGCGTGTTCATTCGCACGGCGACATCGCTCTATCGCATCGGGAACCCGTAGGACACTCTCCCTTCAACCCGGCGGCCCATTTTCGATGCCGGCGACGCGCATATCGAAGCGACTGCCACGGCTGGACTCGCAGGGTGAGACGGGTATTACCTGTGGTACAATGTAAGACGTCGATTCAATAGTAAGGCGTGGTGACGCTATGGATACTTCGACGGTGACGCAGAAGGGACAGGTCACGATTCCCGCCGCCGTGCGGCGAAAACTGGGCCTGCGAACCGGCGATCGGGTCGCCTTCGTGCAAGACGGCGACCGGGTGCTGGTGCAGGCCGTGGAGCAGAACGTGTCGGCGGCCTTCGGATTGGTGAAGAGCCGGCGCCGCGTCAGCTTGGCTGGCATGGACCTGGCGATCCGCAAGCGGGCCGGCCGCTGATCTCGGTTGACACCAATGTCCTGGTCCGGGCGTTGGTGGATGACCCGGGCGAGCCGCGCCAGGTCGCGTCGGCTCGGGCCGCTCTTCGCGGCGCGCGGGAGGTTCAGGTCTCGCAGATCGTCCAGGTGGAGACCGTGTGGGTGCTGGAAACGGCGTATGGACTACCGAAAGCCGAGGTCCTGGCCGTGCTCGAACACCTGCGCGGCAATGTCGGATTCCATTTGCAGCAGCGTGCCCTGTTCGAAGCGGCGCTCGAAGAATTCCGGGACGGCGTCGCTGACTTCGCCGACTACCTGATTCTCGCTGACAGCCGAGCCCGCAAGTCGAAGCTGCTGACTTTTGACAAGCGCCTGCTCAAATCCGCCGACACACAATCGCCTTAGTGCTCCCGGACCGCAGCGCGCGGCCGCGGAGATGGCGCGGAGAGACGGGATTCGAGTGCGATTGCGCTGACGAACACGTCTGGCCCCTCTCAATCGCGCGGCTGTTCGCGCGTAAAATAGCCAGGTCATGACGCGTCGGTTTGTCTCGTGTTGTCTCCTGTTTCTGGCTCTGGTCGGCTCATCATCGAAGGCTGCGGCCCAGGAGCATATCCACCCACCCACGACGCCAACAAGTTCCACGACCAGGCAACCAGGAACCGCGCCGGTCGCGGGCGAGCGGCCGTCGGTGATGGTGGTGCTGGCCACCGAGGCGCCCACGATTGACGGGGTGCTCGATGAAGCCGTGTGGGCATCGGCGAATGTCGTCGACCAGTTCGTCCAGCAGGAACCGCGTGAGGGACTGCCCGCCACCGATCGCACCGAAGTCCGGGTGCTCTACGACAAGGGACGCCTGTTCATCGGGGTGCGCGCCTACGCGTCGCTGCCGGTCACCGCCACTGAGATGCGCCGCGACGCCGACCGCCTGTTCGACGAAGACAACTTCCAAATCATCGTTGATACCTTCCACGACTCGCGCAACGGCTACATGTTCCTGACGACGCCGCTCGGCGCCAAGCTCGAGCAGCAGGTGTTCGACGAGGGCGAGGGCGGCGGGCGGGGCACCACGTCCAACATCAACCGCAACTGGGACGGCATCTGGGACGCCGCCGCGAAGATTCTGCCCGATGGCTGGACGGCGGAGATCGCGATTCCGTTCAGCACGGTGCGGTTCGTGCCGAGGGACGCGCAGGTGTGGGGCATCAACTTCCAGCGCCACATCCGCCGCAAGAACGAGACAGTGATGTGGGCGCCCATTCCGAAGGCCTACACGCTGACCAAGGTGAGCCTGGCCGGCGAGCTGCAGGGCCTGTCGGGCATCAGCCGCGGGCTCGATCTCCGGCTGAAGCCGTTCTTCGTCGGCGGCGGCCGCAATCTGAAGGCGTCGCCGACGCTGTCAACCTTCGATGCCATCCACGACGTGGGTCTCGATGCGCGCTACGGTGTCACGGCCGGCCTGAACATGGACGTCACGCTCAACACCGACTTCGCGCAAGTCGAGGTGGACGAGCAGCAGGTCAACCTGACGCGGTTCGGCCTGTTCTATCCCGAGAAGCGCGACTTCTTCCTGGAGAACTCCAACTTCTTCACCATGGGCACGGGTTCGGCCTTCACGTCGGCGCAGGTGCAGACCGACCTGTTCTTCAGCCGGCGCATTGGCCTCTCCGACGCGGGCACGCCCATCCCGATCCTGGGCGGCGTGCGGCTGGCGGGCAAGTCGGGCAAGAACAACATCGGCGTGCTCGACATCCAGACCGACGCGGCGTTCGGCAAGCCCGGCGACAACTTTTTCGTCAGCCGTTACAGCCGCGACGTGTTCAAGCGCTCGCGCGTGGGGGCGCTGTTCATCAACAAGGACACGCTCGACGGCAACAGCCACTTCAATCGCACGTTTGGCGTCGACGCCAACCTGGCGCCGAGCACCAACCTGCAGATCACTTCGTACCTCGCCAAGACCGAGACGCCGGGCAAGGACGGCAACGACCTGGCCTACTACGGGCGCATCGCCTACCGCGACCCCAAGTGGAACGTGTGGCTGAACTACCTCGACGTGCAGGAGAACTTCAACGCCGAGGCCGGCTTCGTGCAGCGCACCGGCATCCGCACCACCAAGGGCTACTTCGGACCCACGCCGCGGCCCACGACAGGCCGCGTCAAGCTGTTCGAGCCGATGTACGTGCTGACCTACACCACCGACCAGACCAACCGCATGATCGGGCGGCAGCACCACTACATGCTGGGCACGACGCTCCGAGACGACTCGTTCATCAACGTGATCTTCCAGCAGACGCTGGACGTGCTCGACCGGCCGTTCCGCATCCGCCCCACGGTCGTGATTCCGACCGGCAGCTACCAGATGAACGAGTGGATGTTCACCTACAACACCAGTCCCGGCAAGCGGCTGTACGAGCGATTCACCATCTCACCCAACCAGTTCTACGACGGCACCCGCCTCACCATGACGGCGGCGGCCGGCATCCGCGCGTCGAGCCGTTTCTCCACCGAGCTGCAATACAACCGCAACGACGTGCAGATGCCGTGGGGCAACTTCCTCGTCAACCTGTCGACGCTGCGCGTTGACTACACGTTCTCGCCGCGGATGACCATCCGCAGCCTGACGCAGTACAACACCTCGACGCACGAGATCACCAACAACGTCCGCTTCAACCTGATCTACCGTCCTGGCAGCGACCTCTATGTCGTCTACAACGACCTGTCGCAGACGGGCCTGCCGGCCGACATCTTCGGCAAGCAGGATCGCCAGCTGGTGGTGAAGATGACCTACCTGTT
>JANLWW010000111.1:0-12138 GCA_031364805.1 Acidobacteriota bacterium
GGCTGGTTCGGTGACGAGGGCCTGATCGCCGAGTCGGCGCCGTGCGTGTCGGCGCAGGAGAATGCCGGCAACCCGCACTACCTCGCATCGGCCGCCCAGCACCGGGTGATTCGGCAGAACGAACTCGTGCTGCTCGACCTGTGGGGCAAGCTCACCACCACCGGGGCGGTGTACGCCGACATCACCTGGATCGGGTTCACCGGGTCTCAGGTGCCCGAGCGCATGACCAAGGCCTTTGCAGCAATTTGCGCCGCGCGGGATGCCGCGGTCACCGTCGTGCAGGATGCGGCGAAGGCGGGACGGGACGTCCGCGGCTTCGAAGCCGACCGCGCAGCCCGCAAAGTGCTGCAGGACGCGGGATTCGGCGACGCCATCCTGCACCGTACCGGCCATAGCCTGGGCGAGAACGTCCATGGTAATGGTGCCCACCTGGATGACTACGAGACCCACGATGAGCGGCGTTTGCTGCCCGGCAGTGGGTTTACGATTGAGCCGGGCCTGTATTTTAAGGATTTTGGCGTTCGGACCGAGATCAACATGGTCTGGACCGTCGCGGGCCCCGAAGTAACCGGGCCTCGCCAGGCGGCCATCGTCACGCTAGTGTAGAGAGTGCAGTTAGCTCCGCAAGGAGCCCTACGAAATTCGCGGGTTGGTTGGAGGACGTCAATGTCGAGCCGGAAAACAACGCTGTTCTATTCGCTCCTGATCATGGTGGCATCGCTGGCCGTTGGAATGGTCATTGCCTCTCGCCTCGATTTGACGCCGGCCTCGTCGGCCCAGACCATGGCGGCACCGCCGATGAACAGCGCGCCATTGAGCGGCCCGGTTGACGCGGCGACCTTCCGGAACATCGCCAAGGCGATGAGCCCGGCGGTGGTAAACATCCGCAGCACCTCGACCCAGCGCGCGCACGAGATGAGCGAGTTCTTCGGCGGTGGTAACGGTGGCGGAGGCGGAGACGACCTGCTCGAGCGCTTTTTCGGCGGCGGCCAGGGTGGACGTCAGCCACAGCAGCCCCGTCAACGGCCGCGCGAGCAGGAGACACAGGCCGCCGGCACCGGCTTCGTGATCAGCAAGGAAGGCTTCATCCTCACCAACAATCACGTCGTCGAAGGCGCCAGCAAGATCGAGGTGAACTTCCTGGGTGAAGAGACCGACGTGTTCCACGAAGCCAAGCTGGTTGGCCGCGACCCTCTCACCGACAGCGCCCTCATTCAACTGGTCGAACCGAAGAAAGACCTGATGGAAGTGAAGTTTGGCGACTCGTCAAAGATGGAGCCCGGCGACTGGGTGATGGCCATCGGTAATCCGTTCGGCCTCGCCCACACCGTCAGCGTGGGCGTGATCAGCGCGACGGCGCGTTCGTTCCCAATCGCCGAGCAACGCTTCGCCGATGTGCTGCAGACCGACGCCGCGATCAATCCCGGTAACTCGGGCGGTCCCCTGCTGAACGCACGGGGCGAAGTAATCGGCATCAACACCGCGATCTACACGGACTCGCGGAACCAGGGCAACATCGGCATTGGTTTCGCCATCCCGATTAACAGCGTGCGCGAGCTGATTCCGCAGTTGCGAAGCGGCAAGGTGACGCGCGGCGTGATCGGCGTCCAGGTGACGCCCGTCCCGACCGAAGCGCTCGCCGAGTTCGGCCTTAAGGAGCGCAGGGGTGCGCTCGTGAGTTCCGTAACGCGTGGCCAGCCCGCCGCGAAGGCCGGCGTCGAGCCGGGCGACGTGATCATCGAGTTCAACGGCAAACCGATCAAGAACCGCGACGAACTGGTTGCCACGGTTGTCATCACCAGGCCGGGCACCACCGTGCCGGTCAAGGTGTTGCGTGACCGCGAGGAACGCACGCTCAACCTGACGGTCGGCGAGCTCGACCTCGCGGACGAAGGCAACCGTGCCGCAGCCACGCGCGAGACGGCGACCGAACCCGACGAACAGGCATCGCAGGGCTTCGGCATCACGCTCGCCCCGCTGACGCCTGACATCGCGCGCCGCCAGCGCGCGCCGGCCGACACGCAAGGCGTGCTGGTCTCGGATGTCGAGCAAGGCAGCCCGGCGTTCCGCCAGGGCCTGACGCGCGGCGATGTCATCACGCAGGTGAACCGCCGTCCAGTGCGCTCGCCACAAGAAGCGGGCCGCGCGCTCGCGCAGGTGCCCTCTGGTGGCACGGCCTTCCTGCTGGTGGTGCGCGCCGGGCAGGAACAGTTTTTCACCGTCCGCAAGGAATAGGCCCGCGATTCACACCGACTGGACACCGATGGCGCTCGAGCGCGAGATCAAGCTTCGCTTCGACAGTGCCCACGAGGCACGGTCGAAGATCCTCGCGCTCGGCGCAATCCCGCTGCATGGGCGGCGCCTGCAGAAGGACGCCCTGCTCGATAGCGAGGATGGATCGCTCGGTGTTCAAGGGTCGACGTTGCGGGTCCGTTCCGAAGGCGGCGAGAGCCGGCTCACCTTCAAGGGCCCGGTCCTGCCTGGCATCATCAAGATTCGCGAGGAACATGAGACGGTCGTTGCCGATGGCACGGCCCTGCTCACGATTCTGGCCGGCCTCGGCCTCCGCATCTGGTTTCGCTACGAGAAGTACCGGGAGGAGTTTCGGGCCGATGACGTCGTGATCACGGTGGACGAGACGCCGGTCGGTGTGTTCGTGGAACTCGAAGGCGGCGAGACCGCCATTCACGCCACTGCCCGGTCCCTCGGCCGCACACCTGCGGATTACGTCACCGACTCGTACCGGTTCCTGTTCCTCCAGCATCGCGAGGCGAACGGCCTGACCGGCCACGACATGGTGTTCGCCGGATTGCCCACCGTAGCGTCCGACGCCAAGGTGGGCTGCCCACACGAATGACCGGCTCGTCGCGCCGAAGCGCCGCAACGGCGGACCTGTCCCGTTGGCCGGCGCTGGTACTCGCCGCCGGACTTGCCACACGTCTTCGACCGCTGTCTCAAGTGCGGGCCAAGGCCGCACTGCCGGTTGCGGGCGAAGCGCTCGTGCTGCGAATCTTGCGGTCGTTGCAGCGCGCCGGAATCACCCGCGTGGTGCTCAACCTGCACCATCGCGCGGGTACCATCACCCGGGAGGTTGGCGACGGCGCAGCGCTGGGACTGTCAGTGCGTTATTCGTGGGAAACCGAAGTGCTGGGCTCGGCGGGTGGCCCGGCGCGGGCGTTGCCCCTGCTTGAAGCCGACCGCTTCTTGATCGTCAACGGCGACACGCTCGCCAACGTGGACCTCCCCAACCTTGCGTCGCGCCACCTCGACTCGAGTGCGCTGGTGACGATGGCCGTGGTTGATGGCGACCCGAGATACAACGGCATCATCGCCGACGAGGCTGGACGGGTGCGGGGATTTGGCCGCGAGCCAGGCGCCTTTCACTTCATCGGCGTGCAGGCGGTGAATGCGTCGGCGTTTGCCGGCGTCAGTCCCGACCGGCGGTCCGAGACCGTGCACGGCATGTATCCCGGCATGATCGCGCGGCAGCCTGGCAGCGTGCGCGTGATGCGCACCACGGCCGAGTTCTTCGACATCGGCACACCGCGCGATTATCTGGACACGGCGCTGACGATTGCGGCCCGGGAAGAGCGGCCGCTCGATCGCGGCCGCGGTTGCAACATTTCGCCCGAGGCCGAGCTTAGCGACACCATCCTGTGGGACGACGTGACTGTTGCGGCGGGCGCGTCACTGGACCGCTGTGTCGTCACCGACGGGGTGCAAGTCCGACCGGGAGCGAAGCATGTCGAATGCTCGCTCGTAATGCGCGACAATGAAGTGGTCGCCGAGCCGTTCTGAATCCTGTGGACCCAAGACTTCAGCAGTACCTCGACTTGCATGGCCTGGCGCCCCGGGTGACGACCGTCATGCCGTTGACTGGCGACGCCTCCGACCGCCGCTACTTTCGCGTGTTGCTGAAGGGCGAGAAGCCGATCGTGCTCGCCGTGCACCAGGGACCGATCGAGTTTGCGACCATGCCCTTTGTCGCGGTCGCCAACTTGCTGCAACAAGTGCCGGTGCCGGTGCCGGCCATCCTCCACCACTCCGACGAGCTTGGCGTGCTGGGGCTCGAGGATCTGGGTGACGTGACGCTGCAGGCGCACTTGGGCGCAGCGTCGCCCGCGGAGCACGCCGCCCTGTATCGGCAGGCGGTGTCATTCATCGCTCACATGCAGCAGCGCGGCGAAGCGTTGCGGTCGCCGGCCTACCCGCCGTACCAGGTGGCGTTTGACGTCGAAAAGCTGACCTGGGAGCTGGAATTCTTCGTCAAGCACTACCTGCTGGCCTACAAGGGCGCGGTGCTCAGCGAAGCACAGCGAGAGGCGCTGCGCGGCGAATGGTTGGCAATCGTCGAGGAACTGGCGGGTGAGAAGCGGGTGCTGTGCCACCGTGACTACCACAGCCGCAACCTGATGCTGCACGACGGGTCGCTCTACATCATTGACTTCCAGGACGCGCGGATGGGACCCGACACCTACGACATGGTGTCGCTGCTGCGGGACTCGTACGTCGACCTCACCGCGCCGCAGGTCGATGAGCTGATCGCCTTCTTCCTGGCCCTGAAGGGCGAGCGGCGGGCGCAGGACGAGATCGAGTTCCGCCGCCGTTTCGACCTGATGGCCTTGCAGCGCAACCTCAAGGCCCTCGGCACCTTCGGCTACATGACAACCGGCCGCAACAATACCGTCTACATCCAGTACATCCCGCGCACGCTGAGCCACGTGAAGGCGAACCTGGCGAAGTCCCCGCGCTTCGCGCGCCTGCAGGACCTGCTCGGCGAGTGGCTATAAACTAGAGCCATCGTGTTCGGGATCTCTACACACCTTTATCTCGGTGATCGTCTCGATCGGGATCACCTGGTCGAGATCGCGGCGCACGGGTTCGATGCCGTCGAGGTCTTCGCGGTGCGCGATCACTTCGACTACCACGACCGCCGCGCCGCCCTCGCCCTGGCCGAATGGCTGGACGACACGCGGCTCACGCTGCATTCCCTGCATGCGCCAATCGCCGCCGAGTATGCCAACGGCAGCTGGCGCGAGGCCTACACACTGGCGGCCGCCGATGAACCGCGGCGCCAGCGTGCCGTTGAGGAGGCTACGGCGGCGTTGAACATCGCCGGCCTGGTGCCCTACCAGGTGCTGGTGCTCCATTGTGGCGTGCCGTCGCCTCACGGCCAGCCGGCCGACAACCACGTGCCGGCCATGATTCGCAGTCTCGAGGAGTTGTCGCCGGTGGCCGCGGCAGCCGGGGTCAGGCTGGCCGTCGAGGTAATCCCCAATGCCATGTCGACGCCGGCATCGCTGGTGGAGCTGCTCGAGGGCGAGATCGAGACTGACGATGTCGGCATTTGCATGGACGTCGGTCATGCCCGCCTGATCGGCGACGTCGTCGATGCCATCGAGACCTGCTCTGGCTACCTCACCACGACGCACCTGCACGACAATCGCGGGCGCAGCGACGATCACCTGGTGCCCGGCCAGGGCGTAGTGGACTGGGACGCGACGCTGCTCGCCTTTCAGAAGGTCGGCTACGACGGCGCGTGGATGTTCGAGCTGGCGGTCGCGGCTGAGCGGCGCCCGGTGCTCGAGCGCGCAGTCAAGGCGCGTGAACGATTTGAATCGTTGCTCCACGCGGGCAACGAAATGTTAGGGATGGACGAGTAGGACATGCAGACCTATATCAACAAGATCGGCGAACACGTTGGCGCGGCCGTCACCATCAAGGGGTGGCTGCACAACCGGCGGTCGAGCGGCAAGATTCACTTCCTGGTGATTCGCGACGGTACGGGATTCCTGCAAGTGGTGATGGGGAAAAAAGACGTCGACGAAGCGACCTTTGCCGTGGCCGATCACCTGGGTCAGGAAAGCGCCATCATCGTCACCGGTATGGTGCGCGCCGACGAACGCGCGGCGAGCGGCTACGAGCTGATCGCGAGCGGCCTCGAAGTGGTGAACGCGGCGCACGACTACCCGATTACGCCCAAGGAGCACGGTGTCGATTTCCTGATGGATCGGCGGCACCTGTGGATTCGCGCTGAGCGCCAGACCGCCATCCTGCGCGTGCGCCACGAGATTATCAACGCGGTGCGCGACTTCTTTAACGAGCAGGGCTTCATCCTGGCCGACACACCGATCTTCACGCCGGCGGCCTGCGAAGGAACCACCACGCTGTTCCCGGTCGAGTATTTCGAACACGAGAAGGCGTACCTGACGCAGAGCGGCCAGCTCTATAACGAGGCCAACGCGATGGCCCTCGGCAAGGTCTACGCGTTCGGCCCGACCTTCCGCGCCGAGAAGAGCAAGACGCGCCGGCACCTCACCGAGTTCTGGATGGTGGAACCAGAAATGGCCTACGCGGATCTGAACGACGTGATCACGCTGGCCGAAGGGTTGATCACCTCGGTCGTCGCGCGGGTGCTCGACCGGCGCCAGAAGGAGTTGAAGACACTCGAGCGCAACACCAGCAAGCTCGAGGCCGTGACGGCGCCATTTCCGCGGCTTCACTACGACGAGGCGGCGAAGATCCTGCTCGAGAAAGGCCTGCCCTTCCAGGTGGGCGGAGACCTCGGCGGCACGGACGAAACCGTGCTGTCGGAACAGTTCGATCGACCGGTGTGCGTCACGCACTACCCCGCCGCGATCAAGGCGTTCTACATGAAGCCTGATCCGAACGAGATGGACAAAGCGTTGTGCGTGGACGTGCTGGCGCCCGAAGGCTACGGCGAGATCATCGGCGGCGGTCAGCGCCTGGATGACCTGGATCTGCTGCTGCAGCGCATCAAGGAACACGAACTGCCGCAGGAGGCGTTCGAGTGGTATCTCGACCTCCGCCGCTTCGGCTCGGTGCCGCATGGCGGCTTCGGGATGGGTATTGAACGCTGCGTGAGCTGGATTTGCGGCCTCGAACACGTCCGCGAGACCATTCCCTACCCTCGCATGCTTTACCGCATCTACCCGTAGCCGAACTGCTACACTGGGCAGTTGCGATGAAGATAGGTTTTGTCTCCTTGGGGTGCCCCAAGAACCTCGTCGATTCCGAGGTCATGCTCGGCATGGCCGAAAGGGATGGGCACGAAATCACCGCCGACGCGGCGCAGGCCGACGTGCTCGTGGTGAATACCTGCGCCTTCATCGATCGCGCCAAGCAGGAATCGATCGACACCATTCTCGAGATGGCCGAACTCAAGAAGCAGGCGGCCGGTCGCAAGCTGGTCGTCACCGGCTGCATGGCCGAGCGCTATCGCGACGAACTGAAGAAAGAGATTCCGGAGATCGACGCGATCTACGGGACTGGCGAAGTCGAGGGACTTTCGCAGTTCATGTCGGGAGTCGGGGTCCGGGAGTCGGGAGCCGGCGTGGCCATCCCGATGACGTTCCACAAGAAGCCGGTGTTCGGCGTCGACCTGCCCACCTACATCTACGACGCCGACACCCCGCGCAAGCGCGTGACGCCCGGCCACTACGCCTACGTGAAGATTGCCGAAGGCTGCGACTACAAGTGCGCCTTCTGCATCATCCCGAAAATGCGCGGACACTACCGCAGCCGGCCGATCGAGTCGATCGTCCAGGAAGCCCACCAGCTCGCGGCGCAGGGCGTGAAGGAACTGCTGCTGATCTCGCAGGACTCAACATTTTACGGCATCGACCGCGGCGAGCGCGGCGCGCTGCCGAAGTTGCTGCGCGCGCTGAACGCGGTCGACGGCATCGAGTGGATTCGCCTCCTGTACCTCTACCCCACCACGATCAACGACGAAGTCATCGACGCGATTGCCGACCTTGATAAAGTGGTCAAGTACATCGACCTGCCGCTGCAACACGCATCCGATGCGGTGCTGAAGCGCATGAAGCGCCCCGGGACGCGCAAGTCGTACGTCCGGCTGCTCGAGAACATCCGAGCGCGCATCCCGAACGTCGCCCTCCGCACGACCTTGATCGTCGGTTTCCCAGGCGAGACCGCCGAAGACTTTGCCGAACTTGAGGGGTTCATCTCCGAGATTGGCTTCGACCACGTCGGCGTTTTCACCTACTCGCACGAAGAAGGCACGTCGGCCCACGAGCTGAAAGACGACGTGCCGGCGGCGACCAAGAAGAAGCGGCAGAACCGCCTGATGGCCCAGCAGCGGGACATTGTGGCGGCCAGGCAGAAGGCCCGGCTCGGCGAAAAGACCAGGTTGGTCATCGACGGCCGGTCGCCGGAGCATGAGCTGGTGCTGCAGGGCCGCTTGCCCGGTCAGGCGCCTGAAATAGACCCGGTGGTCTACCTGACCGAATGCGACCCCTCCGCCTTTCCCATGGGGTCGTTCGTGGACGTGGAAATCGTCGGCGCCGAAGGCTACGACCTGGTCGCCCGCCCCCTCTAGCCTCAGGCGCGAAGCGCCCCCCACGAGGGCCGAAGGCCCGAGCCAGACGCGGGGCAGTGCCCCGCGCCCTCGTGTTACACTGTGAGGTCGGTTCTTAGTCTGGGTAACCAGAGTGGGCCTTTTAGCCCACTCTTTGTGTTTTATAGGGGGCTTTTTTGAGCCCGCTCGAACGCGTCCGAGAGATGGCGGCCCGGGTAGCCGCTGCTTATGGCCTCGACATCTTCGATGTCGAGTTGAAGCGGGAAGGTGGCCAGCAGGTGCTGCGGGTCATCGTCGATCGGCCGGGGCCTGCGTCCAAGCCGGAAGAAAGCGTCAGCATCGGAGACTGTGCACGCGTCGCCGAAGAGTTGAGCACGATGCTCGACGTCGAAGACGTGATTCCGAGCGGTTACACCTTCGAGGTGTCGTCGCCGGGACTGGATCGACCCCTGCGCCACGCCGACGACTACCGGCGGTTCGCCGGGCGCTGGGCCAAGATCGTCACCTCGCAACCGGTCGAGCGCCAGACGGCGTTCGTTGGCCGGTTGAAAGGCGTCGAGGGAGACGACGTGTTGTTTGAGTCGGAGGGCAAGAAGCCGATGAAGCTGCCGTTAATGCTCATCAAGCGGGCCCACCTGGACTTGGAGTTTTAATGTTCCTGCGGGCCGCTCCGTTGTCGCGACCCGGCTTGCAAGGCTGATCACCGAACCACTATGACTACCAATCCGTTGATGCAGACGATTGAGGCTCTTGCCAAAGAAAAAGGCATTGAGCCGGAAGTTGTCATCCAGGCCATGGAAGAGGCGGTGCTCACCGCGTCGCGCAAGTTCTATAAGGGCGATGAGGACCTGAAGGCGAAGTTCAACCCCGACAACGGGCAGATTGAACTGTTCGCGGTGAAGACCATCGTCGCCGAAGTGACCAACCCGGCCAAGGAAATCTCGATGGCCGAGGCCAAGGAGATTTACGGCGAGGACGCCGAAGTCGAGGTCGGCTACGAGATCGAGTTCCCCAAGCGCACCGACGTGCTAGGCCGGATTGCCGCGCAGACCGCCAAGCAGGTGATTTTCCAGAAGGTCCGCGAGGCCGAGCGCGAGAACGTTTACGCCGAGTACAACCAGCGCGTCGGCGAAGTGATGAACGGCCTGGTCAAGCGCTTCGAGCAGGGCGACATCATCGTCGAAGTGGGCCGCGTCGAAGCCGTGCTGCCCCGCAAGGAGCAGTCGCGCGCCGAAAGCTATGCGCAGGGCGACCGCGTTCGCGCCGTCATTCGCGGCGTCAGCAAGAGCGCCAAGGGCCCGCAGATCGTGTTGTCGCGCACCGATCCGGCCCTGCTGATCAAGCTGTTCGAGCAGGAAGTGCCCGAGATTTATGACGGCACCGTGATGATCCGCGGCGCCGTCCGCGAGGCCGGCGATCGCGCCAAGGTCGCGGTCTACTCGCGCGAGCGCGACGTCGATCCGGTGGGCGCCTGTGTCGGCATGAAGGGCACGCGCGTCCAGGCCATCATCCGCGAACTGCGCGGCGAGAAAATCGACATCGTCGACTTTTCAGACGATGCGGTGCAGTTCGTGATGAACGCGCTCAGCCCCGCCAAGGTGCAGCGCGTCACCGTCGTCAGCGATCTCGACAAGGTGATGGAAGTGGTCGTCGAAGACAGCCAGTTGTCGCTCGCCATCGGCAAGAAGGGCCAGAACGTGCGGCTCGCGGCGAAGCTCACCGGCTGGCGCATCGACATCAAGAGCGAAGAAGAGAAGCGCAAGGAAGTCGAGTTGCAGTTCGGTGCACTCGAAGCCGCGAGCGCTGAAGGCGACGTCCCGGTTGAGGGCGACGCCGCAGCGGAAGAGGCAGAGGCGGCGCCCGCGGATGCGGTCGCCGTCGAGCCGGCCGCTGAAGAAACGAAGTAGCACGAGAGCCTGAGGAAACGCGTTTTGTCCACAGTCCGGATTTACAAGGTCGCCGAGTTGCTGAACACCACCTCGCAAGAGGTGCTGGCACTGCTCAAGAAGGCCCACGGCATCGAGCTCAAGAGCGCGTCGAGCACGCTCGAAGAGATCGTGGCCCGGCAATTCGTGGATCGCCTCGCCAAGCAGCGCAACATCACGCTGCCCAAAGGGGACATCTTCTCGGAACAGGCCGCGCAGGCGGTGAAGACCGCCGCCAAGTCGAAGAAGGGCACCGCTGCGCCGGAGCCCGCCAAGCCGGCCGTGCCCACGCTGGGCCCGCCGCGCCTGATCAAGAAGGCCAAGCCCGCGGAACCGCTGGCGGACGAGCATCACCAGGTCGAAGAGCCGGTCGAAGCGCCGGCGCACGTCGCGCCGTCGATCGTCGAGCACGTCGAACCGGTGACTGCTGCCGCGCCGGAGGCGGTGGTGGAATATCTCGAGCCGGAGGCCGTTCCTGAGCCCGAGCCGGCGCCCGTCGCCGAGCCGACGCCCGCGATCGCCGCATCGGCCCCGGCGCCTGCTCAACCCGCGAAGAAGGAAGCGGGTCGCTTCGTGCCACCCAGCATCCGGCTGCGAGTCGAAGAACCGGGCAAGGCGCCGCCCAGCGCGCCGCCATTACAGCCCAAGCGCCAGCTCGTGCCGCAAGCACCGCGCGTGGTTCCAGCTGCCGCCAAGGGTCCGCTCCCTGCGGCGACCGGCAATCTCGCGCGTCCGGCCGGACAACGTCCGGGCTATGGTCCGCAGCGTCCGATGAGTAATACCGCCGCGATGCTGGGCGGTCCGCGTCCGCTCCCGTCGCAGCCGGTCCGCCCCAGCACCGGCCTGCCGCCACGTCCCGGCATGCCGGGCATGCGTCCAGGGGGCTTCCGTCCCCAGTATCAGCAGCGCCCGACCGGCCGCAGCTCGTCGCAGCGCCGCGAATCGGCGCGCCCTCAGGCGCCGGCGCCAGTCGTGCCGCCACCACCTATTACCCGCACCATCACCTTCTCTGAAGGCATGACGGTGAAAGACCTGGCCGACCGGCTCGAAATCCGCGTGAAGGACGCGCTCAAGGCGCTGCTGGATCGCCGCATGATGATGACCATCAACTCGGCCATCGATCTCGACATCGCCAAGATGCTCGCCGCCAGCTTTGGCGCCGAGATCCAGACCCGCAGCTTCGAACAGGAAATCATCGAAGAGAGCGACAAGACCGCCAACGCGGAAGACCTGGTCACCCGCTGGCCGGTCGTCACCATCATGGGTCACGTCGACCACGGCAAGACCACGCTGCTTGACGCCATTCGCACCACGCGGGTGGCCGAGCGCGAAGCTGGCGGCATTACCCAGCACATTGGCGCCTACCTGGTCAGCGCCGGCGAGAAGACCGGCAAGTCGATCGTGTTCCTCGACACTCCCGGCCACTCGGCATTCACCATGATGCGCGCCCGCGGCGCCAAGGTGACCGACGTCGTGGTGCTGGTGGTGGCCGCCGACGACGGCGTCATGCCACAGACCAGGGAGGCGATCGACCACGCCAAGGCCGCGAACGTGAAGATCATCGTGGCCGTGAACAAGATCGACAAGCCGGGCGCGAACCCGGAAACCGTCAAGCGCCAGCTTACCGAGCTTGGATTGATGCCCGAAGACTGGGGCGGCAGCACCGTGTTCGTGGAAGTGTCGGCGAAGAAGAAGCAGAACCTCGAAGGCCTGCTGGAAATGATCCTGCTGGTCACCGAAATCGATGACCTCAAGGCCAACCCAAAGCGCAGTGCCATTGGCACGGTGCTCGAAACCAAGCTCGATCGCGGGCGCGGCCCGGTCGCCACCGTGCTTGTGCAGGACGGCACGCTGCGCGTCGGCGACAACGTGATC
>JANLWW010000128.1:0-3602 GCA_031364805.1 Acidobacteriota bacterium
CCGGCTTCACGCTGCGCGAACTGCGGCTCGACGACGCGGCGTCGCTGCTGGCGATGCTGACCACCGAGGAAGTCGCGCGCTTCATCTCGCCGCCGCCGACCACGGTCGACGGCTTCGAGCGCTTCATCCTCTGGGCGCAGCGCGAACGCCAGGCCGGTAACTACGCCTGCTTCGCGGTGGTACCCACCGGCACGACCGCTGCGGTCGGTCTCTTCCAGGTGCGCTCGCTCGAGCCAGGCTTCGCCACGGCGGAGTGGGGCTTCGCCCTCGGCTCGGCGTTCTGGGGCAACGGAATGTTTGCCCAGGGGGCGCACCTGGTCCTCGACTTCGCGTTCGATGTCCTCGGCGCACGCCGCCTTGAAGCGCGCGCGGCGGTGGCCAACGGCCGGGGCAACGGCGCCCTCCGCAAGGTCGGCGCCGTGCAGGAAGGCATTCTGCGCCGGTCGTTCTTGCGCCACGGCCAGTACCACGACCAGGTGCTGTGGGGCATTCTCGCGGAAGACTGGCACTCGCGGCGCCTCTCCCTCTCACCAACAACGGTCGTCCACTAACCAACTCGTCGTTACAGCTCGATTTCAGGTCCGGACATTCCAGGGTGTCCGGGCCTCTTTTTTTTGGCGTCGCGACCGACCCACCTCACTTGCCTGCCACCCGCGATTCTACGCGCCTTATCGTTCCGTATCGAGATTTCGTGTTCCTTAAATGCACGTTTGTTATTAAGTCGTTCTTTTTATGATATTTACAGTAATTTTTTGAGTCAAAACACAAATCAATGGGCCAACACAGTACAGCGACACTGGCTTAGCAGCCGTTTTGACTGGCCTTCAGGTGACGAATAAGCTCAAGAAACCCTAAGAAAAATGACGTAATTAAATGACTTTATATGACAGTTTGTTCTTGTTGATACTTTAATAAGTCTTATTGGCCGAGAGATTGCACTGGGAGAAGGCATGAGCCGACGTCCGATTTCAAAGATTTCCAAGAAGTTCACCTGGGGGAGAACAACCCTCTCCATCCTAGTGGCCGTGTTTGCCCTGGGCGGCAGCGTGCCGCAGGCGCAAGGGCGTGCTCCCGGCCGTCAGGCCGCCCATGTCGACCTTCGCCTCGCGGATCAGCTCGCGGCTTCCGGCGACACCGAACTCGAACGGGTCATCGTCCGAATGAAGCCGGGCACGAAAGCCGGCCTCCTGCGCGCCCTTCGGGCACATGGCGTCAGCATCGACCAGGACTTCGACCTGATCGAAGGCTTCTCGGGCCGCCTGCCGCGGGGCTTGCTGCGGCTGCTGCAAGGCCATCCGGATGTCGTCTCGATGTCCACAGACGCGGAAATGCTGCCGGCGGGCGTGACGACCAGTGTCAGCGGCACGGCCCTCAACTCGGCCTACACCCTGCGGAGCACGTTGGGTCTCGACTCGCCGGGCGCGGCTGTCAGCAGGTCATTTCAGCGGGGCAATACCAGCGGGTACGCCGGGACGGTCTCTGGCGGCATTAACAGTGCGGCCGCGACGACTGCCTACGGCACCGCGTCGAGCGTCAAGGTGGAAGTGAGCACGTCGGCGAAGAGTGGCATGCTCCTCCGTTTTAACGACCTGTTTGGGACGGGCACGGGCCAGATTCCCCCAGGCTCCACCATCACGTCGGCCGCTCTCCGCGTCTCGACAGTCTCCGACGGCAGTGCTAAGGGCGCCACCAACCTCCATCGGATGCTGGTGAGCTGGGATGAGACGGCCACTTGGCTATCGCTTGCGACGTCTGGCCCAGGTCTTCAGACCGACAACATCGAGGCACGGATGGCCGCCGATGCATCGGTGATCGCAATGACCACCGGGAGCAACCGCACGTTTAGCGGAATGGCCGTCACGCAGACCGTTCAGGCTTGGGCAGATGGTCAGCCCAACTATGGCTGGGCGATGTGGCATCCGCTCGACCAGGGCTGGACGGTGCCGACGTCCGCGTCGACCACCCAATCGCAGCGACCGCTGCTGACCGTCACCTACAGTCCACCGGTCCCGACCTCTTCGCGGACCGGCGCTGGTGTGACGGTCGCCGTGATCGATTCGGGGCTGCTGCAGGACGGCGGCGGCACGACGCGCATCAAGACCACGCGGGACTTCACTGGTGGGGCCACGAACCCAGCCGCGAGCAATCCCGTGGACGGGTACGGGCACGGCACGCACGTGGCCGGCCTCATCGCCGGGGACAAAGTCGAAGTCAAAGGCGTCGCCCCCGGCGCTTCTTATGTCAGCCTTCGCGTGCTCGACAACACCGGCAGCGGCTTCACGAGCAACGTGATCCACGCCATTCAGTGGGCGGTCGCCAACAAGGCCGCCTACGGTATCGACGTCATCAACCTGTCGATCGGCCACCCTATCTACGAGCCGGCGGCCACCGATCCGCTGGTGCAGGCGGTGGAAGCCGCGGTGCGCGCCGGGATCGTCGTGGTGGCGTCCGCGGGCAACTACGGGACCAATCCGCTCACCGGGCAAGTCGGCTACGCGGGCATCACCTCACCTGGTAACGCGCCGTCGGCGATTACCGTGGGCGCGATGCGGACGTTCGAGACCACGTCGCGCACGGACGATGTGATTGCCGAGTACAGCTCGCGCGGGCCGACGTGGTACGACGGCTTCGTCAAGCCGGACGTGGTGGCGCCGGGCCATCGACTCCTGTCGGCGGCGGCCACCAACCAGACCCTCTATACGATGCTCCCGATGCTGCAGCAGACGCGCGGCGGCCGGCCCTACTTGCTGCTGAGCGGCACGAGCATGGCGACGGCGGTCGTCAGCGGCGCGGTGGCGCTGGCCATCGAGAGCACGCGCGTCACCTTCGGTGCGACGCCGGCGCCGAACGCCGTCAAGGCGATCGTCATGCGCACGGCCTTTCCGATGAGCGACGCCACGACGGCGCCGTATCACACGCTTGCGCAAGGGGCCGGCGCCGTAAACCCGGCCGGGGCTCTCACCTTGGCCCAGGCCCTCAACCCCACGGTGCCGCTCGGGAGCAACTGGCTGGTGACGGGAGTGGCCGAGAACACGACCATCGACGGACAGAACATCGTGTGGGGCGACAACATCGTGTGGGGCGACAACATCGTCTGGGGCGATTCCCTCTACACGAAGCTCTCCGCGTGGGCCAGCAACATCGTGTGGGGCGACAACATCGTCTGGGGCAACAGCCTCAAGACCTTGACGAGTGCGAGCAACATCGTCTGGGGCGACAACATCGTCTGGGGCAACAACATCGTCTGGGGCAACAACATCGTCTGGGGCAACAACATCGTGTGGGGCAACAACATCGTGTGGGGCGACAACATCGTCTGGGGCAACGCCTTTCTGGTGGGAGGGACCTTCTAATGGAGAAGATGCCGTTCCAACCCGAACTGACGCGGATCCCGACCATGGCCAACACCACGACGGTGACGACCAGTGACTGGAAGGCGGGCCTGCCGGTGCTGACCGGTGCCGGCTTCACGCTGCGCGAACTGCGGCTCGACGACGCGGCGTCGCTGCTGGCGATGCTGACCACCGAGGAAGTCGCGCGCTTCATCTCGCCGCCGCCGACCACGGTCGACGGCTTCGAGCGCTTCATCCTCTGGGCGCAGC
>JANLWW010000130.1:0-4414 GCA_031364805.1 Acidobacteriota bacterium
GGCCGTTGCCGAGGCCGTCGAGCGTGGGTTGAAGCGCCGCGAGGCAGACGGCCACGACGTCTCGCGAATGGGGCCGGTCTGCACGATCATGGTCGGGCGCCTCGACGACTGGCTCAAGGCCGTCATGGATCGCGACGGCATTACGACGGACCCGGGTCATCTCGAGTGGGCCGGCGTCGCGGTGTTCAAGAAGGCCTACCGGATCTTCCGCGAGCGCGGCTACCGGACGCGGCTGTTGTCGGCCGCGTTCCGCAACCACATGCACTGGAGCGAGCTCGTCGGCGGCGATGTCGTGATCTCGCCGCCATGGTCCTGGCAGAAACGCTTCATCGCCAGCGATCTGCCGGTGACGTCACGGATCGACACGCCGGTCGATCCACGCATCGTCGACGATCTGTCGCAGCGCTTCGCAGAGTTCCGGCGAGCCTACGAAGAGACAGGTCTCTCGGTCGCTGAGTTCGATGACTTCGCGCCGACCCGCCGAACGTTGCGGCAGTTTCTCGCCGCGTGCGCGGACCTCAATCAACTGATCCGCAACGTGATGCTGCCTGATCCGGACGGCAAATGATCCGCCTCACCATGGCGCAGGCGCTCGTGCGGTTCCTGGGCGCGCAGTCCACGGAGCGCGACGGCCGCCGGCAGAAGTTTTTTGCCGGCGTCTTCGGTATTTTCGGGCATGGCAACGTCGCCGGCGTCGGCCAGGCGCTCGATCAGATGAGCGACCGCCTGCGCTACTACCAATGCCGCAACGAGCAGGCAATGGTCCACACGGCCGCTGGGTTCGCCAAGATGTCGAACCGGCTGCGAACGCTGGTCTGCACGACGTCGATCGGTCCGGGCGCGACCAACATGGTGACCGGAGCCGCCGGCGCCACCATCAATCGCCTGCCGGTGCTGCTGCTGCCGGGCGACATCTTCGCCAACCGCGCGCCGGCACCCGTGCTGCAGCAACTCGAATCGGGGCAGACCCAGGACGTTTCGGTGAACGACTGCCTGCGCCCGGTCTCCCGCTATTGGGATCGGATCTATCGGCCCGAGCAGCTGCTCACTGCGCTGCCAGACGTCATGCGCGTGCTGACCTCGCCCGCCGACACCGGCGCCGTGACGCTGGCGCTGCCAGAGGACACGCAGACCGAAGCCTTTGATTATCCCGACGCGTTCTTTGACGAGCGGGTGTGGACCGTTGCCCGCCCGCGCGGCGATGCCGAGGCGGTGGCCCGCGCGGCCGACGCGATCCGAGCGAGCACCACGCCGTTGATCATCGCGGGCGGCGGCGTGCTCTATAGCGAAGCCGCGGACGCCTTGCGGCGCTTCGCCGAGATGACCGGCATCGGCGTCGCTGAAACTCAAGCCGGCAAGAGCGCGATCCCCTGGGATCACCCATTGGCCGTCGGCGGGATCGGCGTGACAGGAACCTCAACGGCGAACCGGCTTGCGCGCGCCGCCGACCTGGTGATCGCCGTGGGCACGCGTCTCAGTGACTTCACGACCATGTCGAACAGCGCGTTTGCGCATCCGCAAGTGCGCTTCATCGGCATCAACGTGTGCGAGCTGGACGCCTTCAAGCACGCGGCCCTTCCCGTGGTGGCCGACGCTCGCCAGGCGATCGAAGAGCTCACCGTACTGTTGGCGGGACACGCGACGACTGCTGAGTATCGCGCCACGCTCGACGCCGGCCGCCGGGACTGGAATGCGGAGGTCGATCGCGTCTATGGGCAGCGCACGGTGTCGCCGTTCGCGCAGGGGGAAATTGTCGGCGCCGTCAACCAATTCGCGCGACCCCGGGACGTCGTGGTCGGCGCGGCCGGCAGCGTGCCTGGTGATCTGCACAAGCTGTGGCGCGCCAACCAGCCGAACACCTATCACCTCGAGTATGGCTATTCGTGCATGGGCTACGAGATTGCGGGCGGCCTGGGCGTGAAGATGGCCGATCCGTCGCGCGAGGTTTTCGTGATGGTCGGCGACGGGTCCTATTTGATGATGGCGCAGGAGATCGTGACGTCGGTGCAGGAAGGGTTCAAGCTCGTCATCGTGCTGCTCGACAGTCACGGCTACGCCAGCATCGGCGCGCTGTCGCAATCGATCGGGTCGGCAGGTTTCGGCACACAGTTCACGTACCAAGTGCCTGTTGACCTGGCGGCCAACGCTGCCTCCCTTGGCGCGGTGGTGTACCGGGTGACCGACCGGGCGACGCTCGACGCGGCGTTGACCGCTGCGCGTGAGGCCGACCGCACTGCCGTGATCTACGTGGAAGTCGATCGGAACAAGGGCGTGCCTGGCTATGAATCGTGGTGGGACGTGCCGGTGGCGGAGGTGTCGGAACAGCCCGCCGTCCGTACAGCGCGGGCAAGGTGGGAAGAAGGCAAGATGGAGCAGCGCCCACGGTGAGTGATATCGGGGTGCCTAATCTTCGCTTTGCTCCCTCCCCCAACCGGCTACCTGCACGTCGGCGGCGCCATCGGCTTCAAGTTGCCGCCCGGCCAGACCACGTTCGTGGATCGCGTGCACGGGCCGATCAAGTTCGACATCGAAGATCAGATGGCTGCGAGCGGAATGGTCTTCGACCGCAACAGCAGGCGGTCTCGGGTCAGCAACGGAACGTTGTGCACTAGGCTGGTGGCGCCGATCAGTTCGTCGGCTGGATCGCCCGTGATGTCCAGTCTGGTACTCGCGTGAGCGATCTCGCGGGTGATCGGCCAGACCTGAATTCTCGCAAACACGCGCACGACTTCCGGATCCGCCAGGTCAATCGCGATGCGCCGTAACTGGGCGAGTTTGGCGATCTCCCAGAGGACGATCGCCGAAACGCTCCAGCGGTTCGCGACCAGCAGCTTCTGCTCGGCCGGCTTGAGCGCGCCGGAGAGGGCATGGAGCAGCACATGCGTGTCAAGGTTCAGCATGCCACGTCGTTCCCGTCGAGAGGATATCGCCCTTGATGCGTAGCTTGGAAGCCAATGCGCCGATGAGGCCCGCCGAATCAGCGCTATAGGGGATGAGTTTGGCGACGGGCTTCCCATGCTTGGTGATGACGATGCCATCGGCGCCGACTTCGTCGAGCAGCGCCAGGCAGCCCTCCTTGAACTTGGCGGCCGAGATCTGCTTCATGGACACATTGTATGACTGGTCTTAGTTCATGTCCACCGACGCGTCCGTCGGGTAGTGTCTCAACTGAGACACGGCCCCGCGCCCCTGTTCGGGACTCATGTACGCCGGCGCCCCGGCAGCACGCCTTCGTGCGTACCTGGTGACGAACCGCGGGAACGACCGCGGAAGTGAGCGCGGCAGTCAATAATACAAGTGTGCCTCGCCTTCGCTTTGCCCCCTCCCCCACTGGCTACCTCCACGTCGGCGGCGCCCGCACCGCTCTTTTCAACTGGCTCTATGCCCGCCGTCACGGCGGCACCTTCATCCTGCGCATTGAAGACACCGACGTCGAACGCTCGCAGGCCGAGATGGTTACCGGCATTCTCGACGGCCTGCGCTGGCTGGGGATCGACTGGGACGAGGGCCCCGAAGTGGAGGGACCGCACGCGCCGTATTACCAGTCGCAGCGACTGGATCGCTACCGCGCGGCGGCGAAGCAGTTGCTCGACAGCGGCCAGGCGTTTGAAGACGGCGGCGCCATCCGCTTCAAGGTCCCGCCCGGCAAGACCACCTTCGTGGATAGTGTGCATGGGCCGATCGAGTTCGACAACCAGCACATTGAAAGCTTCGTGATCCTGCGGTCCGACACGCACCCCACGTATCACCTGTCGGTGGTCGTTGACGACATCGACATGGAGATCACCCACGTCGTGCGCGGCGACGATCACATCTCGAACACGCCGAAGCAGGTGCTGCTTTACAACGCCTTCGGGAAGACACCGCCGACGTTTGCTCACGTGCCCTTGATCATGGGTGCCGACAAACAGCGCCTCAGCAAGCGCCACGGCGCGACGTCGGTGATGGAGTACGAGAAGCTCGGGTACCTGCCCGAGGCGATGTTCAACTTCTTGGCGCTGCTCGGCTGGGGCACGGGCAGCAACGACGAGTTGCTGACGAAGGACGAGTTGGTCCAACGGTTCAACCTCGAAGGAATCAGCGGCGGCAACGCGGTGTTCAACACCGAGAAGCTCGACTGGTTCAATCATCAGTACTTGCTGAAGCTCGCGGATGAAGACCTCGTGGCTCGCGTGGCGGGCTTAGGGTCTTGGGGGCTTGAGGGCTTGAGGAAAGAGCCCGCTCGGACTTCACGAATACTCGCGCTGTTGCGTCCGCGCTGCAAACGGCTGACAGACTTTGCCGACCAGTTGACGCCGTTCTTCGTGGATCCCACCAGCTACGACGCGGATGGCGTAAAGAAGCACCTGTCAGCGCCCGAATCGACCGGCCACTTGCTGGCGCTGCGGGAGGCGTTCGCCGGCACTCCAGAATG
>JANLWW010000157.1:0-101332 GCA_031364805.1 Acidobacteriota bacterium
GTGAATTGGATGCGCGAGAACTTCAGGTCCAGCACGCGCGCCATGGTATGCACCAGCAGCGTCTTGGCCAGTCCGGGCACGCCCACGATCAGGCTGTTGCCGCCGACGAACAGCGTCAGCAACACCTGGTTGATGATCTCATCCTGGCCGACGATCAGCTTCTTCAATTCGCGGATGATCTTGTCGCGGCCGTCCTTCATGCGCTCGGCCAGGGCCAAATCGTCCGGCGAATTCATCTCTGCGGTGTCCACGGCGGCTCCTCTCGTATCAGTGCGTCATCGCGTACATGACGTAGTTCACGCCAAACTTGTACGCCTCATTCGATAAATCCACCGGCATGTAGCCGGTGTCGGAATATTCCCAGAGCTCACCCAGGTCGTGGTTGTAGTTGGCCACGGCCAGCAACCGCCTGCTCGGATCATTGTCTTCGAAGATGCCGGTCCATTCGGTCGGCCCGTAGTAGCCCTCGACGTCCAGTGAGTTGATCTCGAAGAACGAGTGGAAGATCGGATGTGACACGTCGAGCGCCACCCACCGGGCGTCGGGCAACACGCGGCGCATCTGGGTGACCAGGTTGTCGCGGTGGTTCTCGCGAAAATCGTCGAAGATCACGAAGCCGCCTTTTTGCAGGTACGCCCGAAACCCCTCGGCCTCGGCGTCGCTCAGCGTCCAGAAGCCGGGCTCAGACATGTAGGCGATGGGAAACATGGCCATCTCGGGGTCGTCGAGCGTGCGGATGTTGCCCTGATCCACGAGCGTCCGCGCCAACGTCAGCTCCGACAGGATCTTCATGAAGTGAAAATCGGCGCGCGGAAAGTCGTGGTGCCATGGCGGCTCACGGCGCATCATGCGCAAGTCGGCGGCGCCGTACTTCAGCCGCATGAACGCGAAGCGTCCGTCGTAGTCGGCCTTCACATCTTCAACCATCGGCGCCGGCTGTCGACCGCGGCCACCGCGAAAATCCTGTTCAGCTGCAGCAGCCGGCACCCCCACCCCGATCGCGCGGGGCGCTTCGGTGGACAGGGAGAACGGGTGGCCGCCACCCACAATGGCGGCAGCGAGCGCCACGCTACGCAAGGCCGACGACACGTCGGTACCCCCATTCGGCGCACAGCAGGCCGACCAGCAACATCAACACGATCGGCATGTGCCAGAGATCGTGCTCTTCCACCGAGGTCACGCCGCGTCCGGTGTAGCGCAAATCGTCGGCGAGCGTCGCGATGTTGCCCGCCTCGTAGTAGCGCCCGCCCGTTTCCTCGGCAATCCGCCGCAACGTCGCCGCATGCATGGTGGCGTCGAAGAACTCGGCTTCGCCGGGCGCGGCGCGGAAGTGGGTGACCGTGGTGCCAATGCTCTTGCCGGCGCGCGTCGCTTCGAGCTTGGCTTGGTACCAGCCGGGCGCCCTGGTCGGCACCGACACGGAGTACTGGCCGGCGTGCTCGCCATCCCACGACATCGGCAAGTCCGAGATGGCGCCGTCGGGGCCGGTGATGGTAGCCATGACCACGGCGTCATTCAGTTCCACGAATGACGGATCGACGACGTTCGCGACCAGCGTCGCAGCCTCACCCGGCTCAACGCGTTCGCTGGTCAAGCTCGGCTCCACCTGGTCGGGAACATCGTCCACGACCGAGCGTAGCAACTGCCGCCAGTAGTTCTCGTGCGTCATGTCTTCGACCGGGATGCTGGCGTGCATCTGCCAGATCCACGAGTCCTGGGGAAGAAAGGAGAAGGCCTTGCCGCGGCCGTAGCGCTGGAACGCCAGCATCGGCCGTTCGGCGCGCGCCTCGTCGGTGCCACTGAGCAGCACGGTGGCGCCGGGCTTCACGGCGTCGATGCGATTGACCGAGGTGATACCCGGCAGCGTATTCCAGCGTTCGGCCGAGGCGGTTTCGTTGGCGGCGAGCTGCGTGACCGCGGTGGCGCTACCGGCGCGGGTTGGCTTGACGGTGAGCCGCGAGACGGTGTCCTTGGCCTGGATGCGGGTGCGATCGAGCACGACCGGCAACACGTCGGCCACCGCGGTGCCGGCGTAGCCGCCCTCGGCAAAGGCGCGCGGTCCACCGAGCGTGAGCAAGCCGCCACCGCGGCGATCGACGAACTCGGCGATCATGCGCATCTGGTCGCCGGTGAACGCGCCGGCTTCGATGCTGCCGAGAATCAGGCCGCGATAGGCAAACAATTCCTCGCGCGTCTTCGGAAACCCGGCTGCCAGCTCGTCGGCATTATCGACGCCGATGCGGATGTACTTGTTGTCGGCGGTCCGCTGCAGCACCGCGAGAACCAGGTTGCTGTCGTCCTTGATCGCGCGGCCGATGAACTTCATCTCGAAGCGCGGCTCGCCTTCGAAATAGAGCACCTTCTCTTTGCGGTCGCGCACATCGATCAGCGCTTCGCGGGCGTTGTTCTCGGTCACCAGCTCGCCTGGCTGCGGCGAGACGCGGAAGCGCAGCACCCGCGGGCCGGCTTCGGTGACGGTAAATCGCACCGGGACCGACGCGGGCGTGCCGGCATCGGGCAGTGTGACTTGCTGCGTACTGACCAGCGTGCCTTCGTCTTCGACGTCGAGCGTGACCGGCTGGCCGTCGAAGCCCGACTGCGACAGCACCACATCGACCATCAGCGTCGTACCCTTGAGCGCGGTCTTCGGCGTGGTAATGCGGCCGACCTGGATGTCCTTGGCGAGCTGTTCCTGTCCCACGCCGACGGTGAACACCGGCAGGCCTTCAGCCTTGAGCCCAAGCAACGCGTCGCCGAGAGCAGCATCGGCGGTGTCGGCGCCATCGGTGACCATCACAAGTCCGGCAACCGGCAATCCGGCCAGTTCCTGGCGGACGCCCGACAGCGCCGCGCCGAGGCGGGTTTGCGAACCGGCAAACGTCAACTCGCCCTGCGGCGCCGTCCGCGAGGGCGCCGACGAGAACCGGAACGTCCGCACGGTAAAGCGATCCGACAGCGCCTTGAGCAGCGCCGCATTGGGCGCGGCGAACTGCTCGTTGACGAAGGCCGAGCGCGGCTGGCCGTTGTGATCGGCAATCTGCATGCTGCGGGAATCGTCCAGGAGTACGCCGAGGAAGTTCTGCTGCGCGACCGCGGCCTTGACGACCAGCAGCGGGCGGAACAGGCACACGAGGATGATGGCCAGCAGCGCAATGCGGATGGCGGCGAGCACCACCCGGTCGCGCGCACTTCCGCGTCCAGAACGGTAGGCGGAAAGCGTCAGCCCAACGGCCACCAGCACCGCAAGGGCGGCCACATACGAGCCCGTGGATGCGGCGAAGCGAAATTCCCCCTGGCTGAAAACCACCGGGGAAAGCTCGAAGAAAAATTTAAAGAGGGCGTCGAACACGAATAGCTCGAATTCTACTTCGACTTGAGACTTGAGACTCGCGGCTTGGGACTTGGGCGCTAGTCCCCATTTGCTCTACGCTAGGCGCCATGTCTTTGCTTACCCGCCGTTCCTGGTTCGGCCTGGCGGCCACCACGCTGCCGGCCTGGGCCCTGCCCCGCTCCGCGAGGGCGCAAACGAGCAGGCGGCCGGCGGTCATCAATGGCCGGCGATACTTGCAGTACGACGTCTTCACCGACACGCCGCTCGCGGGCAACCAACTGGCGGTGTTCACCGAGACTGCCGGGCTGACCGCCGCCCAGATGCAGGTGATGACGCGCGAGACCAAGTTCTCCGAATGTACCTTCGTGCAGCCGCCTGAGCTGGCTGGCACCGACGTGCGCCTCCGTATCTTCGGACCCGCCAACGAAATGCCGTTTGCCGGCCATCCCGTGATTGGCTCCGCCTTCGCGCTAGCCGACGATGGCATCATTGCGGCGGGGAAAAATGAATTTACGTTTGGGCTGGGGATCGGACCGACGCTCGTAGAACTGGAGTGGCAGGGCGACCGGCTCAGGTTCGCGTGGATGACTCAGCAGAAACCGACGTACGGGCCGACATTCAGCGCGCCACCAGCACTGGCCGCCGCCCTCGGACTGGACGCATCCGCATTGCGGCCAGGCGTTCTGCCGCAGGAAGTCTCATGCGGTTCGGCGTTCATGTTCGTGCCACTGGCGTCGCGCGCCGCGGTCGACCAGGCCGTGGTCGACACGCGAGCGGTGGCCGCCGCATTCGAATCCGCCAAGTTGACGCGGCGGGGCCTGTTCATCTTCTCCACTGAGCCCGGGACGGATGGTGCCACCTGCTACAGCCGCATGATGGGCGCCAATGAAGACCCGGCAACAGGATCGGCCAGCGGGCCGCTCGGCTGTTACCTGGTGAAGCACGGACTGGTCTCACCCGACCGGGCAAGTGAGATCGTCAGCACGCAGGGCGTCAAGATGGGCCGCCCCAGTCGCATACATATCAAGCTTGATCTCCGCGGCGGCGAGATCACGCGCGTTCGCGTCGGCGGGACGAGCGTCCTCGTGGGCGAGGGACGGCTACGAGCGTCATGATTTGGTGATTTGGTGATTTGGCGAACTGTGACGGTGCGTGACCGGGTCGTCATTGTGGGCGGGTTGGTCGCCGCCACGGCCCTGTGCTGGGCCTGGATCGTCCCGATGGCTCAAGACATGTACGGCCCGATGTCGGGGCTTTCGGCATGGATGATGACCGACACCTGGGATGCCGGTCATCTGCTACTGCTGTGGGCGATGTGGGCGGTCATGATGGCGGGCATGATGTTGCCGACCGCAGCGCCGATGTTGATGGTCTATGCGGCAACCGCACGTCGCGCGGAAGCGGGACCGCGCGCAATGCTGCGGGTGATGGCCATGGCGGGCGGCTACCTGGCCGCGTGGTCGGCGTTCAGTGTCGGCGCCACGCTGCTGCAGCGGCTCCTGAGCCAACAACTGCTGCTGACGCCGATGATGGAGTCCGCGCGGCCGTCAGCAACGGCGTGGCTCCTCCTGCTGGCGGGGATCTATCAATTCACGCCGCTCAAGACGGCATGCTTGACCACCTGCCGGTCGCCACTCTCGCTGATCATGCGGCACTGGCGCAGTGGCACCTGGGGGGCGTTTCGCATGGGCAGTGAGCAGGGACTCTACTGTCTGGGGTGTTGCTGGGTTCTGATGCTGCTACTGTTCGCGGGAGGCGTCATGAACCTCGGCGTGATCGCCGCGCTGACGGTGCTGGTGATGGTTGAGAAGCTGACGAGCATCGGGCCGCAGGCCGCCCGGGCGACCGGCCTCGGCCTGATCGGTTGGGCGATCTGGCTGGCGGTTACGCGTTAGACCAATCGAACTGGTAAAAGATCCAGTTGGATTTCTCGGCGGCCACCGAGACGCCGGCCGCCGCGGCTTCGAACGATCCCTGACCGCACTCGCCCTTGGTCCAGATAAAACCGGTCGGCAAGACCACGTCCGCCAGGTGGTCTTCGCCGGTTACCGGGTTCTTGAAGGTATCGCCTCGACCCTCGGCGAAGCTGCCCGCCGTGAAGGTTTGCTTGCGGCCCTCACCGGTAATCGTGATTGGCGCCTTCTCGAGTCCAACTACCTGAAAGGTTGGACCGAGCAGCTCCCACGGCATGCCGCCAAGTTTGCCTGAGCAAATGTCTGCCAGCGCCCCGATCTGGGCGTCGGTGGTCGCTGGATCGACGAGGAACACGGCCCGGCCGTTCCCTTCGTGAATGGCTTTCGGCCAGTCGATGATGGCGGCGCACTTGACCCCCGCAAGATCAACGTCCCCGCAGGATCCGCTGTGGATCTCCATGCCGACCAGGGCGCGACAACTGCCGTCCTTGGAGTTCGGAAAGCCCCCGAAGTTGCAGCCGCAGCCGAAGTCGCAGTTGCAGAATTCGTAGCCATTGCCCTTGAGCGCCCATTGAGTCGCGGTCGCGGTAGCCATAGCCGGATTATGCGCCCAGGTGGCGCCGGACGCAAGACCGGCATCAGGCGAGCCTCGGGCGGGCGGTGATAAGCTGCCACATGCTCGCTACCATCCCCGTTACCAAGACCACTGCTTCCCGGCTGACGCCGGAGCTGCGCGACAAATCAGCGTTCGGCGCCGTGTTCAGCGATCACATGCTGGTCGCCGACTACGCCAACGGTAAATGGGGCGACCCTAAAATTATTCCCTACGGCTCCCAGATGATGGCGGCCGCTCCCGCCGTGGCGCATTACGGCCAGGGCATCTTCGAGGGCTTCAAGGCGTTTCCGCGGCCCGGCGGCGGCGCGGTCCTCTTCCGCCCGCAAGCCAACCACGCGCGCATGAACCGCACCTGTCAACGCATGGCGATGCCGGAGATCCCCGCCGCTATTTTCGTGGACGGCGCCGCTGCCCTGGTCCAGCTCGATCGCAACTGGATCCCGGAAAGCGACGGTGCCGCGCTCTACATTCGTCCCGTGATGTTCGCCACCGGCGAGCCGCTCGGCGTGCGGCCATCAGACACCTTCCGCTTCATCATCGAGACGTGCCCCAGCGGACCCTATTTCTCGGGCGCGGTGGACCTGGTGGCTGAAGACACCTACGTTCGCGCGTTCCCGGGCGGCACCGGCGCCGCCAAGTGTGGCGGCAACTATGCCGGCAGCATGCTGGCCGCACTCGAGGCGCAGAAGAAGGGCTTCCACAACGTGCTCTGGCTCGACGGCATCGAGCGGAGGTACGTGGAAGAAGCCGGGCTGATGAACGTCGTGTTCGTCATCAACGGCACAGTGGTCACGCCGCCGCTCGGAGGCACCATCCTCCCCGGCATCACGCGCGAGAGCGTGCTCACGCTGTTGAACGACATGAAGGTGCCCGTGGAAGAGCGCCGCATCACCATCGATGAAGTGTTCGAGGCGCACGCCAAGGGCACGCTCGACGGCGCGGCGGGCGTCGGCACCGCGGCGGTGATTGCGCCGCTCGGCCGCATCCGGCACAAGGATCGCGAAATCACCGTGAAGGCGTTGGCACCGGATTCGGTCCTCGCCAAAGTAGGCGCGGAACTTGAGGGCATTCGATCGGGCCGCATTGCCGACCGTCACGGGTGGCTGCTGACGATATAGCGGCTAGGGGCTTGCCCGCGCCGCCAACGTCTTGGCGATCGTCTCTCCGTGAAACCGTCCGTTCTCAATGAACACGGTTCCCGTCTTCTTCCCCGCCACTTGGCCGCCCGCGACGAACAACCCCGCCACATTCGTTTCGTAGGTCTCGGCGCTGTAGTGGGGCTCCAGCGTCTCGGCATTGATCTCCACACCGGCGCGGCGCATGAACTCCGGGTCGGCGCGATAACCGGTCAGCAGCAACACGCCTTCGGCCGGCAACCTCTGCCCCGAGTCGAGCACCACTTCGGTGGCACGGATCTCGACGATGTTCGCGTTGAAGTGGGCGGCGATCGAGCCTTCCTTGACGCGGTTCTCGATATCGGGCTTCACCCAGTACTTGAACGAGTCGCCGAACGCGGAGCCGCGATGCACGATGGTGACGTGGCCACCGGCGCGGTGAATCTCGAGAGCGGCCTCGGCCGCCGAGTTCTTGCCGCCGACAATCACCACACGCTGGCGATAGAAGGGGTGCGCCTCCCGGTAGAAGTGCGAGACGTGCGGCAGATCCTCGCCGGGAATGTTGAGCATCACCGGTGCGCCGTAGTAGCCCATCGACAAGACGACGTTGCGCGCCTCGCGCACGCGGGTGGCGCCACGCGCATTCTTGGTGTGAATCCTAAAAAGGCTTGACGCGCCGAAGCCGGCAGCTTCCTCGGCGGAGGCGGGTTCAATGTCAGTGGCCTCCTCGAACAACGACACCTGCAGTTGAAAGGTATCCACCACCTTGCGGTAGTAACGCAGTGCCTCTCCCCGTGTCGGCTTCTCGTAAGGCGTCGTCAACGGGATGCCGCCAATTTCAAGCAACTCCGGCGTGGTGAAGAACACCATGTTGGTGGGAAAACGGGCAATGCCGTCAACCAGCGACCCTTTTTCGAGGACGAGGTAGTCGAGGCCGAAATGCTTGGCGGCAATGGCGGTGGCGAGGCCGGAAGGACCGGCGCCTACGATGATGACGTCGCGAATCGACATGTTGTCTGATTCTATAGGCTTGGGGGCTTGGGGGCTTGGGGCTTGGGAACGGCGTAAGATGGGCGCGCAGGAGTTGGCTATGCGTTCTGTCTGTCTGGCGTTGACGGTGTCGGCAATGGGCCTGGCCGCGGTGATAGCAGCGACAGGCGACGTGACGCTGGCCCAGGCCCCAAGCCCCAAGCCTCAAGCCCCTGATCAAACCCCCGTCTTCCGTGCGGGCGTCGAGCTGGTCAGCGTCGACGTCACGGCCCTCGATGGCAACGGCCGGCAGGTGATGGACTTGACCGCCACCGACTTCCTGGTCGAGGTGGATGGCGACAAACGCCAGGTCGTCTCGGCGGAGTACGTGCGCTCGGTCGACCCCATGCGCGTGATCGGCGCCCCCCGCAAGGTCGCTTCGGCGCCCGACGACACGTTCTTCTCATCCAACGCCAAGGGGGCGCCCAGCGGGCGCCTGGTGCTGCTGCTGATCGACCAGGGCAACATTCGGACCGGCGCCGCGCGCGCGGTGATGAACAGCGCCAAGAAGTTCGTCGACACGCTGACGCCAGAAGACAAGGTGGCGGTGGTCGCCGTGCCGGGGCCAGGCGAGCTGGTTGACTTCACGACCGACCATGACAAGGTTCGCGAAGCATTGCTGCGAATTGTCGGCAGCGCCGACCCGTTCCTGGGCCGTTTCAACTTGAGCGTGACCGAGGCACTGGCGCTCTACACACGCAACAACGTCCAGTTGGCGATCGAGGTCATCAACCGCGAATGCGGGTCGGTATCGGCCGCAGACGCGGAGCGCTGCGAGCGCGAAGTCGAACAGGACGCGGCGCAGATCTCCGCCGAAGTCCGCCAGCGAACCGATGCGTCGATCAGCGGCATGCGCGCCGTGCTCAAGGGACTGGGCGGCGTCGAGGGACCGAAGTCGGTCATCCTGCTGTCTGAAGGGCTGGTGTTCGAAGGCCTCGGCGGCGAGACCGACGAACTGGCCTCGGCGGCGGCCGATGCCCGCGCGACCATCGACGTCCTGATGCTCGACGTGCCCCGATTCGACGCCTCGCAGAGCCAGAAACCCAACACGCCGCGCGAAGATCGCGACCTGCAAATTACCGGGCTCGAGATGCTGGCGGGTGCCGCGCGGGGCTCCCTGTATCGCATCAACACCTCGGCCGACTACGCCTTCGATCGTATTTCGCGGGCCATCGACGGGTTCTACCTGCTGGGCATCGAGTCGCGACCCGAAGATCGCAACGGGCGCCGTCATCGCATTTCGGTCAAGACCGGCCGGCGCGGTGTCACCATTCGATCTCGGCGCAGCTTCCTGACGTCGATGTCGGCGAAAGCCACGACACCAGCCGACGCCGTCACGCGCGCTCTCAAGTCGCTGCTGCTCATCAACGACCTGCCGATGCGTCTGGCGACGTGGACTTACAAGGAACCCGGCAGCCCAAAGGTGCGTGTGCTGGTGGCCGCCGAAGTGGAGCGACTCTCGGGGCAGCCCCTGGAGTACACCGCCGGGGTGCTGCTGGTGAACAAGTCAGGCCGGGGCTTTGCTCCTCCAGTGGGGCCGAAGACGCTGACCGAGAAGGCCGGCGACCCGGGGACAGCGCTCTATGCGAGTTCGATCGCGGTTGACCCGGGCGAGTATCGCCTGATTTTGTCGATGGCCGACAGCGAGGGGCGCGTCGGCAGCGTTGCGCGACTGGTCACCGCGTGGCAGATGGATGGCCCGGCGCTGGCCATGGGCGACCTGATCGTCGGCGGCGCCACCGACGGCAAGACGATGCTGTCGCCGGCGATTGAACCGGCAGTCGGCGGCCAGATGGCGGCACTGGTCGAGATCTACGGCGGGCCCGCGCAATTGGCAGGCCTCGAGGCCACGCTCGAGATTCTGCCGAGCGAGGATGCCGCTCCCCTCGCGACCGTGCCGATGCGCATCATGGCCGGGCCGTCGCCGGAGATTATCGCGGCCAACGCGCAGTTCAGCACCACCGCACTGCCGCCGGGACGCTACCTGGCGCGCAGCACCATTCGCCAGGGCGGCAAAGCGCAGGGTCACATGATTCGGCCGTTCCGCATCCTCGCCGACACGCCCGCGTTGACCGGTGGCGCGCCGGCTCCATCGGGAAGCGCCATCCCTGGCGAGATGGCCATGGTGTTATTGGGCGGCATCGCCAACTTCGATCGCAAGGAACTGCTCACGCCGGCGGCCCTCATCCCGATGTTCGCAGCTGCCGAAGGACGCGCCGCGGCATCGAAGCCCGCTCTCAAGGAAGCGCGCAGCGGCGACCTTGGTTCCGCGGCGATGACCGCGCTCGGGGATGGCGACCAAGCCCTGGCGGCGTTTCTCAAAGGTCTTGAACTCCTGCAGTTCTCGCAACTGGAAAAGGCGGCCGTCCAGTTCCAGAGCGCCATGCAGATGGCGCCGGCATTCGCGCCGGCTCGCCTCTACCTGGGCGCGGTGCTGGCCGAGGCCAACCGGCACAAGGAGGCAGCCCCGCTGCTTCAGAGCGCCACGACGGCTCCACTGAGCCCCGCCGCGGGGCGGCTGGCTGGAGAAGAGTGGATTAAGGCCGGACAGCCGGAGCTGGCGATCACGCCACTCGAGTTCGCTGCGCAACAACCAAACGCGGACCCGAAGTCGCGAAGATTGTTGGGGATCGCATACGTACTGGGAGGGCGGCCGGCAGATGCGGTGGCGGTGCTGACCCCATATCTCGAAACCAACCCGACCGATCAAGCGGCGCAGCTGGCCGCCATCTACGGCACTTACATTCGCCACTTGAGAGAGCCACAGGCCAACACACTCACGGCTGACAAGGCGTACCTCGCAAAGTGGTCGAAGGCCTACGCCGCGTCAAAGGGCGCCATGCAGCCGCTGGTCGGCGCGTGGGTCAAGCATGTGCAGGGGCTGAAGTAGGGCGACCCGCATACTGCGGGTCGTGGGGCGCCGAGCCCCACGTCCGCGCTAGCGGACGGCCTCATCCGTGAGGTATAGCGCCTTGTCGATGATCGCGAACGCCTCCGCCATCTCCGCCTCAGTGATGCACAGCGGCGGGTTGGTGAAAAACGTGTTCCACCGCACGAAGGTGTAGAGCCCCTCTTCGCGAAAGAACTTACCGAGCGCCTGCATCTCCGGCGACGTCCCGTTGAACGGCGCCAGCGGCTCCATGGTCGTGCGATCTTTGACGAGTTCGACCAGGCCAAACAAACCAATCGACCGCACGTCACCCACGCAGGGATGCTTTGCCTTGAGCTCGGCCAGCATCTTCGCCATCACCACGCCCATCGTCTTGGCGCGATCGATCAGCTTGTCCTCTTCGTAGACCGCGATCGTGGCCAGCGCCGCGGCGCAGCCCAATGGGTGGCTGTTGTAGGTGAGGCCACCATAGAACACCTTCTGCTGAAAGTGATCGGCGAGCGAGCGGCGAATGCCGACCGCGCCAAGGGCCACGTAGGCGCTCGTCAGGCCCTTGGCCATGGTCAGGATGTCGGGCACGATATTCCAGTGGTCCACCGCGAACCACGCGCCGGTGCGGCCGAAACCCGACATCACCTCGTCGGCGATCATCAGGATGCCGTGCTTGTCGCACAGCGCGCGGACGCCCTCGAGATAGCCGTCGGGCGGGACGTGAATGCCGTTGGTGCCGGTGACGGTCTCGAGAATGAAGGCGGCAATGGTGTGCGGACCCTCGAGCATGATGATTTCTTCGAGTTGCGCGAGCGCTTCGGCGCCCGAGTCGGTGCCGCGTTTCAGGCCGTGATGCGGATGCGGCACGTGGATGATGCCGGGCATGCCGGGTTCCATGGCCCAGCGGCGCGGGTCGCCAGTCATGGTCAGGCTGGCGCCGGTGCCGCCGTGATACGAGCGATAGCGCGCGAGAATCTTGTGGCGGCCGGTTGCCAGGCGCGCGATGCGGATGGCGTTTTCATTGGCCTCGGCGCCGCCGTTGGTAAAGAAGAACACGTCGACGTCGCCCGGGCAGATCGCGGCAAGCTTCTGCCCCAGCTTCGCCCGCGCTTCGGTGGCCATGAAGGGGTTGGCGTAGGCCAGCGACGCCGCCTGCTCCTGGATGGCCTTGATCACCCGCTCGTCGCCGTGGCCGATGTTCACGCACATCAACTGGCTATTGAAGTCGATGAAGCGCTTGCCCTCGGGCGTCCAGAAGTAGATGCCCTTTGCCTTCGCCACGGGGATGGGATCAACGTTCGCCTGCGCCGACCACTCGTAGAGCGAGTGCTGCTTCGACAGCGCCACCATTTCTTGTCCGGTCATTGGGTCCTCGAGATCAGCACGAAGATCACGAAGAACACGAAGACATCTCTTTCAAAGACCAATTCGTGGCCTTCGTGACCTTCGTGTTTTTTATTCGGCAAGGGCAATTACCGCTAGCGCCAACACTTTCGTCGCCAACACAATATCCGCAATCGAACAGTACTCGTCGGGCTGATGCGCCATCGCCAGCTCGCCCGGCCCATACGCCACGCAGTGCGGCACGCCGGCGATCCGTTCGACATGCTTCTGATCGTAGGTCCCCGGACTGGCGACGATCGACGCCGGCCGGCCGACCACGCGGGCAATCGCATTGGCCAGCGCCGCAATCACCGGCGCATCGTCCGGCGCGCGGGTCGGCTCCACGATCATCCGGTCTTCAATCGAAAAGCGCACCTCCGGCATGCGCGACTGTGCCTTCGCCACCAGGCCGGCGATTTCCGCCCGCGTCCGCTGGAGCCCCTCTTCGAGCAAGAACCGGCGATCGAACACGGCGCGGCAGCGATCAGCCACGCACGGGCTCGGCGCCTCATTCACCGGCTGGCCGCCGTCAATGCCGTTGATATTGATGGTGGCGTGCCGCGATCCCTCGGGCACGACCGGCATCGTCGTGATCCGGCTGGCCAGCGCCGGACCGAGTTCGTCGCGCACCAGATCGAGCAGGTGCGACATGCCCTCGATGGCACTGACCCCAAGGTACGGCATGCTGCCGTGCGCGATGCGGCCCTCGGCCACCACCTCGAACCAGTAGACGCCACGGTGGCCGACGCACACGCGATCGACACCAAACGGCTCGGGAATGATCACAGCCTTGGTCCGCTCGCGAGAAATCCAGCGATTCTCAGCGAGCCACGCCACGCCGGCAAAGCCGCCGCTTTCTTCATCGACGGTGCCGCTGATCTCAATCGGCGCGGCGTGGGCCACCCCTGCGCGCCTAATCGCCTCAACCGCGAACACCGCCGCCGCCAGGCCCGCCTTCATGTCGCATGAACCGCGGCCGTACAACCGGCCGTCGACCACGTCGCCACCAAACGGATCACGCGTCCATCCCAAGCCGGCCGGCACGACGTCGAAGTGGCCGTTCAGGTGAATCGCTGGCCCCGTCGCACGTCCCTCATGGCGCCCAACGACGTTGATCCGTGGATACCGGGACGTGTGTTCGACCTTGCCGATGGCCGGCAACAAATGAACGTCAGCGCCGTGCCCCCGGAGCTGGTCACCGATGACGTTGGCGCACGCCTCATACTCCTCGCCCGGCGGGTTCACCGTGGGAATGCGCACCAGGCGCGCCGCAAAATCGACAATTTCGTCGGCGGCTAGGTCTACTTCGAGGAGGATCCGTTCGGCAGGCGACGACACGCGGGAATTTTATCTCGTATCATGAGCCGATATGTTCAGACTCGACGGAAAAACGATTGCGGTGATTGGTGCCGGATCGGGCATCGGACAGGCAGTTGCCCTGGGCGTCGCGCACCAGGGCGGACACACCATCTGCCTCGACCTCAACGCCGACAACGCAGCGGTCACCGCGGAGACGATCACCAAGGCGGGCGGCTCGGCCGATGCGGGCGGCGTCGACATCGCCGACGAGGCCTCGGTGCGCGACGCGCTGGCCAACCGCCTGCGCGGCCGCACCGGGCTCGACGGCCTGGTCTGCACGCCGGCGATCAACGTGCGGAAGTCGATCCTAAACTACACCGGCGACGAGTTTGATCGCGTGGTCCGCGTCAACCTGCGCGGCAACTTCAACGTCTTGCAGGCGGCCGGCCAGTTAATGGTTCTCCAGAAGTCCGGTAGCATCGTGCTGTTCTCGTCGATCCGCTCGCTCGTCACCGAGCCGGGTCAGTCGGTCTACTCGATGACCAAGGCCGGCATCGTGCAGCTGGTGCGCACCGCGGCCACCGAATGGGGAGACCAGGGCGTACGCGTGAACGCAGTGGGACCGGGCGTGACCGAAACGCCGCTCACGGCGCCGATCAAGGCCCAGCCCGACTGGTACCAGGCGTATGCCGACAAGACGCCGATGAAGCGCTGGGCGAAGGCTGAGGAAATGGCCGGGCCGACGGTGTTCCTGCTGTCGGATGCCGCCAGCTACGTGACGGGTACCATCCTGTTCGTCGATGGCGGATGGCTCGCGAATGACGGACGGTTTACGCCGCCGGGGATGTAGGCTGGCCAAGTTGTCGCCAATGGGGAGTCGCCGCATGAACGTGTCAATCGCCACGTTGGGGATGTGTGCCGTGGTGGCGCTCGCGTCACTCGAGGCGCAGACGCCCGCACCCGGAGCGTCGAACCGTACCATCACCGCGGTGCCCGGCATCAAGGTGGGTCACCACACTCTTGCCGAGCGCCCGACCGGATGTACGGTCATCCTGGTTGACGGCGAAGGCGCGGTCGGCGGTGTCTCGCAGCGCGGCGGCGCCCCGGGCACCCGCGAAACCGATCTGCTCGACCCCGCCAACATGGTCGACAAGGTCAACGCGGTGGTGCTGTCAGGTGGCAGCGCCTTCGGGCTCGACGCCGCCACCGGTACGGTGCGCTGGCTCGAGGAACACAACATCGGCTGGGACGTGCGGATTGCCAAGGTGCCGATCGTGCCCGCCGCCATCCTGTTCGACCTGCCGATCGGCGGCAACCCGAAGATTCGGCCGACCGCCGACTGCGGCTACCGCGCGGCCGCCGGCGCGGCCGCTTCGCCGGTGCTCGAAGGGACGATTGGCGCCGGCGCCGGCGCGACCGTTGGCAAATCCGGCGGGCCCGGCCGCTCGATGAAGGGCGGACTGGGCAGTTACAGCATCACCCTTCCCAACGGCCTGAGCGTGGGCGCCATCGTCGCCGTCAACGCGGTCGGCGACATCATCGACCCCGACACCGGCCAAGTGGTGGCGGGCGTGCGCAATCCCGATGGCAGCCTCGCCGATGCGCGCACCTTGCTGCGGAGCGGCCAGACCGGCCCACGTGCACGCGCCGCCGAAAACACCACCATCGGCCTGGTCGCCACCAACGCGCGACTGACCAAGTCGCAGGCGCATCGCATGGCGCTGATGGCCGACGATGGGCTGGCGCGGGCGATTTTTCCCGCGCACACGCAAGGCGACGGCGACACGGTGTTCGCGCTGGCCACCGGGCAGTGGACCGGCGAGGTGGACATCACCCAGATCGGCGCTCTGGCGGCCGACGTCATGGCACGGGCGATCGTGCGAGCGGCCACGGCGGCAACGGGACTTCCCAACATCCCGGCCGTGCGCGACCTGAAGAAAAAATAGCGAGCACCACTGAACCGCAGATCTGGAGGTCGGCCGATGACACGCTGTTTCCCGATAGCCTCAGCCCTTCTCGCCTTGCTGCTCGCGGCGCCGGCCGCGGCGGTGGCGCAATCGACCGGGCAAGTCAACGGCATCGTGACCGACACGACCGGTGCGGTTCTGCCGGGCGTCACCGTGGAGGCGACCAACACCAACACCGGCGCGGTGCGCACGGCCGTCACGGGTCGCGACGGGCTTTACACCATCCCCCTGCTGCAGCCGGGCGGCTACACCGTCAAGGCGTCGCTGTCGGGCTTCCGGAGCGCGGTCCGCGACGGCGTGCGGATCACCGTCACCGAAACCTCGCGCGTGGCGTTTGAACTCCAGGTCGGACAGTTAACCGACACGGTCACCGTCACGGCCCAGGCCAATCTGGTCGAGACCAGCAACGCCACGCACGGCATCGTGATCGACGAGCGGAAAGTGGTGGACCTGCCGCTGAACGGCCGCAACTTCACGCAGCTGGGGACCTTGATCCCCGGGGTGGTGGCGCCGCCGGTCGGCCTGGGCGGGCAATCTGGCGATGCCACGCCGGGCGGCTTCGGCAACGCCACCGGCGGCTTCAACGTGAACGGCATGCGCAACCAGTCCAACAATTTCCTGATGGACGGCGCCAGCAACAACGACACGTTCAACACCGGCTTCGTGCTGCGCCCGCCCCCGGACGCGATCGAGGAATTCAAGATCCTGACCCATGCCTTCTCGGCCGAATACGGTCGCAACGCCGGCTCGGTGGTGAATGTCGTCACCAAGTCTGGCAGCAACACCGTGTCGGGGGCGGCGTGGGAATTCAACCGCGACGATGCGCTGCAGGCGCGCAATTACTTCGCACCGCAGAATCAGCCGAAACCCGAGCTGAAGCAGAACCAGTTCGGCGCCGCCCTTGGGGGTCCGCTGCTCCGCAACCGGCTGTTCGGATTCGGCTACTACGAGGGCTACCGCAACGACAGCGGCATCACGCAAAACGTGCTGGTGCTGTCCGAGGCGCAGCGACGCGGCGACTTCTCCGCGCAGGCCGGCGCCATTCGCGACCCGTTGACCGGGCTGGCCTTCCAGGGCAACGTCATCCCGGCGGGTCGTATCAGCCCGGCAGCCGCGAAGTTGCTGAACGACTTCGTCCCGCTACCCAACTCGCCGGGCAACCGCTACATCGTTTCGCCGACGGTGAACGATGTGCGCGACCAGTTCGGCGTGCGGTTTGATTACCAGATATCAGCGCAGCAGTCGCTGCTCGGCCGCTACATGCGGAGTGACACCGAGCGGCTCACGCCACGGGTGATAGCCGCCGTTGATCAACGGGCGCTGGCGACCTTGCAGGACGCGATGGTGTCGCACAATTACGTGATCAGTTCGAACCTGATCAACCAGGCCCGGTTCTCGATCAACCGGATCAGCGCCAATCCCGCCGTGACGAGCGGCCTCAGCCCGCGGGACTTCGGCATCAACCTCGCGAACACCAACCCGGCAGCGGCCGGCCTGCCGTCAATTGTCGTCCAAGGCTTCTTCGGCGGCGGCACGGCCGCGCTCGGCGATCCGCAGCAGCCGTTTGTCAGCCGGGTCAACCACGTCTGGCAGATCGCCAACGACCTGACGTGGATTACCGGCCGTCATTCGTTCAAGGCCGGCCTCGATCTGCGGCGCGAGGCGATGAACATTGCGTTCATCAACCGCCCCAACGGCGACCTGACATTCAGTGGCGGGCTGTCAGGCAACGCCGCGGCTGACTTTCTGCTGGGCGCACCGGCGCAAGTGCGCGCCACCACGACACAGGCGATCCAGGACGGCTACGGCTGGCTTTACGCCGGCTACGCGCAAGACGAGTTCCGCGTCACGCAGCAACTCACGCTGAGCCTGGGCGTTCGCTACGAGCTGCCGATGCCGTTCATCGACAAGAACGACGCGATCAGCGGTTTCCGCACCGGGGTGAGATCGCAGAAGTACCCCGCCGCGCCGGCCGGGCTGGTGTATCCGGGCGACCCCGACGTGCCGCGCGGCGTCGTCCCCACCGACAAGAACAACGTGGCCCCGCGGATTGCGCTGGCCTGGGACCCGTTCGGCGACGGCAAGACCAGCGTGCGATCGGCAATCGGCGTGTTCTACGACGCGCTGGCCGGCCAGGGCGATTTCTTCCAGAGCGGCGTGCTGTCGCCGCCGTTCACACCGCTGATCGAGCTGAATGCGCCGGCGGCGATCTCGCTGGCCGACCCGCTGGCCGCGGTCGCCGGGCCACCCAATCCGTTCCCCCCGGCCTTGACGATCATCGGCTGGGGCGACGACTTCAAGTCGCCGTACGCCTATCACTTCAACCTCGGCGTCCAGCGCCAATTGCGCGGCAGGGTCGGCACGGAAGTGGCTTATGTCGGCTCACGCGGATACCACCTGCCGATGTTCATGGAGCTGAACCCGGGCCTCTACGTGCCGGGCCAGACCGCTCGTGGCGCGCGCCTCCTGCCTTCGTACGCGCTGGTGCGACCGACCTTTCCGGTCGCGCGATCGTGGTACGACTCGTTGCAGACGAGCGTCCGCATGCTCCCGACCCGCGGGCTGAATTTCCTCGCCAGCTACACGCTTGGCAAGACCACGGACCATGTGTCCGGCCTCAACATCGGCGGCGAGGCGCGACCGGTGCTGCCCGTCGTGCAGGGCGATGAGGCCAGCGTCGAGCGCGCACTCGCCATGGAGAAGGGTCCGGCGCTGTTTGACGCCCGTCATCGCGTCGTCATCAGTTTCGGCTACGAGCTACCGCGGTTGGCCGATCGGTCCCAGCTTGTGCGCCTGGTGGCCGGCGGCTGGCAACTGAACGGCATCTACCAGGCGCAAAGCGGTTTCCCTCTCTCGGTCACCCAGGGCGCGGTGCTCGACATCCGCTACATGACGTCGCGCCCCGATCTGACTTGCGACGCGAACGACGGCCCGAAGACCACGGCGCAGTACTTCAACACCGCCTGTTTCACGACGCTGACGCTGGCGCAAACCGGAGAGCGGCCGGGCAATGCCGGCCGCAACGGCGTGCGCGGACCTGGCTTCCAGCGAACCGACCTGTCGGTGTTCAAGAACTTCGACTTTGCCGGACGGCACAGGCTGCAGGTCCGCATCGAGGGATTCAACCTGCTCAACCAGCCGCGGTTCGGCCAGCCGAACGGCGTCATCGGGTCGGCGCCGTTCGGCCAAATCACCACGGCCGAAGACGGACGGATCATTCAGCTGGCGGTGAAATACCGGTTCTAGAAAGTTCAGAACGATTCAGAAGGGTGCAGAAAGGTTCAGCGGAATTTGATGGCTCGCCCGCAACTGATCGGCCTGCCCTACGACACCAGTTCGTCGTTCCTGCGCGGATCGGCAGCCGGGCCGCCACTGATCCGTCAGGCGTTGTGGTCGCCGGCAGGCAATCGCTTCACGGAGAACGGCGCGGATCTGGGCGGCCTCACGGACGCGGGCGACTTGGCGCTGTCGGCGACCCCAGCGGAAGCGCGTGAGCAGATCGAGATGGGGATCGGCGCGCTACTCGCCAGCGGCTTTCAACCGATCGCGCTCGGCGGCGATCACTCCGTCACCTATCCGATCCTGCGGGCCGTGGTGACGCAGCGCCCGACTCTGACTATCCTGCACATCGACGCGCACGGCGATGTCTATGACGACTTCGACGGCGACCGTTACTCACACGCGTGTCCGTTCGCGCGAATCATGGAGGAATGCCCTGGCGTGAAGCTGGTGCAAGTGGGCATCCGCACGCTGACGCCGCATCAACGCGACCAGGTCGAGCGCTTCGGCATCAGCTGCATCGAGATGCGCCATTTCGCGGCCGGCGCGCGGCCGGCGATTGACGGGCCCGTCTACATCTCGGTGGACCTCGACGGCATCGATCCGGCGTTCGCACCAGGTGTCTCGCACCGCGAACCCGGCGGGCTCAGCGTCCGTGAGATCATCGCCATGATTCACCGCCTCTCCGGCGCCATCGTCGGCGCCGACGTCGTCGAGTACAACCCCTCGCAGGACCTCGGCGGCATGACGGCCAGCGTGGCGGCGAAGGTCGTCCGTGAGATTGCCGGCCAGATGATGGGGGCGCCGCGATGACATAGCCCGGCCCGTGAAATAGAATGCGCCGGTGCGCTACACCCGCGAGTTCACGAGCGTCGCCGAGTCACCGATGGTGGTCATTGCCACGGCCGCCGAGGCCATGCCTGGGTCGATCAAGCTGTGCTACGGCGAATCGGACACGCCGACGCCCGCCTTCATCTGCGAGGCCGCTGACGCCGCGCTGAAAGCCGGGCACACCTTCTACACGCACACCGCCGGCTACACCGAATTGCGCGAGGCGATCGCGCGGAAGGTCCACGATCTTCACGGCGTCACCTATCGCCCCTCGGAGATCATGAGCACGGTCGGCGCCTCGATGGCGATCTACGCGGCCATTCGCGCCTTCGTCAGCAGCGGCGACAACGCCGTCATAGTCTCCCCGGCCTATGCAATTTTTTCCAATGCCGTGATCATGGCCGGCGGCGAACCTCGCCCGGTGTCGCTCGCGCGCCACGGCGCGCGGTTTCAACTCGATCTCGATCGCCTGCGCGCCTCGATCGACGGCCACACGCGAATGGTGATCGTCAACAGCCCGTCCAATCCCACGGGTTGGCTGATCAGCCTCGACGAACAGCGCGCGCTGATGACACTCGCCGACCAGCACGATCTGGTGATCCTGGCGGACGAGGTCTACGAGCGCCTAGTCTACGCCGATGGCGTCACTGTCGCGCCGTCCTTCGCGCGAGTCGCCGGTGAGCGGGACCGGCTGATTGTGGTCAACAGCTTCTCGAAGACCTACAACATGACCGGCTGGCGGCTCGGCTGGGCGCAAGCCAGCGAGGGCACCGTCAGGACCATGTACAAGGCAGTGGAGTTCATGACCTCGAACCCCGCGGCAATGGTGCAGCAAGCGGGCATCGTGGCCTTGCGCGATGGCGAGCCGTACATCCGTGAGCTGCGCGCGCACTATGCCGAGCGGCGGGCAGACGTGATGCGCGCGCTCGGGTCGTTGCCAGGCGTGTCGTTGCCGGAGCCGCAAGGCGCCTTCTACGCCTTCCCGCGAATTGAAGGGTTGCGCGACTCCACGGCGTTCACGACACGACTGCTGCGCGACACCGGCCTCGCGTTGGCGCCGGGTGTCGGCTTCGGCGGTGATGGCGAAGGATACATTCGCGTATGCTTTGCGGCCACCGAAGCGACGGTGACGTCTGCGCTCGCGAGATTTCGTGAGTTTGTGACGAGTGCGGCGTCGTCACCCGCCTCGGCTGTGGCACAATCCCGCCCAGCCGGCCCGGCTCCCCCGCCGCCGGCTCCACGGAGTCAGACCGAATGAAGTGGATGATCTTCGCGATTGTGGCGGAAGTCGGCGTGCTGCTCGGCCTGGTCTTCGCGTTCGACGAGGCGATGCACTCGCTGCAGACCATGCAGCCGACGTGGGACCACGCGGCGGTGTTCGTGATCTACGCGCTGGTCCGGGTAGGTTTTTCCAGGATGCGGGCCGCATCGGTCCCGCCGGTGTTCCTGTCCCGACAAGGGTAACTCTCCCGACAGGAGGTGCCCTCCCTGTAAGGAGAGCCCTCCCGTCAGGTTCCGAAACCTACTTCGCCATCTTGCGGGCGTACTGCAGTTCCGGTCGCTCGGTGCCGGCCTCGGCACAGATCGCGACGATCTGCTTGTAGTAGCCCTTCGCCTTGGTCCGCTGCTTGGTGGCCTCGGCCGCCTTGCCGGCGCCGTAGAGTGCGAGGAAGCGGTTCGGCTCCTTCTTCGTCACGGCTTCAAACGCGACCAGGGCTTCCTTGGCGCGGCCGGCCTCGAGCAGCATGAAGCCATACATTTCGCGGGCCGGGGCCAGCGGGCCGGGCGTGACCGCGGACTTGTCGGTCTTGTCCTCGGCGTCAGCCACCGTCGCCATGGCGGTGATCGCTTCGGTCTTCTTGCCCTCCGCGAACATGACCCACGCTTCGGCGCCACGGCGCTGGATGTCAACCTGTTCGGTCCAGTACGCGTCCTTCATTTCGATTTCGCGATCGCGCAACGCCGCGAGGCGCGCGATGTCAGCCGCCGCTTCAGCGGGCTTGCCCGAGCGCGCAAAACCCACCGCGCGGGCGAAGTGCGTGATCGCTTCGGTATACGGCGTGTTCGGCGCGGGATACGGCTTGAGCGTGGTGGCTTCCGCCCACTGACTGCGCTCCATGGCGTAACGGGCAGGAATCGCCGCTAGGGCGAACGTGTTCGCGCCACCGGCATCTGCCGCAGCGGGCGCCGCGGCGGCCTTCTGGGCGACCATCGCCGCGTTCTCCATGACCCCCTTGGCTTGCGTGTCCATTCCCATCTGCAGATAGGCGTAGGTCATGTAGTCGCGCGCGTGCAGACCTTCGCCGAGGCCGGTGCCCGACTTCTCGGCTTCACCCGCGGAGCGGATGTTGGTGGCGACCGATTCCTTCCATTCGCCGACGCGCGTGAACGTGTGCGACGGCATATGGAGCGCGTGGGGCACTGACGGCGCAATGTCGGCGTAGGCACGAGCCGCGGGCAGCGCCTTGGCGGCGAGCGCCGGCACGTCGTAGGCGTGAATGATGTAGTGCGCGAGGCCAGGGTGATTCGGCATCTTCTTATAGAGCGGCTCGAGAATTTCGGCGGCCTTCAGGTTCTGCGCGAATGTCTTGTCGGTGGGCAGCGCCGTCTGCGCGATTGCCAGCGCCCAGAAGATGCGCGCTTCGACATCGGCACGGTTCTGGCTGGCGACCATCTCGGTGGCGCCTTCATACGCGACCACGCGCGCCCGTTGGGTCGTGACGTCGGCACTCGAGAACAGGCCGGCGACCGCGTCGATAAAGCCTTTCTCGCGCGCGGTCGGCGTGCCTGCAGACAGCGCCTTGTCGATCGCGGCCTTGCCGTTAGCAATGGTCTGCGCCGAGCGCTGTCCGGCAAATGGGTTACCCCAATACGTGAGCGCCACCCCCCAGTGCGCCATGGCGCACGCGGGATCCTTCTTGGCAACGTTTTGGAACAACGCGCGAGCTTCCGGGAACCAGAACGAGTGCAGTTCGGCGACGGCGAGGTTGAAGTCGTCTTTGACGGCAGGACTGCAGGAGGTCTCGAAGTTGACCGTGCCCGCCTTGACGGCGTCCCCACTGGGGGAATGATTGTGCTGTTCGGTTTGCGCCCACGTCGGCGTTGCCAACGCGAGCCCGAGACAGATGCAAGAACCCGAGATCAATCGATTCATCGCCACTCCTCCTGAATTATCGAATGGCGCAGAATAGCACTCGAATAGGCGACTTTATTGGTCGGATATTGACCGTTCGCACGCGGCTAGTGCCCGTTCACCCGTCTCTCGAGCCAGCTCCCTGCTCTGTGTGCACGTCGGATGAAATCTCCGTAATATCCTCGGGTCAATCACTTACGAGCCGTGAGTTGACGGACATTCTTTAAGGCAGAGCTCGAAGTTCAGTGAGAGGTATAGCGCTATGCACGCGCCGATTAAATACGCGGAAAAGGGATTGTCGATCGTCGCCAACGGCGTCTGGCAGGTCTTTTCACAACTCAACAAGATCAGCCAGAACCCGTCGATGACGCCGCGCTGGTCCGACAAGCCGTTGTTGAAGTCGTACCAGAAGACCAAGCCGCCCCTCGGCTGGCCGCGTCAGACTGACTCGCTCTGTCCCACCTGCGTGCGCGAAGCGCGCCAGGCCATTCTCGACGGCACGCGTCCGCTCGAAACCCTGCTCAACGAAAAGGTCGGCGAGATCAAGGCGACCATCGACGAGAAGGACGGCAAGATCGTGATGATGAAGGATTGCCCCATTCACGGGCACTTCGAAGACACGATGGCCATCGACACCGCCTTCTTCAAGCACCTCGAGGAAGTGTGCCCCGGCCGCGACATTCGCGCGCACAACGACGAGAAGCTGCACAACCATGGCAGCTCGACGATCAAGCACGGCCGCGGCTCGGTGCTCACGGTCGACCTCACCAACCGCTGCAACATGATGTGCGACCCGTGCTTCATGGACGCCAACCAGGTTGGCTTCGTCCACGAGCTCACCTGGGAAGACATCAAGACGGTGCTCGACAACGCCATCACCATCAAGCCGAAGCGGCAGATGTCGGTGCAGTTCTCCGGCGGCGAGCCGACGCTTTCGCCGTATTTTCTTGATGCCGTGCGCTACGCGCGCAAGGTTGGCTACTCGTCCGTGCAGGCGGCCACCAACGGGATTGAGTTTGCCAAGAGCCCCGACTTCTCGAAAGCGGCGGCCGAGGCGGGCCTGCGCTATGCCTACCTGCAGTTCGACGGCATCGGCAACGCCGCCAACTCGCACCGCCGCGTCGGCAACCTGTTCGACGTCAAGCTGCGCGCGATTGAAAACCTGCATAGCGCCGGCGTCGACATTGTCCCGGTCGTCACGATCGTCAACGGCGTCAACAACGAGCAGGTCGGCCGCATCATCGAGTTCGCGCTCGACAATCCCAAGCGGATCAACTTCCTGTCGTTCCAGCCGGTGAGCTTCACCGGCCGCGACGAAGAAGTCACGCCCGAGCGCCGCGCCGCGCAGCGCTACACGCTGTCGCACCTGGCCCACGACGTAAAGAACCAGACGGGCCTCGGCGAACCAATCCGCGACTGGTTCCCGAACTCGTTCATGGGCACGTTCACCGATTGGGGCGACGTGGTCAAGGGTCCCGACAACGAATGGGGCAACTTGACCTGCGGCTGCCACCCGAACTGCGGCATCGGCATGGCCGTGATGATCGACAAAGAAACCAAGGAGGCGGTGCCGGTCACCGCGTTCCTGCGCGCGGAACAGCTGGCCGCCGACGTCGCGATGGTCAACGATGCCGCGCGCGGCAAGTTCCTGACCATTGCCGGCATGGCGCTGGCCCTGGCCCGCAATTACGATCCGTTCAAGGCGCCCACGCACTTCAAGCTGAGCGACCTGCTGGCCAAGTTCGACAAGACCTTCGGCGCGACCAAGCGTGACTACGGCAAGGTTGACGGCAACCGCACCAAGGCCGACATCGACAAGCGGCGCGCCGACCGCTGGAACTTCCTGTTCATTGCGGGCATGTGGTTCCAGGACCTGTTCAACTACGACTTCCGCCGCACCGAGATGTGCATCATCCCGTATGCCACGCAGATGGGCGAAATTTCCTTCTGCGCCTACAACACCGGCATCGGCTGGCGGAACATCATCGAGAAGATGCACATGACGGCCACGCTCACCAAGTGGTACGACGAGCACGGCCGTCACGAAATCTTCGCTGGCAACAAGTCGGTGCCGCTCAGCAGCGCCGAACACACGCTGAAGCTCAACGCCGACGCGGTGGCCGCCGGCATCCAGACCGACCTTGACGATCTCGGCATCGCGAAGAACTCGCGCGACGAGAAAATCGCGGCGCAGAAGAAAAAGAAGAACCTGACGCCCGAAGAGCTGCGCCACCACGCGGAGATGGAACAGCTCTACCGCAAGGAAGTGCTCAAGGAACAGCCGGGCGTGCCGGTGCTGCAGATTCAGGGCCTCAAGAAGGCTCAGCAGCCGACGACGCACTAAGAAGCCGGCGTGGGGCTTGCGACTCGGGGCTTGAAGGGCCTCGGTCGTGAGCCCCACATGCCGCCCTACCCGCCTACCTTACCTGCCCTACCCGCCTTACCTTCCCATTAGAAGCTGAACTTCGCCGCCAGCTGAATCACGCGCGGCTGGTAGGCATTGAGCAGGCTCTGTCTCGGCTGGCCGAAGGTGGTCGAGTTCAGCTGGCCGTTGTAGGCTCCGTAGTTGGCGTGATTGGTCAGGTTGAACACCTCGGCAATGCCGGTCAGCTTCAGGCCGCCTGGCAGGTTGATGTCCTTCGAGGCGCGTACGTCGATACGGTGCAGCGGCAATCCCTGCAACGCATTCCGCGGAGCGACCTCACCGGGAGCAATCGTCGCGGTGCCATCGAAGCGATCGAGGACCGAGACGATGTCAGTGTTGGTGGTTGACGTGACGACGGAGTCGCGAACGGTAATCGCGGTCGTCCCGGAATTCAGTCGCGTGGTGCCCGTATGGCCGTACGGGTTCAGCGCCACGGTGGTCGCGTAGTAGTTGCCGGAGCCAAACAAATACGCGCCAGACACCGAGATATCGTACGGCAGGCGCCAAATGCCGTTAAACCTCAGCGTGTGACGCTGGAACTCGGTTGAGCGCGCCCATTCCGCATCCGGATCGAACGGGTTGTTCCCTTGATACTGGAAGTTCGTGGTGTCGTCGTTGGCGAACAGCATGTAGGTGTAGGTCATGCCGGCCTGCCAGTTGTTGCGGTAGCGGCGGGTGATGCCGCTGGAAATGGCCGCATAGTCGGCGCGGCCATTTGATTCAAGCCACTGAATCTGGCCATACGCTGGATCCGGCCGCCCCTGCGCCGGGTTACGGTTGTAGCCGGTCGCGGGATTGAAGAACAGGTTCGGATCGCGCTGGCGGGCGAAGTGGTAGCCCTTCCAGTGCGTGAGGTCAGCTTCGATCCCCAGCTGCGGACCAAGCTGTCCCTGGAAGCCGACGATGCTCTGCCAGGTGGACGGCATCTGGTAGTCGTGCGCAATCACCCGCGGGCCCTGCGCGGGCAGCGGCACCCGGCCGGCGACAATGTCGGCCTGTGTGACGCCACGCGTGGGGTCGGCCAGGAAGCCGGGACGGCCGTCGTTCGGGAACGAGTTGACGAGAATGCGCTCGCCGTTGAACGACTGGATGCTGAACGTCGTGTTCGAGTCGGGAATGCTGTAATACAGCCCGCTGCCGCCACGAATGACCCAGGTACCATTGCCGCCGACGTTCCAGGCGAAGCCACCGCGCGGCGCCACGCTGCCGATGTCGCGCAGGTTGTTCGGGTACAGCAAGTCGCCGCCCTTCAGGTCGATGTCGGAGTATTGCGATACGCCGCCGGCCGGATTGAACTTGGCTTGCGTCGTGATCAGCGGCGGATCGAGCGCGCCCCAGTCGGCATCCCAACGCACGCCGTAGTTCACGGTGAACGTATCGCTCATGCGCCAGGTGTCGCCAAACCAGACCGCCCACGTCGGCCGCGGAATGTCGATGGTCCAGTCGCCGAAGTTCTGGTCGAAGCGTTGAATCGTCGAGTCGAGACCCGTCAGATCCCAGCGAGATGGATCGTCCCACGCATCAAACGGAATGCGGCGGCCAATGTCGGCAGGGATGGAGTTGAAGATGAACTCGCCGCGCGAGAGCAATTCCCAACTGCCGGTGTCGTGCCAGCGCAGGAACTCGCCACCAATCTTCGAGTCGTGACGGCCCCAGGTCTTGGAGAGGTCGTAGCGCACGCTGAGGGTGTTCTGGAAGAACTCCTGCGGGTAGTTGCGGCGCTGACCGATGGTCAGGCCCGGGAACACGTAGTTGGGCGTGCTGGCGAGCTTGGTCGAGGCGAGCTGGTTCTGCCAATCAAAGTGGGTGTAACCGAGCTTGAGCTCCTGCAACGTGGTGTTGTTCAACACCTTGGCCCAGGTCCCGACCACGTTGATAGCCGTGCGATAGCGCGCCGCTGCCTGTGATGGATGCTCGGTACCGGCGACCTGCGTGAAGTCATTGCCCCAGTCCCAGTACGACGCGCGCACCGTCAAGTGATCGGTCGGACGCGCCTGCCAGTCGCCGCGCCCGAGGAAGCTGTTCTGAATCAGCTTGGTGTCGAAGCTGAACGACTGTCCCGGCAGCGCCGCCGGCGCCGCAAGAATGGTGTTCGGCTCGTTCTCGCGTTCGATCGACAGGAAGAAATGGGCCTTGTCCTTGATGACCGGCCCGCCGAACGCCGCACCGATCTGCTGGTTGGCATAGGGCAGGACTCGATTGGCAATGAAGTCTTTGGCGTTCCACTTGTCGTCGCGAAAGTAGCCGTAAACGCTGCCGTCGTAGTGGTTGGTGCCCGAGCGCGAGATCGCCTGAACCTGAATGCCGAGCGAGCGGCCCTGGGTGATGTCGAACAGGTTGGTGACGACCTGGAACTCGGCAATGGCTTCGCGGCTGAACTTTGGCTGGCCAAAGCCAGACCCGGCGACCTGTTGCGTAATCTCCTGGCCATCGAGGTTCAACTGGAACTGCCGGTCGCGCACGCCTGGCGTGGTGTCGACCGCGTTGGCAGTGATGCCCTTCACCTGCATCGCCAACTCCATCCAATTGCGGCCCTGCAGGGGCAACTCTTCCATCTGGCGGCGGTCCACGTTGCCCGCGACCTGGGTGGAACTGACGTCAACCAGGGGCGCCTCACCGGTGACGGTCAGCGTTTCAGACAGCGACGCCACCTGCATGGCGAACGGCAGCGACCGGTTCTGGCCGACCAGCAACTCGATATCGGGAATGACGACGATCGAGAACCCGGACAGCTCGGCCTGCACCTTATAGCGTCCCGGTGCGAGCCCTCGCAGGCGGTATTCACCGCGCTCGTCCGAGACGCCGCTGGTCACCCGGCCGGTGTCGATCATCGTGGCCGTCACGGTGGCGCCAGGCAGCGAGGCCTTGGTGCCATCGACAATGGTGCCGGCCAGGGACGCTTCCTGGGCTGACGCCATCGAAGCCGAAAGGATGAAGCAGAATATCGCAACGAGCGAGATGACCCGGGCGCGCATAGCTCACTCCCTTTCTGCCACGGTGGGCAGGTGTGAGGCGAAGTCAATCGAGGCAGACGAAAGAATGAAGCCGCGTGCCGGAATGAATTGGGCGGACTATAGCATGGTCGCGGTTCGCGGTTGGCTGTTCGCAAGCCGCAAGCCGCACGCCGAAAGCGCTATGATGGCGACCGCATGAGCGATTCCGCTTCCCGGCTCGTTACGCTGTCGGCCGCCCGCTGGCGGCTGTCTATCATCCTCACCGCGGCGATGACCATCATCTACGTCGCGTTCATCCTGATGATCGCATTCAACAAGGAGCTGCTCGGCACGGTGCTGGTCCCCGGCCTCAGCCTGGGCATCCTGTTGGGCGTCCTCGTGATCGTGACGGCGTGGGTGCTGATCATGATTTACGTGCGGTGGACCAACGCCAACTACGACGTCGCGGTGGCCGACATCCGCAGCGCGCACCGGGAGGGTCGCTGATGCCCCAATCGGGCCAACCCAACATCATCGCGATGTCGGGCTTCATCATCTTTATTGCCCTCTCGCTGGTCATCACCTGGTTCGCCGCCAGGCGGACGCGCAGCACCAAGGACTTCTACGCTGCTGGCGGCTCGATCACCGCGCTGCAGAACGGGCTGGCGCTCGCGGGCGATTACATGAGCGCCGCCAGCTTTCTCGGCATCGCCGGCCTGGTTGCGCTCTCCGGCTTCGACGGGTTGATCTACTCGATTGGTTTCCTGGTCGGCTGGCCGGTGGTCGTGTGCCTGATTGCCGAGCCGCTGCGCAACCTTGGCCGATTCACGTTCAGCGACGTGGTCGCCTTCCGCCTGCGGCAAGCGCCGGTGCGGGTGGCCTCCGCGGCCGGCAGCCTCGCGGTGATCGCGTTTTACCTGATTGCGCAGATGGTGGGCGCCGGCAACCTGATTCGCCTGCTGTTCGGACTCGACTACGAAATCGCCGTCGCGATTGTCGGCTTTGTCATGCTCGCATACGTGTTATTCGGTGGGATGATCGCGACGACGTGGGTGCAGATCGTGAAAGCGGTGCTGCTGCTGTCGGGCGCCTTCCTGCTGGCGATGATGGTGCTGGCGAAGTTCTCGTTCAATCCGCTCGCGCTGTTCGCCGCGGCGGCCGAGCAATACGGACCGGCCGTGCTCGCGCCCGGGAGGCTGGTCTCGGATCCGGTGGACGCCATCTCGCTCGGCCTGGCGCTGATGTTCGGCACCGCCGGACTGCCGCACATCCTGATGCGCTTCTACACGGTGCCAGACGGGCGCACCGCGCGCGTCTCGGTCGCCTACGCGACCGCCATCATCGGCGGCTTCTACCTGCTCACGTTCATCCTTGGCTTTGGCGCCATGGTGCTGGTCGGCCAGGACGCCATTCGCGGCGTGGACGCCGGCGGCAACATGGCGGCGCCGCTGCTGGCTGAAGTGGTCGGCGGGCAAGCGTTCCTGGGCTTCATCGCCGCGGTCGCATTCGCTACCATTCTCGCGGTGGTCGCGGGCCTGACCCTGGCCGGGGCAGCAGCGCTGTCACACGACATCTACGTCAACGTCTTCCGCCACGGTCATGCGCCTGAGAAGGAGCAACTGCTGGTGGCGCGCGCCGCCACCATCGTGCTGGCCCTGCTGTCGATCGTTCTCGGCATCGTCTTCAAGGGACAGAACGTGGCCTACATGGTGGGCCTGGCCTTTGCGATTGCCGCCAGCGCGAACTTTCCTGCCCTCATCCTGTCGATGTTCTGGAAGCCGTTCACCACGCGCGGAGCGCAGGCCTCGATCCTGTTCGGCACGGTCGCCACACTCGCGCTGATCTGGCTGTCGCCCACCATCCAGGTGGACTTGCTGAAGCACGCCACCGCCTATTTCCCCTATCGCAATCCCGGCCTGTTCACGATTCCGCTGTCGTTTATCATCGGCATCGTGGTGTCGCTGGCCGCGCCGGAGCCGGCCGCAGTCGCCGGGTTCGCCAAGCTCGAACAGCAGATCCATTTCGGAGCACCTGACGAAGCGGCATAATGGAACCCGGCATGCCGCCGCGTCGTCTGTTGACTCTGAGCCTCGCTTGATCTCGGTCCAACTCCACAACCCGCGCATCCGTTATTCGCTGTTCGCGGTTTGGCTACTCGTCGTAGTCGGCGCGCTCTACCTCTATTTTTTTCAGCGCGAAGCGGTGCAGCACCAGATGCAAGATGCGCTGTCGGCATCGTTCTGGATTGCCGCGATCGCGTACTTGCTGATCGGCTCGTTCCGCGCCTTCACCCTGGTGCCGGCAACCTTCCCGCTGCTGGTGGCCATGCCGTTCTTCGATCCATGGGTGCTGCTGGCCTTGACGATTCCGTGCATCGCCATCTCGTCGTCGATCTGCTACTTCTTCGCCGAAGCCATTCACATGGATGAAGTGTTCGAGCGGAAGTATCCCAGGCAGATCCGCAAGTTGAAGGATGCGCTGCAGACCTACCAACTCCCCATCATCATCGGCTGGAGCTTCTTCCTGCTGCTGCCGACCGACCTGATCTGCTACGTTTGCGGGTCGCTGAAGATCAACTTCAAGAAATTCCTGTTTGGCGTCGTGATCGGTGAAGGCACCGTCTATGCCATCTACATCTTCCTCGGCGACTGGGTGTTGCGCCGATAACACCGAACGTTCGTCCTTCAAGCCGAAGCAGACTTGCGCTATTCTCTGGCCCGAATGGAGGGTCCAATGATCCGATGGTGCAAACGGTGCCTGGTCGTGACCCTGTCGCTGACGTGGATCGGTGCTGCCGCGGGGGCGGCCGTTGGCCAGACGGTGACCGGCACGCTGCAGGGCACCATTACCGATGCCAGCGGTGGCGTGCTGCCAGGTGCCACGATTGCGACCCGCAACCAGGATACGGGGCAGGAGCGCGTCACAGTGACCAACGGCGCCGGCTACTACGTCGTCCCGTTTCTGCCGATTGGCTCTTACCAGGTCAGCGCCACACTGGCCGGGTTCCGGACCCTCGTCCGGCAACGCGTGGCGGTCACCCTCAACGACACCCGCGTCGAGGACTTTGCCCTCACGCCGGGGGCGGTCTCCGAGTCGGTCACGGTCGTCGGTGAGACGGCGCCGGTCAACACCACCAGCGCCGAGATCAAGCACGCGCTCAACGAACAGCAGATTGAAGACCGCCCGACGGCCAACCGCGGGAGCTTTCTGGCCCTGGCCGAAACTTTCGCGGGCTTTGCCGAGAACCCCACCACGGGTCAGAACAATCCGACCGCGTCGTCTGGTTCGTCGATCAACTTCAACGGCACGGGCTCGCGCGGCGCGACCTTCCAGATTAACGGCGTCAACAACGACGATGCCTCGGAGAACCAGAATCGGCAGGGCGCGGCACTGGCGACGATCAAGGAGTTTCAGGTCATTAGCAACACCTATTCCGCTGAGTTCGGGCGGGGCTACGGTGCGGTCGTCCTGGTGCAGACCAAGTCGGGCACCAACCAGCGTCACGGCGAGGCGTACGAGTATCGGCAAGAGAGCAAGTGGAATGCGCGTAGCGCGTTTTCCCTGACCAAGCCGAATAATGCCCGCGATCAGTTCGGCGGCGTGATCGGGTTTCCCCTCGTCCAGAACCGGGTGTTCGGCTTTACGAGCCTCGATCACAAGCGCTTCGAGGGCCTCCAGACCTACACGCGCGACCTGTTTCTGGCCAGCGAACTGGCGCAGCCCCGTCTCACGCGAGACAACGACACGCCGGAGAATCGTGCCTTCATCAGCGCGATTCTGGCACGCTTCCCCAGCGTCACGCCCAATGACCCGCGCAGTCCGCGCACGTACCAAACACCGCAAGCGATCAACCAGCCGGCCGACGACCACTCGGTGCGGCTCGACTGGTCGTTGAACCAGAGTCACATGGTGTGGGGCCGCTACCAGTTCACGCGGCAGCTATTCGAATCTGACGATGTCATCGTCGGTGAACAGGCCAGGCAGAATCACCGTCAGGGCAATCTGGGCATGACCTGGACGCATGTGCTCGGCGACGCGACCGTCGGTGAACTGCGCTACGGGCTGGGGCTGCGACTGACGCGAGTCGACATCGCCGCCGGCAATACCACCCCCATCGTCCGGTTCGCCGCCTCGCCGGTGTCCGGGTCGATCATTGGCAACGCCGGCAACTTTCCGATCAACCGCAACCAGACCGATCACCAGGTCGTCTACAACCTGACCCGTCTCTTCGGCCGGACGCATCAGCTCAAGTCCGGTGTTGATTTGCGGTTCTCGGGGCTGGACGACTTCGCGGACAGTTTCTCGCGCGGCTTCTGGAGCTACAACGCCAGTTGCGGCGGCGTGACATATCCCTCGTCGTACGCCGCGTTTCTCGACGGGTGCGTCGCCAGCTATCAGCGGGCCTGGGGACCGTTCTTCCTCGAAAATCGCCTGCGCGAGTACAACCTCTACGTTGAAGACAGCTGGCGGCTGCGCGCCAACCTGTCACTCAACCTTGGCCTGCGCTATGAGTACGTGGAGGCGCCGCACGAAGCCGAGGGCCGGCTCGACTACGGCTTCACCGACGATCGCAATAACCTGCAACCACGGATTGGCGTGGCGTGGTCTCCCGTGTGGCAGTCAGGATTCCTCCGCCGACTGTCGGGCGGGGAGGCCGGCGGCTTCGCCATTCGCGGCGGTTTCGGTCTCTACGATGGGCGCGTGTTCCAGTCGGTGTTTTCGCAAACCGGCGCGAGTTTGCGGACCAACCCGCCAAATTCGCTGTCGCGGACGTTCGCGACACTGCCGAACGTGCTCAATCCCGCGGACCCGACGCTCGGATTCGAGTTCGTGCCTGGTCCGCAGACGGCACGCCACACACTGACGATTGCCGACGGCAACCTGGAGATGCCGCGAACGCAGCAGTGGAACTTGACGGTGGAGCGGCGCGTGCCGTTCAACTCGACCGTGCGCGTGTCCTATACCGGGACCCGCGGCCGGGGTTTTCTCAAGTACGCGCTCGCTAACCTCCCTGTCTCGCCCCTGGTTCGAGGGGTGACGGTGGCAGACCATCCCAATAACGCGCCCGCCGTCGGCTTCCCTGATCTCCGAGGCCGCACCATCGATCGCATCGCGGCGGATGTCAATTGCGCCGGCACGGGGCTGCCCGGCATCGGGGTGACCGCGCAGTGCCCTAATCTCGTGCCCATCGCCGACAACGAGATCAGCTTTCGCGTGCCGCGCACCAACGAACGCCGGCCCGATCCCCGCTACCTCACCAACACCGTGGTGTCGAATCAGGCCGAGACCTGGTACGACGGCCTCCAGGTCGAATGGACGCGCCGCTTGTCGCGCGGGCTGTGGTTCCAGGCGAGTTACACGCGCAGCCAGGCCGAAGACACGACCTCCGAGTTCACGGCGGTGGGCGCCGGTGATTCCAACCAGCTGGGTCCTGACGCCAAGTACGCGCGCGGCTTCTCGCGGTTCCACACGCCGCACCGCTTCACGTTCAATGGCAGCTACCGGCTCCCGTTCTGGCGTGAGCGCCGCGACCTGGTGGGCATTCTGCTGGGTGGATGGACGGCGTCGGCGGTCGCGCGGCTGGCGCATGGCACGCCGTTCACGGTCTCTGACACGGCGCGTGACCTGAACTTCGACGGCTTCTCGGAGGCCAGGCCGATTCTGCTCGACTCGTCGATTCTGGGCGCCACTGTCAGCGACCCGTCGGGTTCGACGTCGATTCTGGCCGCCTCGAAATTCCGATCCGCGCAGTATGGCGAGACCACCGGCATCATCGGCCGGAACACCTTCTTTGCCGACGGTGTCCGGACGACCGACCTGGCGCTGATCAAGGCGTTTCAGGTGGCCCGCGGTCATGCCGTCACCATCCGGCTCGAGGCCTACAACGCCTTCAACCGCGTGCAGTACGGCTTCCCCACCGCCGATCTGTCGAACGCCAATTTCGGCCGGCTGCTGACCGGTGCCACCACCTACGCGCCGCGGTCGCTGCAACTGGGCATTCAGTACAAGTTCTGACGGAGAATCACGGCCGAGAAGCCAGGCGAAGCCCACGCAGCGCGCCATCGGCGCGGGCGCCACCTGTACTTCATGCAGCCTGAACCGGCGTAGAATCTGCCCAGACGTCGGGGGGCGAGAATCGGAATCTCGGATAAGGAAGACACCCATGCTCTCGAGACGCGCGATGATCGTTTCACCACTTGCGCTGCTGGCCACCCGTGTCGGGTCAGCGGCAGCCGGCAAGATGGCGCTATGCATCCATTCGAATACGTCGGCGGCCGCCGGCTATCGGCGCGCCTTGGAGGGATGGGCGAAAGCCGGCATCACCAAGGTCGAGCTCAACGCCGCGTTCGTGGACGACTTCGTCAAGACTGACACCCTCGACGGGGCGCGCCAGGTACTGGCCGACAACGGCCTGACGCTGGTTTCCGGCGCGGTCGGGACCGTCGGGCTGCTCGAGCCAAATCCCAATCGCGCCGCGGCCCTCGACAGCCTGAAGCGCCGGCTCGAAATGTTTGCCTCGCTTGGGTTGAAGCAGGTCTACATCACGACCACTGGGACGCCGAAGCTGACGGCCGACGACTACAAGGCGGTGGCCGAGAACATGCGCAGCGTCGGCGAGACCGCGAAGCCGTTCAACATGGTCGTCAACGTCGAGTTCGTGCGTTCATCCACATACATGTCGACGCTGCTCACCGCGCTCAAGGCCACGCGCGAGGCCGCGCACCCGAACTTTGGCCTGATGTTCGACTTCTATCATTTCTGGTCCGGCCTCAACCGGCTTGAGGACCTGGATCAGATCCGCCCAGAAGAGGTCCATCACGTCCACTTTCAGGATGTGCCCGACGTGCCACGCGAGCTACTGGACAACAGCAGCCGGTTGATCCCGGGCGACGGCGTGTCGCCGCTGAACGCGATGCTGCGCAAGCTTGCCGAGAAGGGCTACGCGGGTCCACTGTCGGTCGAGCTCTTTCTGCCAAAGTACCAGCAGGGTGATCCGTTTGAGATCGCGTCGGAAATCCGCCGAAAGGCGGAGGCGGTCATGCGACAAGCCGGCGTGCTGTAAGCCGGGCTGTCCCGGTGCGGCATCGAGATTCCTGGAGCGACTACCTGCTCCGGACCTGACCGAAGCGGCCGGGGGGGCGGGTGGTTTCCGTCGGATAGGATTCGCCGGCGAGGTAGCGCGCGCGGTCGGCGGGGTCGTAGATGCGTGCTTGTCCGCCAATGTTGAAGCGCGGCGGCCAGTCGAGCCCGCCGATCGTCGCGTGCCCGCGGAATCGGTCGCGAAAGTCCCCCTCTTCGCGGCGTTCCACCAGGATGTACGGCGCGCGTCCCTGGGCCACCAACCAGGCGACGGCCCGATCGAGCCACTCCGGATCCAATGAATCCCAGAGCACGGCCTCGCGACCCGCGTGATACCTGACGCTCCCACTTTGCCAGACGGTGATCAACACGGCATCGGCCGGCAGCCGATCGGCCACCACCGCCGCGGACTCACGATAGCGGCCCTCCATCCCCTGAAGGCCCAGCACCTGACGGGCGCCGGCCGCTTGCATCCCCATTAACGCCAGCACCACCGCGCCAATCGCCACTACGCCACGCATGCGTGCGCGATCGGCGATGCGCGCGGCGACGCTGCACGCCAGGACGAGGGTCAGGACGACCGCTGGCATGAGGAACCGCAGGTACCACCACTCCGGAAACGGGCGATATAGCAGGTAGATGGCGACGACCGCGCCCGCAAACGCGAGAAGCCAGAAGGCCGTTCGCTTGGCCTCGCCGGCAAGCATGAATGGCGCGGCCAGAGCGACGAACGGAAACACGGTCTGTGTCTGGTAGAACGCCTTGGCGTAATTGGTGGCGTTGGCGCCGATATGCGACAGGCTGAACAGCTGACCGACGTCGCCGTAGCCACTACCGGCAATGCTCCCGTAGAGCACCTGGTTGAGCCACAGCCACCCCGCCACGCCGGGAATGGCACCCGCGGTCAGCAATGCCGTGTGACGGATCGGCAGTGGCTGTCCGGGTCGCCAGTGCATGGAGGCGACAATCACAGCGAGCGGAGCCAGGTTCGGGCGGACGAGAATGGCGGCGCCAATCATCACACCACAGGCCAGCGGACGCGTGACCAGCGCAAGGGATGCCAGCCACAACGCGGCGGTCGCGATGTCGTTCATCGGCTGCACCGCCTGGAACAACACGATCGGACTCGAGGCCGTCAGGACCGCCGCCGACACGCCGGCCAGCCCACCGGCGAGGCGATTGGCCAAGACAAACGCGCACCACACCAACCCAAACGCAGCGATCGGCGTGACCAGGAAGATTGCGTCGCGCCCACCGATCGCGAACAACGGCGCCATCAACACCGCATAGCCGGGCGCACAGATAGGTGATGCCGCATCGGGCCGCACTGGTGACGGAATGAAGCCGCCGGGAGCCAGCGTGAGCGATGCATCGGGCCACGGCGCCGCCACCGCCAGCGGGCTCGTCGGCTGCCAGTGCCCGCTGCCGAACGCCTCGGCCATCAACGCATAACAGGAAGAGTCGGAACCACCCACCGCCCAAGTGCCACGCGTCACGCCAAAGCCGGCCAACGCGAACGCGACGACCAGGGCGAGAGCGGCGGGCAGTCTCGACTGCAAGGGGTTCATCGCGAGACGCGATATTTGATCAGTACCTGGATGGCCCGCACGCCGTCGCGCCAGCCAATCTTCTTGCCCTGCGCGCGACTGCGCGGCTCGAACCGGACCGGCAGCTCGAGAATCGTGTGGCCATCGCGCAACAGCTTGGCGGAAATCTCAGGCTCGATGTCGAAACCGTTGCACTCGAGACGCAGCCCACGCGCGACCTCGGTGGTCATCACCTTGTAACAAGTCTCCATGTCGGTCAGCTGGCCGCGAAACAGGAGGTTGGTCACACCCGTCAGCACCTGGTTGGCAAAAATCGACAGCCACGGCGCATCGGGTCGCCCCGCGAGGAAGCGCGAGCCGTAGACGACCTGTGTCTGCCCATCCAGGATTGGCTGCACCAGCACCGCGAGCTGCGCCGGATCGAGTTCGAGGTCCGCGTCCTGAATGGCCACGATCGTGCCCGACGCGTTCGCGAAGCCCGTACGAATGGCGCTGCCCTTGCCGCCATTCTTCGCCGCGTGGATGATGCGCAGTTCGGGCCGCGCCGGGAACCGGTCGAGCAGCTCGCGCGTACCGTCGGTCGATCCGTCATTAACGACGAGGATCTCGCGCGGCGCAGGCAGATCGATCACCAGCAGCCGCTCGATGACTTCGGCGACGGTCCGCGCTTCGTTGTAAACGGGAACGACGATGGACAGCAGTGGATTCGGCAAGTCTTAGAAAAACCCAATCGCCGCATCGTCTTCGTCAACGGCCTTGGCGTTTGATTTGCGTTCTATCTTACGCGCAGGAATGCCCGCGTAGATAGCAGATCCTTCGAGCTTCGACCCCTTGAGGATCACGCTGAGCGCGCCGATCTGGCACTTCTCCCCGGCCTCGACATTGATGCCGACCATGCTGCCCAGGCCCACGGTGACAAAGCGCCCGAGCCGGACCGGCCCGGTCTTCACCATCCCGGCTTCCACTGTGTGGCCCGACAGGTGCACGCTCTCGCCGATCACCACGCCGTCGCCAAATTCCAGCATGTTGTGATCAGAAATCGACAGGCTGTTGATGTGGACGCCGCGGCCAATCCGGGCGCCGTTCCACCGCATGTAGAGCGTCCATAACGCCGACGCGCGAAAGAACGTCCCGACGAAGACGCGGACGATGTGGGTCGAGACCATGTAGCGGACCCAATCAAGCAGCGGCCACTCGAGATCGCGCAGCTTCCAGGCCCCGGCGGGCGCCGTGCGCCAACCGCACACACGCGTGGACAACGCCGACAGCGCCACCAACACGAAGGCGAATAGCAGGTAGGCCGGCACCAGGGTCGTCGCCACAATCGCCGGGCGGATGACAGCCGGGATGGTCCAGGTGAGGGTCCACGTCCAGAAATAGAACGCGGGCAGCACCGACAACCCGAAGACCAGGCTCTGCACCACGAACATGGTGAGCACGGTCCAGGCCACGCGGCCCGCTTGAGCGGGGGTCACGGGCAGACGCTACCATAGAGGGGGCGCATTTGTTGATTTCGAGATTTGGTGAATTGGTGACGAAGGAACCGCTCGTGCTGGTACCGGGCATCGACGGCACGGGGCTGCTGTTCTACCGGCAGGTGCCGCTGCTGGAGCCCCGATACGCCGTGACCACGACGCGGCTGCGGGACGGTGCGCGGAAGATGGACGAACTGGTGGCCGACTTGCACCAGTCGATCGAGGCGGTGGCCGACAGCCCCGTCACGTTGCTCGGCGAATCATTCGGCGGCGCGATCGCCCTCAGTTACGCACTGGCGCATCCTGAACGTGTCGGCCGGCTCGTCATCCTGAACTCGTTCGCGCACTTCGGGTCGCCGGCCCGCCTGTGGCTGGGGTATCACCTGCTACGCGCCACGCCGTGGGGCATGATGCGGCTGGTGCGGCAGTTGAACGGCCGGCGCATGCACTCGCCCGGCACCGACCCCGAAGAGATTCGGCGCTTCCTCCAACTGATGCAGAACACCACACGCGAGGGCTATCTCTCGCGCCTCCAGATCCTGCGCGACTACGACCTCCGAGGGCAGTTGGCGGCACTCCAGATGCCGGTGCTGTACCTGGCTGCCGATCGTGATGTGCTCGTGCCGTCGGTGGAACAGGCGAGATTGATGACGGCCCTGACGCCGCGGGCGAGCCTGCGGGTGCTCGAGGGCCACGGCCACAGTTGTCTGATCGCGCCCGACCTGGACTTGTCGGCAATTCTCGACGAGTGGACGACGGGAGCTTGAGGCTGTGGCTTGCGAATGGCGAATGACGAATGACGAAGGGCGAACAGCGAATGGCGAACTGCGAATGACGATCGTGACAATGGCGCAGAACGTGCCAGGCCCGGTCGCGGTCGCGCGGCTGGTCGCTGCCGGCGCGGATGCGATCAAGGTCGAAGCTCCGTGGGGCGATCCGCTTGAGGAGCTGTGCAAGGCCTGGTACGACGAGCTGCACGCCGGCGTAGCCGTGGTGCGGCTCGACCTGAAGGCCGCCGACGGCATGCGGGCCCTGACCGACCTGCTCGGATCGGCCGATGTGTTTGTCGCCAGTCATCGGCCGGCAGCACTGGCGCGGTTGGGTCTTGAGGCCACTCAGTTGTCGCGCCGCTTCCCCCTGCTCCGCCACTTGAACATCGTCGGCGACACCGCTCACCCAGACGAGCCGGGACACGACGTGACGTATCAAGCCAAGGCCGGCCTGCTGCAGGGCGGCTTGCCAAGGACGCTGCTGGCCGACTTGTTCGGCGCCGAGCGGGCGCACGCGGCGATTGTCGAGATGATGCACAAGGGTCCGGGCGGCCGGCGGGTGGTCGGCTTGTTCGACGCCTTGAGCGAACTCACCGCGCCGATGCGGCACGGGCTCACCACGCCTGGGGGAGTGCTGGGCGGCGCCAATCCGGCCTACTCGGTGTACGCGGCGAGGGTTGGCCGCGTGGCGGTGGGCGCGCTCGAACCGCACTTTCGTGAGAGGCTGTATGGCGCGCTAGGCCTCTCGGATGGATCATCTCTCACCCCGATCTTCGCTACCAGGACCGCTTCCGAATGGGAGCAGTGGGGCGCCGAACGCGACATTCCGATCAAAGCCGCCACCGATTAAACACCGACAGATTGCCGACCATGACCTCAGCTGACCCGCTCAAGGCCGCCTACGACCACGCCACCAGGTACATCAACGAGATTGCTGAGCGCCACGTCGGGTTTCGCGCGGAGCGCGCGGAGCTGTTCGCCGCGCTAGGCGGGCCGCTGCCGACCGGCGCCACGGACCCTGCGGAGGTGATCAACCACCTGGCAATCGCTGCCGACCCGGGACTGGTTGCCACCATCGGTCCCCGTTACTTCGGCTTCGTCACGGGGGGATCGGTTCCCGTGACGGTGGCCGCCGATTGGCTGGTCAGCTCGTGGGATCAAAACGCCTGCCTGTTTGTCACCTCGCCGGCCGCTTCCGTGCTGGAGGACATCGTTTCCAGCTGGATCGTGGCACTGCTCGGCCTGCCTTCGACCGCGGGGGTGGGCTTTGTCACCGGCTGCCACATGGCGAACTTCACGTGCCTCGCCGCCGCCCGTCACGAGGTGTTGCATCGCGCCGGCTGGAATGTTGAGACCGAGGGGCTGCAGCGTGCGCCGCGCGTGCGAGTGTTTGTGGGCGGCGAAGTGCATGTCTCGGCCGTGGGCGCCCTTCGTTATCTCGGCTTCGGCAGCGACGAGCTCGAGTCGGTGCCGGTCGATGGCCAGGGCCGCATGCGCGCAGAGGCGTTGCGCGCGCAACTGGGCGACACCTCCGGACCGATCATCGTCTGCGCGCAAGCCGGCAACGTCAGCACGGGGGCCAGCGATCCGATCGCGGAGGTCGTGGAAATCGCGCATGCCCGAGGCGCGTGGGTCCACGTCGATGGCGCCTTTGGACTATGGGCCGCCGCTGTACCCGAACTGCAATCGCAAGTGCGCGGCATCGAGACCGCCGACTCGTGGGCGACTGACGCGCACAAATGGCTGAACGTGCCCTACGATTCGGGCCTCGCGATTGTCGCCGAGACGGCGCCGCTGCGCGCCGCCATGGGCATGAAGGCGTCGTACCTGCAGAGAGGCGATGATGAAGAGCGCATCGGCATGGACTGGGCGCCCGAGTCCTCGCGCCGCGCCCGCGTCGTGCCGCTCTACGCGTTGTTCCGCGCCCTGGGACGCGACGGCATTGAAAGCCTGGTTCGCCGCAATTGCGCCCTCGCCCAGCGTATCGCCGCACGGCTGTCGGCGGCACCGGGCGTCACGGTCCTGAATGATGTGGTCTTGAACCAGGTGCTGGTGCAGTTCGGGAACGACGCCACCACGAAGGACGTGATTGCGCGCATCCAGGCCGAAGGCACCTGCTGGGCCGGCGGTGCGTTCTGGCAGGGCAAGCAGGCGATGCGGATTGCGGTGTCGAACTGGTCGACGACCGAGGACGACATCGACCGCTCGGCCGATGCCATGTTGGCATGCTATCGCGCTAGCGTTACTTGACCGGCGCCTTCTTGGGTGCTGGGCCCGGCGTGAATTCCAGCATCACGTTGCTGATGGTGGCAATGGGCCGGCCGGTGGCCGTGAACTGATCGGTGCCGTCGGGTCGCACGACGGAGAGTTTCTCACCAAGCACCGACACTTGATCGCCAATGGTGGCGGGCAATTCAAGAATGATGAATTCGTCGCCGGTCGGTGCCACGGCCTTGACACCGCCGGGACCTGCCCCGCCGCTGATGCGATCGAACAGATCCTTTTCGGTGCGGAACTCACTCTGGACCGTCGCCCGATCAACCAGGGTGTTATCCATCGACAACACCCCGATGGTGGCGGTGTACTTGCGATAGGCCTGCTTCTGCCTGATGAGTTCGGCCGAATAGGTGTGGCGGTTGTGCAACTCGAACATCATCTTCACGGGACCGCGATGCGGTGGCACCGTGATGAGAATGCCTTCTTTGGGGTCGCGAGCCGTCAGAACATCGCAAAAGCGGCGGCCAGTCGTGATGCCCATGCCCAGTTCAGACGGGCAGTGCCATTCCGCCTGGATGCGGGAGATGACCGGAGACGGCGCCTTTCGGGTCGTCTTGGCCGGCGCTTTCTTCGGGGTCGGCTTGCGAGTTTGAGCGTCCAACGGGGGGGACATCATGAGGCTTGCACAGAGAAGAGCCAGCATCATGCGCATCAATTAATTATAGCGTCCGTTCGGCAGTTCTTTTGCTTCGGTTTACAGGACCGCTTGCCCCTTTCGAGTGTTGTGCATATAAGGTGCGGTCCTGTCGTTCAATGTCAGTCGAATTCGCACCACCCATCGGTTGGTATGCCTGTACCACTTCAACTTCTCGTAAGGCGCGAACGGTTTTCTGGAGAATAGATTAAATGATTCGAGTACGCGTGTGGTTCTCAGTCCTAAGTCTTGTGGCTTTCGCGGCGCTTCCTGTCGCCGCGCAGGTGCAGACGGGATCGATCTTGGTCCGAGTGACCGACGAGCAGGGTGGCGCGGTGCCTGGCGTGGCGGTGACGCTGACCAGCCCGGTGTTGGTCTCCGGCACGATGTCGGGAGTTACCGATAGTGGCGGCGTGAACCGCTTCCCGTCGTTGCAGCCGGGCATCTATACCGTCAAGGTGGAGTTGCAGGGGTTCCGGAGCGTCATTCGCGAGAACGTCTCGGTGCAGGTTGGCGCGACGGTGCCGCTCGACATGGCGCTGAGCGTCGTGACCGTGGCCGAAACGGTCACGGTGACCGGCGCCTCACCAGTGGTGGACACGACCAGCGCCAACACCAGCGTCAACCTGAGCGAGCAGTTGCTGCAGGGCACGCCCGGTGGCCGCGACATCTGGTCGCTGGTTGAGTACAAGGTCCCGAGCCTGCTGATCACACGGCCGGACGTTGGCGGCACGTCTGGCGGGTTACAGGGTGTCTTCAACGCCCGCGGCACCACCAGCGCCCAGAACTCCAGCTACCTGAACGGCATCAACGTCGGCGACCCGGCAGCCATTGGTGCGGCCGGCTTCTACTACGACTTCGACGCCTTCGACGACATCCAGGTCTCGACCGGCGCGCACGACATCACCGTGCCGACCAGCGGCGTGTTCCTCAACATGGTGACCAAGACCGGCGGCGAGCAGTGGCGCGGCCGCCTGACCGGCGCCTGGCTCGGCGATGCCACGCAGACGCAGAACATCGACGACAACCTGCTGCGCTACGGGTTCCGTCCCCAAGCCAACAGCGTGGACTTTGTCTCAGACGTCAACGTCAGCGGCGGTGGTCCATTGATTGCCAGGAAGCTTCGCATGTTCGCCTCGTTCCGCGACTGGCGCGTGCACGTCAACACGCCGGCGGCGTTCTCGTCGCTGGTACTCGACAAGACCGACATCACGTCGGGGCTGATCAACCTCAACTACCAGATGAGCGACAAGAACCGTTTGACCGGTCTGTACTCGCGGCAGTACTACAAGAAACCCAATCGCTTCCTGGCTGGGGCCAACACGCTCGTCCAGGAATCGACCAGCAACGAGGATGACGTCTTCGACATTTACCAGGTGCTGTGGAACTCGGTGGTGTCACAGAAGTTCTTTCTCGACGCCCGCGTCGGGCTCAATAAGATCTTCTTCCCCACTTACCTGAACGGCAACGACCAGACCCTGCTGGACTCGGCCACGGGTATTCGCACCCGCAACTTCACCGCCGGCACCGAACGGTGGCGCGATCGCTACCAGGCCAACGCCACCGGCCAGTACTACCTGGACGAGTTCGTCGGCGGCCGTCACGAGCTCAAGTTCGGCTTCGACTACGCGCACTCACCGGTCGAGAATCGAACCACCCGCTTCGGCGACGTCGACATGACCTATAACAGCGCTACCGGCCTGGCGCAGAATGTCACGCTCTACGCGACGCCGTTCTACACCAAGACCGGCGTCGACGTGACCGCGCTCTATGCCCAGGACAGCATGGCCTATCAGCGCCTCACCGTGACGGCCGGCGTGCGCTGGGAACACCTGAACGGCTACCTGCCCGAGCAGAGCAGTCCGGCAAGCGCGTTCTTCCCCAACCTGCCCCGCACCTTCGCGGAGAAGCCCGACGTGGTTGACTGGATGACTGCCGGCCCGCGCCTCAGCGCTGCCTTCGACCTGACCGGCAGCGGCCGCACGGCCCTGAAGATCGCGGCCGGCCGCTACTACTACGTGATCGCGTCCGGCGGCGGCATTCTCGACGGCGTCAACCCGAATGCGAACTACCAGGAGCAGTACACCTGGAACGATGCCAACGGCGATCGGCGCTTCCAGCCGGGTGAGCAGACGGGCAATCCGGTGGTGACGCGCGTGCTGCCCGAGACCATCTCGGTGGACAGTGACTACCTGCGCCCCTACACGGACGAGTTCACCGGCGGCTTCGACCACGAGCTGTTCCCGGCCTTGCGCCTGAGCGTCGCGCTGACCCACCGCTCCGAGCGCAATCCGCAGGCGACCTCGAACCCGGCCAACCCCTACGACACGTTCCTGACGACACGCCCTGACACCGGGCGCGACGGCGTGGCCGGCACGGCGGACGACGGCACGTTCCAGTTCTACAACCGCACCTCGACGGCGGTGAACCAGACGTTCTTCACCAACGACCGTAACTTCCGCCAGACCTACAACGGCCTTGAGGTCTCAGCCACCAAGCGGATGTCGAACCGCTGGCAGATGCTGATGGGCTACACCTACTCGCAGACCCGCATCGAGGGCGTCAGCGTCAACGTCAACCCGAACGCGCTGATCAACGCCGACGGCCCGGTCACCGGCCAGATCGGCGATCGGCCGCACCAGTTCAAGGCGACCGGCACCTACGTGTTGCCGTTCTACGAGATTGGCATCGCCGGCAACCTGAACATGCAGAGCGGCGCGGCCATCACGCGGCAGTTGACCACGGCGCAGACCGTCGGCGGCAACAGCACCATCAACGTTGAACCGCTCGGCTCGTATCGGCTCGAGCGGCGGGCCTCGGCCGACCTGCGCGCGTTCAAGACCGCGCGTTTCGGCGACCGCTCACTGGAGGTGTCGGTCGACTTCAATAACGTCACCAACACCAACACCGCGTGGGATGCGCGCACGCTGGGCGGCACCATCAACCTGCGGCAGAATGGCGACCCGGCGGGCACGCTCAACACGCTGCCGCAGTTCGGTTCCCCGGCGCAGGTCTATGGCCCGCGCAACATCCGCTTCAACGCGGCGCTGAGGTTCTAGAAAGGTAACCACGAAGGACGCGCTGTGTGTCCTTCGTGGTTGTTATTCGTCGTGATCGTGGCTATCGCCCGGAATTGGCAAGCCGGTCACCGAGAGACTGCTGCCTCTCAGCTTCAATAATTCCAGGAACTCCATCCGCGTCCGCGACTGGTCGCGGAAGGCTCCCAGCATGGCGCTGGTGATGGTGAACGAGTTCTGCTTTTCCACGCCGCGCATGGCCATGCACAGGTGGGTGCCTTCGCACACCACGGCGACGCCGAGCGGCTTGATCTTCTCGGTAATGGTCTCGGCGATTTGGTTGGTCATGCGTTCCTGCAGTTGGAGCCGGCGCGCGAAAATATCGACCAACCGGGGGATCTTGCTGAGCCCGATCACCCTGCCATTGGGAATGTACGCCACGTGGCACTTGCCGAAAAACGGGAGCAGGTGGTGCTCGCACATGCTGTAGAAGTCGATGTCGCGAACGATCACCATCTCGCTATAATCGACGCTGAACAACGCGCCGTTCAGCATTTCATCGACGTCAGCCTGGTACCCGCTCGTGAGAAACCTCAGTGCCTTGTCGACCCGCCGCGGCGTCTTGACCAGCCCCTCCCGGGTCGGGTCTTCGCCCAATTCAATCAGCAAGCGCTGGATGAGATCCTGCATCGGGTCATTGTATATCTCGGTCGCGAGCGCCTCGTTGGCGACGGTGTCGGTGGCCATAATCCCTTTGGATGCTGCGACGGGCGTTCAGGTTCCCGCCGACGATCCCGACGCGCTCTATAACGATCGCGACAACCTCGCCAGTGCGCAGAGGGCCACCGACATCTGGACCGCGCGGCTCAAGGCCAATCCCAGGGACTTCACCTCGGCATATCGCCTCGCCCAGGCGCGCTACTGGTTGGGGACCAACGGGCTGCCCGAGCCGCAACGGAAGGGTGCCCTCGAGGCCGGCATTGAAGCCGCCCGCGCGGCGATTGCGATTGACGCCAACCGGCCGGAAGGCCACTTCTGGCTGGGCGCCAACATGGGGATGCTGGCCGAATCGTTTGGCTTGCGGCAGGGCATGAAGTATCGCGGCGCGATCCGCGAGGCGCTCGAAAAGACGCTGAAGCTCTCCCCCGCTTTTCTGCAGGGGTCAGCGGACCGCGCGCTTGGCCGCTGGTATTTCAAGGTGCCGGGCCTGTTCGGCGGCAGCAACAAGAAGTCTGAAGAGCACCTGCGCAAGTCGCTCACCTACAACCCCAACAGCATCGTCTCCCACCTGTTCCTGGCGGATACGCTCGCCGACCTGGGACGGAAAGACGAGGCGCGCAAGGAGTACCAGGCGGCGATCGATGCGCCGTTCGATCCCGATTGGACCCCGGAGGATCGGCGGTTCAAGGAACAGGCGAAGCGGCTGCGCCAGGGCCTGCGCTAGCTATTTCGCTGAGTAGTCGTAGAAGCCCTTCCCGGATTTCTTACCCAGGTGGCCGGCCAGCACCATCCGCTTGAGCAGCGGCGGCGGGGCGAACCGCGGCTCGCGGAACTCCTCGAACAGGATGTTCGCGATGTAGTAAGTCGTATCGAGACCGACGAAGTCGAGCAGCGTAAACGGTCCCATCGGGTAGCCGCAACCGAGCTTCATCCCGTTGTCGATGTCTTCAACCGTGGCGAGGCCCTCTTCGCGGCAGCGAATCGCATCGAGCAGATACGGCACCAGCAGGCGATTGACGATGAAGCCGCCCCGATCAGGCGCCGTCACCGGCTCTTTGCCGATCGCGCGCGCGTAGGTCATCAGCGCGTCGTAGGTCTGCTGGCTGGTCGCCAGCGCGCGAATCACTTCCACCAGCTTCATCAGCGGCACGGGATTAAAGAAGTGCAGGCCGGCGACCTTGTCGGGACGCTTGGTCGCGGCCCCGAGCTCGGTGATGCAAAGCGAGGAGGTGTTCGACGCGATTATGCAGTGCGGACCGACCACCGCTTCGATCTGCGCATAGGCCTGCTTCTTGACCTCGACATTTTCGACAATGGCTTCGATCACGAGGTCGCAGTCCTTGAGATCCGAGAACGTCGTCGTGCCGGTGAGATTGGCGAGCACGGTTGCCTTTTGTTCCGGCGTGACTTTTCCCTTCGCGATGCCGCCGGTCAGGAACTTGTCGATGCGGCTGAGGCCGTTCTTCAGCACCTCCTCATTGACTTCGAGGACGAGAGTCTTGAACCCGGCCGCGGCCGAGATCTGCGCGATGCCGGCGCCCATCAGTCCGCACCCGAGCACGCCGACGGTCTTGATTTCCATAATCAACTCCGGCGACACTGAAGTGCCGCCCCCCTGGCGTTAAAGCGCCTCTACGATCATTGCAATGCCTTGACCGCCGCCGATGCAGGCCGAGGCGACACCATACTTCTTGCCGCGCCGGCGCAGCTCGTGCAGCAGCGTCAGCAGGATGCGCGCGCCGCTGGAACCGAGCGGGTGCCCAAGAGCAATCGCGCCGCCGTTGACGTTGACCTTGTCGCGGTCGAGGCCAAGTTCCTTCTCGCACGACAGGTACTGCGCCGCGAACGCTTCGTTGATTTCGATCAGGTCGAGATCCGCAAGCGACAGCCCGGCCTTCTCGAGCGCCTTGCGAATCGCCGGCGCCGGCCCCATCCCCATCATGGTCGGGTCGACGCCGACGGTGGCCCACGAGACGATGCGGCCCATCGGCTTCAAGCCGCGCGCCTTGACCGCCTCTTCGCCGGCGATCACGAGCGCGGCCGCGCCATCGACAATGCCGCTGGCATTACCCGCGGTCACCACGCCGTCCTTCTTGAACACCGTCGGCAGCTTGGCCAGAATCTCCATGGTCGTCTCGGGCCGCATGTGATCGTCGTGCTCGATCAGGGTCACACCCTTGCGCGTCTTGATCTCGACCGGCACCACTTCGTCTGTCATGATCCCGGACGTCCACGCCCGGTGCGCCAGTTGCTGGCTGCGCAGCGCGTAGGCATCGGCCTGTTCGCGCGTGATGCCGTACTTGGCGGCGCAGTTCTCGGCAGTGATCGCCATCGAGCAACCCGCATACGGGTCGTTCAGGCCTTCCCACAGCCAGTCTTCGAGCTTGCCCTGTCCCAGCTTGAAGCCGGAGCGCGCGCCGCGAATGACGTGCGGCACCTGGCTCATGTTCTCCATGCCGCCGGCCAGCACCATGCCGGCGTCATCCAGTTGAATGTGCTGCGCGCCGCTCAACACGGCCTGGATGCCGGAGCCGCACAGGCGGTTGACGGTCAGCGCCGGCACTTCGATTGGCACACCGGCCTTAAGGCCGACATGGCGACCGCCGTAGTGGGCATCCACGCTGCTCTGCTGAACGTTGCCGAACACGACGTGATCGATCCACTCGGGCTTGGTGCCGGTGCGTGCGAACGCGCCCTTCGACGCAGTGGCGCCGAGTTCGATTGCCGACACATCCCTGAGCGCGCCGACATGCTGCGTCATGGGTGTCCGCGCGCCGCCGAGAATGAATACGTTCTTTGCCATAATTTCGGCGGCACTAAAGTGCCGCCCTCCTGGAGTCTGCTGCGCTACTTCTGAACTCGCTTCGCGATCCAATCGCCGACTTCGCGCGTGCCGAGTGAACCGCCGATATCCGACGTGGTGTGATTCTGAGCGATGGCCGCTTCGACGGCGCGCTCAATTGCCTTAGCTTCATTAATAGCGCCAAGGGTCTCGAGCATCAGCGCAGTGGAGAGGATGGCGCCCATCGGGTTGGCGAGGTTCTTCCCCGCCAGCGGTGGCGCTGAGCCGTGCACCGGCTCGAACAGCGAGGTCTTGCCGGGGTGGATGTTGCCCGACGCGGCCATGCCGAGCCCGCCCTGCAGTGCTCCGCCGATGTCGGTGACGATGTCGCCAAACAGGTTGTTGGTGACGATCACCTCGTATTGCCCGGGGTCCTTGACGAGGAACATCGCAAGCGCGTCTATGTACTGGTGGGTCGCGGTGATGTCGGGATGCTCCGCGGCGACTTCCTTGTAGACCCGTTGCCACAGCGCGTGGCCCTGCTGCATGGCGTTGCTTTTGTCGGCCATGCACACCCTGGTGAGCCCGTTCGCCTTCGCATACTCAAACGCGTGACGAATGATGCGGTGCACGCCCTTGTAGGTGTTGATTTCTTCCTGGATCGCCACCTCGTCTGGCGTGCCGGCTTTGAAGCGGCCGCCGATGCTGACATACACCCCTTCGGTGTTCTCGCGAAAGACCACGAAGTTGATGTCCTTGCGGCCGCGGTCCTTGAGCGGGCACAGGCGATCGTCAAGCAACCGTACCGGGCGGTAGTTAACGTAGAGGTCGAGTTCGAAGCGGGCGCCGAGCAGGATGTCTCGGGCGTGCTTATTATCGGGCACGCGCGGGTCGCCCAGCGCGCCGACGAAGATCGCCTGAAAATCGTCGCGCAGCATCTGGTAGCCGTTGGCGGGCAGCGTCTCGCCGGTTTTCAGGTAGTGATCCGCGCTCCACGGCAGGTGAACCAGGTCGAACCGGCGCCCAAATGCCTCGCCGGTGGCCTGCAACACTTTCACCGCTTCCGCAGTGACGTCCTTGCCGATCCCGTCGCCGGGTATGACTGCAATTCTCATAGACATTGGCGGCACTAACAGGTTTCTATTGCCATCGCCATGCCCATGCCGCCGCTGACACACAGGGTGGCCAGGCCGCGCTTCCGCCCACGGCGCATCAACTCGTGGAGCAACGTGACGATGATCCGCGCGCCACTGCAGCCGATCGGGTGGCCCAAGGCAATCGCGCCGCCGTTCACGTTCAGCTTCTCGGCCGGGATCGGCACGTCCTGCAACACGGCCAGCACCTGCGCAGCGAAGGCCTCGTTGATCTCGACCAGGTCGAAGTCGGCGAGGTCGAGACCCGTCCGCTGTTTCAGCTTCGCGATGGCCGGGACCGGGCCAATGCCCATGATGCGCGGGTCAACACCGGCACTCGCCCACCCGAGAATGCGCGCGAGCGGCTTCAGGCCACGTGCCTCGGCAAACGCGGACGAGGACAACACGAGCGCGGCGGCGCCATCGGTGATGCCCGACGCCGAACCGGCGCTGATGATGCCGTCGTAGCCGTCGACTTTCGGAAACGTCAGCGGCAGCTTGCGTAGCGCCTCGATGGTCGAGCCGTGCCGCGGATGTTCATCCGTCAGGACCTCGGTGGTCTTGCCGCGCTCTGTCACCGAGACGGGCGCAATCTCGCGATCGAAGTAACCGGCCTTCTGCGCCGCTTCCGCCTTGCGCTGGCTCTCGAGCGCGAACGCATCCGACTGCTCGCGCGTGATGCCGTATTGGCGCGCCAGCACTTCCGCCGTCTCGCCCATGATCAGGCCCGAGAGCGGATCCTGGAAGCCGTCGCGGTACATGGCGTCAACAAACTCGAAGTGGCCCATCTTGTGGCCCCACCGCGCATCCGCAGCGTCCACGAGATAAGGGACGCGGCTCATGTTCTCGATGCCGCCGGCGAGCACCACCTCTGACTCGCCGAGCAGGATGCTCTGCGCGCCCGACGCCACGGCCTGCATGCCGCCGGCGCAGGCCTTGTTGATGGTGTAAGCCGGCGCGGCGTTCGGCACGCCCGCGCGGTGGCCAACCTGTCGGGCCGGGTTCGGGCCGACGCCTGCCGGTCGGCCGTGCCCCATCAATACCTCTTGGATATCCCCGGCGGCCACCCCGGCTCGTTCCAGGGCGGCGCGGGCCGCCACGGCGCCCAGTTCTGCGGCGTGCACGACCCTGAAGGACCCGCCGAACTTGCCAATCGGGGTGCGGGCAGCGCCCAAAATCACGACCTGAGGGGATGGCGGGCCGGTTAGGGGCATGAGAAAAGAAATGATATCAAACGAACGTTCAAAAAACCCCAGTATTTACGCGGAAAAACGTGAAGGCCGACCGGTCTGCGGACCAGGAATCTGTGCACTTTGTCCCGGTTTACTCCATATTCGTCCCACATTTTGCCCCTGCCGTGGACTAACATTCATCTGTTCGTTTTTTACGTTTCCGTTGTGTTGTTGTTGCTTTTCCAAAGGAGGAAAGGTGATGTTCGCAAGACCTTTCGCAGTTCTGTTGTTGATCGGTGCGCTGGTGGCTCCCGTGTGGGCGCAGGACCAGCGTGGCTCGATCGAAGGCGTCGTCAGGGACGCATCCGGCGCTGTGCTACCGGGCGCCACCGTCGAAGCTGACGCCAATGGGCGCGTCACGTCCACCACCACCGACTCGGTCGGTGTGTTCCGCTTCCCCTCGCTCGCTCCCGGTAATTACCGGGTGAGCGCTAACCTCCAGGGCTTTGTCGCCAAGGAAGTGTTCGAAGTGCGCGTTGGCCTCGGCCAGATCAAGAAAGTTGACTTCGCGCTGCCGCTGGCCGGCGTTGCCGAGTCAGTGACAGTGACCGCGGAAACGCCGCTGGTGGACGTGCGCCAGAGCGCGCGCCAGACCAACATCCGCGAAGAGCAGATCGAATTGCTGCCGAAGGGCCGCGACTTCACCACTCTCGTGACCCAGGCGCCCGGCGCCAACAACGAGTCGAAGCTCGGCGGCCTCTCGATCGACGGCGCCAGCGCCGGTGAGAACCGCTACATCATCGACGGCATCGAGACCACCGACATTCAGGACGGCACGTCGGGCCAGAACCTGATTACCGACTTCGTCGAAGAAGTCCAGGTCAAGTCGAGCGGTTACACGGCGGAATTTGGCGGCGCCACCGGCGGCGTTGTCAATGCCGTGACCAAGAGCGGCACCAACAACTTCCGCGGCACGGCCACCTTCAACTACGAAGGCAGCAACCTCGAAGGTGATCGCCGCCAGACGCTGCGACAGAACCTGAGCAACTCGGACCTCGCGGAGTACATCTCGTACCCCAAGGATGACCGCACCCGTATCGAGCCGGCCTTCTCGCTCGGCGGCCCGCTCAAGCGCGATCGCGTGTGGTTCTTCGCCGGCTACCAGCCCGCGCTGACCACCATCGACCGCGGCGTATCACCCGCCACGGCGGTCAACCCAGCCGCAGCCTCGGCAGACGTCGAGCAGAAGCAGTCAGTCCAGTACCTCACTGCCAACATCACGACGCAGTTGCGCGACAGCGTGCGGATGCGTGTGGCCTACAACAACAGCACGTCGAAGACCGAAGGCCTGCTGCCTTTGCTCACGGGCACCGACCCGGCCGGCACCAACTACAGCAAGGTTTCGGAATTCCCCAATTACTCGATCGGCGCCAACCTCGATTGGGTCGCCTCGCCCAAGATGCTGTTCGGCCTGCGAGGCGGCTATCGCACGTCGGATCAGCATGATTCGAACGTCACGGAGGAGCCGCTGTTTCGCTGGACCAACACCAACAACATTGGCTTCCTGGATGTCCCGGTCTCACTTCAGCGCGGCACGGGTTTCCGCAGCATCCCCGACAACAACAAGGTGACACGCGACCAGCAGACGCGCCTGTATTTTCAGGCCGACAGCACCCTCTACTTCACGGCCGGTGGCGAGCACAACGTGAAGTTCGGCGCGCAGCTTGACCGGGTCGGCACCAACGTGCTGAGCGGCGAGTCGCGCAACCGCGTGTCGATTTTCTGGAACACTCCACTGTCGGGCCAGCGCGGCCCCTACGGCTACTACTCGGTGCGCAGCAACGGCGTCGCGCCCAAGCAGGGCTTCATCACCGAAGGCGACGAGAGCACCAACAACCTCGGCTTCTTCCTCCAGGACGCCTGGACGATCAACAACAAGCTGACCATCAACGCCGGTGTCCGTACCGAGCGCGAGAAGGTGCCGACCTACGCGACGGGTCCCGACATCCCGGAATTCGGCATCGAGTTCAGCTTCAAGGACAAACTGGCGCCACGCGTGGGCTTTGCCTACGACGTGGTCGGCGACGGCAAGTGGAAGGTGGCCGGTTCGTGGGGCGTTTTCTACGACATCTTCAAGACCGAACTGCCGCGCGGCTCGTTCGGTGGCGACAAGTGGCTCGAGTACTACTACACGCTCGACGTCGCCGATTACCGCACCCTCGTGAGCGGCGCGCAGTGCCCGCCCGCCTGCAGCGGCACGCTGATCCGCGGCCCGATCGACTTCCGTCACCCCTCGTTTGGGTCTGACGCCATCGACCCGGAGCTGAAGCCCTTCAAGCAGCAGGAAGCGACGGTCGGCATCGACCACCAGCTGAACGACATCATGGCGCTGAGCCTTCGCTACGTGCACAAGCAGATTGACCGCGCGGTTGAAGACACGGGTTCACTCGATGCACAGGGCAACGAGATCTACGTAATCGCCAACCCTGGCGAGGGCCTCACGTCGCTCGCCTACGTCAACCCAAACGTGGCCGCTCCGAAGGCCGTGCGCGACTACGACAGCGTCGAGTTCGCGTTCGACAAGCGCTTCTCGAACCGTTGGTACCTTCGCGCGAGCTACCTGTGGAGCCGCCTCTACGGCAACTACTCGGGTCTCTCGCAGTCGGACGAAAACGGCCGCACCAGCCCGAACGTCGGCCGTGCGTTCGACTACCCGCTGATGAGCTTCCAGGACGGCGGGCAGCCTGCCTTTGGGCTGCTGGCGACCGATCGTCCGCACCAGTTCAAGACGCAGTTCATCTATCAGCTGCCGATTGGCACCAGCCTGGGCGTGAACCAGTACGTGGCCAGCGGCCTGCCGGTGACCCGCGAACTGGGCATCTACCCGACCAGCAACCTGCCGGTCCAGTACCTCGGCCGCGCCAGCGATGGCCGCACGCCAATGTTCTCGCAGACGGACATCTACGTGCAGCACTCGTTTAAGGTTGCGGGTGAGCGCAGCGTGCAGCTCAGCCTGAACGTGTTGAACCTGTTCAGCCAGGACACGGCGGTGGGCAAGTACTCGACCTACCAGAAGGTCAACGGCGTCGTCCCTGACGAAACGTTGTTCTACACGGGCCGCCAGACGCTCGCTTCGCTCATCTCGAGCCAGAACGTCGTCAAGGATCCGCGCTTCCTGATGGACAACGCGTTCCAGGCGCCGCTTGCCGCGCGCATTGGCGTGAAGTTCCTGTTCTAACACGTACTTCGCCGGGCCCTCGACGGGCTCGGCACAATTCAGCTATCGTCAGCCCCGCGAGCCCCAGACAGGCTCGCGGGGTTTTCTCTTGGAGTCATCATGCGCAGCCTGATTGCCCTCGTCCTCGCGTGTCTGATCGTCGCACCGCTGGCCGCTGCGCAGTCCCTGGCGCCTGGGGATCGCGAGAAATCGCGCGCGCAGAACCGGCTCGGCTGGGAACAGATGCGCGGCGAGTCGTACGAGCAGGCAGTGAAGCATTTCCAGGAGGCGGTGGCGATCGACCCCGAATTCGAGATGCCGTTCTACGGATTGGGCCGCGCACACATGGCGCTCAAGCAGTACGTCTCCGCCATCTCCGCGCTGACCCGATGCCGGGACCTGTATCGCGCGCAAGTGGGTCGTCAGTTCTCGAACCAGCAAGAAGCGCAGCGCTACCGCAACAATCGCATCACTGAAATCGACGAGATGATCCGGCAAGTGCAATCAGGCCCGCAGACCATTCAGGCTCAAGACCAGCTTCGGCAACTGCAGGAGCAGAAGCGCCAGGTGCAAGACATCATCGCCCGCGGCAACAACGTCACGATCGATGCCGCGATCCCGGCGTGGGTGTCGTTGTCGCTCGGCAGCGCCTACTTCCGCTCGGGCAAGTTGCAGGATGCGGAACGCGAATACAAGGCGACGCTCGAAGCCGACCGGAAGTCCGGTGAAGCCCACAACAATCTCGCGGTCGTGTATCTCGAGACCAGTCGCTTCGCAGAAGCTGAAGCGTCGTTGAACGACGCCAAGAAAGCCGGACTCAAGGTGAACCCCCAACTCGAGCAGGCGATCAAAGACAAAAAGAAATAACCCGCCGCGATGATCCGCAATTAGGCCAGCGAACACGTCTGCTGCCATTAATTGGCGCCCGCAGTGACGAGCTGTGTCACTTTTTCAGCGCAACATCCGCCTTTTGCAGTGGGAAAGCCGCCGAATCTGTGTGGCGCGGTTCTTGAAGGTCAATCTGCCAGAGTGGAGGCGCCTATGAGACCCGTCCAAACGCAGGTTGAGAGCCGCGCAATGCCGCGAGCCCTGATTATTGGCGCAGGTCCTGAGGCCCTCATCGGCATCGAGCCGCTGCTCGGGACCAATCGCTTCCGCGTCAACTTTCTCGACAAACACGACACGCCGTATAGCGCCGTCCGGCTGTTGCGCCCCGACCTCGTGGTGTTGTGTTTCGCGCCAGATGACGACGAAGCGTGCCAGGTGATGCAGATGTTGCAGCTCGATCCGGCCACGCGCGGGCTGCCCATTCTCACCTACGTTAACGGCGAGGCCTACGCTATAATTTCCAGCCAATGGCCCCGGACAGCAAGCGTGATTCCGAGCGCGTCGAACTCCTGGGGGCGATACAAGGCGAGGTAATGGTCTTCCAGCCTACCGCCGTGCGCCAGATGAGCCACAGCGGCATGCAGGTGGAGACCGCGTTCCCTCTGCAGCTCGATTCGCTGCATGACTTCCGCCTGACCCTTCGCGATCGCTCGGTGGTCGTCAAGGGCCGCGTCGCGCACTCGCGCATCAGCGACGTCGATCAAGACATCATCACCTACCGCACCGGCGTCGAGTTCGTCGAATTGTCCGATCGGGTTGCCGCCGCGATCGCGCTCTTCGTTGACGAACTAGCCAAATAGAAGTTGACAGTTAAGGAGTTGAACTTTCAGCTCCTGCCGAGGTGTTCAAGATAATCGCCCGACTCGATGCGCTGTGCGCGTCCGAGCGGAGCATTGTAGAAGTACGCCCACGCCTTCTCGGCGCGGCCATCGTCGAGGGTCACGTCGGAAAGCACGCGCGTGTAGAGGCTGCGCTCGGGATCGTTAGGACGATAGCCTTCAATTTCGTCGAGAGCGGCCAGCACCGAGGTGGTGTCCTGCGTCTCGTAGACCTCGCCCAAGACGACACCAGGGTCGTCGGTGGGCACTGCGGCCGGGTAGATTCCTAAATCAAAGAGCGCGGCTCTGATAGAGCCGCGCCCGATGAACCGCAGTTTGGGAGTAATGCGGAGCCGCCCTGGCCGATTGAACGGCGACATGAGCGTTCCGTAGAAGAAGACGTGGTCAGGCACGTCCGCGCATCTTACATCGGGCCGCGCATTCCCTTGCGGCCCTTGGCGAATCCTTCGAGCACGTCGATCACTTCCGACGGCAGCGTGAACGAGAGCGCCACGTTCTTGCCGTCGCCCGAGAGAATCAGGGAGTCGGCCATCGCCTGCATGCCGGGCTGGTTGCCGGCCTGCATCTTGGCAAGGGCCAGCAGGCCCTTGAGCACGTCGCGCAGGTTCTGCGCCGACGCTTCGTCCTTGGTCTCGGCCTTGAGCACGCCGCTCACGCCGCCGTTGATGTGACCCGCGGCCGAGAACCACGAGATGGCCGGAATGTGCGAGGCGATTTCGGTCGGCAGGCCCGTCTGGCTGGCGATCGCGTCGAAGCGGCCGACGGCCCACGCGTTGGCGTTGTCGAGTTCGCTGACAAGGCGCATCATCTCGATGTTGCCGACCACGTTGCGGTTCTCGCGGCGGGCGTCGATCGAGGCCTTCACGGACGTGGCGCTACCGAACGCGATAAGGTCGGCTTCGACAAATCCGACGGCCATGTCTTCGTGCGAGGTGTCATTCGAGTCAGTGTCGTGATGAGTGATGAGGCGCTTGCCCTGGTAATCGGCAATCGTCGCGCCATGTTCGACGGCCAGCGCTTCGAGGCGGGCAGCCTCGAAGCGGCCACGCGCCAGGATGAGGAAGGCGCCTTCCGGGTTGGTGGCGAGGTTGGTCTTCGGCATCATGGCCGCGACCACCGTGTCGATGTCTTGCTCGAAGTTGAGGCCGGTCTTCTCCTCGAACTCGTTCTTGTGTTCCTGGGTGGGCTCCATCTCCTGGAACCGCTTGCGAAGCTCGGAGTTCATCACGTCCCGCACGTTGGCGTAGGCGACGACCGCCGCCTCGGCCGGCACGTACTCGAGTTCCTCGGGACCGGCGGCGCTGGTAAAGACCGAAGCCGACACGCCCATGTAGGACGCGACCATGCCCGTTCCCAGGCCAATCACCAGAATCGCTCCCGTAACGGCCACGAAGTATCGCGTTTTGTTCGACATGCGGGTCTCCTGTCTTTGTTATACGGACCCCGGGGGGCCAGGTTCCCTGCCGCCCGACATTTCTGGGCCGAAATGCGCCCGTCGAGCCGGCTTACTGCTCGAGAATGTATTCCTTGCGTTCCACCACCCGGGTCGCCATATAGAGAAATACGCCCAGATACGAGAAAAGCCAGCTCAGGCAGACCCACGCGGGCGGGTTCTCGCGGAACATGCCCTGAAGAATGCTCGCCACCCCATCGGAAGGCATCGCATGGGGAACCAACCCCTGCATGTAAAAGGCGATGGTGAACTGCTTGAGGTAGCCGGGCAGGGCCATGACGACCTGTTCCCAGCCGAAGGCGAACAGCAGGCCGATGACCAGGGGCCTCTTGAAATAGGCCCCGACAAAGGCGAAGACCGCCCCGTAGACCGCCAGGCCGAGGCCGAGCAGAGCCATGTCGATGACCAGGGAGCCGAAGGTGGACGGCAGCGCCGACAACGGCACCAGCAGGAAGTAGACAATCATCACCGAAGGCAGGACCACGAGCAGCGTGCAGGCCAGATACGCCAAATACTTGCCCACCAGCACCGCACCGCGCGGAATCGGGCGCGTGAACAAATAGGTAATCGTCTTGTCTTCCACTTCGTCGGCCATTAACGCCGTGCCGTAGAACACGCCGAGCACCGGGACGATAAAGCGGAGAAAGAGCATCCAGATCATCACGCCGAAAATGCCGAAGCCGGCGACGCGCTGGCCGTTGACGCGTAGCGCCGACATGCCGAACAGCTCGACGCCCTTGACGATGAGTGCGAGCAGCACCGGACCGCCGACGACCAGGCCCATGAAAATGGTGCGCCGCGACCACAACATTTCGCCCAGCGACAGGTCGAACACCCGCCGCGAGGCGCTGAGGAAGCTCATGTGACCCTGCCTCGGCGCGTTGCTGGCACCCTGAGTCTGCGTCTTCGGCGTCATCTGCCTGCCCTGAGCATTGTCGAAGGGCGGCCCCGGTGTTGCCATGTCTGCGTTCATTGCTTCACCAGGTACTTGAAGACCGCCTGCAGGTTGTCGTCGGGCGACTGCACTTCGTCGATGCGGCCGGCCTCGCCAGAGGCAGCCAATTCGGTGAGCCGCGCGTAGAAACTGTCGGGCTTCGAGGTTTCGACGATCACGACCCCCGGCTCGAACTTCATGCTGAGCACGTCGTCTTCGGCCATGAAGCGGCGCGCCAGCGCGCGAGGATCGGCGCCACGCACGAACACGGTGTGGGGGTGCGTGTCGATCAGATCGCGAATCTGGTGCACGTTGCCTTCGGCCAGAATGCGGCCGTTGTTGATCAAGAGGATGTTCGAGGTCATCGACTCGATCTCGTGCAGGATGTGGCTGGAGACGATGATGTGCTTGCCGGCGCGCGCCCAGTCCTTGATCAGGCGGATGGTCTTGCGCCGCATCAAGGGATCCATGCCGGTCAACGGCTCATCGAGAATCAGCAGTTCGGGATCGTGGACGAGCGCCTGGGCGAGCTTGACGCGCTGGCGCATGCCCTTGCTGTAGGCGCCGATCTTCTTCCCTGCCGCGTCGAGCAGGTCGACCTTGTCGAGCGCGCTGTTGGTAGCGGCTTCGGCCTCGGCATTGCTGTAGCCGTTGAGACGCACGAGCGCGTTCACCCATTCGAAGCCCGTCATGCGGTCGTAGAACGAGTCTTGCTCCGGGCAGAAGCCAATCCGCGAGTAGACCCCGGGATTGCCCCAAATCGGCTCGCCGAGCACGCGAATGGTGCCCTGGCTTGGCTTGAGTTGCCCGGTCATCAACTTCATGAAGGTCGACTTGCCAGCGCCGTTCGGTCCCAGCAACCCAGTGATGCCGGGCGGAATCGACACGGTGACGTCGTTGAGGCCGCTGACCTGCCCGTACCACTTGGACACGTGGTCGGCCTGGACGAGAGTGTTCGGGGTCGGAATCATGTGACGATCTCGACACCGCGCACGCGGCGGCTCAGGATGTAGAGTGAGCCGCCGATCAGCAGCAGCACGGTCAGCCCGGCCAGGCTCGGCGACAACTGGTAGCGTGGCGGCAGCCGGAAGATGACGTCACCAAGCTGTTCGAGCGAGGCGGTCGGCGACAGCCACGCAAAACTGGTGCGGCCGGTGATGCCCCGCAGCGCGTTGAACAGCGCCGTGGTGAAGAAGAACACGCCAGCAAACATCACGGCGACAAACCGGCTGCTCTTCGATAGCGACGACAGCGCCAGCATGGTGGTCGAGGCCAGCAGCACTTGCGCCAGCGAGAACAGGGTGATGGCCGGCAGCAGATACAGGTTGTTGCTGATGAAAGTCAGGCTGCCGGCGAACATTGCCTGCGTGAGCAGCAGCATCATGGCCGGCAGGAACGTCACCGACACCAGGAACAGGAAGAGAATGGCGAGCTTGCCGGCAATGTATTCGGCGCTCGTCATCGGCTTCGACAGGTAGAGTTGCAGGGCGTTGGCGCGGCGGTCGTTGGCGATCAGGCCGGCGCCGACGTAAATGGTCACGAAGAACACGAACGCGCCCTGCTGATCCAGGAACTCGCGAAACGTCTCGCCCTTGGGGGCCAGGAACGAGGCCTGCTGAAAGGTCGCCGAGACATAAATCTGCACGGCGCGGACGACAAACGGGGCCCAGGCAAACAGCATCAGTCCCAGGAACTGGCGCTTGGCGATAATGCTCATCACGCCGGCACGGGTCATTACCTGCCAGGCGCGGCCGATGCCGGCGCGGGTGCCGCCGTAACGCCGATAGCCTTGATCATGAATCGGCATCGGCTACTTCTCCCCGACCGCGCGCGCGAACACGTCTTCAAGGGTCGGCACGCTCGGGCGCACGTGGCGCACCTGCACGCGCTCGCGGGCGGCGAGCTCGAACAGCACTTTCGGGTGGTCGCCGCTGGCGCCGGGCACGAACACCCGCATCACATCTTCGTCCGAGTCCTTGACGTCGAAGCCCTCATTGCGAAGCACGCTGATGAACTGTGTTTCGTCGCCCTTGATCCGCAGCTCGTAGACCCGGCCGGTGGTGCCCTTGAGCGCGTTGATCGGGCCGTAGGTCGCGACCGTACCCTTGTCCATCACCACGACGTGGTCGCAGGTGAACTCGACATCGGGCAACAGATGCGAGGACAGGATCAAGTTGACGTTCTTGTGGTGAGCCAGGTCGTGAATCAACTCGAGCATCTCGTCCCGGCCCTTCGGGTCCATGCCGTTGGTCGGCTCGTCCAGGAACAGCAGGTCAGGGTCATGGACGATGGCCTGGGCCAGCTTGATGCGTTGCTTCATGCCGGTCGAATAGGTTTCGATGTTGCGGTAGCGCGCCTCGCCGAGTCCGACGTAGTACAGCACCTCGTGGGCCCGCTGCATGGCGTCGGTGGCGGGCAGGCCTGACAACTGGCCGCAGTAGGCGACGAACGACACGGCGTTCATGCCAGGAATATGGGAATCGCTTTCCGGCATGTAGCCAATCCGCTCGCGAATTTCGAGCGGCGACGTCGCGACATCCATGTCGATCACCTTCATGCTGCCCTGGTCGGGCACGATGAAGCCGAGCAGCGATTTCAGGAGGGTGCTCTTGCCGGCCCCATTGGGGCCAAGCAAGCCGACGGCGCCGGCGGGGAACGCGGCGGTGACGTCGTTGAGCGCCCAGCTCTTGCCGAAGCGAACGCTGAGGTTCTGGCACTGGACCACCGGCCCAGCGAACCGCGGCGCGTCAAGGGGATGGGCCGGTGCGTCCCCCGGCGGCGGTAATTGTGTCATCTGCGGCCCTGTCGGCCGTTGATCATCATCTAACGTTGAGTATACGGGCGGCAGGGTTACAGCGTTCCCCGTAGTCCCAAAGCGTCGGCCTCGAGGCGCAGGAAACCGATGACGTTGGTGACGTGCTGATCGAGCGGCAGCCCCATCAGCTCGGCGCCGCGCAGCAAGTGGTCCCGCGGCACCTGACGGGCAAACGCCTTGTCTTTCATCCGCTTGATCACCGACGCGGCCTCGAGGTCGAGCACGCTCTTTGAAGGCCGCACCAACGAGGCGGCCGTCACGAAGCCCGCGAGCTCGTCGCAGGCGACCAATGTCTTCTCGACCGGCGTTTCCGGCTCGATGCCGGTGATCTCCGAGGCATGCGACAGGATCGCGCGCATCACCCATTCCGGGTAGCCCAGCGATCGCAAGTGCTCGCAGCCCTTGTTGGGATGGTCGCCCAGGGTGGGGTACTTCTCGTAATCGAAGTCGTGCAGCAGCGCAACCACGCCCCACTCCACTTCGTTCGCACCTTGCTGCCGCGCGTAGCCGCGGACCGCGGCCTCCACCGCCAGCGCGTGCTTCCGCAGGCTTTCGCCCTGGGTCCAGTCCGTCAGCAACTGCCAGGCCGCTTCACGTGAGAGAGTCATGGGGGAAAAGGATACTCCAAGCCCTTGCGGATCACCGCCGCCGCATGCGGGTTGACACCGTACGCCTCAAGCTCTGACGCGGTCACCCACGCCACCGCTTCGGCATCGTCACCCGCCACAGCCTCGCCGACCGGCGCCTCGCAGACAAAGTCGACGATCACGAAGTGATAGCGGATGCGGCCACCGGGGTCGCGGTGCACGCGGTCGAAGGTCTCGATGATCGGGCCCGGGTGCACCTCAAGCCCGGTCTCCTCTTTGACCTCGCGGCGCACGGCATCGGCCAACGACTCGCCCAGGTCGAGCAGGCCGCCCGGCAACGACCACTCTCCCTTGCGCGGTTCATGGCCTCGCCGGATGAGCAGTGCGCGACCGCCGCGCACGACGACTGCGCCGACGCCGACCACCGGGTGTGAAGGGTATTCTCTAGACATGAAGTCGCATACAGAGTACCTGACGTTCACCATTCCCGCGCGCGTCGGGTTCGAGAACATTACGTCCGCGGTCGAGGCCGCGGTCGGCAAGAGCGGCGTGCGCGAGGGACTGGTGCTGGTCAACGCCATGCACATCACCGCGTCGGTGTTCATCAATGACGATGAGCGCGGGTTGCACCAGGACTACGCGAAGTGGCTCGAGGCGCTGGCGCCGTTTGATGCCTCGCCGGCCCGTTACGCCCACAACCGGACCGGCGAAGACAACGCCGACGCGCACATGAAGCGGCAGGTCATGGGCCGGGAAGTGGTGGTCGCCATCACCAGCGGAGCGCTCGACTTCGGGCCGTGGGAGCAGATTTTCTACGGCGAGTTCGATGGCAAGAGAGCGAAACGAGTCCTAATCAAAGTGATCGGCGACTGACAATGACATCACAGGGTCAGACTGGCGGAGGCGTTCAAGTCTGCCGCCGCCAGGCGGCCGGTGTTGAGCAGGCGGATGCCGGCCGCCGCGATCATCGCGGCGTTGTCGGTTGAGAGCGCGAGGCTGGGAATGTAGACCGGGATGTTGCTGCGCTCGGCCCTCGCGAGCGCATCGTGCCTCAAGCGTGAATTCGCGGACACCCCGCCGGCAATACCAATCGCCCTGGCGCCGTGCCACTGCGCGGCGGCAAACGCCCGCTCGATCAAGGTCTCGACCACCCGTCGCTGGAAGCTGGCCGCCAGGTCGGCCATCTCGCTGGCCGGTAGTTGCTCGCTGTTCAGCACCGCCTGCCGCTGCCGTACGTGCCTCAGCACCGAGGTCTTGAGTCCGCTGAAACTAAAATCAAACCGGCCGTCCCGCTCAGGGGCATTGCGGTCCGGACTGGTCAATCGGGTGCCGGGAAAATTAATCGCGGTGTCGTTGCCGTCCCTGGCCAGGCGGTCGATGATTGGCCCGCCCGGGTAGCCCAGCCCAATCAGCTTCGCCACCTTGTCGTAGGCCTCGCCCGCCGCATCATCTCGCGTGCGGCCCAGCAGTTCGTAGTGTCCCGCTTGCTTCACCAGGTAGAGGCTGGTGTGGCCACCCGACACGACGAGAATGATGGCGGGAAGTGGGATGGGGCCGTGTTCGAGCCAGATCGACTCGATGTGGCCGGCCAGGTGATGCACGGCCACCAATGGCTTCTGCAGCGCCCAGGCCGCAGACTTGGCGAACGAGACACCCACCAGGAGCGACCCCACCAGTCCGGGTCCCTGGGTCACCGCGAGGGCGTCGATATCCTGCCAGCCGGCCTGGCCGTCAGACAACGCGCGCTCAACCACCCCGCAAATATCCCGCACGTGCTGGCGCGAAGCCAGCTCCGGTACGACACCGCCCCACTCGCGATGAATCTCCACCTGCGAGGCCACGACGTTCGAGCGCAGCGTCCATGGCCTGGCCGCGGCAGCGGTCTCTTCGACCAGCGCCGCCGCGGTCTCGTCGCAGGACGTTTCAATGCCTAGGACGAGCACGGCTCAGGCACGCAGGTTATCGAGATACGGGGGGGTCACGATTCCGCGCTCGGTGATGATCGCCGTGATGAACTTGTGTGGGGTGACGTCGAACGAGGGATTGCGGATCTGCGCCCCTTCGGGGGCCACCCGAGTAGCGCCGACGTGCGTCACTTCGCGCGCGTCACGCTCTTCAATCGGAATCGCCTCACCATCAGGCGTCGCGAGATCGATCGTCGACCACGGCGCGGCGACATAGAACGGAATGCCGTGCTCCTTCGCAAGTACCGCGACGGTGTAGGTGCCAATCTTATTCGCGGTATCGCCGTTGGCGGCGATCCGGTCCGCACCTACCACCACCAGGTCAATGCCGCCGGCACGCATGATCGCGCCGGCCATGTTGTCGGTGATCACCGTGGTCTCGATGCCGTCCCTGACCAGCTCCCACGCCGTCAGCCGCGCGCCCTGCAGAAAGGGCCGGGTCTCGTCGGCCAGCACCCGCACCTTGCGGCCGGCTTCGATCGCTGCGCGGACGACCCCGAGGGCCGTGCCGTAGCCAGCGGTCGCCAGCGCGCCGGCGTTGCAGTGCGTCAGAATGCGCGCCTCGTCTGGCACCAGCGTGGCGCCATGGGCGCCAATCGCCCGGCAGCTCGCCACGTCGTCATCGTGAATGCAATCGGCCTCGGTGCGCAGCCGCGCCCTCAATTGGTCAACCGATTCGCCCGCAAGCGCCCCTTCGGAGAACGACCGCTTCATCCGCTCGATCGCCCAGAACAGGTTGACCGCGGTTGGCCGCGTCGCGGCGAGCAGATCGCAGTGGCGTTGAAACTCAGTGGTGAACTGCTTGGTGCCGGTGGCCTTGCTGCGGGCCCCGCCGAGCGCCAGTCCCATGGCCGCACACACGCCAATCGCGGGCGCCCCTCGGATGATCATGGTCTTGATGGCCTTGGCCACGTCGTTCACGCTGCGGCAGGTCACGTAGACCTCCGTCGCCGGCAGCTTGCGCTGATCGATCATCACGATGTCGGCATCGTGCCAGGCAATAGTTGGGAGCATTGGGAATATTGTACAGGCTTGCGGCTTGCGGCTTGCGACAGGAAGCCTGGCCGCAGGTCGCAGGATGACTACAGCAGGCGCTTGTCAAATGGCAACGGCAGCAAGTCCTTCATGTTCAGCGTTGCGGTGACCGCCGTCAGATTGGCGAGCGTCACTTCGATCGCACCGCAGAACTCCCACATGATTTGCCGGCAGGCCCCGCACGGGGGCGTCGGTGATTCGGTGTCGGCGACCACCACCATGCGCGTGAAGGCGCGGTGGCCTTCGGAGATCGCCTTGAAAATGGCGACGCGCTCGGCGCACACCGTGAGGCCGTAACTCGCGTTCTCGATATTGCAGCCGGTCACGATCTGGCCGTCTGCGGTCTCGAGCGCCGCCCCCACCTTGAATCCAGAAAAATCGGCCACGGCCCGCTCGCGCGCGGCGCGCGCGGCGGCGACCAGGGCGTCAGAGGCGTGCAATGATCCCCTCCAGCAGCCCGATAAACTGCCCTTTCACCTGCCGCGCGGTTGCCATCACTTCTTCGTGAAGCAGGGGCTCGGGGAACACGCCGGCAGCGGGGTTGGTGATGCAGGAGATGCCAAGCACTTCCATGCCCATGTGACGCGCGACAATGGCCTCCGGAGCGGTGGACATGCCCACCGCGTCGGCGCCGAGGGCACGGAACGCGCGAATCTCCGCGGGTGTCTCGTAACTCGGTCCCAGCACGGCGACATAGACGCCGTGTTGCACAGGGGCGCCCTGTTCCCTGGCCGCCTCGTCAGCAATCGCCCGCAAGCGCGGTGAATAGACGTGGGTCATGTCGGGAAAACGCAGCCCGAAGCGCTCGTCGTTCGGCCCGACCAGCGGATTGGCGCCCATCAGGTTGATGTGATCGTCGATCACCATCAAGACACCGCGCGAGCAGTGGGGCGAGATGCCGCCCGCTGCGTTGGTGAGAATCACGCGCGGCACACCGAGCCGTCCCATCGCACGCATGGCGAAGGTGACGGTGTTCATGTCGTGGCCTTCGTACGCATGCACGCGGCCCGACAGCGCCAGCACGTGCTTGCCGCGCAAGGTGCCGCCGACCAGCTTGCCGGCGTGGCCGATCACGCGCGAGGCCGGCCAATGCGGAATGTCGGTGTAGGCGATCGTAACAGCATCGGCGAGGTGATCCGCGAAGTCGCCAAGCCCGGAACCGAGCACCACCGCCACGTCGGCGCCGCCGCAGCCGTGGCCTCGCAGCCATTCGGCCGCTGCTGTCACCTGATCAAAATTCACAGCAAGAAACCCACAATGATAGCCGTCAGGAAGTTGGCAAGTGTGCCGGCCAGCATGGCGCGCAGGCCAAGGCGCGCCAGGTCGCCGCGCCGGGTCGGCGCCAGCGCGCCGATGCCGCCGATCTGCATGCCGATGGAGGCGAAGTTGGCGAAACCGCAGAGAGCGAAGGTGGCGATGGTGAACGAACGCGGGTCGAGCGCATCCTTCATGCCACCCAGCTGCGCGAACGCGATGAACTCGTTGAGCACCATGCGCGTCCCGAGCAGGTTGCCGATCGTTGCGGCATCTTTCCACGGCACGCCCAGGCTCCACGCCACCGGCGCGAACACCCAGCCGAAGATGGTCTGCAGCGAGAAGCCCTCAAGGCCAACCCAGCCGCCGGCCGCGCCGAGGACGGCGTTCACCAGCGCGATCAACGCGACAAACGAGATCAGCATCGCACCCACGTTCAAGGCCAGATGCAGCCCCTCGGCCGTGCCGCGGCCCGCGGCGTCGATGAGGTTGACGTCTTCGTTCACCACTTCGAGCTTCACGGTGCCACGCGTCTCGGGCGTCTCGGTTTCCGGCACGAACATCTTCGCCATCATCAGCGTGCCCGGCGCAGTCATGATCACCGCCGTCAGCAGGTGTTTGGCGTCGATCCCGAACGCGATGTAGGCCGCCATGATTCCGCCCGAGATGTGGGCCATGCCTGAGGTCATCACGGTCATCAGCTCCGACTGCGTCATGCGGGCCAGGAACGGACGAATGGTCAGCGGCGCTTCGGTCTGGCCCATGAAGATGCTGGCGGCGACATTCAGCGATTCCGCACCGCTCGCACCCATCACCTTGTTCATGACCACCGCAAACAGCCGCACGATGAACTGCATCACGCCGACGAAATAGAGAATCGCGAACAGCGCGGCGATGAAGATGATGGTCGGGAGGATCTGAAAGGCAAAGACGACGCCGTAGCGCGCGCCCTCTTCACCGAGCGCACCGGTCATGACGCGGCTCCACACCGAGCTGTCGCCGAGCGCACCAAACACAAAACCCGAACCCACCACCGAGAACTCGAGCAGTTGGCGCATCTTGTCGCCGAGCACCGTGAACACCTGCTGGCCGACGCTGGTCTTGAGGACGATGAGGGCGAACAAGACTTGGAGGCCGAGCCCCCAACCCACCACTCGCGGGCTGATGGCTCGGCGATTGGTCGACAGTGCGTAGGCCAGCGCCAGAATGCCGACGAGTCCGACCAGTGGTTGCAGTGTGCTCAACACTCGTAAATACCCTCGCTGTTCGCAATTCGCTGTTCGCTATTCGCTATTCGACGCCTGCGGAGGCATGCAGGCTCGCTACATTCCCGCCACGAACATCGTCTCGCCGTTCTGGTGCACCCAGCCCAGCACCAGCGGCTGTGGGGCCGGCGCCAGGTCGCCCACGACTATCGCCTGCGTCGCGAGCGCCGTGGCGGAAGCGAGCCGGGCCGGATCGTTGTAGCGGAGTTCGAGTACGGGCTCGCCCGACTTCACCGCCTCGCCCGGTTTCTTGTGCAGCAGAAGGCCAGCCGACAGATCGACCGCATCGCCCTTCTTATCGCGCCCGGCGCCCAGGGCGAGCGCGGCGCGGCCCACCAACAGGGCATCGAGGGACGTGACAAACCCGGCGCGCGGCGCTGGGATCATCCGGTTGAGCGCTGCCGACGGCAGGCGGCTGACGTCATCGACGACCGACGCATCGCCGCCTTGCCCTGCGATCATGTCGCGCAGTTTTGCCAGGCCGGTGCCCGACGAGAGAGCCTGCCGGACTTTGGCTTCCGCTTCTTCATCGGTGGCAGCCTGCTCGGCCAGGCGAACCATTCTGGTTCCCAGTCTGACAATTACCTCGGCCAGGTCGGTGGGGCCCTTTCCCTTGAGCAACTCGATGCACTCCGCGATCTCCAGCGCGTTGCCCACCGCGCGGCCAAGCGGCACATCCATTCGCGTAATAAACGCCTCGGTGCGCACGCCGGCGGCGGTGCCAATCGAGACGAGCGACCGGGCCAGCGCCCGCGCCTCAGCCGGGCGCTGCATGAACGCGCCGCGCCCGCACTTGACGTCCAGGACCAGGGCGTTGCTGCCTTCCGCCAGCTTCTTGCTCATGACCGACGAGGCAATCAGTGGCAGGCTTTCGATGGTGCCCGTGACGTCGCGCAACGCGTAGAGGGTCTTGTCGGCCGGCGCAATGCTGGCGGTCTGGCTGATCAGGCAGCAGCCGACCCTGGCGAGCATCGTCTGGTACTCTTCCAGCGACAGCGCGACGCGAAAACCCGGTATGCTTTCCAGCTTGTCGAGGGTGCCGCCGGTGTGTCCGAGCCCGCGACCGGACATCTTCGGCACGGTCACGCCGCACGCCGCCGCCAGCGGCGCCAGGACGATCGAGACCTTATCGCCAACACCGCCGGTACTATGCTTGCCGACCTTGATGCCCGGAATGTGACTGAGATCGACGCGGTCACCCGACCGGGCCATGGCGTCGGTCAGCCACGCCGTTTCGACGGCATTCATGCCCTTGAGGACGATGGCCATGAGTAGCGCCGAGGTTTGGTAGTCGGGCCACGACCCGTCGGTCACGCCCAGGACGAAGGCCTCGATCGCCTCGCGCGACAGTGCGTCGCCGTCGCGCTTAGCGCGAATAATGTCAACGGCTCGCATGGACGGTCGGCAGTATATCGTAGGTGATCGCATGGCCCAGCGAGCGGCCTCGCCTGCCGCCTTCACCCGAACCGCCGTCACCCGAACCGCCGTCACCCTGGCGCGCGCGCTCACCCACCCGGTGATGCGCTCGCTGCCGCAGCGACCGATCGCGAGACCCGGCGCACGGGTGGCGGCCCGCACGTCATCGTGGGGCGAGGAAGACCTGACCGTGAACTTCCCGCGCACAGCGGTCGCAGCCGTGGATGAGTCACCGGTAGGCATCGCCCCCCTGGCTTACTATAATTCCGGGTTACCTCTTCCATGACCCCGCCCCCCACTCCCCAACCCGCTCCGCTGTCCCCCGATACGGCCGGACGGCTGTCGGAGTTTGCCAAGGCCTGCAAGGCCGCGACGCGGGTGGTGTCGATGTACCCGCCGAGCCATCCGACCATCCAGGCGGCGCTCTCGCGCATTACCGAGGCCGGCAAGCAGGCCGTCTACAACGGACCGTTGCCAATCACCGTGCTGCCTGATGCGCTGCTGGTCGGCGGGCGCGGGTTCGCGAAGCCGGATCCGGCCGCGGCCGAATTGGCCTCGCTTCTCCATCAGCAGTTGATTGGCGAAATCACGCTGCTCAGCACGCTCGGACCCGACGAATGGCATGGCTTCCTGATGCTGCTGGCCAAGTCGCCCGAAGACGCGCGCGCCATGGGCGGCGTCGCACACGCATGGACCACCTCGGGCAACAAGTCGATCTCGCTGAAGGAAATTGACTATTCCGAAGTGCTGCGCGAGCGCGCCGGCAGCGGCGAGTCGGCGTCGTGGGACCGCATCCTGGCGACGCTCAGCGAAGAGCAGGAGGATGCGGGCGGCCTTGAACCTGGCATGGCCGGCATGCTGGAGATGGCCCAGGATTCGGAACGTCTCGCCCAGTTCGCCGAGCGCTTGCAGGCGCACGGCCGCGCCAGCGGCGATGATTCCATCCAGCAGCGCAAGTCTCTGCTCGAACTGATGCACGGCCTGGCAAACTACGCCGCCGAGCGCCAGCCCGAAGAGCTCGATGCCGTCCTGAACCGGATGGCCGGAGCGGCGGCGCAGATGTCACCGGACATGCTGCTGACGCTGATCACCGATCCGCCGCCGCTGCAGCCCCTCGGGACCAGCGCGCCACGGATGGACCTGGGCGGCGAACTGCAGGCCCGCCTCACCGACGAAATGCTCACGACGTTCCTGGTCGAAAACGTCGTCAAGGATCGCGGCGCGAGCAATCGTCTTGCCGCGGCGTTCCAGACCCTGGTGCCCGACCCGGAGCGTCAACAGAGCATTCTCGCGGCTGCCAGCGAACAGGCCGAGGCCATGTTCGGCCAGGACCCGCAATTTGAAAGCGTCTGGACCAGCTCCACGCAAATGCTGACAACCTATTCCGACTCGCAGTTCGTGTCGGACGATTACGCGAGCGAATTGACATCCGCGCGAACGCTGGCAATGGACGTCGAGAAGATCGGCGACGATCCGCCGGTGCGCATCCGCGCCTGGGTCTCGACGGTCAGCGACGAAGAAGTGCGGGCGCTCGATCAACGGCTGCTGCTGGACCTGCTCAATATCGAGGCGCGGACCGACGCCTGGGCCGGCGTGCTGGACTTGGCCGTGGGTAGCATTGACCAACTGCTGCTGGTCGGCGACCTGGCACTGGCGGCCCAACTGGTTGACGCGGTGGTCGGCGCTTCACAGAAGACCGACTCGGTGAACGGTGCTTACGCCGCCGCCGGCGTGGCGCGAATGGTCGATGGCTCGCTGGTACGCCACCTCGCCCTGTTCCTGCGTCAGGCGACCGACGGTGAGGCCGGACTCGCCGCGCAGATTTGCCGCACCATCGGGCCCTCGCTCGTTGAGCCGCTGGCCGATGCCCTCGCCGCTGAAGACAACGTGCGCACGGTGCGCCGGCTCCGCGACATCCTGATTGGCTTCGGCACCGCCGCGCGGCAGTACGCCGATGAACTACGCACCTCGCCCAATCCGGCCGTTCGCCGGGCCGCCGTCGACTTGCTCCGCGCGCTCGGCGGCGAAGCGGCGCTCCCCGACTTGCGCGGACTACTGGACGATCGCGATCCGCAGGTGCAAAGGGAGGCGCTGCGCGCGATCGTGCAGATCGGCACGAACGAGGCCTACGAGGCGCTCGAGCAAGCCCTCAAGAACGGCAAGCCACACACGCGCGAGGCGATTCTGCAGGTGCTGGGGTCGCTGCGTGATGAGCGCGCCGCGCCGCTGTTTGTGCACCTGCTCAGCCACACGGGTTATTCGGGCGCGCTCGAAGCCGACTACCTCTCGTCGATCGAATCGCTGGGGCGGGTCGCCAACGACGAGCGATCGGTCGCGACGTTGAAGGACATCCTGCAGCGCGGCGAGTGGTACGCGCCGGGCCGCACGGCTCGCATTCGCACGGCCGCGGCGCGCGCGTTGCGCGCCATCAGCCTGCCGAGCGCCGAGCGGGTATTGAGCGAAGCGGCTGCAGGCGGGACTGGCGGCGTCAAGCGCGCCGCCAAGGCTGCCCTGGCCGAACCGGCGCCAACGCGGCCCACACTCAGGAAGGCGGCCCAGTAATGGATCCCGTCACCCGGCTGCGCATGGCCGACGAATTCATGCGGCGTCTCGGCGCAGCGTTGCGCGGCGCGCAGCTTTACGCACCGTCGCATCCGCTGGTGCAACGAGCCCTCGACGGCCTGAACGAGTCGATCACGCAGATGCTGACCGATCAACCGTCGATTGCCATCGGCATCCTCGGCCAGGAGGTGATCGTCGGCGACATGCCGCTGCCGCGCGCGGCCGAGTCGATGAGCGAGATGATCCGCCGGCTGAAGTCGCTTGGCATCGAGCGCATCGTCTTTGACCGCGGCGTCACCCCTGAAGAACTGGCGACGCTGGCGATGACGATTGCGCATCCTGAACGGCGCCCCGACCAGGCCGGCCCGGGGGTGGAGCCAAGCGACCCGCTCAGTGTGCTGGGCGACCTGCCACACATTCGGGTCGGCCGCATCCAGGCTGAGAAGAAGGTCGAGAAGTCAGCGGCCGACGTGGCGACGATTCGGCGGCTGTATGCCGATGCCTCGAATGTCGCCGCTTCGGTCTGGGAAATGGCCAAGACCGAAGGGACCCCAGACCCACGAGCGGCGCGCGCGTTGGTCGACTCGCTGGCACAGGCGGTGTCGGCCAATCGCACCGCGCTCATCGCGCTGACCGCGCTCAAGAACTACGACAACTACACCTTCACGCACATGGTGAACGTGTCTATTCTCACCATGTCGCAGGCACGCGCGCTCGGCATGGATGGATCGACGCTGCGCGAGCTGGGCCTGGGGGCGCTGATGCACGACATTGGCAAGGTGCGCACGCCGACCGAGATTCTGAATAAACCCGACAAGCTCACCCACGCCGAGTTCGCCATCATGCGCATGCACGTGGTGGACGGCGCGGAAATTCTCCGCCGCACGCAGGAGATGCCGGCCATTGCGCCGGTGATTGCCTTCGAGCACCACCTGCGCCTGGATGGTACCGGTTACCCATTCGGTGTGTCGCGCGCCGGCTTGAACCTGGGCACCATGCTCTGCAGCATCGCCGACGTCTACGATGCCATGCGCTCTCAGCGTGCATATCAGCAGGCGTTTCCGTCGGACCGCATCCTCGAAGTGATGAAGCGCAGCGACGGCCAGCAATTCGACCAGCACCTGGTGCGGCGCTTCACGCAGCTGCTCGGCATCTACCCGCCCGGCAACCTGGTACGCCTCGATTCTGGCGCGCTCGCCGTGGTGCTCGCGGCCCACGCTGCAGATCCCCACAAGCCGCGCGTGCGCGTGATCCAGACCGCGACTCGCGATCGGCTGGAGGTTCCGTTCGACGTCAATCTCTGGGAAATGCCCGCCGACGGCGCCGGCCCGAAGAGCATCACTTCGCCGCTCGATCCCGCGGAGTATGGGATCGATCCGCTCAGTTACTTGTAGCGCTGGACGTCCACCGTCTGGTCGGCGCTCTCGCGCCTCCTGTGGCTCGCCGCTTCGCAGCTTGTGGGGGCCGCCCGCAGCGCTCGCTCCGGTGACCCCACGAAGGCGCGTCGCGCGGAGTCCCACGAGCGGCGCAGCGCGAGCCCTTCGCGCCAAGCGCGCCCACTCGGACTAACATGACGGTATGACTGTTCCGGAACGAAAGTGGCGGTCGGTGCGTGCCGCAGGCCTGGCACTCGTCGTGGCGGCGGGACTGGCGACCGGGGTCGGCGCCGGGCAGGAGCCGCAGGCGCCCGCCGCATCGAGGCTGATGGTGCAGGAGGCCTCGCTGCCGCCGATCGACCGCGGCTTGCGCGATCAGGAGCCGCCCCGCGCCGCACGCCATCAGGCTGATGCCGATCGCCCGCGAGCGGAAGCCGTCGATGATGGCCTGCCGTACCTGCGCGGCTCGCTGATCGTCAAGTTCAGGGACGGCGCGACCGCTGGCGCGATTACGGCCGCGGCCCGGCAGGTCGCGGGCGACACGGTCGACCGCTCCGGGTCGGCCAACTTCGACATCATCGATATTCCAGACACCGCCGATCCCGAAGCGGCCGTCGCCGCCCTGCGCGAACGGCCCGACGTCGAGTACGCGCAACCCCGCTACCTCAACTACGCGATGAGCCGGCCCAACGATCCGCTCTACACGAACCAGTGGAACTTCCCCGCCATCGACATGGAGCGCGCGTGGGACATCCAGCCGGGCGCCACCTCCGACATCATCGTCGCCGTGCTCGACAGCGGCGTGGCGTTCCGCTCTGGCACGTTCCGCTACAACTCGCGCTTTCCGTTTCGCATGACCCAGAACGGACCGCTCTATCCCGCCCTGGGGATCGTCGACGTCCCGTTCGCGGCTGCACCTGAACTTGGCACGAGCGGTTCAACGCGGTTCGTGGCGCCGCGCGACTTCATCTGGAATGACGATTCGCCGGTCGACCTCGACGGCCACGGCACGCACGTGACCGGCACCGTCGGCCAGCTCACCAACAACGGCGTCGGCGTCGCCGGCATGGCGTACAACGTCCGCATCATGCCGGTAAAGATCATCCAGGCGGTCTGGGACGAGATTTTCTCGAGCCCGAACGAGGGCACGGACGATGTCGTCGCGCGCGGAATTCGCTATGCGGCTGACAACGGCGCCAAGGTGATCAATCTCAGCATCGGCCGGTCTGAGGGCGGACCCGCACCGGTGGTGACAGATGCCATTCGCTACGCGGTGGGCCGCGGCGTGTTCATCGCGGTGGCGTCCGGCAACACCCGCAACAGCGGCAACCAGGCGAACCGCCTGGCGCAGCCGGCGCCCGACATTAACGGCATGGTGGCCGTGGGCGCGGTCGGCCGCACCCTTGACGCCGCCTATTATTCGACCTCCGGTTCGTTCGTCGAACTGTCGGCCCCCGGCGGCGACCAGCGCGCCGGCGGAACGAGCGCGGGCATCCTGCAGCAGACGCTCGACCTGGACCTGCTCGAGACCTACGAACGCTCGGTCGCGCAGTACGGCCCGCCGCGCGCCGACTCGTTTTCGTACTACTACTTCCAGGGCACTTCGATGGCGACGCCGCACGTGGCGGGATTTGCCGCGCTGTTGATGCAGCAGGGCGTCACCAGCCCCGCGGCGGTCGAAGCCGCCATGAAACAGTTCGCCACCGACAAGGGCGCCGCAGGCCGCGACGACCTTTATGGATTCGGCCTCATCAACCCACGCGCCACGCTGCGCGGCCTCGGCCTCGCGCGCTAGGAGCTTCCCGTGATGATTCGCCAATTCCACCTGATTGTTCTTGCGATGCTAGCCACGAGCTGCGTCGCCGCGACGGCCGAAGCGCAGACTCGGACCACGCGGCGGCCTTCGACCAACTCGCGCAGCATCCAGATCGGCGGCTACGCAATGGTCGGCCGATTCACCTTCGCCGCCAGCGACAGCTTCGACGCCATTCTCGGCACCAGCTCGGGCCCGATTGTTGGCGGCGGCGTGACCGTGAGCTTGCCGTTGCGAGGCCTGTTCGTCGATGTCGGCGGCTGGCACTTCGCGAAGTCTGGAGAGCGCGTGCTCGTCCTCGAGCAGGCAACCTTTCCTCTGGGCATTCCACTCGACGTCACCATCGTTCCCCTGGAGTTCAGCGCTGGTTGGAAGTTCCGCTTTCGTCGTTTGCCGAAGCTGATTCCCTATGCGGCCGGCGGCTACACTTCGTTCGGGTATAAAGAGACCTCCTCGTTTGCTGGAGCCGGCGAAGACCTTGACGAGCGTTTCGGCGGATATCACTTGCGTGGCGGCACTGAATACAAGGTCACCCGCTGGCTGGGCGTGGCGGGGGAGGTCGCATGGACGACCGTGCCGGACGCGATTGGCAGCGGCGGCGTCTCGGCAGCCTTCAACGAGAAGGACCTTGGAGGGACCAGCTTCCGGGCGCGCATCACGGTAGGGCGGTGACCGCCTTCGAGCGGAAGGTGCTGACCATCGTGTCGCGCATTCCGCCTGGGCGCGTGACGACCTACGGCGATGTCGCCCGCCTGGCGGGCAAGCCGCGCGCCGCCCGCGCCGTCGGCAACATCATGCGCACCGCCGATCGCCCAGGCCTGCCCTACCATCGCGTCGTCGCTGCCGGCGGCCGGCTTGGCGGCTATTCCAGCTTGTCCCTCAAACGGTCCCTGCTATCGGCGGAGGGCCTGACCGTCAGCCCGGGACGGGTGGTAGGATTCGCCCGTATCCGCTGGATCGGCAGATAGTTCCGAACCATTACCGCTCGTAACACGTCTGTGTGGGCGTGGCCGCTTGGTACCTTGGCACGTCTGGCAATTTGGTACCGGCCCCCATCAACCCCAGTTGTCATGCCCCCGTCTAACCCTTCAAGTGACGTGAAAAGCGCCGATCTCGACCTGGTCGAGCGCATTCGGGACGGGGACGGGTCGGCGTTCGAGGACCTGTACCGGCAACACGCCACCCGACTCTACAATCTGGCGAGCCGCATGACCGGCACCAAGGGTGAGGCCGATGATCTGCTGCAGGACATTTTCCTGCTGGCATATCGCAAGATGGCAAGCTTTCGGGGGGAGTCCTCGCTTGGTACGTGGCTTTACCGGCTGGCCATGAACCACTGCCTGGATGTGCTGCGCAACCGGCAGACGCGCATGGGCCAGCAAACCGATTCTCTGGACGAACCGGAGGCCACCCCCGTCGCGTCGCCCGTACCGGCGCTGAGTGCGGTGAGTCGCATCGACCTCGAGCGGGCGATTGCGGCCCTGCCGCCGGCCTGCCGGACCGCCTTCCTGCTGCATGATGTGGAAGGATTTGGCCATCAGGAAGTCGGGACGATACTCGGGGTGTCGGAAGGCACCTCGAAGTCGCAGGTGCACAAGGCGAGAATGCGGATCAGAGGATACCTGGCGCACGGGCTGGGGAAGAAAGCTGGCAGTTGAAGAGTCGATGGTTGGTAGTTGCAGTGGAAACTTTGAAAGTTCGAGATGACGTGTAACAGCCTCAATGAAGCCCTCGTCGACTACCTCGACGGGCGTCTCGCACCTGCCGAGGCGCGGGATGTCGAGCGGCATCTCGAGGTGTGCGATCACTGCAGTGCGCTCGTGACCGACCTGCGCACGATTCGCGCATCGGCGTTCATGCTGGACCGACACCAACCGGCGCCCGAGGCGTGGACGCGTCTGCAGGCCGCGGTCGCGGCAGAACCGGCGCCCAGGGGCCGGCGCCTCGCGCTACCGGCCCTTGGCCGCCGTAGTCTTGGCGAAGGTGGCAACTGGCCGGTATGGCTGGGCGCCGCAGCCGCCTTGGTGCTGGCCACCGTCATCGGTCTCTGGCCGTTGATGTCGCGCGAGCCGAACCTCGAAGCTGACGCCGCGACTGACGCCGGCGAAGCCGAAATCAGCATCGAATCGGTGGCGGCGGAATTCGAAGCCGCCGAAAAGCACTATCAGAAGGCGATCGACGACCTCCAGACCATCGCCAACCAGGACACCGGCGAGCTCGATCCGCAGGTGGCCTCCGTGCTCCAGAAAAACTTATCGGTGATTGACACGGCGATCAGCGAGAGTCGCGCCGCGCTCAAGTCACAGCCGGCCAGCACCAACGCGCAGGACGGGCTGTTCGCCGCCCTGCGCACCAAGGTGGCGCTGCTCCAACAGACCGTCGAATTGATCAACGAAATGCGCCAGGGCAATCCAGCCGAGGCAGGGCGAAAGTTCCAGACCCTGTCGCAGTAGCCAATCATGCCGAACCGAGTTTTCACGCCCTTTGTCGTTGCCCTCACTCTGCTCGCGGGCACGGCGCCGGCCAGCGCCGCCGTCACGTTGCGCGGCATCGTCCCTGAGGACGGCCCCCGCAGCGGGTGGTTTGAGCGCTACCAGGATTCGCGCCAGGGTCCCGAAACGACCGACCACGTCCTGCAAACGTTTAAGGTGGGCGCCGATGGCGCGCTCGACCTCACCGGCATCGCCGGCGACGTCCGCGTCACCGGTGGCGCGGGCAACGAAATTCGCATTGAAGCCACCAAGCGCGTACGGCACCGCAGCGCCGATCAGGCCAAGCAACTGCTGAATGCCGTGCGGGTGGAGATGGTCAACCTCAACGGCCGCGTGGAAGTCCGCACCGTCTACCCTCGGCGCGGTTCGTACGGCGAGCGCGGCATCTCGGCCCGGGTTGATTACGTGATTGCCGTGCCGGTCGGCGTCACGGTGGCGGTGAAGTCCATTTCGGGCAACGTGCTGGTATCGGGTGTTCGCGGTGAAGTGCGCGCCGAGACCGTGAGCGGCGACGTGAGCGTTGACTCGACACCGAACTTGTCGATGGCCAGGACCGTGTCGGGCGACGTGATTGCCCGCGACATTGGCGGCCCCGCCACGCTGGTGCTGAGCACGGTCAGCGGCTCGGTCATCGCGTCTGGCTTGAAGGTGCGCGCGCTCGAAGCCTCGTCGGTCAGTGGCGACGTCAAACTGTCGGGCACGCAGGTGGAGCGGGTCGAGGCCAAGTCGGTGTCTGGCAATATCGATTTCGATGCGCCGCTCGTCAAGGCCGGCCGCTACGAGTTCATCTCGCACTCCGGCAATGTCCGCATCGTCATCTCGGGCGGCGCCGGCTTCGAGCTGGATGCCGACACCTTCAGCGGCAGCGTGCGCGCTGAGGTGCCGGTGACACTACGGACGATGGGCCGCGAAGACCGCCGCCGCGGCAGCGGCCGAGACCGGGCCATTCGTGGGTCCTACGGCGACGCCAGCGCCATTCTGTCGGTCCGCAGCCACAGCGGGTCGGTCGTCATTACCAAAAAATGATACGTAGAGTCCGCCTTTAGGCTGATTACTTCCATTCCATGCTGCCGGCCCTACCTGATGCCCAGGCGAACCTCTGGCATTGTTCTGGCATAATAATGACCGGAAGGCGATCCACCGGGTCGCCGCTGGAGGATTACGAATGAAGGTCAGAATTCTTGTCGCTATGCTTGCGGCCGTGTTGACGGCGGGCGTCGTGTCCGCTCAAACCGCCATGCAGGGCCAGGCGCCCGCTGGTGAAACGTCGCTCGGATCAGTGAGGGTGCCCCGCGCCGTGATGGCCGACGGCAAGCCGCTCAAGGCCGGCACCTACCAGGTACGGTTGACCGCGCAGGACGCCACACCGGTCGTGGCCGGCATCACGATGGAACGCTGGGTTGAATTCGTGCAGGGAGGCAAAGTGGTCGGCCGCGAGGTCGTCAGCATTGTTCCCGCTGCTGAAGCCAAGGACCTGCAGCCCGGTCCCGATGCGCCGGTTTCGACGCGGACCGGTTCGAAGGTCGAGATGTTGAAGGGTAACGACTACCTGCGCGTGTGGATCAACCGTGCTGGCGTCGGCTACCTGATTCACATGCCGCCCGCGGCGATGTAGCACCGACTTGAGGGCTTGGAGGCCTGGCGACTTGGAGACTTGGGTTAACCAAGAACCCAGCACCCCAAGCCCCCAAGTCTTCACCTCTATCCCCCGATCGACATCAGGTCGAATTGCTCGTGATGCAGGTGCACGTCGGGCTTGACGATGACGTCGCGCCGCAACAGTTCTTTGAGGTCGCGCAGCACGCCTTTCTCTTCTTCCTGCAACGCGCGCGCGATGTCGGGGTTGACGCGCAGCAGCACACCCGGTCCGTCAAGGTCTGAGCCCACCTTCTTCACCTCCGACAGAATCTCGTAGCACACAGTCGCGCTCGACTTGATGGTGCCGGCACCGGAACAGTATGGGCACGGCTCCGTGAGGACGCGCTCGAGGCTCTGCTTCACGCGCTTGCGGGTCACAATCACCAGCCCGAAATCCGATACCTGCAGGGCCTTCGATGGCGCGCGGTCCTTACGCAGCTCCTGCTCGACGCCTGCGAACACCTTCTGGCGGTTCTTCTTCTCCTCCATGTCGATGAAGTCGCAGACGATGATGCCGCCGAGGTCGCGCAGGCGAATCTGCCGCACGATTTCCTTCGCCGCCTCGAGGTTGGTCTTGATGATGGTGTCTTCGAGACGGCCCGCGGTCTTCTTGCCGACGTAGCGGCCGGTGTTGACGTCGATGGCGACCAGCGCTTCGGTCTGGTTGATGACGATCGAGCCGCCCGACTTGAGCCACACCTTGCTGCGCAGGGCCTTGTCGAGTTCGGCCTGCACGCCGTACTCCTCGAAGATCGGGAAATCCTTGTCGTACAGCTTCACCCGCGGCGCCAGGCCGGGCATGATGCGGCCGATGAACTCCAGCGCGCGCTGGTGCTCACCCGGATGGTCGATGCGGATCGCCGAGTAGTCGTCGGTCAGCAGGTCGCGCAGCAGCTTGGCGACCAGGCTCGGCTCCTGGTAGACGGTGACCGGCGAGCGCTTCTGCTCGCCGCGTTGCCGCATCTCGACCCAAATCTTGTAGAAGTAGTTGAGGTCGGCAATGATGTCGTCCTTCGACCGGTTCGACGCCGCGGTGCGGATGATCACGCCGCCGCTGAAATGGTGCTGATCGCGGAATTCCTTGACGATGCCGCGCAGGCGCGCCCGCTCGTCGCGGCTGTCGATCTTCCGCGAGATCCCGATGTGATCGACGGTCGGCATGAACACCAGGAAGCGCCCCGGTAACGTGACGTGGCAGGTCAGCCGCGCGCCCTTGGTGCCGAGCGGTTCCTTGGCAACCTGGACGATGACGTCCTGTCCTTCCTTCAGCAGTTCTTCGATCTTCGGCTCGGGCCCGCGTTCCTTGCCCTCTTCGCGGTCACCCCGGCCACGGCTGCGGCCGCGCCGTTCGGGGACGGCGGCGCCGTTAGTGGCACCCTCGGCACCGTTGGCGCCGGCACCCTCGGCACCGTCGGCACCCTTCGCACCCTTGGCGCCTTCGTCTTCCTCTTCATCCTTGTCGTAGTCATCGAGATTGGCGATGACGTCCGACACGTACAGGAAGCCGTCGCGCTCAAGTCCAATATCCACGAACGACGACTGCATGCCGGGCAGGACTTTCGAGACGCGTCCCTTGTAGACGTTGCCGACGACACCGCGGTGCTGCTCGCGCTCGACAAACAGCTCAGCGAGCTGATCGTCCTCGAGAATCGCCACGCGTGTTTCGTGGCCATTCGAGGCGATGATCATTTCCTTGTTCATGAAACTCTCTGGAGGAAAGTGTCGGCATCAGTTCGTAAACCGCCGCATCCTCACGTTGAGGATCAGCCCGAACCCGGCGAGCGTTGCGATCATCGAGGAGCCGCCGTAACTCATGAGCGGCAGCGTGAGCCCCTTGACCGGCGCCAGACCCGCCGACATGGTGATGTTGTAGACAACCTGGAACGTAAACGACGAGAGTACGCCCAGCACAAGATACGCGCCGAGTCGGACCTTGGCCAGCCGGGCCGCATCGAGCGCGCGCACAATCACAAACAAGTAGAGCCCGAGTGCGACGAGCACGCCGACCAACCCCTGCTCCTCGGCCAGCACCGAGAAGATGAAGTCGTTGTGCGCGACGGGCAGGAACCGCAGCTGACCCTGCGTGCCTGCCATGTAGCCTTTGCCCCACACCCCGCCGGAGCCAACGGTAATGCGGGCCTGGATCTGCTGATAACCGGCGCCGCGGGGATCCTGCGCCGGGTCGAGGAAGGTGGAAATGCGTTCCCGCTGGTAATCCTGCAGGCCGAACTTGTAGGCGATCGGCGCCGCGAGCACGGCGAGCAGCACCATCGTGTAGACATATCGCATCGGCATGCCGGCAACGAAGGCCACTACCAACAGGATGGGCAGCAGCGTGACGGCCGTGCCCAGGTCGGGCTGGCGTGCGATGGCGAGAAACGGCAACGCGGTCAGTACGACCGCCAGGGCCAGGTCGATGTTGGTCAGCGCGGGACGGCGCTCTTCGCCGAGCATCTTGGCGAGCATGAGGGCCAGCGTGGCCTTGGCGAACTCCGACGGCTGGAGGTTGAAGGCGCCGAGATCGATCCAGCGGCGCGACCCGCCGCGCACGGCGCCGAAGAACAGCACCCCGACCAGCGCGACGAGCATCGCGAGATAAAAGAAATGCGACTTGTCGGCCAGCGAGCGATAGTCGAAGGTCAGGCACAACACCATGGCCATGGCGCCGATGCCAAGCGCGTAGACCTGCGTCCAATAAACCGAACCGGCGCCGCCGGTGGTGCTGTAAATCATCGCGAGGCCGATGGCGCAAATCGCCCCGACGGCGCCGATCAGCAGCCAGTCGATGTGATAGTAAAGGCGCCGCTCAAACACTAGCGCGCCCCTCCCGCCGGACCAATGGTGGCGACCGCACGAACCGGCGCGGGCGCCGGGGTCGGCGACGGCACCACGGGTGCGGGGGGCAACGGCAGGCCGTCGCGCTGCGCGTAGTAAGTCTGGATGATGTGCTTGGCAACGGTGGCGCCGAAGTAACCGTGCTCGGCGTGCTCGACAAACACCACGCCGGCCAGTTCGGGGTTGTCCTTTGGCGTCATGAACACGAACCAGCCGTGGTCGCGCAGGTCGCGATCGGTCCCGCGCGCGCGTTCCTTGCCCTGGTTGGAAATGACCTGCGCCGTCCCGGTCTTGCCGGCAACATCGCGGCCCTCGACCTTGCCCCGGACGGCCGTGCCTGCGCCGTTGACCGCCAGCCACAGCCCGTCACGGACCGCCGACACCGTCGCCGGCTTCATCACGAACGGCACAAACGGCGACGGCGGCTGTGGGACTGGCTGCCAGCCATTGCCTTCGTCCACCGCCTTGACCAGCCGCGGCACGACGCGCGTGCCGCCATTGGCAATGGTGGCCATCATCACCGCCATCGACATCGGCGTCACCGATAGCTGCCCCTGCCCAATGGCCACGGAGATGGTCTCGCCGGGATACCAGCGCTCGCCGGTCCGCTTCAGCTTCCACTCGGTCGAGGGCACGATGCTCTCGACTTCGTTCGGCAGGTCGATACCGCTCTTGAGCGCCAGCCCGAGCTTCTCGGACCACAAGTGCATCTTGTCGACGCCGAGCATGTTCCCGACGGTGTAGAAGTAGGTATTGCAGGACTTTTCGATCGCATGGCGCATATCCACGTTGCCGTGGCCGCCCTTGAGATGACAGGCGAAGAACCGGCCGTAGAACGTGCCGCCGCCGCTGCAGTAGATCTGGCGCTCAGGCGTGATCACGCCTTCTTCGAGCGCCGCCGTGGCGACCACGATCTTGAAGGTCGAGCCCGGCGAATAGCGTCCCTGGATGGCGCGGTTCTGCAGCGGCCGCAGCTTATCGGTATTCAGCTGGTTCCACGTCGTCCGGTCGATTCCGGTGGCGAAGTCATTGGGATCGAACGCCGGCAGGCTGGTCAGCGTCAGCACGTCCCCGCTCTTGGGTTCAAGCACGACCGCCGATCCCCAGTAGCCATAAGCCTTGAACGCGTCTTCCGCGGCCTTCTGCATCGCCGAGTTGATCGATAACTGCACGCGGCGGCCCTGCACCGGCGGCACCTCTTCGAGCGTGCGGATTTCGCGGCCAACGCTGTTGACGACCACGCGGCGCGCGCCGTCTTCGCCCATCAGCATCTTGTTGTAGACCCGCTCGATGCCGAACTGGCCGACGATCGATCCGCTCGCCAGGTGATCGGTTGACACCTGGTCTTCGCTCGCTTCGCCGACGTAGCCAATCAAGTGGGCGGCCATCGCCTGGTCCGGATACTCGCGCGTCGGCACCTCCTGGACGATCACGTCAGGCAGCTCGAAATCAAGCCGGCGCGCGGTAACCGCGGCGACCTGCGACAAGGTGGCGTCATAGATGACGACGATTGGGCGATAGCTCGGCTCGCGGCGCTGGCGATCGACAATTTCGCGCACGATCTTCTCTTCGACGCCGGTCACCGACGCCAGCGTTCGGACGGTGCGATCGAGATCCTTGGTGTGCTCGCGGACGATCGAGATGTTGAAGGAGTTGCGGTTCTCGACCAGCAGGCGTCCGGTGCGATCGAAGATGATGCCGCGCGGCGCGCGCAGGGTCAGCGTGCGCTGGTGGTTGTTCTCCGCCATCTCCTTGAACTTGGCGTGCTGCACGACCTGGAAGAACCAGAAGCCGCCGGCCAGCAGGCCGAAGGCGACCGCGACCGACACCTGCAGCACGATGAGCCGGGTGGTAAGGCGCCGCCTGTCTTCTCCGATGGCCATACGATCCTGTAATTATCGCTTCAAAAACCGCCCGGCGCGACGCCGGTCTACGAAGCCGGGCAGCCACTCGAATAGCTGGAACCCGACCACCCCGACAAACCCGTTACCGAGCGCCTGACCGATCACCGCCGGCATGGGGTCAGGGAACTCCCGCAGGCCCAGCAACACGTAGAGCCCCATGAAGATGGCCGCATGCAAGCCCGTCGCCGTGAGCAACAGCACAAACCTTGGCAGCGGGCCATTGAGGATGAACTGGGTTGCCAGCACACCCGAGACAAAGCCGACCATGGTCTTGGCCAGTCCGCCAATGCCCAGGATGGGATTCGACAGGGCATCCTGAATCAGGCCGGCCACCGTGCCGGCCACCAGCCCAGTGGTGGGTCCCGACTTGAGCGCGATGTAGACCACGACGATCAACACCAGGTCAATTGCGGCGGTGCCGCGAATGACCAGCCCGGCCAGCGTGGTCTGCAAGGCCAGTGCAACCACGATGGCTGCGGCAGCGGCGGCCGTTTTCACGACTCACCCTCGGGCACTTCGCGCGACGCGGGTGGCGTCCGCACGACCAGCACTTCTTCGAGCCGGGTAAAATCCACCGCCGGCCGCACGGTAATCTCGTGATAACCGCCGTTGCCCCGCTCGACCTGCTCAATGGTGCCGATGACGAAGCCCTTCGGATAAATGCCGTCGATGCCCGACGTCACCACCAGGTCCCCTGGCTTCACGTCCGATGTGCCAGGCACATATTCCATGCGCAGCGAACCGTCGCCAACCCCTTCGACCACGCCCTGCACGCGCGTGCGTTCGATCAGGGCGCCGGCCGCGGCGTTGCGGTCGATCAGCAATTGCACCTTCGAGGCACGCCGGGCGGGCAGAATCACGCGGCCGACCACGCCCGCGGGCGAGATCACGGCCATGTCGGTCTGCAGGCCTTCGCCGGTGCCCTTGTCGATGGTAACCGTGCGGAATTCAGGCGAGGCGGCCGCCGCGATCACTTCCGCGGCAGTGGTGTCGAGGTTGGCGCGCTCGCGCAATTCCAGCAACTGGCGAAGGCTGACTGTGCGCTGCGCCTCGGCGCGCTCTTCCTGCACCCGCACCTGCAGCGTCTGCAGTTCCTGCTTGAGCGCGTCGTTCTCGCGGTGGACACCCTGCAGCGCGATGTAGCCCGACCAGAGGTTGCGCACGCCATCGACCGTCGACATGGTCCCCCGCTGTACTTCGGAGAACGACCCGAACGTCACCACCTGCAGCATCGGCAGCCCCGACGCAGTATTCACCTGCGCGGAGATCAGCACCACGTGCAGCAGGATGGCTGCCCCCAGCAGCACACCGGGACGATGTCGGATGTCGGCCAGGGCCATGGCGCGCGACCCGCCCTAGTCGATGGCGATTTTGCGGAGCAGATCGAACTCGCCCAGCATCTTGCCGGCACCGAGCACGACCGACGACAGCGGGTCCTCCGCGCTCGACACCGGCAGGCCGGTCTCTTCGCGCAAGCGCTTGTCAAGGTTCTTCAGCAGCGAGCCGCCGCCCGTGATCACGATGCCGCGATCAACGATATCGGCCGATAGTTCCGGGGGCGTTCGCTCGAGGGCGATGCGCACCGCGTCGACAATGACATTGACGGTTTCGGAGAGCGCCTCGCGGATCTCCTCGTCGTTGATGGTAATGGTCTTCGGCACGCCCTCGATCAGGTGGCGACCCTTGATCTCCATGGTCATCCGCTCTTCGAGGGGATACGCCGAGCCCAGTTCCATCTTGATCTGCTCCGACGTGCGCTCGCCGATCAGCAGGTTATAGGTCTTCTTGATGTACTGGATGATGGCTTCATCCATCTCGTTGCCGGCCACGCGAACGGCCTTGCTGTAGACGATGCCCGCGAGCGAGATGACGGCAATGTCGGTCGTGCCGCCGCCGATATCAACGATCATGCTGCCAGCCGGCTCGGTGATCGGCAGGCCGGCACCGATTGCCGCCGCCATGGCTTCTTCGATCAGGTGCACTTCGCTGGCCTTGGCGCGGTAGGCCGAGTCCTTGACCGCGCGCTTTTCGACCTGCGTGATCTCCGACGGCACGCCGATGATGATGCGCGGCCGGACCCACACGTTGCCGTTGTGCGCCTTCTTGATGAAGTACGTCAGCATTTTCTCGGTGACGTCGAAGTCGGCGATCACGCCGTCCTTCATCGGTTTGATGGCGACGATGTTGCCGGGCGTGCGCCCGAGCATTTCCTTCGCGCCGGTGCCGACCGCTTCGACGCGCCCGGTGACCTTGTTGACCGCCACCATGGAAGGCTCGTTGACGACGATGCCGCGTCCCTTGGCGTACACGCAGGTATTGGCCGTCCCGAGATCGATGGCCAAGTCAGTGGAGAGAAACGAGAGAAACGAACCAAGACCCATGTTTTTTACTGCGGTGTGCAGAACCGTGCAGCGCCAGCCTAGTCGGCTTGGGCGATGCGAACCCCGTTTTTACCCGAATCTTTTACCTGGTACATCGCCATATCGGCCGCACGCACCAACTCTTCAGCCGAGGCCGCGACGTCGGGGAGTGTGGCGATCCCGACCGACGCGGTGAGACGTAAATTCAAGCCATTCGCGGCAAGAAACGGATGGGCCGCCAGCCGTTCCCTGACTCGATCGCCGACCGCCGAGGCGCCTTCCGACCCGGTGTCGGGCAGGATGATTGCAAACTCGTCGCCACCGAAACGCGCGACCATGTCGGTTTCACGAGCACACCGCTTGATCACCGCGGCCGCCTCGACCAAGGCGGTGCTCCCCGCTTGGTGACCGTGGTTGTCATTGACGCCCTTGAAGCCGTCCAGGTCAAGGAACAGCAGCGAAAGCGGACGACCCGAACGAGATGCGCGCTTGGCTTCGCGCCGCAGGACCTGGTTGAGGAACCGCGAGTTGTAAAGCTGCGTCAGGTCGTCGGTGACCGAGAGCGCCTCTGATCGCCGCAGCCGCAAGGCGTTGTCGAGCGCCTGCGCCGGCCCCTCAAGCATCGTTCCCAGCAACTGGCCCACCGCGGGCGTGAGGTGCGGCGCTTGGGTCGCCGCCTGACGATCGGCGACCACCAGCGCCCCCACGGTCTGGGCCCGGCAGCGCAGGGGCCACGCCAGCACCGCGCCGGCTGCGCCGGTCACTCGCGGATCTTTCCGCAGGTCGGCCGACGCAAGGTCCCGCCCGTGCGCCAACACCCAGCGCGCTACGCCAATCGCCGCGGGCGTGAGCGCCGGCCCCATGCCCTTTGACGACAGGCCCACGACTTGTCCGTCGAGATCAGCAGCGAACACCCCGCATACGGGCGCCTTGAACCATTCGTCCGCACGGGCCACGACGAGCCGGCCAATACTTTCGGGGTCAAGCGAGTCGTGTGCGGCGCGCAGAAGGGCCAGGACGGACTCAGTCCGTTCGAGACGGCTTTTGAGCGCGCGCTGACCTCGACGCAGGCGTGCGGCCAGATCCGGACGGCGAGAACCGCCGTAAGTCATTCAACTGACTGAATATATCATGCGAAATCCGGTTCCGCACGCGGGTTTCCCCACTTGGGAACCTTCGTGCTACGATTCCTTTTTCCCAGAGGATTCTGACCGATGACGATGCTCGACCGGATGCGGCGACACAAGGGCTGGCTTAAATGGAGCCTGGCGTTGGTCGTCCTGACCTTCGTGGTCTTCTACATCCCCGATTTTCTTACCACTCCGACCGGCGCGGCCCCCAACGAGGAACTCGCTGACGTCGAGGGCGAGAAGATCACGGTGGGCGCCTTCACCCGGCGCTACAACGCGCAGGTGCAGGCCTATCGCAACGCTTACGGCGGCCAGATGAACGACCAGCTGCTCAAGCAGCTCGGCATCGATCGTCAGATCCTCCAGCAGCTGATTGACGAAGAGGCGATGGTCGCCGAGTCGCTCAAACAGGGCATCACCGTCAACGATGTCGAGATTCGCGAACGCATTCTCGCGCTGCCCGGCTTCCAGGAGAACGGCACGTTTGTTGGCGAGCAGCGCTACCGGCAGATTCTGCAGATCCAGAACCCGCCGCTCTCCACCACCGAGTTCGAGAACAGCCTCAGACGCGCGCTGCAGATCGAAAAGCTGCGCACCGCGCTCACCGGCTGGATGTCAGTGAGCGACGCCGACGTGATCGCCGAGTTCAAGAAGCGCAACGAGAAGGTCAAACTCGAGGTCGTGCCGGTGACGGCCGAAGCGTTCAAGAGCCAGGTGACGGTCACCGATGCGGAACTGGTCCCCTACTTCGAGAAGGCCAAGGACAAGTACCGCATGGGCGAAAAGCGCAAGATCAAGTACGCGCAGGTCAACGTCGACCAGGTGCGCGGGACGATCACCGTGCCCGAGGCCGAGATTGCGGCGTTCTACCAGCAGAACATCCAGCAGTACTCGACGCCGGCACAGGTGCGCGCCAGCCACATCCTGTTCAAGCTCGAGGGCAAGGACGAGAAGGCCGTGCAGGCAGTGGCCGAGGACGTGCTGAAGAAAGTGAAAGCTCCCAACGCCGACTTCGCCGCGCTGGCCAAGCAGTATTCCGAGGACGATACCAACAACATGAACGGCGGCGACCTCGACTACTTCGGGCGCGGCCGGATGGTGGCGGAGTTCGAGCAGGCCGCGTTCGCGATGAAGGCCGGCGAGATCAGCAACCTGGTGAAGACCGCGTTCGGCATCCACATCATCAAGATGGTTGACAACAAGCCCGACCAGACACGCGCGCTGGCCGAGGTGCGCAGCGAACTCGACGACCAGCTCAAGTGGCAAAAGGCGCAGGCTGAAGCCGAACGCATTGCCAAGTCGCTCGAAGCCACCACCAAGACGCCCGCCGACCTCGACAAGGTCGCGAAGGAACGCAGCCTGACCGTGGTCGAGACCGGCCTGGTGGGTTCGGACGAGCCGATTCAGGGTGTCGGCGCGCAACCGGAACTGTCGGCCCGCGTGTTCGGCCTGAAGGAGGGCGAAGTGACGCCCGCCATGCGCGTCGCCACCGGGTGGGTGTTCGCCACCGTCACCGGCCGCCAGGATTCGTACGTGCCGAAGCTCGAAGAGGTCAAGGCAAAGGTCGCCGACGACGTGCGCCAGGAGAAGGCCGCGGAGATGGCCAAGCAGCGCGCGACCGCGATTGCCAACGACCTCAAGAACGCGAAAGACTTCACCGCCGCCGCCAAGCGCGCCGGTCTTGAAGTGAAGACCACCGAGCTGGTGGCCCGAGGCTCCGCGATTCCGGACCTCGGCATCAGCGAAGCGGTCGATGCGGCGGCGTTCGCGCTCCCACAGGGCGGCGTGAGCGATGCCATCTCCACTCCGACCGGCACCGCGGTCATCCGCGTGGTCGAAAAAGTCAGCGTCACCGATCCCGAAGTGGCGTCGGGCAAGGACGTGCTACGCGATGAACTGGTGAACGTGCGCCGGGACAAGTTCTTTGGCGCCTACATGCAGAAGGCCAAGACCGGGCTGAAGATTAACATCCGCCAGGACACCCTGGCGCGCGTCGTCGGCGGCGTTTAAGCCAATCGGGGTCTGGCACAGCGGAGGGGTCTCACCCCTCCGCCTCACCTCACAAACACGTACGGCATGTGGGCCAGCACCTGGCCCGAGCGGAACAACCGCGCCGGCGCGAGCAGCGCCGACAGCGCGCGGCGTTCGCGCGGCCCAAGCAACTGGTAGAGCGCGTCCGCGGTGTAGCGCTCCTGCATGCGGCCGAGCGGCGACTGCAGTTCATCGGCGAGCACTTCGTAGACGCTGCGCCGCGGCGGATACGACACCACCTCTACTTCTTCGTCGGCGGGAATCCGGGCGCGCTGCTTCGCCAGGCCAATCGCCGTGTAGAGTCCGCCCAGCTCGTCGACCAGGCCGAGCTGTCGGGCCTGCTCGCCCGTCCAGACGCGTCCCTGCGCGACCTCGTCCACCTTTTCAGGCGGCAGGTGACGGGCGGCGGCCGTTCGCTCGATGAACTGGTCGTAGACCGACTGCATCGATTCGGTAATTTTCTTGCGCTCGTCCGGTGAGAACCGCCGGTCGGGTGAGTACATCTCCGCCTGCTTGCCTCGGCTGACCGACTCCATGTTCGCACCGAGCTTTTCGAGGCTGCCGGCCGTGACGAACTTGCCGGTGTAGACGCCGATCGAACCCGTGAGCGTGCCCGGCTGGGCGACGATCGCGTCGCCGGCCAGCGCGATGTAGTAGCCACCGGACGCCGCCAGGTCCGACATCGACACGATCAGCGGACGCCCGTTCTCGCGAGAAATCGACAGCTCGCGCCAGATCACGTCCGATGCAGTGGACGACCCCCCTGGGCTGTCAACGCGCAGCACGATGGCCTTGACCGACCGGTCGGCACGCGCCTCGCGGATGTACTCGACAAGCGAATCGGAGCCGACCACCGCGCCATTCACCGGATCAAAACCGCTGCGGCCTGAATTGATGACGCCGACCGCGTTGATGACGGCGACCTTCGAACGGCGGGTGACGCCGGCCGCGCTCCACGACACCAGCGCGTAGTCATCGGCATCGACGAAGTCAGCGCCGCGCAGGTCGTCGTTGAGGTCGTCGAGTTCGTCTTCGTAGGCGACTTCGTCGATCAGGCCCAGCCGCAGCGCGTCGACCGGCAGGAACGGTCCCTGATCGATCAGCGCGCGCACCTCGTCTTCGGACTTCTTGCGCGCCTCGGCAATGCCGCGGACCAGCTGATCATATTGGCTGCGATTGAGCGAGTCGGCCATCTCGCGATGCGCGGGCGTAAACGACTTCTCCAGGTAGGTGTTGACGGCGCTCTTGTAGTCGCCAACGTGCAGGAAGTCGGGATAGGTGCCGATCCAGTCGAACGTTCCGCGCAGGAACAACTCGTAGCTGGCGATGCCGGTGAGATCCAGCGTGGACGAGGGCAGCAGGTAGACGCGGTCGGCCGCCGAGGCCAGATAGTACTCGCGGTCGCCGGCGTACTCGAGCCACGCGTGCACATACTTTCCGCTGGTGCGGAAATCGTCGAGCGCATCGCGTACTTCCTGCACCTTGGCCCAGAACGGCGAACTCAGGCTTCCCGGGCGCAGCAAAATGCCGGTGATGCGGGTGTCGGTCTTCGCCTTGCGGATCAAGTCGACGTAGCCGCGAACGGTCAGCTCGCCTGGGCCGAACACCACGTCAGGTAGCACTTCGGGCAAGTCGCCGCTGGGGCTCAGCACCAGCGTAGCGCGGGCGGGCACCACCGGTTCCTGACCGACGACGAAATACAGGACCAGCATGGCCGCCGCCGAAACCAGAGTAGCCACGATTAACAAACCGAAGACGAACCTGACAGCGCGTTTCACACGATCAGTATAGACCCGCAGTTTGCACTGGCAAGCTGCCTCAGGCTAGCTCGTCAGGCGAGCCCTAAGCGTCTTCACGGCGCGGGCGAGGCGCACATCGGCGATCGCGTCTGGCGCCGGGATCCGCGCAAGGGTTTCCAGGGCCACGGCGACCTTGCCGGTCGCCGCTTGGATCTCGGCCGCGTGATACAAGATTCGTCCGTCGAGGCTGCCCGTGCGTTGAGCCTGGACGATGGCCTTCTCCGCCTCCCCTAGACGCCCGGCCTTGAAGTAACACCAGGCCAGGGTGTCCATCGTGTAGATATCGCGCCGGGTCACCACGGCCTCCTCCGCCAGCTTTAAGGCCTCGGCAAGGTTGCGGTCACGTTCGGAAAGGAAGCGGGCCAGAGCCTGGGGCTGGGCTGGTCCGTTGCCCCACGACGCCCGTTCGATCTGCTCGGCCATCCGGTAGTACTGTTCGGCACCGGCGGCATCCTCAGTGGCCTCCAGCAGGTCACCGACCGCCACCGCCAGGTCGGGCGTCGGGACGCGAGCCAGTTGTTCCTGGAAAGTGAGGCGGGCGCCGTTGAGATCACCGTCAGCGATCTTGACCTTCGCGAGGCCAGCCATGGCTAAGGGATGATTCGGGAACGTCGCTGCAGCGTGTTCGTACTCGCGCTTGGCGTCGCCGACGCGTCCCTGCTGCAACAGGAGGTCGCCCAGCTGCGTATAGTGCCAGGCCTGCGATTCCGGGTCGTTCGACCACGAGCCATCGGCCGCGCGCTTCATATATTCCAGTGCGCCGGCCAGGTCGCCCTTGATCTCGAGCGCATGCGCAGTGCGGGCGTAGGCGGGCGGGCCGGGCTGCAGTTGACCCATGCGATCGTATGCCGCAAAAGCGCGTTCGTATTCGCCGAGCTCAAAATAGCCGTCGCCGATGGCGCCGTAATTCCACGCGTCACGCGGATCGAGGGCGTTCACCTTGTTCGCCTGCTTCACGGCGTCGGCAAATCGGTGTTGAGAAAGCAGCACGGCAGCCAGGATGCGCTGCGCGTCGTAGTGATCGGGGTTGTTCTTCAGGAATTCGCGCAGGTGCTCCTCGGCTCGAATCACCGCGCGGCCATCATTGTTCACGCGTTGCAGGCGAATCAGCGCATCGGCCAGCTGAATCACCGCCGCACCGTCTTTCGGACGCTCGGCAATTCGCGCGGTCATCTGCTCGACGGTTCGCGTCAGATCGACGCGCGAGGTGCCGGATGCCTGGCTGGTCGCACCTATCGCGGGCGGCGCCGAAACCACGGCCGCCTGCCGGGCGTCCCGAATCGTCGCCACCACCACGAAGGTGGTGGCGGCGATCAGGGCAAGGGGCAACAGCCCACGCTTCAGCATTCGTGTTACTTGTTCCCGGCGTGAGGAATCCCGAGGTACGGGAAGCTCGTCAGGTAGGGGACATCGTTTCGGTCGACTCCATCACCCAGCGTGTTGTTGGGCGAACGGTTGAACGACGGCGTCAGCGGCGTCGCGCCTGCGGCAGCCATCACCACGATGTCGAGAACGTCGTCACCAACACGGCGTCCGTTCGGGAAGCCGGCGAGGTCGCCACCGAGCACGCCCAGGCGATTGAAGGACGTCGAGGGCGGAATCATCATGTTGAGGCGGAGCTGTTCCGACGCGCGCACGTTCGCGGGCTGGTTGAGGCCCGGGAGACCCGTGAGGAAGATCGTCACGAGGTCGTTGCGGGGCGCAGGCGGCGAATCAACATTGAAGATCAGCTTCAACAGTTTCGGCACTTCGGGGTCGGTCACGCGGTCGAGTGCAGCGGCGTCGCTAGTCGGCTCGATGGCGTTGAAGACGTCCTTGCGCGCCAGGTCAATGACCGCTTCGTTGACCAGCGGATTGCCGAGACGTGACACCTGCACGAGCGCACCGCTGTGGGCCTGGGCACCGGCGGACAGGGTCCGCGTGGTGAAACGGCTGGCGGTTGACCACACGCCGATGATGGCGTTCGGGTCGGTTGCGCTCGTCGGCGTTGCGCCGCCGCGGGCGAGGGCCGACTTGGGCACTTGAATCGCCAGTGAGCTGACGTTGAAACCGTCCGTGCTGCTTTCAACCTGACCCACGCCGAGTCCGAGCAAATCGAAGATGGCGAGGTCGAGGTAGAAACCCTCGTCACGCTGACCGGCGAAAACGCGGATGTCGCCGGCGAGCTGCTGAATACCGCCACCGAGCGCGCCGTAGTTAGGGGTCGAGCGCGGCCCGATGTTGGGCGGCGGCACCGGCAGGCGGCCCGACAGTTCGCGAACCGTGCCCGTGCGACGGGGCCCATCGATGCGCGTCAGGCGATAGAACTGACGAACATTCAGGTCCGGATCGTCGAGAGACGTCACCGCACCGGTGTTGTAAAGGAACGTCGCGGGGTTACGAACCTCGGTAGTAAAGCGCCACTCGTAGGTGATGTCCTCGACCGCATCGCCGTTGTTGTCGATGTGAATCGCGTACACCACGTTCGGGTCGAATGGATAGTAGTTAGGACCGCCGTTCGGAGCCTGGAACGGGATGAAATTCGAGATGAGCGTAACCGTGTCGGTAGCGTCGGGTGACACGAACGCGTAAACGTCGGTATTATCCGCGGTCGGATCTTGCGACGTAAGTGGCGCCTCGCGGTGGCTCGACGCCTGCCCAGGCATCATGGCCAAGGCAACGACGAAGATGGCCGATAGGCCGACGATCTGTTTGCGCATGCTGCTAATCCTCTCAAGTGTATCTAACGAAGTGTTCCAACCCGCAGCGCGTAATGCAGTAACCGCGCCCAGTTCTATCGATTGCTACGGCTAATGTCCCCGAATGGATGTGGGTATTTTTCCTTCCCCGGCAACTTGTTCAAAACAAGACAGATCCGCTTATAGGTTCCCTGACGGAATAACTTAGAATCGCCTGGGGTTTAGTAGACGGACTGACGCGCCGAAACGTCGTCGGAGGGTGTGTGCCGAGCGTTACCAGATTTGGGTTGTTTGAAGCCGATATTCCTGTGGGCGAACTCCGCAAGCAGGGACGCATTGTCCGGCTGCAGCAGCAACCGTTCGAACTGCTAAAGGCCCTGCTAGCGCGACCGGGAGAGATCGTCACCCGCGAAGACATTCGACAGCAACTGTGGCCGTCGAGTGTGGTCGCGGACTTTGATCAAAGCCTCAACAAGAGCGTGACCAAGCTGCGGGACGCGCTCGGTGACTCGGCCGCGAGTCCGAGGTTTATCGAGACCATCCATAAAAGAGGCTATCGATTTATTGCACCGGTCACCGTATTGGAAATGGCGCAGCCCAACAATGTGCCTGTTTTGCCGCCTGTTTCGACCGCACCGATCACCTTGGCTGCGGTCCCCCCTGTTAGGACCTCACCCGCTTTCACACTCCGTACGCAAATTCCTCTCGCGCTGATGGCTGGGCTGGTGGTGCTCCTGCTGAACTTCACCGGCGCCATGCGGCGGCCGGCTCAACTGGTTACTCAGCCAGCGCCGAGATTATCGACGTCGCCGGCGGATACGCTGGACGGAGGCGCCAACGAAGCCTACGGCCGCGGTCGCATCGCTTTGTCAAGGCGCACTGAAGATGGGTTGCGCAGCGGTGTCACCCTGTTCCAACGCGCTTTGGCCCTTGATCCAGGGTTCGCTTCCGCTTATGTCGGGCTCTCCGATGCATGGAGCCTGCTCGCGAGCCATGGCATGGAAGAGCCGGGGCCGGCCATACAGCGGGCGCGCGAGTTCGCCGAGCGCGCCCTGGCGCTCAGCCCCGCTGACGCCGACGCGCACGCGTCAATGGGGCGGCTGACGATGATCGGTGACTGGGATTGGAGCAGGGCCGAGGCGCACTTCCAGCGCTCGCTCGGGATTCGGGAAGCATCGGCAACCCCTCACCGATGGTATGCCTACTTATTGAGCGCCACCGGTCGTCACGCCGAAGCGGACCGCGAGGCGCGCCGGGCCGCTGAAATCGAACCGGATTCCCTGAACGCCGCGACTGGTGTGGGCTACGTGTTGTACGCGGCGCGTCGATTTGACGATGCGGCAGTTGAGTTGCGCCGAGTGATCGAGGTCGATCCAGATTTCATTCAGGCCCGCCGCAACCTTGGCCTCGTGCTGGCCATGCAGGGACGTAATCGCGAAGCCACTGCCGAGTTTGAGCGGATCATGCGATTAAGTGGCGACTCGGTGATTGCACAAGCGGACCTGGCGTGGATCCGCGGCCGTTCCGGGGACGTGGCGGGCGCTCGTCGCCTGCTCACGGCTCTGCAAGCCCGCGGCAAAAAACACTATGTGACGCCAGATGCCCTGGCGCTTGCCCTGATCGGTGCCGGCCAGGTCGACGCGGCCGTGCATGCCCTGCAGCAAGCGTTTGACGCGCGTGTCGCCACCATGGCGCACTTCGCAGTCGATCCGATATGGGATTCACTGCGCGATGTGCCGCGCGCACGCGTTCTGGCCGACGCGGTAACGGCTGGCGGCACCGGGAATAACGGGATGGTGACGGGAAGGCCGCGGTCCCGACAACCGAGCATTCCACCGCAATAATCGATTTACGGATTGATCGAGCCGAACAGAACCAGGCGGGCGGCCTCGCGAAGGCCGCGCGCGGTAAACGGCTTCTCGAGAAAGGCCGCGCCTTCTTCAAGCTCCGTCCGGTTCTCGAACAGCATGTCGCTGAAGCCGGTCTGATAGAGCACCTTCACCGACGGGAATCGCTCGCGCACGCGCTCGGCCAACTCGCGGCCCTGCATGTCGGGCATGGCGTAGTCGGTGACGAGCAGGTCGACGTCGCCGGTGTGCTCGCTGAGCTTCTGGATGATCTCGGGACCCCCGCTCGCCATCAGCAACTCGTAGTTCTCTCGCTGCAAAATGCGCGAAAGCACGTCGAGCATCATCGGGTCGTCGTCCACCACGGCCACCGTCTTCTTGATGCTGAGCGGTTTCAGTTCCGCCTGCGGCGGCTTGGGCCGAGCATCGTCTTTTGGCGTGACGAGCGGGTTCGACGTGAGAGGAATGTCAGGAATTTCGAGAGGCGGACGCGCCTGCACGGCGGGCGGTTGATCGGCGGGCTTCGACGGCATGACTGTCACGGTCGCCTGACCTTGCGCGGAAGGCTCGACGGTGATCGCGCGAGGTGGAGCGGGCGGCAGGTCCACATTAAACGCGTGGGGCAACTCGCCGTGTCCGACGGCACCCCACAGTTGGTTCAGCAGGTGCTGGGGCATGCCAATTTCCACGCCGGCGACGAGTACGTCGGTGCACAGCGACTCAAGCTCGCGGATCCGCGCCCGTAGCTGTTCCTGATCCTGTTGATCCGCCATAATCTTGCCTGACGACCAGACACGGGAACCCGCCCCGTCTGGTCCGCCGAAAAAGCTCACAGCCATACTATTCTGCTTCCCTTCTCGCGCACAGGGCCTCCGATGGGCGCGCACGCCTCGAGCCGCATTACCGTCGTTGAATTGCGTGCAAACGGCCCATTTGCAAGCGTTACCATTAATCCCGTGCCTCCTGTGGCCTTTCCTAGTCAGGAGCCATGCCAAGTGGGCTGTCGCGCGTCGCTGTGGTTCCTCTAATGGTATAGACGGCCAGAACCGGCTGCACTCTCACCGCGCGGCGCCGAGATATTTCCGCATGTCGGTTAGGCGTCCTTGTGTTGCCGGCGGGGCGTACCGATAATCGTGCGGGTTCCAATCGAGATCCGCGTGGACTATCAACAGCTGCTGCTCGACCATCTCACTCTCATCGATCAAATCGTGCGAACGACAGGTCGACGACGCCACCTGTCCGCTGAACAGGAAGATTTTGCGGGGTTCGTTCGCTTGCGCCTGGTGGAAGATGACTACGCGATTCTGCGCAAATTCCAGAATCGCAGTTCGTTACGGACGTATTTGGCGGCGGTGATCGGCCGCATGTCGCTCGACTTCTGTATTGAGCGCTGGGGCCGCTGGCGGCCGTCGGCGGTGGCCGATCGGCTGGGTCCGGTCGCGGTGCTGCTTGAGCGGCTGGTCACACGCGATGGCCACACCCTGGGAGAAGCCATTGAGGTCGTGCTTACGAGTCACGCCTCGGACCTGTCCCAGCGCCAACTTCATGACATTTGGGAACAGTTGCCTGCGCGCGTGAAGACTATTGAGGTTGGCGAAGAAGCCGCGGCCACCCTGAGTTCCAGCCAGACTGCAGAGTCAAACGTAGAAGACGCTGAGAGACAGGTCAGCGTCGAGAGACTCGAACGGACACTACGAGCAGCGTTCGCGGCGATCCCCGATCAAGACCGTGTGCTTCTGGCCTTGCGGTTTGATCAAGATCTATCGATCGTCCAGATTTCCGGGCTCACCGGCAGTTCGGTGCCGACACTACACCGCCGGCTGGACCGCACCGTGAAGGACTTGAAGCGCGCGCTGACCACGTCAGGCGTTGATCCGAGAGAGGTGGCGGGCCTGATCGGACATGCCTCCATCACCTTGTCGCCGTTACTGCGCGCCGAGGTTGAGAGATTTCTGGGACGTGTCCGTCTACCTAATCAAGATGGCTGATTCCTACACGCGCTGCCCGGAACCAGAGGTTCTGGCGGCGTATGTCGACCGGGGCCTTAGCCTGGCCGAGCGACTTCGCGTGGACCACCATCTTGCCTCATGCCCTCAATGCGTTGCCCTGCTGGCTGGCGTCGTGCGAACGGTTGCGGAGGTGCTGGAGTCCACACCCCACGCCGAGCCTGCGGTGGAGATCGCTTCACGCGCAGCCACTCGACGGCCCCTGGTGGGCGTGCTGGCCGCCGCAGCTGCCGTGATCGCAGTCCTGTTCACGCCCTCACTCGTGAGGCCGTGGCTGGATCGCGACGCGGGGCTCGTGAATCTTGTCGGAGTGAGTGAGCAACGATCGGTTCTCGGCCGGCTGACTGGGGGGTTCCCGCATGCCCCACTGGGTGTGCCATCGGCTGGGGGGCAAGGTGGCCGAGCCGCCGAGACCGATCGAATTCATCTCACTACCGCCAAGATTCGCGAGTCCTTCGGCGAACGTGAAACGCCCGCTCGGCTCCACGACCTGGGCCTGTCGCAATTGCTGGCCGGGCGTTACGACGATGCGGCGCAAGCCTTGCTGGCGGCGTCGCGGGAACAGCCGGCGAATGCACGCTATCTGAATGACGTCGCGGCCGTGCAGCTGGAGCGGGCGCGGCTCGGGCTGCGCCCCGATGACCTGCCGCGCGCCCTGGCGTCGGCGGATCGGGCGCGCCGTCTCGATCCGTCGCTGAACGAAGCATGGTTCAACCGCGCGCTGGCCGCGACCGCGTTGTCGCTGAACGATCAGGCGAAGGAGGCTTGGACGGACTACCTCTCGCGGGACAGTTCCTCGGCGTGGGTCGCCGAAGCGCGTGCCCGACTCGCGGACCTGTCGAAGCCAACCGCTGCCGCCGCATGGTTGCAAATCGAAACACGGTTGCACGGAACCATCGATGCGGCGTTGGCAGAAGAAGCAGTGCGCACGCAGATGACGGAGGCGCGAAGCTTCCTGGAGAATCAACTCCTGCCAGTGTGGGCGGCAGCCGCCGAGGCTGACATCGACGGCACCGCCGAACTCGCTCGCATCCGCCATCTGGCGGATGCCTTCGCGAGCATCGCCGGAGACGAGATGTACAGGGACGCATTGACGGCTATCGACCGTGCTGACGCGCGGGGGCCACAGGACCTGCGCGCGCTGGCGACTGCTCATCGCCGTTACGCCGAGGCCGCCCGAGCCTTTGCCGACGATCGCTTCCCCGTCGCCCAAGCCGGTTTTGATGCCGCGCTGACGGAGCTGCGCATCGCAGGCTCACCGTTTGCCGTCCGCGCCACGGTGGAACTGGGTGCCCTCGCTTACATCTCGGCCAAGGCTGATCAGGCTTCCGCGTTGCTGAATGCCGGTCGCGTCAGCGCGGTGCCGAAGGGCTATTCGTTCGCGGCGGCTCGCGCAAGTTGGTTTCTCGGCCTGGTTGCATTCGGACGCGGCAATCTCGACCAAGTGCAAACCCACTACGAAGAATCGCTCGCCACCTTCGAGCGAATGGGCGATGTCGAGCAAACGGCGGGCGCACACAACCTGCTCGCCAGTCTGCTCGGGTATCTGGGAGACGAACGCGGAGCATGGAGACATCGCGAGGTGGCGCTGTCAGCGCTCCCAATCACGCGCTCCGAGCGGCTCCGCTATGTCTTGCTTTTCGGAGCAGCCGCCGCGGTTCGCCGTGCGGATCCAGAGGCCAGCCTGGCCTTTCAAGACGAGGTCGTTGAGAGCGCGCGCCGCTCGCAGCGGCCCATCATGATCGTCGACGCCTTGAGCTTGCGCGCCGCCATTCGCAACGATCTCGGGCGTCAGGCCGACGCCGAATCCGACCTACTGGCGGCGAGAACCGCACTCGATCAATTTCCCGCCCCGGCCATTCGACTTCGAATGGAAGAGTCGGTCCTTGCCACCGAGAGCGATGTGTTCAGGGCCGAGGATCCGGCACGCGCGGCGGCGGCCGCGCAATTGGCGCTCGACCGGGTGAGCCAACGCGGTGATCGACTCCGGATCGCGCAACTGTCGCTGAAGCTCGCCAAGGCCAACATCGTGTGGGGCGACTTGGCAGCCGCCGACGCCGCCCTGGCTCGAGGAATCGAGGCCTTCGACGAAGAACGCATGTCGCTGTCGGACGAGGGCCGGGTCTCGATTCTCGATGAGTCGTGGCAGTTATTCGACACGGCCGTCCAACTGGCGATCAAGAAGAAAGACTATCCCCGCGCGTTCGCGATGTCCGAGCTGGCGCGCGCGCGCACGCTCGCCGAAAAGAATCGCGCCCCGGTGGGCCGCACGCTCAAGGACATCGAGCAATCCCTGCGGCCGGGCGACGCCATCATCGCCCTCAATCAGTTCGAGAACGAATTGGCCGTGTGGATCATCACCCCGGGCCACACCCGCGTGGTGACGCGGCCGCTGACTCGGCTCAACGCCAAACGGCTGGTGGCCCGGCAACTCGACGAGATTCGCCATCAGGCCAACGTGCCCGATGCGGGTGCCGACCTGTTCACCGAAATTCTGCGACCGGTCGCTCAGGAACTCACCGGCGTCTCGCGGCTGGCCGTCGTACCGGATGCGGTTTACCAAGAGGCGAGCTTCGCGGCGTTGTGGGATGCCTCCAAGAGCCGCTTCCTGGTCGAACAACTGGCCGTCACCACAGCCTCGAGCGTCGCGGGAGCGGCTGCCCGGCGTAACGCGCCGCGACCGGCGGCGGAAACGGACTCGTTGATTCTCAGCGGACCTGGTGCCACGGCCACCGCCGAGGCGCTCGCGGTGGCGGCGGTCTACGACCGGCCGGAAGTGCTCACCGGCCCGGCGGCCACCCGTTCACGGTTCATTGCCGAAGCGCCGTCACGTTCGATTATCCACCTGTCGGCACAGACCAGGCCCAACCGCGACTACCCACTGTTGTCGCGGTTGATGTTGTCGGAGGAGCCGGGGCAGCGGTATTCCGGCGTCGTGCTCGGTCGCGACATCGCGGCCCGGACCATGACGCGCACCAGGGTCGTCGTAATCGACGATGTGGCGACCAATCAATCAACGAGCGGCGAGGGTTCCCAGGGCCTGGCGCGTGCGTTCATCGCGGCCGGCGTTCCGGCGGTGGTTGGAACGCTGCCCGGCGCCAACGAGGCAGCCACTCGCGAACTCATGGTGGGCTTCCACCGGCTGATGTCCACGGGCATCACCGCCGACGAAGCCCTCAATACTCTCCAACGCAACGTACTGCAGAGTAACGGCCGTCGACTCGGCGCTTGGAGTGCGTTGGTGCTGTACGGCTCCGATCGATAGCCCCCCAACGTCAGGAGCAGGAAATGAATCGTCGTCAATTTGTCAGCCGAGTCTCGCTCGGTACCGCCGCCGCTTGTACTGCCCTCGCCCGTCCCGCACTCGCCGCCCCCTCCACTGGCCAGGTGAACCTCCGATTCGTCGGGATGATGGGATTCATCGAACGCCAGGATCGCTCATTCCTGGTCGCGACCCCAGGCCAGCATCACCACATGACCCACGTGCCGTTTCTCATGGCGCGCGCGGGTTCGTCCATTGCCAAGGCGTTGAAGTTCGCGCCGGTTCCGGGTGTGATTCCCGAAGCCTTCGACAACGCCCTGATTGGCTCGCGGCCGGAAGACTTCGTGTTTCGGTCGCTCAGCAATACCTCTCTGGACGTCGTCTCGGGCACGCGCGAGGCCGTCACCAACGAGGCCACGCAATTGGCGCAGATGGACCGGATTGCGCCGGGCAAGCGCGTCCGCGGCAACGTCGAGAAGTGGGCCACGTCCACCGTATCTCTGCGCGGCGGCCGGCTTGAAAACTCGGCCGCGCATCCCGACGCCGGCCGCGTCTGGACGTTCGGCAGCTATACGCAGCGGCTGACCGACGCGGTCAACTACAAGAGCGAAGCCGGTGCGTCCACGTCAATTCGTCTCACGAGCGCGACCGACGCGCAGACCCACGTGATTCGCGATGGCGAGCAGGACGATCTCTGGATCTTCAGCGCCGCCTCCCTGGAAGACAGGGGCGGCAGCCCGACCCGCATCGAGCACAGCGACCTGGTGTTCGAATACCTCGTCGACGCCACGACGGTTGTCGCCGAGTGCAGCAGCGCAACCGGACGCACGGTGCCGCCGACCGAAGTTCCATTCGTCGTCCCGACCAGTGCCAGTACGGGCGTGATTGCCTCTGAGTCGCGCATCCCGCCCGACAGCTGGCTGTGCTGGATGGCGTATTTCGGCATCGGCGGCAAGAAGTAACTAGTTCCCCGTCGAAGGCCGGGCTACCTGGGCCCGGCCTTCATTTTTTCCCATTCCGCAATTGCCGCATCCACGGCAGCGGCCGTCGTCTTCCATGCTTCGCGCACCACCGGCGTCGGCGCCACATCCGCAGATTCCACGGCGCCAAACAACGGTGCGAGCGGCGCGCTCGCCCGCGACAAGCGTTGCTCGAGGTCGATCAGCGCCGGGCTCTTGGTCGCCGCAGCG
>JANLWW010000162.1:0-3592 GCA_031364805.1 Acidobacteriota bacterium
GCCTACCGGTCGCGCAGCAACACGTAGTCGGCCAGGCCCATCAGCGCCTCGCGCTCGCGGCTGGGCGAGAACTGCCGCAATTGCCGCTTCGCGGTTTCGCCAAACTCCACCGCGCGCTCATAGGCGTAATCGAGTGAGCGATGCTCGGCCAGCAGCGCCTTGATGCGCGCCCAGTTGTCGGCACTCACATCGCGGTCGCGCACGGCGTTGCGAACCAGCTCGCTCGCCTCTGAGCCGCCGTGTTCCAGCAGGTGAATGATGGGAAGCGTGATCTTGCCTTCCCGCAGGTCGCCGCCGACGGGCTTGCCAAGCACTTCAGCCGCGCCGGTGAAGTCCAGCAGGTCATCCACCAGCTGGAACATCGTCCCCAGGCCGAAACCGTATTCGCGCAGGGCCTGCTCTTTCTCGGCCCCGACTTCGCCGAGGATGCCGCCGATCTGCGCGCAGCCGCCAAACAGGTAGGCGGTCTTGCGATGGATGATGTCGAAGTGTTCGTTCTCGGTGAGATCGACGACACCGTTCTTGGTGAGCTGGTAGAGCTCACCTTCGATCATGCGCAGTGTGACATCACAGAGCAGGCGCACCACGTCGAGCGTGTCCTGCGTGAGCGCCATGGCCATCGACTTGATGTACAGGAAGTCGCCGGCGAGTACCGTGACGTCGTTGCCCCACTGCGCGTGCGCAGACTTCCGTCCCCGCCGCACATCGGCATCGTCAATGATGTCGTCGTGCACCAGCGTCGCGGTGTGAATGAACTCGACCACCGCGGCGTTCGTGATGGCGCGCGGGCCGGAATAGCCCGAGAGCCGCGCGGCCATCAGCAGCACGGCGGGACGCACGCGCTTGCCACCGCTCTTCTGCAGGTAGTTGCCGATTTCCGGGATGATGTGGATCTGCGACTGCACCTGCTCGGCGAACTCGCGTTCAACCGCGAGCAAGTCCTCGCGAACGGGTTCGAACAGCTGGATGAGATCCGCTTGAGTCCGGGGTGCGGCGTTGGACACGTGCTGTCAATCTCACCATAGGCAGAGGGCGGTGTCAACGAAAGCAAACGCCTGTTAGTGCTTGCAGTGGCGAGCTTTGCAGGGATCCTATGGCCGGAAGAGTGCGTCAAAGTTGCGATCGGTTTCGGCGACGAGGTCGGCGACGGTCACGCCGAGGGCAGCGGCCACATGGTCAACAACCTTCGCCACGAAAGCCGGTTCGTTGCGCTTGCCACGGTGCGGCACCGGCGCCAGGTAGGGGCTGTCGGTCTCGACCAGTAGCCGGTTGCCCGGGACGTGAGGCAGGGCGACGCGCAGGGATTCAGCTTTCGGAAAGCTAATCACGCCGGGGATCGACAGGTAGAAACCGGTGGCCAGGGCGCGCGCCGCGGCAGCGCCATCGCCGGTGAAGCAGTGAAAGACGCCGCGCAGGGCGTGCCCACCCTCTTCCGCGAGGATACGTAGCGTGTCGTCTTCGGCCTCGCGGGTGTGGATCACTATGGGCAGGTCACGGCTGCGAGCCAACTGCAGCTGGACCCGAAACACCGCCTGCTGCACCTCGCGCGGCGAGAAATCGTAGTGGTAGTCGAGGCCGATCTCTCCCACCGCGCGGGCCAGGGGCAGTGCGTCGAGGCGCGCGGCCACCGTCGCCGCCGCGTCGGCCGGGTTTGCGGCATAGACGTGCGCATGGTGCGGGTGGACACCCACCGCAAACCGGCATTCAGGCCAGGCGGCCGAGACGGCACCGGCCCGCGCGCATTCCGCGGTGTCCTCCGCGGCCAGTATGACGAGCGCGCGCCCCACACCGGCCGCGCGCGCCCGTTCAACTACGGCCGCGAGATCCGCGACAAATTCCTCGCCAGCGATGTGGCAATGCGAGTCAGTCATGATTCACAGAAGATCAAGAGATCAGGAGCATTCATCAAAGGGTTCTCTTTGACTCCTGACCTCCTGTCGCCGCGCCACGTCGCGGCTAGGGGCGAGCACCAGAGTCGACGTGCCGATTCTATGCTGATCGGCGCACGCCACTGATACCCACGCGACCGGCGACCGGATCGGGACGGGCTGGCGGGAAGCATGGACCGTCGTGCGCGTGCTACGATACCGACGGTCGTAAGAACCGTCTCAGGGAACTTCCAGGAACGCTGGAGGTCTTCTCCAAGGGGGCCGGTGTGAGGATTCGCTTCGGCCCGTTCACGCACGATCTCGACACCAGACAAGTGACGCGCGACGGCAGCTGGATTCACTTGTCGCCCAAAGCCTTCGAGCTCCTCACGGCGCTCGTCGTGGATCGTCCGAAGGTTCTCTCCAAGGCGACGCTTCAGGAACGACTCTGGCCGGCGACCTTCGTGGCCGAAGCTAATCTCTCGAACCTGATCGCCGAGATTCGCGAGGCGCTGGGCGACCGCGCCCGCGCGCCGCTCTTCATTCGGACCGCTCACGGGTTTGGCTACGCGTTTTGCGGCGATGCCACCACGCTGCCGGACACGACCGCGCCGGGTTCGCAGCGACCTTCGTGCTGGCTCGAGTGGGATCGGCGACGCTTTCCGCTCTCCATGGGAGAACACGTCATCGGGCGCGATCCCGATGTCGCAGTGAGACTCGACGCCTCGACTGTGTCCCGCCGGCACGCGCGTCTCGTGGTGACGGCTGAGGGCGTGGTACTCGAGGATTTCGGCAGCAAGAACGGCACGTTTCGTGGCGACGAACGGGTCACCGCGCCGGTGTCCCTCGCTGATGGCGATACCATTCACATCGGGTCTCTGCTCGTGACCTTCCATCTGCGCGCGATCCTGTTGTCCACGGACACGCAGGCTCATCCCGATCCATGAGCGCTGTCACGCCGGGATTGCGGACCAGAAGGACGACCGGCCGCGACATCCTCCTGGCGAAGTAAGATACCGGCCAGCCGTAAACATGTCCGTCACCATTGGTTCGAAGATCGGTCCGTACGAGATCGTCGGCTGGCTGGGCGCCGGCGGCATGGGCGAGGTGTATCGCGCGCGCGACTCGCGGCTCGGGCGCGAGGTGGCGATCAAGCTGATCGCCGAGTCGTTCGCGACCGATTCGAACCGCGTTCGGCGCTTCGAGCAGGAAGCGCGCGCCGCCGGGCAGCTCAACCACCCGAACATCCTCGCCGTCTATGACATCGGCATCCACGACAGCGCGGCCTATCTCGTCTCCGAATTGCTCGAGGGGGAGTCGCTGCGTAGCCGCTTGCAGGCCGGCCCCCTGCCGCGGCGCAAAGCGATCGACTATGCCCGGCAGATTGCCGAGGGGCTCGCCGCTGCGCACGACAAGAACATCGTCCATCGCGACGTCAAACCCGACAACCTGTTCATCACCACCGACGGGCGGATCAAGATCCTGGACTTCGGCATCGCGAAGCTGACGCAGCCAAGCGACGAGGCGGCGCGGCAAACAGGCCTGCCGACGGAGACGGAGGCTGGCACGGTGGTAGGCACGGCCGGTTACATGTCGCCAGAACAGGTCCGCGGTGAAACGGTCGACGCCCGCTCCGACATCTTCAGCTTCGGAACGATTCTCCACGAGATGCTGACCGGACGGCCGGCGTTCAGGCGCGAGACGGCGGCCGACGCGATGGCGGC
>JANLWW010000165.1:0-31351 GCA_031364805.1 Acidobacteriota bacterium
GACGCGCGCGTGCTCGACGCGCAAGGCAAGTTTATCCCGGGCCTCACCGCCAGTGACTTCCAGGTGGTCGAAGACGGCAAGCCGCAGCAGGTCACCGCGTTCTCGCTGGTCAACATCCCGGTCGAACGGATCGAACGTCCGCTGTTTGCCTCGAAGCCGATCGAGCCCGACGTGCGGACCAACCTGCAGGCCGCCGATGGCCGCATTTACCTGATCGTGCTCGACGACCTTCACACGCATCCCCTGCGCTCGAACCGCACGAAGGTCGCGGCCCGCCAGTTCATCGAGAAGTTCATCGGCAGCAACGACATGGCCGCCGTCGTTTACACGGGTGGGCGGGTCGATGCCTCGCAGGACTTCACCAGCAACCAGCGGCTGCTGGTGCAGGCAGTCGACAAGTTCATGGGCAGGAAGCTCCGCTCGTCAACCATGAACAAAGTTGACGACTATTTCCGTAACGCCGGCACGCCCAACGCCGGTGAGAAGCCGACCGACCTGGATGACAAGGAACGCGGCTACCAGGCGCGCAGCGCGTTGGAGACCATTCGCAACCTGTCGCAGTACCTCGGCAACATCCGTGGCCGCCGTAAGGCGCTCGTCATGTTCAGCGAGGGCATCGACTACGACATCAACAACGTTTTCGAGAACAGTGAGGCGACCACGGTGATCGACACCACGCGCGAGGTGATCGCCGCGGCGACTCGCGCGAACGTGGCCGTCTACGGGGTCGACCCCCGCGGGCTGACGTCGGGAGGCGACGACATCATCGAGGTGCAGTCGTTCCCCGACGACACCACGGTTGGCCTGGGCACCGGCTCGATCTTCAACGAAGTGCGGATGGCGCAGGACAGCCTGCGCGTATTGTCGGAGGAAACTGGCGGGTTCGCAGTCGTCAACCGCAATGACTTCGCCACGGCCTTCCAGCGCATTGTCGACGACAACAGTTCGTACTACCTGATGGGCTACTACTCGACCAACGATCGGCGCGACGGCCGGTTCCGGAAGATCGAGGTGAAGTTGACCAACAAGCCTGGCCTGGTGGTGCGCGCGCGGAAGGGCTACGTCGCGCCGCGTGGCCGCGCCCCCGAGGCCAAGCCGACCACCGCGAATTCGGCCTCGCCCGAACTGCGCGACGCGATTGAAAGCCCGCTGCCGCTGCCAGGCCTGCCGCTCGGGATGACCGCCGTGGTGTTCAAGGGCCCGGCCCCGAAGGGCAGCGTCGTGATTTCGACGCTGGTCAACGGCAGCTCGCTGCCGTTCGAGGAGGCGGCCGGCATGTTCAAGAACGATCTCGAGGTGATGTCGATGGCCACCGACGAGAAGGGCAAGACCACCTACAGCGATCGCAACACCGTCAACCTGAACATGAAGCCCGACACCATGAACCGGGTGAAGGCCACCGGCTTCCGCGTGATCCAGTCGATGGACCTGGCCCCAGGGCGCTACCAGCTGCGCGTCGCCGTGCGCGAGGGCACCTCCAAGAAAGCCGGCTCGGTGACCTTCGATCTCGAGGTGCCCGATTTCGCGAAGAGCCCGTTGCTGATGAGCAGCCTGGCGCTGACCTCGGCCATGAGCGGCGCCGCGCCAACCATCCGGCCGAAGGACCCACTCGAGAAGCTGCTGCCCGGGCCGCTGTCGAGCTATCGCGAGTTTTCAACGGCAGATGAAATCGCGTTGTTCGCCGAGGTCTACGACACGATCAAGCAGGCCCACAAGGTGGAGATCGCGGCGACCGTGAAAGCCGAGGGTGGCCAGACCGTGTTCCAGACACGCGAAGAGCGCGACAGCTCCGAGCGGGGCGGTGGGGCGGGCGGCTATGGCTTTCAGGCGCGCGTGCCGCTCAAGGGGATGGCGCCCGGTCTCTATGTGTTGCGCGTCGAAGCCACGGCGCGGGTCGGCGACCGCAATACCGCCGCGCAGGAAGTGGTCTTCCGTGTGCTGCCGACTTCTGGCTCTGGGCAACCGTGATGCACCTGCTGGCGTTGATCCTCGTGGGCTTCTTGCAACCGGGCCCAACCCCGTTGGACACCATTGCGCGCGAGTCGATGAGCCGGATTGACGAACCGCGCCAGTCGGCCGCGCGCACAGCCGCGGAGTGGGCGAAGCTGTGGCGCGAGCACGCCGGCGATCGGCCCGCACCCCGGGTCGACTTCGCGGCCAGGACCGTGCTCGCCGTGTTCCTCGGCACACGGATGTCGGCAGGATACGCCGTCGAAATCACCGGGATTCGCGCGGAGGGCACTGGTCTCGTCGTCCTGTGGAGCGAACGCCGGCCCGAGGCCGACCTCATCACCGCGCAAGTACTCACCTCTCCCGCGCACATCGTCGCGGTGCCAAAGGTGGCGGGGACGATCAGGTTCGAGAAGGCGGGTAAGTGACCGAGCCCACCAGCACCGGCATCGACGCGCGCCTTGCGTCGGTGCTGTGCTACGCCGGATGGTGGGTCACGGGTCTGGTGTTTCTGTTTGCCGAACGGCAGCATCACGGCGTCCGCTTTCACGCCGCGCAGTCGCTGCTGGTGTTCGGAATACTCTCGGCGGTGATGTTGGCGTCGGGCGGTGCGAGCGCCATCGCTTTCTTCATGGCCGGACCGTCCTTCCAACTGCTGCAGGCGGCCGGCAACGTGGTGTGGCTGGTGGCGGTGGCGCTGTGGCTGGTGCTGGTGTTGAAGACGTGGCGCGGTGAAACCTGGCGCGTGCCGGTCGTGGCCGACCTGGCCGACAAGATCGCGGGTAGATAAGGACTCGGACTGCGTCCTCGTGGGACCGGCCGCTCCGCCGCCTCAGGGGAGTCGCTTCACTCCTGGGATCCCACGAACGAAGTGAGTCCCAGAAGCGAGCGTGAGCGACCCTGGAAACTTCCTAGGTGGTCGGAACGATCTTCGGCACGTTCTTCGGCTTCACGGTGCCGTTGGCGTGCGAGAAGTTGTAGCTGTTGCTGGCCATGCGCGTGTTCTTCGGCGTGGTCAGCGTCACCGTGATGATCTCACCAGGCATTAAAGGCTTCGGGTGGCGGTAGGTGTCGCCGCCCGATAGCGTGCCAACCTTGTCGATCCAGCTCTCCTCGAGCTTGAACCCGGCGATCGGCGCCGCCGACGTGTTCTTGATCATGATCACGGTGACCACGTTCGCGCCCACGACCTTCGTGTTGGGCTTGGTGTATTCCACGGTCGCCTCGCCACGAACCGGCGAAATCAATTTCCTGGGCGCGGCCGGTGCCGCAGGCGTGGCCGGTGCCGGCGCCTGACCCGCGAAAGCCGCCGGGGCGAGTAGCAGTCCTAGTGCCGCAGCCACTGCCAACCGCTGATGCAATTTCATACGATGAACCCTCCGAGGCAGGATTATACTCCGCCTTCGTATTTTAGGCGTGGGCGGATAGCCTCACATCTCGCCGTTCCAGTCCTCAGGCTCGGCAGCCGTTGACCGGAACACTTCCAGGTGCCACTTTCCGCCGCCCCACGGCTCGATCACCTCCGTTGCCACCACATCGACCAGCAATTCGGCGAAGGTGCGGCCCTCGGGATCGCCCTCGAGATGGTAGGCCGGGTCGTCCCACGCGAAGTTCGGATAAATAGTCATCGTCAGGAACAGGTCGTAGCCGTCGTCAACGACGATGATCTGGCCGATCGGCCGCTTCTGCGTAGAGTGATAAACGAGGTACTTCTCGGCGCTGTGCGCGCGGATGTAGCGCTTCAGCGCGAATTCGCGGGCGACGATTTCTTCGACCGCAATCTTCTTGTCCCAGCAGTCGCGGCAATAACGTTCTTCGCCGCGCGGCTCGGATACTTCCTTGGCGCCGCACAACGCGCAGCCTTTTTTATTCCCAATTGACTTACGAGACATGACAGGGGAATTGTACCCCACAGGGAGGAGGGTGCCTAAGGTGCCTAAGGTGCGGAGGTGCCAGGGGTGCGGGATCCACTGATGAAAAAGTACGTGCTGGTGTTATTGCTGTCATGCCCGGTCGCGGCGCAAGTGCCGCTTGCCATGAGCGAGCCCCAAGAGGCCGGGCGAGTCGCACGGCCGCATTTGCCGCCGCTCGACCGCGCGCTGCCACCAGTCGCCGAGCGCATCTACCGGGCCCTGTCCACGCGGGTTGACGCCGAGGTGGCGATGGCCGCGGTCCGCATGATGGCGCCAACCTGGCGACTGGCGGGCAATCCGGCATTCGAGCAATCACAGCAATACCTGTTCGATCGGCTGACGGCGGCGGGTCTCTCGCCGCGGTTTGAGACGTTCACCGATTCGAACACGGGATGGGAGCAACGCACGGGAACGCTGCGTCTTGACGGGGCCGCTGGGGAAGTGCTGCTGTCGCGCGAGACCCATCGCGTCGCACTCGCGATCAACTCCTTCAGCACACCGACCGGAGGTGCATCTTTCCAGATCGTTGACGTCGGTGCCGGCACCAGCGCTGCTGCCTACGAGGGGAAGGACGTGAAGGGTGCGGTGGTGCTCGTCAGTGGCTCGCTCGGCGGCGCCTGGCAGCAGGCCGTTCGCACTCGCGGCGCGGCCGGGGTGATCTCGTCGGACATTGCGGCCTACACCCGGCCTGAGCAGACCCCTGACGTCTTGCAGTGGGGCAGCATCCCATTCGACGAGGGGCTCAGGTCGTTCGGGTTCAAGGCCACGCCCCGTGCGGCGTTGCGCTTGCGCGAGGCCCTCGCCAAGGGCCCGGTCACGGTGCATGTCGATATTGATGCCGTCTTCCACCGGCGTCCGAATCGCACGTTGGCGGTGGAGATCAACGGTCGCTCGAAAGCCGCGGAGCGCGTGATGCTGGTGGCGCACGTGCAGGAGCCTGGCGCGAACGACAATGCCAGTGGCTGCGGCACGTTGCTAGCGACGGCCCTCGCGATTCAGGACGCTGTCCGCCAGGGTGCCGTGCCAGCCCCTGAGCGAACCATCACCTTCCTGTGGGTTGACGAGATTCGCGGCAGCCAACAGTGGATCAAGGACCATCCGGAAGACTCGAAACGGGTGCTGGCGATGCTGTCGCTCGACATGACTGGCGAGGACACCGACCAGACCGGCGGCACGTTCCTGATCGAGAAAAGTCCCGATCCATCGGCGCTGTGGGAACGGCCGTCGGATCCGCACTCGGAGTGGGGCGCCGGCAAGCTCGATCCGGCTATCGTGAGGGGCAGCTTCCTCAACGACCTGCACCTCGCGGTCAGCCTGCGCCGGGCGCGTGACACGGGTTGGGTGGTGCGCACCAATCCCTACGAAGGCGGCAGCGATCACACGGTGTTCACGGACGCGGGCGTGCCGGCGCTGCTCAATTGGCATTTCACCGACCGCTACTACCATACGAATCTGGACACGATCGAGAAGACCAGCCCGGCGGAAATGCAGCACGTCGGCATTGCCGTGGCGACGACGGCGCTCTATCTGGCCTCGGCCGGCGTGGGTGAGGTGCCGCCGATGACGCGCCTGATCGAAACCGCGCGGGAGGCGCGAATCGCCACCGAGAAAGCCAACGACGCCACGCCCGAGATTATCGAGGCGTGGCGCAAGTGGTACAGGGAAGCGATCGACAGCGTTGGTCGATTGCGATAAGCGTGCGCGGCGCCTGCCGAAGCTAGCCCTTGTGGCTGGCGGCGGCGGCCGGCGCGTACATCTCGGTGATGTACTGCTTGACCATGCGCCGCGTCGAGAACCGCGGGATGTTCGAGCGCATGGCTTCGCGCACCACCTGGATCCACTGGCGCGGCAGGCCGCGCGAGTCGCGATCGTAGAACAGCGGCACGACCTGGTTTTCGAGCAGTGAGTACAGCGACTCGGCATCGGCCGCGTCGGTCGCTGCCTGATCGTCTGGATTGGTGTGACTCTCGATCAGCCAGCCGTTCTTGCCATTGAAGCCCTCCGCCCACCAGCCATCGCCGATACTGAGATGCGGTACGCCGTTCAGGGCCGCCTTCATGCCACTGGTGCCGCTGGCTTCGAGCGGCTTGCGCGGATTGTTCAGCCACACATCGCAGCCGTGCACGAGGTAGTGGGCGAGATGCATGTCGTAGTCGTCGATAAAAGCCAGCCGGCCGCCGAACTTCGGATCGAGCGCATGCTTGAACACCCGCTGCAGGTGATGCTTCGCGGGTTCATCAGCGGGGTGTGCCTTGCCCGCAAAGACAATCTGCACCGGCCGATCGATGGCGGTCAGGATTCGCATCAGGCGATCCGGGTCGTGGAAGATTAGTTCGGGCCGCTTGTAAGCGGTGAACCGCCGGGCGTATCCCAGGGTCAGCGCATCGGGGTCCAGCATGCTGCCAGACGCCACGATGCGCGCTGGCCCGACGTGCTCGCCGGACCAGCGCGAGCGCATCCGCTCGCGGACGAAGTTGAACAGGTCCGTGCGCATCGCGTTGCGCGTGGCCCAGAGTTCGGCGTCGGGAATGTCGAGCAGGCGCTCCCAGAGTTCCGGCTCGTCCACGTGGTCGAGCCAGCCCGGTCCGAAATGCTGGTCCAGCAACTGGAAGACCGAGCCGGCCATCCAGGTCGGCACGTGCACGCCGTTCGTGATGCTGCGTACCGGGATCTGATCGGCCGGCAGCTCGGGCCACATCGGCCGCCACATCGTCCGCGTCACTTCACCGTGCAGCGCGCTCACGCCGTTGACATGAGCGGCGGTTCGCAGGGCCAGGGCGGTCATGTTGAACTGCGATCCGCTGCCGTTGTCGTACTCACCGAGGGCCAGGAAGCGCTGGCGGTGCTCGCCAATCTCGCCCCATGATCCGGCGAGATGTTTTTCAACCAGATGAAAGGGGAAGGCATCGTGCCCGGCCGGTACCGGCGTGTGGGTGGTGAACACGGTTGATCGACGAACGGCGTCGAGCGCCCCGTCGAACGAGTGGCCGTGTTCGATGCCCTCGCGAATGCGTTGCAACGCCACGAAGGCAGCGTGACCTTCGTTGAGGTGCCACACCGTCGGCGTGACGCCGAGCGCCCGCAGCGCGCGAACGCCGCCGATGCCAAGGATGATCTCCTGCTGAATCCGGGTTTCGCGGTCGCCGCCATAGAGACGCGCTGACAGCTCGCGGTCCCACGGCGCGTTCTCGACGAGGTCGGTGTCGAGCAGGAATAGCCGCACCTTGCCCAGCCTGACGCGCCACACTGCCGCCAGCACGGTGCGATCGCCGAGCGGGACCGCGGTGATGCAGGGCTTGCCATCGGGAGTCAGCGCCGCCTCAATCGGCGCCTCAGTCCAGCTGATGCGCTGGTAGCGTTCTTCCTGCCAGCCCTCGTTGCTCATGCGCTGCAGGAAGTAACCCTGCGGATACATGAAGCCAACGCCGATGAGCGGGACGCCGAGGTCCGCTGCTTCCTTGCAGTGATCGCCGGCCAGCACGCCGAGGCCACCGGCATAGATTGGCAGCGACTGGTGCAGCGCGAACTCGGCCGAGAAATACGCGATGCTCCCGCCGTTCATTAACGAGGCACGTTCCTGCCACCACGGGTGGGCCTGCGTGCGCGCCTGCTCGAGGCCGAGAATTGCCTGGTCGTAGGCGTCCAGGAAATCCGCGTCGCTGACCGCGGCGGCCAACTGCTCGCCGGTAATACTCTGGAGCATGCGCACCGGGTTGTGCGCGGTCGAGCGCCACAGCTGGTAGTCGAGGCGGCGGAACACTTCGCGCGCGCGCTTGTCCCAGCTCCACCACAAGTCGAGGGCCAGTTCGTGCAGGCGATGAATGCGTGCGGGTAACGCCGCCGCGGATGAGAAACGCTCTTCAGACATTTAGTGATCTCGTGAATTGGCGATCTGTTGATCTACGCGGCTCCAACCAGCTTGGCAAACCGCGCGAGGTCGATGTTGCCGCCCGACACGACCGCCACCACCTTGCCGCTGCCGGCGCGGCCGCTCATGGCCGCCGCGATGGCACAACCGCCGGCGCCTTCGGCGACCACGTGCACCCGCTCGGCGGCATAGCGCATGGCCGCCGCGATCTCGGTGAGCTCCATCACGATGGAAGCGTCCACCAGCTCCTTCAGCAGCGGCCACATCGTCGTCAGCACTGACTTGCCACCGGCGCCATCGACGAACGAGGCCGTCCACCCGTCGAAGTAGCACGGCTCGCCCTGGGCGAGTGAGGTCGCCAGTGGCGCGGCCGTCGCCGGTTCGGCCGCGTAAATCTTCACCGACGGCTTGCGGGCGCGCATCACCGAGCCAATGCCCGCCAGCAGTCCGCCGCCACCGAGCGAAGCCACGACGGCGTCGACCTCGGGCAAGTCTGCCAGGATCTCGAGCCCCGCGGTGGCATTGCCGGCGATGAAGTCGTCGTCATCGAAGGGATGGACGAAGTGGCCGCGCATCCGCGACGACTCGTGCGCGATCACCGTTTGCCAGCACTCGTCGTAGCTCGCCTTGACGATGGTGGCGCCAAGACTCTCGATCGCGCGCAGCTTGGTGTCGGGCGCGGTGTCCATGACCATCACCGAGCACGCGACGCCGGCGCGGCGGGCGGCGAAGGCGACGCCTTGCGCGGCGTTGCCCGCACTGACCGTCCAGACGCCGTCGCGCAGCTGTTCGCCGCTCAACTTGCGGACCGCATTCCACGCGCCGCGAATCTTGAACGAGCCGATCGGCTGCAGCGATTCGAGCTTCAGGTAGATCTCGGGACGGGCCGGGCCATTGGCCTCGAGCGGCAAGTCCAGCTTGATCAGCGGCGTGCGAACGGCGGCGTCGTAAACATGCCGCGCGGCTTCGTCGATGGCTTCGATGGGGATATGCCGCATGCGACCGGGAAAATCGTATCATGCGCCCATGCGACAGCTGGCACTGGGTCTCGTGGTAATTGCGACGTCTGCGGTGTTCGCCCAATCGGAACGGCCACGCGCGCGAGATTTGGGGTTGGCGCCGGGTGTCTTCGCGCCGGGGCCGCTCAACGCGATCACCGACGTGGCCGGTGTGAGCGTCGGGCATGTCACCCTCATCGAGGGTGACACCGTGCGCACCGGCGTCACCGTCGTCGTGCCGCACGCCGGCAACGTGTTCCAGGACAAAGTGCCCGGCGCGGTGTTCATCGGCAACGCGTTTGGCAAGCTGGCGGGCTCTACGCAGGTCGAAGAACTGGGCACCATCGAGACCCCCATTGCGCTCACCAACACGCTCAGCGTGGGCGCCGCCATGGATGGCATTGTGCGGTGGACACTCGACCAGCCAGGCAACCAGAACGTTCGTTCGGTCAACGCGTTGGTCGGCGAAACCAACGACGGCGGACTCAACGACATTCGCGGTCAGCATGTGCGACCGCAGCATGTGCTGGCAGCGCTCAAGGCGGCGGCGACTGGCGCTGTGCAGGAAGGCAGTGTGGGCGCCGGCACCGGAACGCAGGCGTTTGGCTGGAAGGGGGGCATTGGCACCGCGTCGCGGAAGTTACCGGCAACCCAGGGCGGCTACACCCTGGGTGTGATCGTGCAGTCGAACTATGGTGGCGTGCTCACGATGGGCGGTGCGCCGGTGGGGCAGTTGCTTGGCCGGTATGCGTATCAGCCAAGGCCCGACAAGCAGCCTCAGGAAGCCGCTGATTCCGCCTACGGTGACGGCTCCTGCATGATCGTTGTCGCCACCGACGCCCCGATCGACGCGCGCGATCTCAAGCGGGTCGCTGCGCGCGCCATCTACGGTCTTGCGCGCACCGGCTCGTCGTACAGCAACGGCAGCGGGGATTTTGCGATCGCGTTCTCTACGGCCGCTGACCTGCGAACGCGGTTTGGGTCCGAGGCGCCGCAGGCCCGCACGCTGCTCCCCACCGACGGGGTCTCGGCCCTGTTCCAGGCGGCGCTCGAGGCAACCGAAGAAGCGGTCTACAACTCCCTGCTGAAGGCCACCTCGGTCACTAGCCGGTCGGGCACCGCGGAGGCGCTGCCCGTGGACCGGCTGCGGGAGATCCTCAAGCGTTATCCCAGGCCATAAGTCACTTGACCAATATGGCTTCCGATGGATAAGCTTCACTTACACATGAAAGCCATCGCGGTTGCCGCTCGTCGCTCCGTTCTGGGCCTGCCCAGCACGGCAGTCGTCCGGGCGGGCGTGGCGCTGGGGTATTCGATCGCGGTGCTTGCGGGTGTCGGCTTGGGGCTGTGGCTGCTTATTGGCCTAATCAGCCTTCGACCCACCAGCGGATGATGTAGCCCAAACCGACGCAGCGCAGTTCAAAAAGGCCATCACCCGCAGGGGTGGTGGCCTTTTTCTTTTGTCAGCCGATAAAGAGGAGAAGACCATGGAAGCCAGTAGTAGCAGTCCCAAGGTGTGGATGAACGGGCGGTTGCAGGAACCCGACCGCAACGATGCGGCACTGGCGGCGCTGTGCCAGGCCGTCGAACGCGCGGTGCGGACGCACCACGCGGCCGGCGTGCGCGCGGTCATTCTGATGGTCGATCCGCCCGCGCCGCGCCAGACCGCCGAGCCGGTCGTGGCGCCGATGCCCGTGTATGTCGATGTGTTCGACTCAGGCTTCGGTCACGATTCCGGCTACGGTCACGGCATCTAGTTCGGGCGGGTAAGACCCGCCCCACGGGCCGCTCTCAACGGGTTGGCGCCGGTTCCGGTTCTGGTGCCGCCGCCGGTTCCAGGAACGGCATGCGCGCGCGGAGCTTCGCACCGACCTGCTCGATCTGGTGCTCACGGTTCTTCTCGCGTTCCGCCGCGAACCAGCCGCTCTTGGTCTCGCGCGCCAGCTTCTCGGCGTAGGCGCCCGAGCGAATCTCGGCCAGCATCCGTCGCATCTCCTGCTTGGTTTCTGCGGTGACCAGGCGCGGTCCGCCGGTGTAGTCACCGTGCTCGGCCGTGTCGCTCACCGAGTAGCGCATGAAGCCGAGGCCACCGCGATACATCAGGTCGACGATCAGCTTCAGCTCGTGCAGGCACTCGAAGTAGGCAATCTCGGGCTGATAGCCGGCTTCCACCAGCGTCTCGAATCCGGCCGTCACGAGCGCGCTCACGCCGCCGCACAGCACCGCCTGCTCGCCGAACAGATCGGTTTCCGTCTCTTCCGAGAAAGTCGTCTCGATCACGCCGGCGCGCGTGCAACCAATTGCCTTGGCGTAGGCGAGCGTCGCCGCACGTGCGGTGCCGGTCGCGTCATGGTGAATGGCCATCAGGCCGGGCACGCCCGCGCCTTCCTTGAACACCTCGCGCACGCGATGTCCAGGCGCCTTGGGCGCCACCATGGAGACGTCGACGCCCTCGGGCGGCGTGATCCACTTGAAGCGGATGGCAAAACCATGCGCGAACATCAGCATCTTGCCGGGCGTCAGGTGCGGCTCGATGTCGTTCGTGAACAGGCCGGGCTGCACCAGGTCGGGCACCAGCATCATGATGACGTCGGCCCACGCCGCGGCGGCCGCCGGTTCGAGTGGCGTAAACCCCGCGGCTTCGGCGGCGCGCCATCCCCGGCTGCCCGGACGCACCGCGACCCGCACGTCGCCACCGCTGTCGCGGAGGTTCATCGCGTGGGCATGGCCCTGCGAGCCGAAGCCCATCACGGCCACCTTCCGTCCCAGGATTGCCGCTATATCCACATCTGCATCGTGAATCATCGTCGCCATAATCGTTCCCTTACTCCTCTAACGGACTTGCCATGGAGGTCCAATCCTCGACCGCGAGGACACCGACCTGCTTACCAAGCAGCGAGACAATCCGCGCCGCTGTCTTGTCGGAACTGTCGAACATGATGGTCGCCTGCACGGTGGCCCGATCGTGCGAGGCCACCGCGGTGAACGCTTCCGCGCGCACGCGCTGGCGCCGCAGGATCGACGCCACGCGGTCCAGCGCATCAATCTCGTGCTCGTAGCGAACGACAATGGTCCGCGGCTTGGCGGCATCGGTCATCATGCGTCGGCCCCCGTCTCGGCGAGTGAAGGCGCGCCGGGCCGGCGAATCATGTCGTGCAAGGCGGCACCTGGCGACACCATCGGGTAGACTGTGTCTTCCTGGACGACGCGGAAGTCCATGACCACCGCGCCGGCCGAGGCGCGGGCGTGGCGCAGCGCATCCTGCATGTCAGCCCGTTTCGTCACGCGCACACCGGGCAGCCCGTGAGCATCGGCCAGCTTCACGTAGTCCGGTGACGTCATGGGCGTCGACGAATAGCGGCGGTCGTGGAAGAACTGCTGCCACTGCCGCACCATGCCGAGGTAGCCGTTGTTGATGATGGCGACGTTGACCTTAACGTTCTCCTGCACCATCGTCTGCAGCTCGGCCTGCGTCATCTGGAAGCCACCGTCGCCGACGATCGCCCACACTTCCTTGTCGGGCCGCGCCATCTTCGCGCCGATTGCCGCCGGCAGGCCGAAGCCCATCGTGCCGAGGCCGCCGGAGGTGATGAACGTGCCGGGCTCATGCACCTTGTAATACTGCGCCGTCCACATCTGGTGCTGGCCGACGTCGGTGACGATGATGGCCTTGCCTTCGGTGGCCTTCCAGATGTCGTGGATGACGTGTGCTGCGCACAGTTTGCCATCGTCCGGCAGCTCGGCCATGCCGCGGACGGTGGGACCGCACGCGAGATCGCCGATCCGCGTGATCCACGCGTCGTGACGCTGCGCCTGCACGTGCGGGAGCCACTCCTGCAGCACCGTCTTCAGGTCGCCCTGCACGGCCACGTCGGCGCGCACATTCTTGTGCAGCTCGGAGGGGTCGATGTCGATGTGGATCTTCTTTGCGTGTTGGGCGTATTCGGTCAGCTTGCCGGTCACGCGATCGTCGAAGCGCATGCCGAGTGCGAGCAACAGGTCAGCCTCCTGGATGGCGTCGTTCACCCAAGCCTCACCGTGCATGCCCATCATGCCGAGGTTCAGGGGATGCTGCGCGGGGACGCTGCCGATGCCGAGCAGGGTCATCGCAATCGGGATGTGCGCCCGTTCGGCCAGCGTCAACACCTCAGCCATGGCGCCACTCTTGAGAATGCCGTGGCCGGCCAGAATGACGGGACGCTTCGCCGAGGCCAGCAGCGCGGTGGCTTCTTGAAGAGAGGTTCGAACTCTGGCCTCTGCCGGTTCTGAGCGACGGCTGAAGCCATCGCTCTCCGGACGAACGGCCATCGGCTCCCACTCGGTCTCTTCCTGCTGCGCGTTCTTGGTGATGTCCACCAGCACCGGTCCGGGGCGGCCTGAGGTGGCAATCCTGAACGCTTCGCGCAACGTCGGCGCGATGTCGGCGGCCTTGGTCACGAGGTAGTTGTGCTTGGTGATCGGCAGCGTGATGCCGGTGATATCGGTTTCCTGGAACGCATCGGATCCCAACATCGCCTCGGCCACCTGCCCGGTAATACAGACGACTGGAATCGAATCCATCATCGCCGTGGCAATGCCGGTGACCAGGTTGGTAGCGCCCGGCCCAGACGTAGCGATCGCCACGCCCACCCTGCCGCTCGCGCGCGCGTAGCCGTCGGCCATGTGCGTGGCGCCCTGTTCGTGGCGCACCAGCACGTGGCGAATCGGGTGATCGAGCAGCGCATCGTAGGCCGGAAGAATCGCGCCGCCAGGGTAACCGAAGACGATGTCCACGCCCTGTTCCACCAGGCACGACCAGATGATGTGAGCTCCACGCTGTTTCATAAATAGTTGCTTTCGTGTCCAGGCCTAAGCGATGACGCCGAGTCGTTGCTGTTCAAACGCCGCGATGTCCGATTCGTGCGCGAGAATCAAGTCAATTTCGTCCGTGCCTTCAAGCAGCCGCTGCCGCGAGGCTTCGTCGAACCCGAAGCGTTCGGCCAGCCCTTGCGAATCGCGGACTTCGCAGCGCTCGAGGTCGATGGTCAGCTCGTAGCCGGTGCCGGCTTCGGCGCGGTCGAGAATGATGTTGACCGCCGCTTCGGCAATCGCGACCGGCACCAGGCCGTTGCCGACCGCGTTGGTGCGGAAGATGTCGGCGAACGAGGGCGCGAGCACGACGCGAAAGCCGGCATCGGTGAGCGCCCACGCGGCGTGTTCGCGCGAGGAGCCACAGCCGAAGTTCGGGCCAGCGGCGAGAATGGTCGCGCCGGCGTAGGCGGGCTGATTCAGCGCGAAGGACGGATCGAGTTCCCCAGACGCCGTGCGGCGCCAGTCGTGAAACAGGAACGGCCCGAAGCCCGTGCGCTCGATGCGCTTGAGGAAGTTCTTCGGAATAATCTGGTCGGTGTCGACATGGCTCCGGCGCAGCGGCGCCACCCGGCCCCGGTGCACGCGAAACGGCTCGCGGCTTGCCTTGAGCGGAGTCGAAAGGCCTGCCATTACCGGTACTCCCACTCGCGGATGTCGGTGAAGTGGCCCTGGATGGCGGCGGCCGCCGCCATAGCCGGACTCACCAAGTGGGTGCGGCCACCGCGGCCTTGACGGCCCTCGAAGTTGCGGTTGCTGGTTGACGCACAGCGCTCGCCCTCGCCCAGCACGTCGTCGTTCATGCCCAGGCACATGGAGCATCCGGGTTCTCGCCATTCGAAGCCGGCTTCGGAAAAAATGCGGTCGAGTCCCTCGCGCTCGGCGTCGGCCTTGACTTGCTGCGAGCCGGGGACCACGAGCGCACGCACGCCGGCATGCACCCGATGTCCGCGCACCACGTCGGCAGCCGCGCGCAGGTCCGCCAGCCGTGCGTTGGTGCAAGACCCGATGAACACGCGGTCGACCGGCACGGTGTCCATCGGCGTGCCCGGCGTCAGCCCCATGTAGTCGAGTGCGCGTTGCATGGCCTTGGCGTCGCCCTCAGAGGTGGCAGCCTTGGGGTCTGGAACCTGCCCGGTGACCGGCAACGACATGTCCGGACGCGTGCCCCAGGTGACGAGTGGTGCCAGGGCCTTGACGTCGATGGTTTCCTCGGCGTCGAAGGCGGCGCCGTCATCACTACGAAGCGTCTTCCACTTCGCCACGGCCGCGTCCCACTCCGCACCCTTCGGTGCGTGAGGACGTCCCTTGAGGTAGCCAAAGGTGGTCTCGTCGGGCGCCACCAGCGCGCTGCGCGCGCCGGCTTCAATGCTCATGTTGCAGAGCGTCATGCGCTCTTCCATGGAAAACATCTCGACCAGCGGACCGCCGATCTCGAGCGCATAGCCGGTGCCACCGCTGAAGCCGAGGTGCGCGATCAGCGCCAGCGCAACATCCTTCGCGGTCACGCCAGCCATCAGCGGGCCGGTCAACCGCACGCGCATCGCCTTCGGTTTCTGCTGTACCAGGCACTGCGTGGCCAACACGTGTTCAACCTCGCTGGTGCCAATGCCAAACGCCAGTGCGCCAAAGGCGCCGTGCGTGCTGGTGTGGCTGTCGCCGCAGACAATCGTCGTGCCCGGCAGGGTAAGGCCCAGTTCGGGCCCAATCACGTGCACGATGCCCTGGCGGCCGCTGTCGAAGTCGAACAGTGGTACGCCAAACGCGGGGGCGTTGCTGCGCAGCGCCTCGACCTGGGCGCGGGCCAAAGGGTCGGCGATCGGCAGCTGGCGGCCCGCCGTCGGCACGTTGTGATCGACCGTGGCAAACGTGAGGTCGGGCCGCCGCACGGGCCGGCCGGCGAGACGCAGGCCTTCAAACGCCTGCGGCGACGTCACTTCGTGGACGAGGTGACGGTCGATGTAGATCAGGCTCCGGCCGTCGTCCAGGACCCGCACCACGTGCGCGTCCCAGACCTTGTCCAGCAGCGTCCGCGGGGCGCGTCCGACGATCGGTGTCCAATCGGCGTGAATCGGTGGCCTAGACGGCATGGTACGAATGCCGCCTGTCTCGCACGTCGGTCAACGCGTCTTCGATGGCCTGTCCCATTTCCTGGGTCGACAACACCCGCTCGCCGGGGCCCGCCAGGTCACGGGTTCGCGCGCCGGCTGCCAGCGCATCTTCAATCGCGTGATCGACTTCCGCCGCTTCCTTGTCCATCTTCGCCGTGAACCGAAGCAGCATGGCGGCGCTGGCTATGGCGCCAATCGGGTTCGCCCAGCCCTTGCCGGCAATGTCGGGGGCCGAGCCGTGCACCGGTTCGTAGAGATCGACGCGGCCGCCGAGCGTCGCCGACGGCAGCAGACCAAGAGAGCCGGCGACCGAAGCCGCCTGATCGCTCAGGATGTCGCCGAACAAGTTGTCGCACAGCATGACGTCGAAACTGGTGGGCGCAGTCGCCAGCCGCATCGCGGCGGTGTCCACGAACACGTGTTCGAGCGCGATGTCGGGATACTCCTTCGCGACCTCGGATACCACCTTGCGCCACAGCTGCGAGGTTTCGAGCACGTTGGCTTTATCGATGGAGGCGACCCGGCCGCGACGCTCGCGCGCGCGCTCGAAGGCCACCCGGGCCACGCGCTCCACTTCGTGACGCGAATAGATCAGGGTGTTGAAGGCCGTCTCGCCCGACGCCTCGAAGCCGCGTGGCTCGCCGAAGTAGAGGCCGCCTAACAACTCGCGGATAATCAGCAGGTCGGCGCCCTTCACCTTCTCGGGCTGGAACGCCGTGCGTTTTGCCAGCGGGGCATAGCAGATGGCCGGACGCAAGTTGGCGTAGCCGCCGAGTGCCTGTCGCAGGGCCAGCAGCGCCGCTTCAGGCCGCGCCGACGGCAGCCGGCCGTCGAACTTGGGATGGCCCACCGCGCCGAGCAGCACGGCGTCGGCACCAAGGCAGGCTTCGCGCGTGCTGTCGGGCAGGCCCTGGCCGTCGCTGTCGATCGCCACGCCGCCGATCTTGTGGGTGCTGAACGTGAACGACTTGCCCGCGTGATCGGCGACGTTCTTCAGAATGCGGACCGCTTCGGCAGTGACTTCCGGGCCGATACCGTCGCCGGGTAGCAGCACGATCTTCAGTGACATGTCGCGTCTCCGCTGCGCGCACCGGCACTGGCGCCGACTGCCAGCGGTGCCGCCATCTCGTCGCGAATGATGGCCGCGAGCTGGGCGTCGTCTACCGACTTGGTGCGGTCAGCCAGCGCGGTGACCTTGATGTAGAGGCGTTCGAGCTCGGGCTGCCGCAGGCGATGGCCGAGCGCGCGGCACCGCGCATCGAGGCCGCGCATGCCCGAGTGCTTGCCGAGTACCAGCCGCGTGCCCGGGGCGCCCACGGTTTCGGGGCGCATGATTTCGTAGGTCAGTTGGTGCTTGAGCATGCCGTCCTGGTGAATGCCGGCTTCGTGCGCGAACGCATTGGCGCCGACGATGGCCTTGTTGGGCGGCACCGAGACGCCGACAATCGCCGAGAGCGTGTTGCTGACGGGCACCAGGCCGGGGGTGTGGATCCCGGTCATGTGTGGCAATGCGTCGGCCCGCACTTCCAGGGCCATCACAATTTCTTCGAGCGAGGCATTTCCCGCGCGCTCGCCAATCCCGTTGATGGTGCACTCCACCTGTCGTGCACCGGCCTGCACGGCGGCAATCGAGTTGGCGACGGCCATGCCGAGATCGTTGTGGCAATGAGCCGACAGAATGGCGCGGTCGCCGAGCAACTGGCCGACCGTCGTGAACATTCTCTGGATATCGGCCGGCAGCGCGTAGCCCACCGTGTCGGGCAGGTTGATGGTCGTCGCGCCCGCCTCCACGGCGGCGACTGACACCTCGCACAGAAACGCGAGGTCGCTGCGGGTGGCGTCCTCTGCCGAGAACTCAACGTCCGCACACAGCGAACGGGCGTGCGCCACGGAACTCTTGATCTGCTCGAGGCATTGCGCGCGCGTGATGCGCAGCTTGTGCTCGAGGTGAATGTCCGAGGTCGCCAGGAACACGTGGATACGCGGACGAGCGGCGCCAGAGAGGGCGGCCCAGGCACGGTCGATGTCGGCGGGAATCGCCCTGGCGAGACCCGCGATGATCGGGCGACGCACCACGTGGGCGATGGTCTTCACCGCCTCGAAGTCGCCGTCGGACGAGATGGGGAAGCCCGCCTCGATGATGTCCACGCCCAGGCGGTCGAGCTGCTGGGCAAGTCGCAGCTTTTCCGCGGGCGTCATGCTGAAGCCCGGCGCCTGCTCGCCGTCTCGAAGCGTCGTGTCGAACACGTGAATCCGGGATCTGGTGGCCATGGTGTGCTGAGTCCGCCTCACAGTGTCGGGCGCACGACCAAAATAAGTCAAAGTAATAATATCTATAGACTTAGTGGTGTTTGCTTATACTATGGCCCGCGATGGAATTGTTCCAACTCGAAGCCTTTCTTGCGGTTGTCCGTGAAGGCAGCTTTTCTGCGGCCGCCAAGGCCTTGTTCCGAACCCAGCCGGCGATCAGCCAGACCATCAAGAAACTTGAAGACGAAATTGGCCGCCCGCTGTTCGACCGGTCCAGCCGGCGGGGGGTGTTGACCGACGCCGGCCGGGTGCTGGCCGACCATGCCGAGCGCCTGGTCAACCTGAGGCAGCGGACGATGGCGGCGCTCGATGACGTGCGGCAGTTGCGCACCGGCCGTCTCACGGTTGCGGCCAATGAGCTCACGTGCCTGTACCTGTTGCCGATCCTCCACGAGTACCGCCGGCTCTATCCGGACGTTCACATTACGGTGCAGCGGGCCCTCGGCAGCCGGGTGCCCGCCCAGGTGCTCGACTACGGCGCCGACTTCGGCGTCGTCACGTTCCGGCCTGACACCTCCTCCCTTCACTCGGTCGTCGTGTATCACGACGAACTGGCGTTCGTGGTGCCGCCGTCACATCCATTGGCGCGGCGGGCCAAGGTGTCGATTGCGGAACTGGCCCGCGAGTCGTTTGTCGCGCACCACGTGTCGTCGCCTTATCGTCAGAAGGTGATCGATACGTTCCGCAAGCGCCGTGTCGAGTTGCGGATGCCGGTGGAGATGCCGACCATCGACGCGATCAAGAAGTTTGTCGCGATGGGGAACGGCGTGGCGTTACTGCCGGCGATGACCGTCGAGCAAGAAGTGGCGCACAAGGAACTGGTGCGGGTGGAAGTGCCCGAACTGGCGTTTGATCGCAAGCTGCGGCTGATTCACCGGCGCGAGGGTACGCTGTCGCATGCCGCGCAGGCGATGCTGGCAGTAGTGGAAGCGCAGAGCGCGTTGAAGAAGGGAAGGTTTGCGTTCGCGCCTGAGCGATGACAACGGTCAGGGCTTGCCAACCGAAGCTGGCAGGGCTCTTCGCCAGTCGGCGAAGGTTGGTGCGGAAGAGAGGACTCGAACCTCCACCCGATTGCTCGGACTAGCTCCTGAGGCTAGCGCGTCTGCCAATTCCGCCACTCCCGCACACGGAGCGCATTTACTTCCGGCAGTAAGCATTCAAGTATACCCGCTGAAGCTCTGCAAGCCAACAATCTCATCCAGCATCCGGCCCAGAAGTTGCACCTAACTACGGTATGGCTGAGCATCATCGTCGTCGCCGTTGGCCCTATTGGGTTGTTTTCTCATTCGCCATCGTCGGCGGACTGCTGTGGATTGCCCAGGACCAGGAAACTCTGAGGGTCGACAGTCCCGTTGAGGCGACCGACGCCCGATTTATTCAATATCTGGCTTCGCTGGTGGGCGCGCCGGTTGAAAGCGGCGATGCGTACTCGGTTCTTCGGAACGGCGACGAAGCTTATCCGGCGATGCTGGCGGCCGTGACCGCCGCCAAGACCCGGATTGTGTTCGAATCCTACGTCTTCTCAGACGGCGAAATTGGCGAGAAATTCATCACCGGCTTCGAAGCGGCGGCGAAGCGCGGCGTCAGCGTGAAGATCGTGATCGATAGCGTCGGTGCTTCCGCCTCCGACGAGACCCTCCAGCGGTTAAAATCCGCTGGAGTCGAGATCCGTTTCTTCAACCCTCTGCACTTCTGGCAACTCGAAGACACCAACTATCGTACCCACCGCAAGTTGCTGGTTGTTGATGGCGAGACTGCGTTCACCGGTGGAATGGGAATTGACGACCAGTGGCTAGGGAATGCGCAGGATCCAGCGCACTGGCGGGACACGCAGTTCCAGATCGTGGGGCCTGCGGTGCGAGCACTCGAAGCCGGGTTCTACGAGAACTGGCTCGAATCGGGCGGCCAGAAAGCCCCGGACCTCGATCCGGAACTGCCGGCTCAAGTGACCGGAGCGCGGTCGATCGTGCTGTGGAGCAACCCGACCGGCGGCGCCAGCAATATCAAGATGTTGTATTTGCTCGCGATCGCCAGCGCGCGCAAGACCATCGACATCCATTCACCTTATGTGACGCTGGACCCATCTACTCGGTGGGGCCTGACCGAAGCCCGGCGGCGAGGCGTGCGGGTCCGCATTCTGAGTGAGGGCGAGAACACGGATGCCATGCCGGTGAAGCACGCCATTCGTTACGAGTACCAGCGGTTGCTCGAGGAAGGCTATGAAGTCGCCGAGTATCAGCCAACCATGATGCACGTGAAAGCGGTGATCGTCGATGGCGTGTTCAGCCTGATTGGCTCGGCCAACTTCGGTAATCGCTCGTTCGAAGTGAACGATGAGATCACCGTGGCGGTGAGCGACCAGGAGTTCGCCGCGTCGCTCGTCCGCGATTTCGACAATGACCTGCAGCGATCGACCAGGCTTGATGCCGCGACGTGGCCAGGTCAACGGTCGATGGTCGGCAAGGCCCAGGAATGGTTCTGGAGCTTCTTCGGCGAGTTGTTCTAACCACCCATGCGCGGGTGCCGCGCGCGGAGCCCGGCTAGACCTGCTCTTGCACTAACGACGCAAGCGCCTGAAGGCCCTTGCTCAGCAGCGGCCGCTTTCGCCATGCCTCCAGGTCGACCCGCTGACACTTGGTCGCGTCTGCCTCGAACATCTCGCTGAGCTCGCGCGAGAACCGTTCATCGCACAAGCAGACGTTGTTCTCTTCGTTGTGCGCAAACGAGCGGCTGTCGAAGTTGGTGGTGCCCACCGTCGCCCACAATCCGTCGATCACCATTGTCTTGTGGTGCATCATCGTGCGGTTGTACTCGAGCAGTTCCACGCCCGCTTCGAGCAGCGCGCCGTAGAGCCGGACGCTGTTAAGACGCGCGACCGTGTTGTCGTTGGATGTTCCCGCCACCATGATCCGCACCTGCACGCCGCGGCTCACGGCATCGCGAAACAGGTCAATGGCCAGGTGGTCCGGCACAAAATACGGGTTCGCGATCTCGATCGACTGGCAGGCGGCGGAGATCGCCAGGCAGTACATGACCCGCGCCGCCGACGCGCCGGTTTCCGGCGAGCTCATCACCGTTTGCAGCGCGAGCTTGCCGACCGGTGCCAGCTCAGGGTAGAAGTCGGGCCCCGTTACCAGTTCGCGGGTGCACTCGAGCCAATTTTGCGCGAAACCGGTCTGGAGCGGCTGCACAGCCGGGCCTTCCATGCGAATCTGCAGGTCGCGCCAATGTTTGTCGTCTTGTGCGTTGCCGGTCCAGTGGTCGGCGATGCCGGCGCCGCCGGTGAAACCGATGCGGCCGTCGATGATCAGCGACTTGCGGTGCGTGCGGTTGTTCAGGCGCCGCAGCGTGTTCCAGCGAATCGGGTTGTACCAGGCGACGTGACAGCCGCCTACGCGCAGGATCTCGAGTATCTCGTTGCCGACGCTCGACGAGCCGACTGCATCGAGCAGGATCTTGACCTTGACGCCCTTCGACGCCCGTTCGGCCAAGGCGCGCGCGAAGGTCTTGCCGATCTCGCCGTCCCAGTAGATGTACGCCTCAATGGTGATCGAATGCTCAGCTTCCTGAACCGCCTTCAGCATCGCCGGGTAGAAGGCGTCACCGTTGTTGAGGAGTTCGAGTTTGTTGCCCGGCGCAAGCGGCACGCCTGCTGCGCCCACCATGGTGTTCAGGAATTCCGTTGAGCCGACCTTGAGCCGATGCTCGAGGCCATATTGCGGCGGGAACTCGACTGGGGTCGTCAGCGAACAGACCGCGGCCCAAATGCCGATACCGAACGCCCACCACCAGGCGTCCTGACTCACGTAGTACACCGACAACGCCGCCCACGGCCACCACCACCAGATCAGCCGGCGGATGCGCGTCCAGAGCGTCGAGATGCCTTTCGGCCTGGTCGTCCTCGGATCTGGCGCGGGCCGATAGCTGCGCCGACCGGTGCGCGGGCGGTGCCGGAACGGCGACGGAGTACTGCGGGGCGACGGCTGGGAGCGGCTCACCGGGATTTACGCGTGCGATCGTGCCGCACGATCTGGACTGCGAGGTAAGCGGCGCCCACTCCGGCCATCATCAACATCAACATCGCGAGGGCAGGATAGCCGAAGATGCGGACCGGCGTATCGATGCGCATCATCATCGCCGCGCCGACGATCAAGGACGCCAGGATCAGGCCGAGCGTGATGCGGTTGGCGACCTTCTGCAGACCGCCGATGATCGCGCCTTCGTCAATCAGTTCGACCTTGAGCCTCAGTTCGCTGGCGGCCAGCGAGTCGAGCACGCGATTGACGCGCCCCGGCAGCTTCTCGGCAAACTCCTTGGCGTCGAGCACGGCCGAGAACACGCCGCCGCTGCTCGCGGACTTGCGCATGCGGCGCTGCATCAGGTCAGCGCCGTTGCGGCGGATGGCGTCGTTGACGTCGAGGTCGGCGGACAGGGCGCGCGCGGTCTCGTCGAGGTTGAGCAGGGTCTTGCCCAGCAACGTCAACTCGGCGGGCGGCCGCATGCAGTTGGCATGGGTGACCCTTGTCAATTCGAGGAATACCTTGCCAATCTGGAAGTCGGCCATCGTCTCGTGGCCATAGCGTCCGACCAGTGTGGCAATCTCGCGCTTGAACGCCGTCTCGTTGAAATCGGGCAGCCGCTCGCCGAGCGTGACGGCAATCTCGGCCGCTTCTTCGCCGCGGCCTTCGCTCACCATGAGCAGCAGCTTCAACAGCCGGGTCTGCATGTCGGGCGTGATGCGACCGACCATGCCGAGATCAACCAGGGCGAGCAGTCCAGCGTCGGTCACCAGCACGTTGCCCGGGTGCGGGTCGGCGTGGAAGATGCCGTCGACGACGATTTGCTTCAGGTAGGCACGCACGAGTGTTTCGGCGAGTTCGTCACCTGGCAGATCGAGGCGCGCCAGCGGACTGATCGCGGTGGCCTTCGTGCCCGACACGTAGTCCATGGTCAGTACCCGGATGCTGGTGTAGCCCTCGACCGGTTGCGGTACCACGATCGTCTCGAACTCCGCGAGGTTGGCGGCGACCAGCTTCAGGTGCCCGGCTTCACGCACGTAGTCCAGTTCGGCCACGATGGCGTCGCGGAATTCGGCGACCATGCCGACGAGGTCGAACCGGCGGCCGGCGCCTGTGTGCTTGTCGAGAAAGTGCGCGATTTCGTCGAGCGCCTCCAGATCAATGGCCACCTGTTCTGCGACACCGGGCCGCTGCACCTTGACGGCCACCACGCGTCCGCCGCGCAGCGTCGCCCGGTGCACTTGCCCAAGCGACGCCGCGGCCATAGGCGTTTGCTCGAATGCCGAGAAGGCCTTGGAGATGCGCACACCGAGTTCCTCTTCAACGATGCGCTGGACCTCGGCAAACGGAAATGACTTCACGTTGTCCTGCAGCCGGGTCAACGCGCCGACGTAGGCCGCCGGAAGCAGATCGGGCCGGGTCGATAAGACCTGTCCAAGTTTTACGAACGTCGGGCCCAGGGCCTCGAGGTCTCTCGCCAATGCCTCCGGCTTGTCGTCGGTTTCCTCCGGTGCCGGCGGGGTGATCGACCCCGCACTGCCGTACTTCAACAAGAGGGAGGCGACGGCTGCATAGCGGCTCAGCTTGGGAGGTAGGAGGCTCACAACCGAGTGCGTTGCAATTGGTATTCCCACTCCGGACCAGCCGGGAATGGCAGCGCCGCAGTCCGGCAGTGCCCAAACTCGGCATTGGGCTGCCTCATCAGGAGCAACAATGACGATATGATCGCGTCACCAATGTCGTCCTTTGTGATTGGCGTCGCCGGCGGCTCGGGATCGGGCAAGACCACGGTGGTGCGGCGGATTGTTGACAGCCTTGGACTTGAACAGGTGACGTGGCTCGATCACGACCGCTACTACCGCGATCGGAATGATCTGCGGCTCGAGGAGCGCGCCGCGCTCAACTACGACCATCCCGACGCGCTCGAAACCGACCTGATGGTGCAGCACGTGCGGGCGCTCAAGGCAGGCCAGGCGGTGGAAGTGCCGCAATACGACTTCACGCGGCACGCCCGGCTGGCGGAGACCAACACCTTTCAGCCGCGCCGGGCACTCATCGTCGAGGGGATCCTGGTGTTCACCGACGCCGCGCTGCGCGACCTGATGGACATCAAGGTGTTCGTCGATACCGACTCCGACACGCGCTTCATTCGCCGGCTGCAGCGCGATGTGGCTGAACGCGGCCGCACCATGGACTCGGTGATCGATCAGTACCAGCACACCGTGAAGCCGATGCACCTCGAATTCGTCGAGCCAAGCAAGCGCTACGCCGACGTGATCATCCCGCTCGGTGGCCACAACACCGTAGCGGTCGACCTGCTGCTGACGATGCTGCGCAGTGTCGCCGGCCGCTGACGAGCGTAGGGGCGGGCCGTCAGCGGCGCTGGCCGTTAGCTCTGGCGGTTGCGGTTGAACAGGTAGGCGCCGAACGCGGCGAGGCCCCCCAGCAGCACGATGTCGCGGATCAACTTGAAGAGGTTGATCACCCAGGCGATGCCGAGGCCGAACGCCACCCATTGCACCCACCACTGGCCCGGCGAGGTCATCACATTGATGACGAAGCACAACAAGAGGATGAACGGCGCGGTAATGAGGAACTTCACGCGGCGCAAGGGTCCAAACACCATAAGCTCCTTTCATTAACCATACGAGGCCGCCCGGGGAAGGTTCGGCATCGGTGGGGGCCGTCGAGGCGCCGATATGGCCCACACCGACGCCGCTGCGCGAAAACGGGCCTAGAAACCCGGGTTTCAGCCAGCCCGGCTGATGGTAGATCTCGCTTCTGTAACGCACGCGCCAACAGTTCTTCGGGATTGCTGTGTCTCGGAGTAGAATTCAGCCAAATTCTAAGTTCCTTTCTGGAGGGTTTATGGACGTTCGCCCGTTTTCTCGTCGTCAGTTTGTTGGGGGAGTGGCCGCGACCATCGGCGCCCTCAGTCTTCGTCCTGAGGCCGACCTGCTCGCACAGGGCCAGACTGCGCAGTTTTCCGGCGGCGACGCCGAGTACGACGCCTTCGTCAAGCTGGCCAGCAACGAGAACAACTACGGCCCACCGCCGTCGGTGATGAAGGCCATGAACGACGCGTGGAAGTACGCGAATCGTTACGGCTATCCAGATGGCAACATCACGCAGGTCATTGCCGATCACCATGGCGTCAAGCGCGAGAACGTGTTGCTGACCGCCGGGTCCGGTGAGGGTCTTGACGTGGTGGCCACCACTTACTTGAGGCCGGGCCTGAAGGTTCTGGGCGTCAGCCCGTCCTATGCCAGCGTGTTCCAGCAGGCGAGCAACGTGAAGGCCGATTCCATTCAAATCCCGCTGACCAAGGACTACCGGCAGAACATCAGCGCCCTGATCGAGACGACCAACCGCCACGCGCGTGAGATCGGCTTCGTCTACATGTGCAACCCGAACAACCCGACCGGCGCGGTGGTCACCGCCAAAGAGGTCAAGGATCTCCTCGACAACATCCCGAAAGACATGCCAGTGTTGGTGGACGAGGCCTACCACCACTTCGTCAACGATCCCGCTTACGGCACCGCCATCCCGTACGTGCTCGAAGGCCGTCCGGTCATCATCGCGCGCACCTTCTCCAAGATCGCGGCGCTGGCCGCCATGCGCATCGGCTATTCAATTGCACCCGCGGAGATGGTCCGCGAGATGAACGTCTACGCCTCGAACAGCGTTAACGTGCTGGCCAAGTGGGGCGCGGTCGCCTCGCTGAAGGACAAGGCCGCCGAGGCCGACGTCAAGGCCAAGATCATCGACATGCGCGACAAGACCACCAAGGTGCTGGAGTCGTATGGCTACCCGGTGATCCCGTCGCAGACCAACTTCTTCATGGTCAGCCTTGGCGAACGCCAGGTGCAGGGCGTAATCGAGGAATTCCGCAAGATGGGCATCCTCGTCGGCCGTCCGTTCCCGCCCATGCTGAACCACCTGCGCGTCTCGGTCGGCACGCCGGAGGACATGGAGAAGTTCATGGCGGCCTTCAAGAAAATCTTCCCGCAGAAGGCTGCGGCCACCGCGGCGCGCGGCTAGGCGGTCGTTAGTTACCGGAAGGGATCGGCGGCAGCGCCGCCGGTCCCTTCAACTGAAAGCCGGCCGGCGGTTCTGTTCCCATCAAGTGCTTCACGAAGTAGTCCCAACGACGGCGAACCATGTACGGTTCGTTGCCGAAGCCATGTCCGCGGTTCGGGAAGATGATCAGGTCGAAGTCCTTGTTTTCCTTGATCAACGAATCGACCACCAGCAGCGTGCTGTAGAACGGCACGTTGGCGTCCATCGAGCCATGCGCCAGTAGCAGCTTGCCTTTCAGGTTCTTGGCGAAGTTCTGGTTCGCCTGGCTGTCGTAGTTAGTGGTGCCATCGGGCCGCTTCTCGAGCAGGCCCTGCCACTTCTCGGCCCAGTCATCCTCGTAGACACGGTTGTCGTGATTGCCTGCTTGTGACACGCCAACCTTGAAGAAGTCGGGATACTTGAACATCGCCGCCGCCGTCGCGAAGCCACCGCCAGAGTGGCCGTATATGCCGGCGCGGTCGATGTCGATCCACGAATAGCGAGTGGCCAGCTCCTTCATGCCGGCCACCTGGTCGGGCAACGTGTTGTCGCCCATGTCGCCGTAGTAGGCAGCATGGAACCGCTTCGAGCGCCACGGGGTGCCCATGCCGTCGATCTGGACGACGATGAAGCCGAGTTCGGCGAGTGCCTGTGCATCACCGCGCGCGGCCGAAAAGCTGCGGCTGCCAACGCTGCCGGTCTGCGGCCCGGGATAGATGTTGTTGATGATCGGGTATTTCTTCGTGGCATCGAAGTTGGCCGGGCGATAGAGCAGGCCGTACAGTTCGCCCACGCCACCGCGATCCTTCACGGTGATCGGCATCGGCGGCTTCCAGCCGGTCGCGACCAGGCGCGAGATGTCAGCCTGTTCGAGCGGCAGCACCACCTTGCCGGCGGCGTCTCGCAACACCGAGGTTGAGGCGACGTCTGGCTTGGAATAGTTGTCAACGAAGTACTTGCCCGACGGTGACAGCGACACCGCGTGGTCGGCGTCCTCGGGTGTCAGCAGCTGGGCGTTCCTGCCATCCATGCTCACGCGATAGAAGTGGCGGAAGTACGGATCGCGCCCGCGTTCGCGGCCGACACCCTGGAAGTACAGCGTGCGGTTGCCTTCGTCCACGCGCGTCAGCTGCGTGACGTTGCCGTCGCCGCTGGTGATGGGGTACTTCTGCTTGCCGGTCTGCAAGTCGTGCATGTAGAGGTGGCCCCAGTTGTCGCGCTGTGAGAACCAGATGGCCTCGTTCGAGCCAGGCAGGAATTTCCAGTTCACCTTGCCGTTGCCCGACTCGAGGAACGTCTCACCCTTTTCTTCGAGGACTTCACGAATGGCGCCGGTCGTGGCGTCGGCTACGCGCAGGTTGGCCTGCTGGTGATTGCGCGAGGTTGAGACGAACGACACCTGGCTGCCATCCGGGTGCCACTGCACGTCGACCCACTCGCCGCCGCACTTCACATCGTCACAAAGTGTGGAGCGGTGCTGGTCCTGTCCCATCTGCAGGCGGATGACCTTGGGGCCGGCTACCTCGATCACGACCCGTTCGATCATGGTGATGAACTCGTCGCCCGGCAGCGGATACTTCCAGGCCGAGAGGGTCGGGTGACCCGCCACCGTGTTGACGAGGTACATGTCACCTGCCTTGCGCTGATCCTGCTGGAAGGTGGCGATCTTCGTCGAATCGGGTGACCACACCAGCACGGGGCTGTCGCTGCGAATCCAGCCGGCGTTGTCGGTGGCGTAGCCGTAGTCCTTGATGCCGTCGGTGGTCAGTTGCTTGTCGGTGCCGGTCGCGAGCTCGCGCACCCAGAGGTTGTAGTCGCGGATGAACGCGGCCAGCTTGCCGTCGGGAGAGGTCACGCTGTTGGCCAGGCGCGCGGGCCGATCGGCGCTCGTGCATGCCGTGCCCTGCACGTCGCAAGTCCAGCGCTTTAGGTCGCTGTCGAAGGAAAACGACTGGCTGTCGGCAGCAAACGTGAGCTGCATGAACGGCAGACGGCCGGCCGATACCGGCCTGCCCATGGCGGTGGCGAGCGTGGCTGCAATCGCGGCATGGTTGAAGGCGGGAGCTTTCGTCGCGCGTGCCGCGTCAACCAGGACGAACTCGCTGCCGCCGACGGTCACGTTCCGGTACCAGAAGCGATCGTTGGGCAGCCAGTTGGCTTGTACCGGGCCGTTCGAGACGAGCGGCGTCGTGTTGTAGCCAAGGGACTGCTCGGCGCGCGCGTAATCGGCGGCCGTGACCGGGGCGCGCGACTGGGCGGCGCCGGGCAAGGTCATGGCAGTGATCAACGCGCCGGTCGTCAGGGTCAGAAGGGTGAGCTTACGCATGGGCAAAAGTATATATATTCTCGACATGCGCAAACTTCTGTCTCTCGTGGCGGCAGTGATTTTGACGGCGGCGTGGCCAAACCCGCATGCCCAGGGACCGGCGGGTCTTGGTCCGGCCCTGTTCCGCGAGCTCGAGTGGCGAAACATCGGCCCTCATCGCGCCAGCCGCACCAAGGCGCTCGACGGCGTCCCCAGCCAGCCGCACACCTTTTACATGGGCGTCGTCAACGGCGGCGTCTGGAAGACCACCGATGCCGGGCGGACGTGGCTGCCGATTTTCGATTCGGCCCCCACCGGCGCGATTGGTGCGCTCGCAGTGGCGCCTTCGAACGCCAGCGTGATCTACGTGGGCACGGGCGAGGCGCAGCAACGGCCTGACCTGGCGACCGGCGATGGCATGTACAAGTCCACGGATGCTGGCAAGACATGGACGCACCTTGGCCTGCGCGACACCCAGCAGATTGCGCAGGTGGTGGTGGATCCGTCCAATGCCGACCGGCTGTTTGTGGCCGCCCTTGGGCACCCATACGGACCCAACACCGAACGCGGTATTTTCCGGTCGCTCGACGGTGGAAAATCGTTCGAGCGCGTGCTCTACAAGGACGAGAATACCGGTGGCGTCGATGTCCAGATCGATCCCTCGAACCCCAGCGTCGTCTACGCGTCGTTGTGGCAAGCGCGCCAGGGGCCGTGGGAGAACGGCGACTTTCGCGGACCAAACAGCGGGCTGTTCAAGTCCACCGACGGCGGCGCGACCTGGCGCCAGCTGACCCGTGGCCTGCCAAACTGGGAGGCCGATCGCATTGGCCGAATCGGCATCACCATCGCGCCCAGCCGTCCGTCCCGCCTGTTCCTGATCGTCGAGGCTCGCACTTCTGGTGTCTTTCGATCGGATGATTCTGGAGAGACCTGGACGCGCGTCAACAGCGACCCGCGCGTGCTCGCGCGGCCATCGGACGCCAGCGATGTGCGTGTACACCCGACCAATCCTGACATCGTGATCGTGCCCACGGTCGTGACCTGGAGGTCGACCGACGGCGGCCGAACCTTCACCGCCATTCGCGGTGCGCCCGGCGGAGACGACTACCAGAAGGCCTGGTTCAACCCCACTAATCCGGACATCCTGGCGCTGACTTCTGACCAGGGTGCCGTGATTACGCTTAACGGCGGCGAGTCGTGGAGCAGTTGGTACAATCAGCCGACCGCCGCTTTCTATCACGTGTCCACGGACAACTCGTTCCCCTACCGCGTATGCAGCGGTCAGCAGGAAAGCGGCTCGGTGTGCGTGCAGAGCCGGGGCGATCATGGGCAGATCACGTTTCGCGAATGGTCGCCGGTGGGGGTCGAGGAGTACGGTTACGTCGCGCCCGACCCGCTCGATCCAGACATCGTCTACGGCGGCAAGGTGTCTCGCTGGGACCGGCGCACCGGCCAGGTGCAGCAGGTCGGACCGAAGTTCGCCCGCGACGCCAACTACCGCGTGGTGCGGACCATGCCGCTGCTGTTCTCGCCGGTCAATCCGCGCAAGTTGTATTTCTCGTCGAACGTGTTGTGGCAGACCGTGAACGGCGGCCAGTCGTGGGATCAAATCAGCCCCGATCTCACCCGCCAGACCTGGGACATTCCGAAGACCGTCGGCATCTACGCCACCGCCCCCGAAGCGCAGCCCACGCAGCGCGGGGTGATCTACACCATTGCCCCGTCGTACATCGACGAGCGCACGATCTGGGCAGGGACTGACGATGGCCTGATTCACGTGACGCGCGACGGCGGCAAGAAGTGGCAGGACGTGACGCCGCCGGGGTTGTCACCCTGGGCCAAGGTGTCGATCATGGACGCGTCGCACTTTGACGCGAACACCGCCTACGCCGCCATCAACACGCTCCGCCTCGACGATTTGCGCCCGCACATCTATCGCACGCGCGACGGCGGCGGGACCTGGGCGCACATCGCGACCGGCATTCCTGACGGCGGCATCATCAACGTCGTTCGCGAAGATCCCAAGCGCCGGGGGCTGTTGTTTGCCGGCTCGGAGCAAGCCGTCTACGTATCGTTCGACGATGGTGATCGCTGGCAGTCGCTGCGGAATAACATGCCTGCGACCTCGATTCGCGATCTCGTAGTCAAAGACGACGACCTGGTGGTGGGCACCCACGGACGATCGTTCTACATTCTTGATGACATCACACCGCTGAGGCAGGCAGCCGCGATGGCACCGTCGCCCGAGGTGCACCTGTTCGCGCCGCCAGACGCCTGGCGCTTTCGCTGGAACAAGAACACCGACACCCCGCTGCCACCAGACGAACCGGCCGGACAGAACCCGCCCGATGGCGCGGTGCTGCACTATTACTTGAAGGCCACCGCCAAGGCGCCGGTCACCATCGAGATTCTGGATGCGCAGGGCGGGATCGTGCGCCGCTACTCGAGTGCCGATGCCATCGAGCCGCTGGTCGAGGACCGTAACACCCCTGACTATTGGCTGCGTCCGCAGCGTCCGTTGCTGGCTACGTCGGGCTTGCACCGCTTCGTGTGGGACGTCCATCACGAACGCCCAGCGGTCGGCGGCTTTAGCTATCCGATCTCGGCCATTCTCGCCAACACACCGCGCGTTCCGCATGGCTCGTGGGCCCTCCCCGGGAAGTACGCGGTGCGGCTCACCGTCGACGGCAAGTCGCAGACCCAGGCGCTGGTGGTCAAGATGGATTCGCGCGTCAAGGCGACTGCCGCCGACCTCAAGCTGCAGTATGACTTGTCGCGCGCAATCGATTCTTCGCTGCGGCGAAGCGCCGCCGCGTTGCGCGAGCTTCGCGCTGCGGCGACCAAGAGCCCGGCGCTGATCGACCTCGAGCAACGCTTGTCGCGGGCGAGCGCGCCGCTCGCACCGTTGTTTGGCGCCGTGGAATCTGCGGATGTGGCGCCGACGCCGGTGGTGCGCGAAGCATGGAAGAC
>JANLWW010000033.1:0-14553 GCA_031364805.1 Acidobacteriota bacterium
CCGTGCCGGTCGGCACCGCCGAGAAGGTGCGCGAGGTCGTGCGCCGCGAAACCACGCATCCCTTCAGCGTCGTCAGCAATCCCGAGTTCCTCAAGCAGGGCGCGGCGGTCGACGACTTCATGAAGCCTGATCGCGTGGTGATTGGCGCTGAAGACCCGCGCGCCGCCGATCTGATGGTCAAGCTCCACAAGCCGTTCACGCGCACCGGCGCGCCGATCATGGTGATGGACTGCCCGAGCGCGGAACTCTCCAAGTACGCATCGAACGCCTTCCTGGCGACGAAGATCTCGTTCATGAACGAGATTGCCAACGTCTGCGATCTGTTCGGCGCCGATGTCGATCGCGTGCGCCAGGCGGTGGGCTCGGACCGCCGAATTGGCACGTCGTTCCTGTTCCCCGGGGTCGGTTACGGCGGCAGTTGCTTTCCGAAAGACGTGAAGGCGGTCACCAAGTTCTCGGCCGACAAGAAATACGACTTCAAGATCCTGAAGGCGGTCGATGCGGTCAACGAGAGCCAGAAGCGGGTACTCGTGAAGAAGATCGAGGCGCACTTCGGGACTTCGCTCAAGGGCAAGACCATTGCCGTCTGGGGTCTCGCCTTCAAGCCGAAGACCGACGACATGCGTGAGGCGCCGTCGGTGCCGATTATCGAAGCGCTGCTGGCCAAGGGCGCCAAGGTCCAGGCCTACGATCCGGAAGCGACCAAGGTGGCCAAGACCATTTTCGGCAACCGCATCACCTACAGCAACCGCAATTACGACGCCCTCAAGGGCGCCGACGCGCTGGCGGTGATCACCGAGTGGCAAGAGTTCCGTGAACCGGACTTCGCGCGCATCAAGAAGCTGATGCGGACGCCGGTCGTATTCGATGGCCGCAACATCTACCAGCCTGACCAGATGAAGGCGCAAGGCTTTACTTACTTCTCGATCGGACGGTAGCCATGTCTCGCATTGTTGTGACCGGGGGCGCGGGTTATATCGGCAGCCACGCGGTCCGCGCCCTGGTGGATGCCGGCCACGCCGTGGCGGTGCTCGACGATCTGTCGGCGGGTCACGAACAGTCAGTGCCCGCCGGCGTACCACTGGTGCGCGCGGCCATTCACGACGTTGACACCGTCCGCCGGCTGCTGCTGGACCATCGCGCCGATGCCGTCATGCACTTCGCCGCCTGGCTGGCGGTCGGCGAGTCGGTGCAGAAGCCCATCGACTATTACCAGAACAACGTCGTCGGCACCCTCGGTGTGCTCGAGGCCATGCGTGCGGCTGACGTCAAGCGGTTCGTGTTTTCGTCAACCTGCGCGGTCTACGGCGAGCCGTCGAGTGTACCGATTGTCGAGACGCTCGAGAAGCGGCCGATCAACGCCTACGGCGAGACCAAGCTGACGATTGAACGCGCGTTGCCGCATCTTGAGCGCGCGTATGGCATGCGCTGGATGGCGTTGCGTTATTTCAACGCGGCCGGCGCGCATCCCGATGGCACCATCGGCGAGGATCACGCGCACGAGATCCACCTCATTCCGCTGGCGATTCGCGCCGCCAACGGAGGCACGCCACTAAAGGTATTCGGCGAGGATTATCCGACTCCGGACGGCACCTGCCTGCGCGACTACATCCACGTGTGCGATCTGGCCGAGGCGCACCTGTGCGCGCTGGCGGCACTCGAGAACGGCGCACCGTCAGCGGCCTACAACATCGGCACCGGCACGCCACAATCGGTGCGCGCCGTCATCGACACTGTGAGTCGCGTGGTCGGTCAGCCCGTCGCCTGGGAAGCCGCGCCCCGGCGCGCCGGCGACCCGGCCCGCTTGTACGCGGCGAGCGATCGCGCCCAGAGCGAGCTGAAATGGACGCCTCGATATGCCGACCTCGAGGTGATTGTGCGTCACGCGTGGCAGTGGCATTCGACCCATCCGAGAGGGTATAGGGTGTCTGACACCCGCTGATGAACCCTTTTCTGCGCCTCCTCCGCTACGCGACCCCCCACAAGGCGGTGATTACCGGTGCGGCAGCGGCCATGGTCGTGTACGGAGCGGCATCCGCGGCGCTGGCCTATCTCATCAAGCCGATCATCGATGATGTGCTGACGACGCGGGGGAACCTGGCGTCGATCATGGCGGCGATCCTGATCGTTTACTTGCTCAAGGGACTCGGGTCATATTTTTCCAGTTACCTGATGGAAGGCCTCGGCCACCGGGTCGTCATGGTGGTGCGCAACCAGTTGTTCCGCCACCTGCTCGACCAGTCGGCGGCCTTCTTCGCGCGCCGGACGGCGGGCCAGTTGCTGTCGCGCATCAACAACGACGTTGGCATGGTGCAGCGCGCGGTCTCGGAGACGATCGGCGACCTCGCACGCGAGTCGCTGACCCTGGTCGGGTGCGCCGGGCTGTTGTTCTACTACGACGCGAAACTCGCACTGGTGTGCATGACGGCTGCGCCGCTGGTCGTCTACCCGATCGTTCGCCTCGGCAAGCGCGTGCGCACCGTCTCGCGCTGGAGCCAGGAAGCGCAGGAACACATGTCGCACGTGGCGGGCGAGGCCTTCACCGGCCATCGCATCGTCAAGGCGTTCGGCGCGGAAGGCCGCGAGGCGACCAAGTTCGAGCGGGCGTCGGCCACGCTGTTCCGCACCAACCTCAAGGTCACGCGCGTGCTGGCGACGCTGCCGCCGCTGATGGAGTTCCTCGGTGGGGTCGCGATCGCCGGCGCGCTGTGGTACGGCAGCCGCGAAATTGCGCAGGGCCGGCTCACCGCCGGGGAGTTCACGTCGTTTCTAGCCGCCTTGCTGTTGATGTACGGGCCAATCAAGAAGCTGTCGCGGGTCAATGCCAACCTGCAGCAGGCGATGGCGGCCTCGGAGCGCATCTTTGAACTGCTCGACACCCATACCGAAGTGCGCGAGCGCGAGGGTGCGGTGCCGTTGCCGCCGTTCACCGGCGCGATCGAGTTCAGCGACGTCAGTTTCGGTTACGAGGATGGTCACGGCCGCAGTACGCTGCGCGGCGTGTCGTTCGCGGTGCGGGCCGGGCAAATGGTGGCGATTGTCGGCCGCAGCGGCGCCGGCAAGACCACCCTGGTGAACATGCTGCCGCGTTTTTTCGACGTGACCAGTGGGGCGATCACCGTGGATGGGCGCGACATTCGCGACGTCACGCTGGCGTCGTTGCGCGCGCAGATCGGCATGGTGACCCAGGAGACCGTGTTGTTCGACGACACGATCGCGGCCAACATCGCGTACGGGACGCCTGGCGCGTCGATGGCGGCGATTGAGGCCGCGGCACGGGCGGCTCATGCTCACGACTTCATCGTCTCGCAACCGCAGGGCTACGAGACGACGATTGGCGAGCGCGGCCAGCGCCTGTCGGGCGGCCAGCGCCAGCGCCTCGCGATTGCCCGGGCGCTGCTCAAGAACTCGCCCTTGCTGATTTTGGATGAAGCCACCTCGGCCCTCGATTCCGAATCGGAACGCCTGGTGCAACAGGCGCTGGCGACGTTGCTGATGAACCGCACGTCGTTTGTCATCGCGCACCGGCTCTCGACCGTGCAGAAAGCCGATGCCATCGTCGTGCTCGAGCGCGGCCGGGTGGTAGAAATCGGCAAGCACGACGAGTTGGTGCAACGGCCCAACGGCGCCTACGCGCGCCTGCACCAGATGCAATTGCTCGAGACCCGGCCCGACACGAAGGAACTGAATGCCGATAGCGCTGCGACGACGCTCGTGACGGGCCGCAAGCTGAAGGCCGAGAGCACCCTATGATCAAGAGCATGACTGGCTTCGCCTCACTCACACGCGACGACGAGCGGGGCACGATCGGGGTGACGATTCGGGCCGTGAATCACCGCTTTCTCGACCTGCAGTTGCGGTTGCCGACGGCGCTGGCGTCGCTCGAGCCGCCGTTGCGCGCACTGGTGCAGAAGCGCCTCGGCCGCGGGCGCGTCGAGATCGGCGTGTCGTTGCAGAGTCGGCAGGTCTCGGCGCCGCGCATCGAGTTGAACGCCGAGTTCGCGCAGGCGTTGTCAGCGGCGATGGATCAGGCGCGCACACAGGGCCTGATCACCGGTACGCTGACACCGGGCGACTTGCTGAGACTGCCGCAGGCACTCACGATCCAGGAGCAGATGCCCGAGGCCGGAGTGCTGGCAGAGTCGCTCGGCGCGCCGGTGGAAAGCGCCGTTGACGAGGCCATCGTCCAGCTCGAGACCATGCGCGTGCGCGAAGGGCAGCATCTGCGGGTCGATCTGGATGCCCGCAAGGCGCTGCTGGCCAACCTGATTCTCAGGATTGCCGGCGCTGCCGACCAGGGACGCGCCGAACTGGAAGCGCGGCTGATGGAGCGCGCACGCGAACTGGCCGGCGCGCTGCCCATCGACCAGGCCTCGCTCTCGCAGGAAGTGGTGCGCGTCGCGCAGCGCTCGGACATCAGCGAAGAGGTGACCCGCTTTCACGGACACCTGGCGCACTGGGATGCGCTGTCCGACAGTCCGGAGCCGTGCGGCCGCAAGCTCGACTTTCTCTTGCAGGAGATGAATCGCGAGATCAATACCATTGGCTCGAAGGCCGATGGGCTGCAAGTCTCGGAAGTCGTGATTCAAGCGAAGGCCGAAATGGAGAAGATGCGGGAGCAAGTGCAGAATGTCGAATAGCGACCGTGGGCTGCTGTTCATCATCTCCGCTGCCTCGGGCACCGGCAAGACCACGCTGGCCGAGCGGCTGGTGCAGATTCTGCCGAACTTGCGCCTGTCGCGCTCGTACACGTCCCGTGCCGCGCGCGCCGGCGAGCGCGTCGGCGTCGACTATAATTTTGTCAGCCGGCCCGACTTCGAAGGCATGATCGAACGCAGCGAGTTCCTGGAGTGGGCCGATGTGTTCGGCAACCTCTATGGCACCTGCCGGCCCGACACCGAAGCCTTGCTGGCGTCGGGCCAGGATGTCGTGCTGGTGATCGACGTACAGGGCGCGCGGCAGGTCAAGGCGACCGGCATCGACCACACCGCGATCTTCGTGCTGCCGCCGTCGTTCCAGATTCTCGAGCGCCGCCTGCGCGGCCGGAGTGCCGACAGCGAGGGCGACATGCAGCGGCGGCTGGCGGCGGCCCGTGCCGAAGTGGGCGCCTACGTCGACTACGACTACGTCGTCATCAACGACCGGCTGGAGCCGACGGTGGTGCGGCTGCAGGAGATCATCGCCGCCGAGCGTTCGCGCAAGCATCGCATGGCCCCGATTGCGGAAGAAATCATTCGATCGTTCGAACAAGAAGCGAACAACGAACACCGAATAGCGAATAGCGAATAGCGAACGAACCTATGGCATTTATCGCACTCGGCGTGACCGGCGGCATCGGCGCCTACAAGGCGGTCGAGATCGCGCGCGGACTCCAGAAGAACGGCCACGAGGTGGTGGCGGTCATGACGCGCTCGGCCACCCAGTTCGTCGGCGCCCTCACCTTTGAAGCCATTACCAGGCGCGAGGTGATTACCGACCAGTGGAAAGCGGGCGCCAACGCCGACATTGAGCACATCTCGATTGCCTCCAATATCGACTTGCTGCTGGTGGCGCCGGCCACCGCCAACACGGTCGGCAAGTTTGCCAACGGCCTGGCCGATGACTTCCTGTCGTCGTTGTTCATCGCCACGCGCGCGCCCGTGCTGATTGCGCCGGCGATGAACACCAACATGTTCGAGCATCCCGCGGTGGCGAAGAACCTCGAGACCTTGATCGCTCGCGGCGTGCACGTCGTCGATCCGGGTTCGGGCTACCTGGCCTGCGGTTGGATTGGCAAGGGCCGCCTTGCGGAACCAGAGGACGTGGTGGCGGCGGCCGAACAGGTCTTGCGGGCGAAGGCTTCGGCGCCTGGCGCGGCGAAGCCGGTGGGCGAAGGCGGCACCCTCGCAGGACGCCGCGTCATGGTGACCGCCGGACCCACCTACGAAGACATCGATCCGGTTCGCTTCGTTGGCAACCGCTCCAGCGGACGCATGGGCTATGCCGTAGCGGCCGAGGCGCTCCGCCGCGGCGCGGCCGTCACTCTCGTCAGTGGTCCGACGCACCTTGCGGCTCCGCATGGCGCCAACCTGATCTCGGTGCGCAGCGCGGCCGAAATGCACACGGCGGTGATGACGCGCGTCAACGAACAGGATGCAGTCATCATGGCGGCGGCGGTCGCCGACTACACACCCGCCGAGCCGGCCTCACAGAAGGTCAAGAAGAGCGATGGCGACTTGACGATCACGCTCAGTCGCACCAAGGACATTCTCGGCGACGTCGGCCGGCTGCCGTCGCGCGCGCAGGGCAGTCCCGTGCTCGTCGGCTTCGCCGCCGAGACGCACGACGTGGTGAAGTACGCGCAAGCGAAGCTCGCGAAGAAGGCCGTCGATCTGGTGGTCGCCAACGACGTGTCGCTTCCTGGTGCCGGTTTCGATGTCGACACCAATGCCGTGTCGTTGGTCTCGGCAACCGGGGTCGAAGAGGTGCCGCTGCAAAGCAAGAGCGCCGTGGCCGCGCGTATTCTCGACCGGGTGGAACTGTTGCTAGCCGCTGTGCCCGCGCCCGACGCGCCGGCCAAAGCCTGAGCGCGATGTCACGAGAGATTGCCGATCACCTGCGTTATTTTGCCGACCTGGGCGTCACCGGCCTCAGCCGCGAGCCAAACTGGCGCGCCCGTCCGGCCGGCGCCCCGCCCCCAGACACTCCGAGCCCCCCCGGCACCTTAGGCCCCCTAAGCCCCCTCGAAACCCTGGACGACATCAAGACCGAGATTGGTCCCGCCTGCATGCGCTGCAAGCTGTGCTCGCAGGGTCGGACCCAGATTGTGTTTGGCACCGGCCACCCGAAGGCGCGCCTGATGTTCGTTGGCGAAGCGCCCGGCGAGGAAGAAGACGAGCGCGGCGAGCCGTTCGTTGGCCGCTCCGGGCAGTTGCTGACCAAGATCATCGAGGCGATTGGCCTCTCGCGCGACCAGGTCTACATTGCCAACGTCATCAAGTGCCGGCCGCCCAACAACCGGAATCCGGAGCCGGATGAAGTAGCGACCTGCGAGCCGTTCCTGTTCCGGCAGATTGATGTGATCAAGCCGGTGGTGATCGTCCCGCTCGGCAAGTTCGCGGCACAGTGCCTGCTGAAGACCAGCGATCCGATCACGCGGCTGCGCGGGCGACGGTTCGACTATCGCGGCACCACGCTGATTCCCACCTTCCATCCCGCCTACCTGTTACGCAATCCGTCGGCGAAACGCGAAGTGTGGGACGACATGAAGCTGGTGCGCGCCATCCTGCAAGGCGACGCCTGATGTTTCGGGCTCCGTCTCACTAGAGCCGTCGTGACCGACCGTCTCGTGTCTGTCGCTGTGCCGGTGCCTGCGCTGGGCCTGCTCACGTATCGCGTCCCCGCCGACCGCGAGATGCCGGTGCCTGGCGCGCGCGTGGTGGTTCTGCTCGGCGCACGCAAGCTCACCGGCGTCGTGGTCGGGCACGTGAGTGCCGCCGACGTCACCTTCAAGTTGAAGGACATTCTGCACGTGCTCGACGCGGACGCGTTCGTGCCGCCCGACGTCGTCAAGCTCACGCAGTGGGTGTCGGACTACTACCTCGCCGGTCCTGGTGCGACCCTGGCAGCCGCCTTGCCGCCGCATGGCCTCACGAACACGATCGATCGCTTCAAGACCATTCGCATGGTGACGTTGACCGCCGCGGGCCTCGACGCTGCCGACCGTCTCATGGCGCACCCACGCTGTGCCGGCGACGATGGTGAACCCGATGGGCCGACGCTCGGCAGCAAGCAGCTACAGGCGGTGCTGCTGCTGAAGGGCGCTCCGGACGGACTGTCGGCCCCCGAGCTGGCGGAACGCGGCATCGCCGCCGCGACCATCACGCGACTGAAGGGGCTGGGCTACGTTGCGATTCGGAACGAGCGCGTCGATCGCGATCCCTTCGAGCACGCGGTCGGCGCGCACAAGCCGGACAGTGCGAGAGCGCGGGCCCTGACCCATGAGCAGGAAGCGGCGCTGGCGCATCTCGCGCCGCTCGCAGTGGCAAATGCCTTTCACGTCGCGCTCGTACACGGCGTGACCGGCAGCGGCAAGACCGAGCTCTACCTGCGGCTCGCCGACGCCGTCAGGCAGGGCGGCCGCGGTGTCCTGATGCTGGTGCCGGAAATTGCGCTGACCCCTCAGGTCGCGGCGCTCTTTCGCGCGCGCTTCGGCGCTGCGGTGGCGATTCAGCACAGCGGCCTATCCGACGGCGAACGCCATGATCAGTGGCACCGCATTCGCCGCGGCGAAGTTGATGTCGTAATCGGGACTCGCTCGGCCGTGTTTGCGCCGCTCGCCAATCCTGGCTTGATCATCGTGGACGAGGAACACGACACGTCATACAAGCAGGACGAGACGCCGCGCTACCACGGTCGCGACGTCGCCATCATGCGCGGCAAGTTCACCGATGCGCTGGTCGTGATCGGCTCGGCGACGCCCACGCTCGAGTCGTACGCCAATGGCCTTGCCGGCCGCTATTCACTGGTGACGCTCAAGCGACGTGTGCTCGATCGGCCGATGGCGCAGGTACAGGTCATCAACATGCGCGAGGAGATCGCCGCTGCGGGCACGGAGGTTGTGTTGAGTCGCGCGTTGAGCGAAGCGATCAAGACCCGACTGGACGAAGGGCAGCAGTCGCTGATCCTGCTGAATCGACGCGGGTTCGCGACCTCGGTGCTGTGCCGGCAATGCGGCGCCAGTCTGGAATGCCCCAATTGCAGCGTGACGCTCACCGTCCATACGCAGGGACGAGAGTGGCGCGCGCGGTGCCACTACTGCAACTTCACCAGGCTGGTGCCCAAGGCGTGCGAGAAGTGTGCGGCCCCGTACATGGAGCGCATTGGCTTTGGCACCGAGCGCGTCGAAGCCGAAGTGCGCGCGGCGTTCCCGTCCGCTCGCGTCGCGCGGGTTGATCGCGACACGGTTCGCCGGAAGGGGAGTCTCGTCGAGATCCTGGAGAAGGTGGCCAGCCGCGAGATTGATGTGCTGATCGGCACGCAGATGATCGCCAAAGGCCACGACTTTCCTGAATGCACACTGGTGGGCGTGATTTCCGCCGACGTGGGCCTTGGGATGGCGGACTTTCGGTCGGCCGAGCGCACCTTCCAGTTACTGACGCAGGTCGCCGGCCGCGCCGGGCGCGGCGAGCGGCCGGGCCAGGCCATCATCCAGTCACTCGTGCCCGAGCACTACAGCGTACGACTGGCCTGCGACCAGGACTACCGCGCGTTTTACGACAAGGAAGTCGAGTTCCGGCGGGCCATGCGATATCCGCCTCAAGTCGCCATGATCAACGTCGTCGTTCGCGACAAGACGTTTGAAGGCGCGATGGCGACCGCCCGCGATCTCGCGAGTGGGCTCCGCGGTGCGAAGGGATTTGTCGTCCTGGGACCGGCGCCCGCGCCGCTGACCAGGCTGCGCGGCGAGCATCGCGTCCAGTTGTTCCTCAAGGGCACCAGCCGCAAGGCCATGCGCGAGGGCCTGCAGCTGGCCCTCGCGCGGATGGCGAAGATGTCGAAGGCGATTGCGGTCGATGTCGATCCGCTGACGATGCTGTAGACACTGCGCGCCCGGATCGGAACGGAGACATGGGGGAGGTCTGCCAAAAATGCGCTCCGCACATCGCTGCCATCGGATTATTCTTCTGGTGCCGAGCACGCGTGGCCAGTAATCTCCGCGCACTGTGAGCCGCACGTGGCCTGCGCCTCTTGCGCGGGTCTGCGCCGCCCATGTCCCTGGTCGTCTTGGAGGCTCTATGTCTTACCTGCGTCGCTCTCTCGGCCTGGCCTTCTTCCTGTGTCTCGCGACCGCGTCTGGCGCGGTCGCCCAGGCCGTTACCGGCGCCATCACCGGCCGCGTCATCGACGCCGACGGCCTGGCAATGCCAGGGGTTACCGTCACCATCACCAGTCCAAGCATGATCGGCGATCGGTCGGCGGTGTCAGACGAGGGAGGCGTCTACCGGTTCACGCTGCTGTCACCTGGCAGCTACCGGGTGGCCTTCGTGCTGACCGGCTTCGCCCCGCTCAACGTCGACGGCGTGACGGTGGGCACGGGCACGACCATGACCATCAACGGGACGTTGAAGCTGGGTACCTTCGCCGAGGCCATCACCGTTACGAGCGCTGCCCCGGTGATCGACCTCGAGGCCGCCACGGTCGGGGTCAACTGGAGCAAGGAGAACATGGAACTGCTGCCGTCGGGCCGGAGCCTGCCGAGCCTAGTGGGCATGATTCCGGGGCTCTACGCGACGCAGTACGACGTTGGCGCCAGTACCATGGGCGGCACTGCGGCGCCACCCTCACGCACCTATGGCAAGGTCGGCGGCAACGTCGTGATGTACGAGGGCGTAATCTTCGATCAGTTCTTTGGCGACTTCAGCTCGTATGACGAGGTGCAGATCACCTCGGCGGCCAAAGGCGCGGAAGCGCCGAATGCCGGCGCCACTTTCAATTTCGTGGTCAAGTCGGGTGGCAACCAGTTCCACGGTGCCGGGCTGTTCGCCTGGCAGGATGCGATGCTGCAGAGTAACAACGTCTCGCCAGACCTGATCGCCCGCGGCCTCTCGGCCACGGGCAACAAGTACACCCACTACACCGACGTGAAGGCCGAACTCGGCGGCCCCATCCTGCGCGACAAGCTGTGGTTCTTCGCGTCGTACACCGACTCGTATTCCGGCCAGTTCATCCCCGGCTTCATCTCCGAGAAGGACGGCGCGCCGGCGGAGTTCTACACGCGGCTGTTCGGCCCCACGAACCGGTTCACTTACCAGCCGACGAAGAAAATGAAGTTCGACTACGTGCAGCAGGTGGCGCGCAAGTGGCAGCCCTATCGCGAAGCCGACCAGTTCAAGCCCCTCGAAGCCACCACCAGTCAGTCCTACTGGGGCCACGTGTCGTCACTGAAGTGGATGTTCTTTCCGAACTCGCTGATGACCGCCGACCTGGCGGTCAACCGCGCCGGCACCTGGACCACCTATGGTGCCTGGACGCAAAATGTGCGTCGGCAGGATCTGACGACGACGCGTTCGGTCGGCGCCGCGCCGACCGACTATCGCGACCCCAGCCGATGGCAGTACAACGGCAGCACCAGCCTCTTCTTTGAGGAGCGCGGACGGCGGCATGAAGTGAAGGCCGGCTTCATCGGCTTTCGCGAGATGAACCAGACCGAGTTCACCGGCTACCCGAACCAGCAGCTCTATCGCTACCGGAGTGTCGCCGGGGATGCCGACGTGTTTCAGCGTCCAGATTCGGTGCAGGTCTTCGACTACCCGCTCAGCACAAGAGTGGGCGTGAACTACAACTCCGTGTACCTCAACGACCGGGTCAACCTGACGTCGAGACTCACCGTCAATCTGGGTGTGCGGTTCGACCGCTATACCTCGTGGCTGCCGGAACAGGGCAACCCTGGGACCGGCCCGTTCGCGACCAGGAACATCATCCCGGAGCAGCGTAACTTTCCGAAGTACAACGACTGGAATCCGCGGGCCTCGGTGGCCTACGACGTCTTCGGCAACGGCCGCATGGCCCTGAAGGCGAGCTACGGCCGCTACTCGGGCGCCAGTTCAGGCTACACGCCGCACCCCGGACCGTCGGCGGGCAATGTCAACACCGCGGCGGTGGTGACCCGCACCTACAACAACTGGGACGGCACCGTGCCCTATGTGCCGGTGGCGGCCAATCTCGCCAGCACCTCGGGTGGCGGCCGGCAGCGCCTTGACACCAACCTCACGTCGCTCATCACGGACGAGGTCACCATCGGCGCCGAGTTCGGTCATCGCGACTACACGATGCGCTTCAACGTGGTGCGGAAGAACGACATTGGTGGCAGCAACGTGCTCGACTTGGCGATGCCGTACAGCTCCTACACCGACGTGCGTTCGGCGGTGGATCCCGGCCGCGACAACATCATCGGTACGGCCGATGACGGCGTAATGTCCGCCTGGTCGGTGCCGCGCACCTTCGTCGGGTTCAACCAGGTGGACCGGCTGATCACGAATCTCAAGGACGGCGAAGGCGGGACCAATTACACGGCGTACGAAGCCACGTTCAGTAAGCAGCGATCGAACGGTTGGTCGTTGCTGGCCAGCGGCGTCATTGATGCGGCTGACGCGCGCAACCCCACTCCGCAGAACCCCAACCAGGAGCGTTACAACTGGGAGTTCAAGCGGTGGAATTACGGGATCAAGGTGAACGGCACCTACGAGCTGCCGTTCGGCCTCTCGCTCGCGTCGACTTACAACGCGCAGAGCGGCGAGTACTTCAGCCGGTCGGCGCAGATGCGCAACGCCCTCAACACCCTCGTCACGGTGGTGGTCGAGGGCAATGCCGGCCGTTACGACTGGGTGCGACTGTGGGACAACCGGCTGACGCGAACGTTCGGCGTCGGCAAGGGCCGGAGCCTGCAGGTGTCGCTCGATGTCTACAACACGCTTAATGCCGCGACAGTGCTGTCGCAGGTCAACATCAATGGTCCGCTCTACTTGCGGCCAAGCGCCGGTTCCGCCAGCGCCGCCACCGCGCAGGCGATTTTGCCGCCGCGCATCCTGCGCCTGGGCGCGCGCTTCAGCTTCTAATCAGGAGTCATCATGCGCACACTCATCCTCGGCGGCGTCGCTGCATCGATGTTGCTCTCGTCGCTCGCGCTGGCTCAGGAACCGGTCGCCTGGGGTAGCAGCCGCGACATCAACTTCCACACCTTCTCGATCGTCGCCGTCGATCCCCGTACCGGCGAAACCGGAGTGATCGTGACCACCAGGAATCCCTGCGTGGGGAATGCCGTGCCGTGGGTGCGGGCGAACGTCGGCGCGGTGGCCACGCAGGGCGGCACCCGCGTCGAGTACGGCAACGACCTGTTGAATCTGCTCGAGAAGGGCGTCGCGCCACAAGCGGCGATGGACACGGTTGTCGCCGCAGACGAGGGGCGCGAGAACCGGCAAGTGGGCGTCATCGACATGCAGGGGCGCAGTGCCCAGTGGACCGGCAAGCGCCAGTACGGCTCGGAGAAACAGGGCGACTGGGTGCACATGCGTAAGGGCGCCACCTTCGCCGTGCAAGGCAACTCGCTCGTGAGCACGTCGGTGGTGGACGCGGTGGCCGACACCATGCAGGCCAGCGAGGGCTCCGTACGGACGCTGGCCGATCGGCTGATCGAGGCGCTCACCGCCGGGCACAAGCTGGGCGGCGACGGGCGGCACGGCGAGACGCAGTCGGCGGCGGTGGTCGTGTCCGATCCGCGGGAGGGCCGGTCGCGCCGGCCCGACAAGGTGACGGTGAACATCAATGTCTGCGAGCATCCGGAGCCGATCGACGAGTTGCGCCGCATCTACAACACCGCGACCGAAACGCTCGGCTTCCGTCGGCTCGAGCAGTTCATGGGGCGCGACGTGCTGCAGCTGAAGCTGATGCTGCACGCGCTGGGCTACTACCGGCCGACCGAGAAGACGATTGCCCTGACCGGCGCTGGCGCGGCCGTCTACACTGAAGAGGCGGTCACGGCGCTTGACGCGTTCCGGTCGGCGCAGGAATGGGGCACGACCGTGCCCGGCTTCGTGGACGCACGGGTGATCGAGCGGCTGTGGAGCCGGCTGAAGGAGAAGGGGCTCGACGATCAGATTCGCAAGACCCTGCTCGACATCCAGACCCTGCGCTAAAGGAGCGGTCTAGCGGCCCGAGACGCGACGCTTAGGGCGCGCCGATAAATGGGCCGATTGGTGCCGGTGTAAAGCACACGATCAACACCACCAGTGCCACCGCCGCCAGGATCAAACGTCCGCGATCGAGCGGTTCGTCCTCGTCCAGCGTCGGTGGATGCCGCGGACCCATCATCAGAATCATGATGACGAGCAGCACCGTCCAGGCGATCCAGCTTGACGACACAAAGGTCAGGGCGATGGCGACGCCGACCATGACGATCGTAATGGCCGTCGAGCGGCGTCCAAACACCGCGTAGGAGATGTGGCCGCCATCGAGCTGCGCAATGGGAAACAGGTTGAGCGCGGTGGCAAGCAGGCCAAACCAGGCGGCAAACGCCATGGGATGCATGTTGATGGTGTAGCCGTCGCCGACTTCGCCCCAGATCATCCACGCCGCGAGCTTGAACAACAGCGGCTCACCGAGCTCCATCAGGTTCGAGGCATCCTCCGGCATTCGATCGACCCGCGACAGCCAGAGGCCAATGAACATGGCCGGCACGGCCACCACGAAGCCGGCCAACGGGCCGGCGATGCCGATGTCAAACAACGCAATCTTGTTGGGAATGCGCGAGCGGATGCGGATGAACGCGCCGAGCGTTCCCGTGAGCGGCAGAGGCGCGGGCAGGAAATAAGGGCGTGTGACATCGACCCCGTAGCGCAGGCACGCGAGGTAGTGACCCATCTCGTGGCAGCCGAGAATGGCGAGAATGGTCAGGCTGTACCAAAGGCCCCGGAGCCAGAATATCGGCTGGTAGAACAGGCTGTCCGCGCTCGGGTCTGGCGTCAGCTGGTTGATGGTGGCGAGGTCGATCTGGAAGCTGTAGTAATGGCAGCCGCC
>JANLWW010000002.1:0-14488 GCA_031364805.1 Acidobacteriota bacterium
ACGACGACGTGCGGCTTGCGGCTAACGCGGCAAAGTGGCGCGCTGTAAGGTCACGTTAGCGTTTCGATTTGGCGTAACCAGTTGATCAAATGGTTCCAACTGCCAAACCGAAGGTCCACCACCTCCAACTTGTTGATTTCAAACGGCCGAAATCTACAACCCTGAACGGGCGGGTACGAACCTGAGCCAGCGACGAACGCTCTCCTTTCTCGCGGCGACGATGCTGCTGGCATCTGCCAGCTTCGACTCCGCCTCGCAGCCGAGTGCACCTCCCATCCGGCGAATCGACCACATCATGATCAGGGCGGATGACCCCGCGAAGGTATACGCCTTCTTCACTGAAGTCCTTCGACTTCCCGTTGCGTGGCCTTTGACGAGCCCGCGAGAAGGCGTTGCGACCGGAGGCGTTGGATTCGGGAATGTGAACGTCGAAGCGATCCGATTTCCAGAGCAGAAGAGCCAACCGTCAAGTGCGCAACTGCTCGGATTTGGCTTCGAGCCCTCGCCGTTGGCGGCATCGCTTGCCGAGTTGGACCGGCGTGGTATCGCCTATGGAGCGCCGCGGCCATTGATCGCCACCGGACAAGACGGCTCGAAGAATACGCTGTGGACCAACGTGACCTTGCGACAATTCTCCGACGGCGAGGCCGCGGAGGCGACGACTCATATCTTCCTCAGCGAGTACAGTCCCAGGTACGTCAACGTCGAAGAGCGCCGTGAACGTCTGGGCACGCAGTTGGCGGCGAGCGGGGGCGGCCCACTGGGGGTCGAGGCCGTGAAGGAAGTGATCGTCGGCGTCAGCGATTTGGGGGCGGCCAGAGGTCTCTGGCAGAGACTGTTGGATCCCACACCGTTATCCAGCTTCAGTACGTGGCAGGTAGGTGACGGGCCGGCAATCCGCTTGGTCCAGGCAAAGCAGAATGTGCCTCACGGTCTCGTGATAAGCGTCGCGTCGTTGCCGCGGGCGAAGGCTTTCCTTCGGGAGAAGGGCTTACTTGGGGCTGATTCGGAAGAAGAGGCGACCATCGAGCCGTCCAAAATCTATGGCCTCAACATCCGAGTCGTGGGGAAAGAGAAATAGGCAGCCAGGTTCTCATTGCGATGCCTGCCTGACGTCCTCGAGCCGACGAAGCCAACTCGTCATTCGGTTCCAACTCGCGAGGTCTGGGTCCACCATCCTTTCTTTTCCATCCTCGATCGTCCCGGCAGCGGCTATTGGGATCAGGCACGGCTATTTGATTGCTGTGAAACCGTTTGGGCAACAGACGCTTGCCCCATCTTGGGGCAATGCAAACGGCGACTTGGTTCCGCGCGGGCGCTAGTCTGGTGGGAACACATGGTTCCGGGGTGCGTGCCCGCCTGGGTTCCCCCTTCTGACTTGAAATCAGACACTACGATTCGGTGAGTCGCGACCGCGTCGAGTGCTACGATTCAGTGCTCCCTGAGCCCTCGATGCCGACGTTTCCTGAGTGGTGGAATTGGGATCTGTCATTCACCAGTCACGCCGAACTGCGTATGGAGCAGCGCGGCGTAACCGAGGTCGAGGTCCGAGCTATGCTGGAGCGAGCAACATCGTTCGAGTCCAACGTAGTCGAGGGCAGATTCATGATTCACGTCCGCCATTCCCAGCGACCGTGGATTGTCATCGTGGAGCCAGACGCCGACGACAAATTGCTCGTCGTCGTGACTGTTTACGAGGTGTCCGAATGACCGAACGGTCGCTACAAGTCACCTATCGAAAAGGCCGCGCGTTTGCGGCGTACTTGCACCTCTCGCACCCAACCGGTGAAAAGAGCGCCAAGACGGTGCCATCGCCCGATGGCCTCCTTGTCGTTGACTACGGATCCACCGGCCGCCCTGTTGGAGTTGAGATTACTGCTCCACAGTCCGTCTCCCTTGAACGGCTAAATCAATTGTTGGTGGACTTGGGTGAAACGCCGATGGCGGAGCAGGATTACAAGCCCGTCCGCGCAGCCTAACTTCAGCATGCGCATGTTGCGGATAGTTGGAGCCGGGTTCCTGACAACGTTCTCTGCCTGCGCGACGCCGCTTACGCCGCCAGCCAGCCAAACTGTGGAAGCGAAGATCGTTGGCTGATACGAATTGACTGATCCGGGCGCGACCGTCGGCACAATCTTATCGATCGTTCGCTGCGGAGACATCCTGTATCTGGGAGATGCGGCTAGCCGCATCCATCGACTGAACATGTCGAGTGGCTCGAGACTGGCGTTTTGCTTAAGCCAGCAGGCGCAGGGTTCCAACTCAGAAACCGTGGGTCCACAACCTCCAAGTTATGAGCACGGCGACTTCCTTCAGGAGGAACAGCGGCTCTGAGCAGACTCGGCTTCGACGAGAGTAGACTCGCCCGATGCGAGCAACGTTGTTTGCCGTCGGTTTGGCCGTCCTCGGGGTGCCGGGAATCGCGCGCGACTTATCGCAAGACAATGCGGCCTGGCGCGATCCGTCGCCGCACCAAGTTCGGTCGGTCACGGTCGACTCGTCAGTTCAACTTGAAGTTCTGGAATGGGGTGGATCAGGGCCGCCCGTCGTGTTGCTCGCCTGCTACGTCAGCGCGCACGTGTACGACGAGTTCGCGCCGAAGCTCACGAATCAGTTTCATGTGTACGGCGTTACACGACGAGGCATCGGTGCGTCCGACAAGCCGGCTACCGGGTATGCCGTGCAGCGATCGGTGAACGATGTTCTCGAGGTGCTCAACACCTTGAAAGTTCAGAAATCTATCCTGGTCGGCCATTCGTGCGCAGGGCGGGTCCTGACGATGTTCGCCGCGCAACGTTCCGATCGACTGCTCGGCCTGGTCTACTTCGACGGACCGGGCGATCCAACGTTGACTCCCGCAGACGTCGATGCGCCGATGCCAGATCCCGCCATGCTGCCGCGCTCGCTCACGCCCCCATCGGCCCCTGACAACGGCTCATTCGAGGCACTGCGCGCGTCCCAGCAGAGGAGCAGAGGCTGGGCCTTTCCCGAAGCGGAATTGCGTCAGCAGTACGCAGCGAATCCCGACGGCTCGGTCGGTGGTTCTCTGTTGTCGCCGGTGATTCGCCGCGCGATCACGGTGGATGCCCGGTTGAAGCCAGATTATTCGGGCATTCGAGTACCGGTGCTGGCCATTTACACGAAGGACCCGCCGTTCGAGGAGGTGGCCGCCAATTTCTTGATCAGGAATGAGCAGGAGCGTGGCGCCTTGCGGCAGGAGTATGCGGCAACCCGCGCGCTGTACCTCAGGTGGCAACGAGATCTGCTCGCGAGCGTCCCCACAGCTCGAATCGTCGAACTGCAGGGCGCTAGTCTCTACATGTTTCAGTCAAATGAGGGGGACGTGCTTCGGGAGATCCGAACATTTGCCGCCAAAGTGATCGGGCGGTAGCGCCGAAGGCGGCGACCCCCACGAGTGGCGCAGCCGCGAGCCCAACGAAGGCGCGCAGCGCCAAGCCCCACGCGGCGGCGAAGCGGCCGCGCCCTACCCTTTCGGCACCGGCTTGATTGTCGGGAACAACGCGCCCGAGCCCACCATGTCCTTGACCAGATCCGGCAGCTTGGCCACCACCGCGTTCGCCTGATCGATCACACCCGGCAGCGCCGCCCTCGCCTCGCGAATCTGCATCAGCTGTGTGTTGGTCGGCAATGCCGTTGCCGACATCACGCTGCCCTTCAACTGGCCAATGCGGCCACGGACGTTCTCGGTGTTGCCACCGAACCCACCCCCACCGCCCTGCTGGCCAAGTCCGAGACGCCGCCGCACTACCTCAAACTCCTTCACCACCGCATCAAGCTGCTGCTTCAGGCTCGGCGACAGGGTTGCGCCCAGCGACTGCTGCTGCAACAAGGTGACCTGGGCAAACGCGTTCTGCACCATCTCTGCGACGTCGTTGGCCTTCGCCTGCAGCTCATGCAGGTCCTTCGCGGTGTCGTACCACATCTTGCGATCGGCATCGCTGATCTGGATCTGCGGATCGCCCTTCACGCTGACGTCAACGGTTTGCACGTCGCGTCCATTCACGTTGAGCGTCGCCTTGTAAGTGCCGGGCAACACGTACGGGCCGTTGTTGCCGCCACCACCGAATCCTCCACCCCCAGCCGGCGCACCCGCCCCACTCGCCCCAGGAGGCGGCGGCAAGGGACCGAGCGGCTGCACGCGGAGATCCCACTTGACGATGTTGAGGCCGGCCTTGTTGCGATCGCGCGTGGCATCACCCGATAGCTCGCGGACCACGGTGCCACTGCCGTCCTTGATGATCACCTTGACGTCTTTCGCATCAGCTTTGAGGCGATAGGCCAGGGTCGCACCCGCCACCGGGTTCTGGCCCAGGAACAGCCGATCGCCCTCGAAGCCCTTCATCTGATCGTTGGCGGAGTTCATGATCGCCGCCGGCTCGGTGTCGAACAGGAATTCATCTGCGCTGTCCGACTTCGCCCACTGCTGAATCGGCGTGACGTCGTCGAGGATCCAGATGCCGCGCGCGTGGCTCGCCAGAATCAGGTCGTTGTCGCGCGGATGTTGCTTGATCTCGTAGATCGGCATCGTCGGCAGGTTCGCCTTGATGCGCGTCCACTGGCCGCCGCGGTTCAACGACACCCACAGCCCGGTTTCGGTGCCGAGGTAAAGGACGTCTGGGTTTTTACGATCTTCGGCGAGCCCGCGGGCGACCTCCCCTTTCGGCAGGTTCCCGGCCAGCGACCGCCACGTCGCGCCGTAGTCGGTGGTCGCGAAGACGTAGGTGCTGTAGTCGCCACCACGGTGGCCATCGAAGGCGACATAAGCCGTACCGGCGGCTGCGCGCGACGGCAACACATCAGCGACGTAGGTGAACTTCGGTACGCCGGAGATCTTCGAGCTAACGTTCGCCCAGGTTTTGCCTGCATCCTGCGTCACGCTGACGATGCCATCGTCGCTGCCCACCCACACGACGCCCTGCCGTGCCGCGGATTCCTCCAGCGTGACGATGTTGCCGAACGAGCCGACACCGTCGTTCTTGGCAATGCGAACGTCCTTGCCGGCCACGCCCATGATCGAGAGGGTTTCGCGATCGGTATTAGTCGTCAGGTCGGGACTGATGGGCTGATACGAACGGCCGCGATCGGTGGACTTCAGCACCATGTTGGCGCCGATATAGATGGTGGCGGGATCGAACGGCGACAGCTGCATGGCGGTGTCCCAGTTGAAGCGATACACGCCAGACGTGTCGCCGGGCTTCTGCTCCGCCGGTTCCGGACGCACCACCTGCCGTTCGTTGGTCGTGCGATCAACCCTGCTCATGCGGCCGTCCTGCGACTCGGCGTAGACAATGCGCGAGTCGGTCGGATCCATCAGCGGCTGGAAGCCGTCGCCGCCGTTGACCACGTACCAGTTGTCGTTGTGGATGCCGCTGTTGGTGCGCACGGCACTCGGGCCGCACCAGGTGTTGTTGTCCTGCAGGCCGGTACAGACGTGATACGGCGTCTGCATGTCGAACTCGACATGGTACGACTGGGCGCCCAGCAGGTTCGGCAGCCAACTCCAGGTGCGGGAGCGGTCGTACGAAAGGCTGACACCGCCGTCATTGCCGATGACGATGTGCCTGGGATTCGCCGGGTTGATCCACATGGCGTGATGGTCGACATGGATCCGTTCCGCGCCGTCGTTCCTGAAGGTGCGGCCGCCGTCGTCCGACACGTGCAACTGCACGCCCAGCACGTAGATGCGCGAGTCGGTCTGCGGATCGATCCGGATTTGGCTGAAGTACATCGGCCGGGGATTGACGTCGCTCAGCTTCTGCCAGGTCGCGCCGGCGTTGTCGGTGCGATACACACCGTTGTTGTCGGGGATCTCCGCAACGGCGTACAGGACATTCGGGTTGGCGCGATAGATGGCCAGGCCGATGCGGCCCTTCGGCCCCGCGGGCAGGCCGGTTTCGATTCGCGCCCACGTCTGGCCGGCGTCGGTGGACTTCCAGATCCCGCTGCCGGCGCCGCCCCCGTTCATGCCCCACTGCTGGCGCCGGCGCTGGTAGGTCGCGGCGTAAAGCGTCTTGTTGTTGAGCGGATCCATCACCAGATCGGTGGCGCCGGTGTCGTCATCAACATGCAGGGCGCGGGTCCAGGTCTGGCCGCCGTCGGTGGTCTTGTAGACGCCGCGTTCGCCGCCTGGGCCCCAGAGGTCGCCGGCAGCCGCCACGTACACCACGTTGTAGTCCACCGGATCGACGATGATGCGGGCCACCTGCTTGCTGGCGCGCAGGCCCATGTTCTTCCACGAACGACCGCCGTCGGCAGACTTGTAGACGCCATCACCCCACGAGGCACTCTGGCGATTGTTGGCCTCGCCGGTGCCGGCCCATACCAGGTTGGCATCGGTCTGCGCGATCGCGATCGCACCAATTGATCCGACACCTTCGTTATCGAAGACCGATTCGAACGTGGTGCCGGCGTTGGTGGTCTTGTAGATGCCAGATGTCGCCATGGCGACATAGAACGTCGTCGGATCGCTTTCGAGCACGGCCAGGTCATCGACGCGACCCGACGGCGTGGCTGGGCCAATCGACCGGAAGTACAACGCGTCGAGCGGTCCGTTGCCGGCGGACTTGGCCGTGAAGACAGGCGTGACCGGCGGCGGGGCCTGGGCCAGCAGTCCCGAGACGGCTGCCAGGATCAGGCCAAGAACGGCGAGACGCCTCATTTCTGCGTCACCTCGTCGAAGCAGATGCCGAGTACGAAAGCGAGCGTCAGTCGCGCGTTGGGCGAGACGTTGTCCTCAAAGCCCTTAAGCACGGGGAGCTTCTGAACTTCTTCTTTGGACTGGCCCGCCTTGGCGCCCGCTCGCGCGTGCTCCAGTACTGCGGTCAGGTAGTTGCGAAAGTGCAGCACTTCGGCCTTGGTGTTACGGACGGCATTGTCTTTCGCGTGGCCGGCAATGAAGATGGTGTCGTTCGAGGCCCGGTTGGCCACGGTCTCGAGCACCTTGATCCAGTTGTCGACGCGAGCGCCTTGCGCGCGGTCGATGTTCGGGTGGGCGCGATTGAAGAGCAGGTCGCCCATATGCATCACGTTGGCGCGCTGGAAGTGGAACACCGCGTCGCCGCCGGTGTGGCCGGCACCGAAGTAGCGGCCCTCCATCGTCTCGTCGCCGAACTTCTCGGTCCAGGTGTCGGTGAACGTTGCGGTGGCGTAGGCCTGCTGGTCGACCGTCTTGGCTTCCTCGGTCACGGCCTTGTGCGATTTCAGGCAATTGGCGTGGGCGACAATCTTGCTGACCCCGTAGGCCTTGTTGCCGCCGGTGTGATCGCCGTGGTGATGGGTGTTGAGAAGCATCGCAATGCCCTTGGGCGCGCGCTGCTTGAGACCCGCCGCGCAGATCTCGGCGGTGTTCATGAACTGACTGTCGACTGCGATCGCCCCGTCGGCGTTGACGAGGTAGCCGATCGTGCCGCCAGTGCCAATGAACATGCCGACGCCGCGTCGTAGCTCCGTGAACGACGTCACGGGCGGAGCGGCTGGGGCCTGCCCACCATAGGCTCCGCTCAAATAATTCGCAGAGGCGAAGGTCGGCGTCAGCACGAGGCCGGCCACGCCGGCTGCATTGGTTGAGATGAAGGCTCTGCGGTTCATTTACTTCCCTCCAAACAAATAGTCGAGCGCGAGGTTGGTCATCACCTTTACGCCGACCGGCAAGGCCGACTCGTCGGCGAAGAACAGGGGCGAGTGATTCTGTGCCACTTTTGTGTAGTCCTGGTCACGGGGTGTCACGCCGAGGAACACGAACAGTCCAGGCACCTTCTGCTGAAAGTACGAGAAGTCTTCCGCGGTCCCGGTGAGGGGACCAAGCCGGACATTCTCGGCGCCCGCCGCGCGCCGCAGTGTGGGCAGCATCCGTTCGGTCAACGCCGGATCGTTGATGGTCGATGGATACGCGGTACCCATGCCAATCTCCACCGTCGCGGTGGCGCCTGCCGCCTCGGCGTAGTTGGTGGCAATGGCGCGAATGCGATCGTGAATGCTCTTGCGGACGTCTTCGTTGAACGCGCGGATGGTGCCTTCGAGTTCAACCATCTCGGGCACGATGTTCGAGCGGTTGCCGCCGCTGAACCGGCCAACCGTCACGACCGCAGGCGCCTCGGTGATGTTCACCGTGCGGCTGATGATCGTCTGCAGGCCCATCACCACTTGCGAGCCAATCACGATGGGGTCGATGCCGCCCCAGGGCACGGCACCATGCGTCTGGCGGCCCTTGATCCGGATCAGGAACGAGTCGGCGCTCGCCATCAGCGGTCCCGAGCGATACACGATGGTGCCGGCAGGATAGGGGAACACGTGCAGGCCGAAGATGGCATCGACGTGCGGATTCTCGAGCACACGCTCCTTGATCATCTGCTCGGCGCCGCCGGTCTCACCCGGCGGCGGCCCCTCTTCGGCGGGCTGAAAGATCACCTTGACAGTGCCTGGCAGGCGATCCTTCATTCTTGCCAGCGCGGTGGCCGTACCGAGCAGGATGGCCATGTGGTTGTCGTGACCGCACGCATGCATCACGCCGACTTCCTGACTGTTCCACTGCGTCTTCGCCGTGGACTTGAACGGGAGATCGCCCTGCTCGGTCACTGGCAGGGCGTCCATGTCGGAGCGGAGCGCAACCACCGGACCGGGTAGGCCACCTTTGAGCACGCCGACGACGCCGGTGGAAGCCACGCCGGTGGTCACTTCGAAGCCGAGCTTCCGCAGTTCATCGGCGATGACCTTGGCCGTGCGGGTCTCGCGATTCCCCAGTTCAGGGTTCTTGTGAAAGTCGCGCCGCCACGCCACCACTTGCGGGTTGAGCTCCACCGACAGCCGCTCGGCGTCGGCAGCTAACGGATTGGCGGCTGGCGCGGTCTGAGCCGGCATCGGCGCCTGACTGGAAGCGTAGAGGCGGGTCTTTAGACCCGCCTGCGCACTGAACAGCAGCGCGAGAGCAACGAGCAACAGGTTTCTCATGGTCGCGGGGATTCTACCCTTATGCACGACATTCGCCTCGGCCTTCTCGGGAAGGCGGCGCGAACCATGGGGCTGGTCGTCATCGGAACCGACTAGATCTTTCTCCCCAGCCAGGTAAACGGGCCGCCCGGCTTGCTCTTCAGGTCCTTGCCCGCCGCCTTCGTGCTGACCTTCCAGACAAAATCCATTTCGCTGTGAATGGCACTGAGCGCCATGCGGCTTTCGACGATCAGCAACACGGACCCGTACAGCATGAAGAGCGAGCCGAGCAGCCCGAGCACGACGGCCAGCCACGTAAAGTTGCGGGCCGCGGCCGAGACAACGGCAATGGCGACGCTTGACGAGACGAACACGCCGAGGGCGGTATAGAAGGCGGTCATCGCGCGCTGGATCAGCCGAGCCCGCGAGGTCTGGCGATCGAGCTGCGAGAAGATCAGCTCGCGGCGTTCCTCGAACATCTCGTCCTTTTCGGGATTGAGGGCGAGTTCCTGGAAGCGCTCAGAGAGCACCCGCACCCGGTCGATGACGCGGCCCAGGCGGGTGCTGGTGGAAAAAATCAAGGCGCCACACGCGGAGATCAACACTGCCGGGGTGATCATTGCCGTCAGGATGGCGAGCGCGTTCTGCGGGGCCTCGAGCCGGGTCAGCCAATCCATGGGATCAGGGGATCAGCGCAATTTTGCCGTGCGCGCCGGGTTCCATCACCGCCACGTGCGCTTTCGCGGCGTCGGCCAGCGGCATTTCCTTCGCCACCACTGGGTTGAGCGCGCCGCTTTCAAGGCCGGCGATGATCGCCTGGTGGGCACGAGCGACTTCTGCTGGCGGAATGCCCCAAAGCGCCAGGCCGTAAACCGCGCAGTCCTTGCTCATGATCTTACGTGCGTCAATCTCGACGCGGCCACGATTGCCAATCACGACAATGCGTCCGCCCGGAGCGACCACCGTCAGATCGTGATCGAGGTTCACGTTCGCCAGCATCTCGAGAATCACATCCGGTCCGCGGCCGCCGGTGGCACTGGTAATTTGATCCAGGTATCCCGCTGACCGATGATTGAAGGCGTGCTGTGCGCCTTGCCTGGTCACTACCGCGAGGCCCTCATCCGTTCCCGCCGTTCCAATCACAGTCAGTCCGGCAGCAACCGCGAACTGCGTGGCGGCAATGCCCACCGCGCCGCTGGCGCCATGCACCAGGAGCGTGTCGCCGGCACGGGCGTTGGCGCGGCCAAAGAGCGCGCGCCACGCGGTGACGTACGGCACGAACAGGCCGGCACCCTGTGCAAAGCTGACCCGATCGGGAAGGCGATGGACTTGCGCCGCCTCGCACACGGCCATCGCCGCATAGGCGCCATGTGCTTTTCCTTTGGCGGTGCCGCTGATGTAGACGCGATCGCCGGTCTGCCATCCTGTGACGTCGTCGCCGACCTGATCGATGACGCCCGCGGCGTCGGCGCCGGGCGTGTAGGGCAGGTCAGGCTTGATGGCGTAGCCGCCCGCACGCATGTAGGTGTCGTACGGATTCACGCCCACCGCGCGAATGCTGACCCTGACTTGGCCTTTACCGGCCACCGGGTCAGGCACCTCTTCGAGCTTCAGGACGTCGGGGCCGCCGAATTCGCGCGCCAGGATCGCTTTCATGGAGAACTATTTCCTGGCCAGCTCTTCGTCGATGATCTGCTTGAAAGCCTCGAACGGCTGCGCGCCGATCAGGGCGCGTCCGTTGATGTAGAGCGTGGGCGTCGAATTTACGCCCATCTTCTCGCCTTGCGCCAAGCCGGCGGCGACCACGGCGGCGTGCTTGCCAGAGTCCAGGCACTGGTTGAACTTCGTCGCGTCGAGGCTGAGCGCGGCGGCGTACTGCTTCAACTCCGGCACGTTCAGCGCGCGCTGGTTGGCGAACATCTGGTCGTGCATCTCCCAATACTTATCCTGCTCGCCGGCGCAGTGCGCGGCCTCCGCGGCCTTTGGCGCTTGCGGATGGTTGGGCAGCGGGAAGTCCTTGAAGATGATCTTCACCTTGTCGCCGTAGGTCTTGCGCACTTGTTCGATCGTCGGGTTGACGCGCGCGCAGAACGGACACTGGTAGTCGGAAAACTCGACAATGGTAATCGGCGCGGACGCGACACCACGCACGGGGTCAATCGCTGCGGTCGCCACCGTGACGCGCGGCGGGTCCAGCATCACCGTGACGCCGGCGCTCTTCGCCTTCAGCTCCTGCACCAGTTGAGCGCGCGCTTGTTGCGTGCGCTGGCTTTCGAGGAAGTCCTTGACCTGTCCCCGCAGTTGCTCGAGCGTGCGGCCCTGCGCGCGTTCGCGGTTGGCCTCGAAAAACTGGACGATTTCCGCTTCCGTAACGGGTACGGCGCGTTTCGCCGCGTCCTGCGCCACGAACGTTTCGGTCGAAACGCTGGCAGCCTTCGCCGCGTTTTCAATCAGGATTTCGCCGACCACCTGGTCCAGCATGTTGCGGCGGTTCTGGTAAAGCAATTGGGTGACGCGGGCGCGTTCCGCAGCATCGAACTGCTCCCACTTCTCGTCCACTTCCTTCAGCGTGACCTTGCGCCCCGCCACCTCAGCGACCACCTGGTCGGGATTGCTTGCAGGCGAGGGCGACGACTGCGCCGCCGCGCTGGACGATTCGGAGCAGGCGGTCAGCGCCAGGGCAGCCATGAAGGCCAGCGCCACGCCTCGGGAGAATCCGGAAAATCTCATCTGGTCAGCTTATCATCCGGCTCCGGAACGGCTGGGGTGCCGGGCCCTTTCCGTTCGTATCCGGGGCACAAAAGCACCGGCAGCGGCGGATATTTGCCAAAGCGCGGGTCGGTGAGTGCGCGTTCGCACAAACAGAACGTGGATCGTCCGCTGTTAACGACTCGGGCGTGGGCGCAGTCGCCGCACAGGCCTGGGAACGGTGAGGGCATGGACCTCCGTTAGTTTAGGCCCGCAGGGCACGACCTTTGCTAAAGTTGAAGATGTCATGAACAGGTTGTCCTCGATTGTGTCCGCCGGCATCTTGCTCGCGGGAACCGCTGTGCTGGCCACGTCGGCCTCTATGCCGACGGCGTCGGCCCTTGAGCCGACGGCGTCCGGACAGGAGCAGCCTATTTTCAAGTCGTCTGTGCGCACCGTGCCCATATACGCCACGGTCATCGATAGCAGTGGGCGCCTCGTGCCCGACCTCGAGCGCGCCGACTTCACCATCCTCGACAACGGCAAGCCCGCAGACGTGTCGCTGTTTTCCAACGATTCACAGCCCTTCAGTGCCGTCGTCATGCTCGACACCAGCGCGAGCATGACCGCCAACCTGAAACTGCTCAACCGCGCCGCGGAACAGTTCCTGCTGCGGCTGTTGCCCGTCGATCGCGCGCAGGTCGGGGCCTTCAACGACAAGATCCAGTTGAGTGGCACGTTTACCAACGACCGCGACGAGCTGATCGGTGCCTTGAACGATCTTTACTTCGGCAACCCGACGCGCCTGAACGACGGCATTGCCGCCGGCCTTGACGCCCTCAAGGGGATCGATGGCCGCCGCGTCGTGCTGGTGTTCACCGACGGCGAAGACACCTCGAGCCGTACCGGCTTCAAGTCGGTGCTGGAACAAGCTCGCGACGAGGAAGTCATGGTCTACGCGATTGGCCTGGAGTCGGAATATTTCAACGGCCAGAGGGTCGTGAAGACCAGGCCGTCACGCGACTTGCGGAAGATTGCGGATGAGACCGGCGGGGGCTATTTCGAGCTGCTGAAGACCGTCGACCTGGCGCCGACGTTCTCGCGGGTTGCCCAGGAACTGCGTAGCCAATACCTGATCGGCTTCGCGCCGGTGGCGCTCGATGGCAAGGTCCACAAGCTGGACGTGAAGGTGAACCGGCCGGGCATGATCGTGCGGGCGCGCAAGAGTTATCTCGCCGCACCCGACACCAAGTCGTGAGCCCTACTTCAGAAGTTCCAGCACCTTCGACCAGTCTGCCTTGCCGAGAATGTCGGCAATCAGGGCCTCGTTTCCGCGAAACCTGATGGTCATGGTGCGGACGGCCGTCGCTCCCTCGGCGGTGACCGCTGACGCATTCACATCAAATGCGTGCTCGGCGCGCTCGCGAACCTCAGGGGCGGCCAGCGCGCCAAAAAAGGCAATGGTTTCCGCGGGAGAGTACTTCTCTTCGGTGCGCTGTCCCGTCCTGGTGCGGAAGACGTTGGATGGGACCGAGATGATTGCCACCGCGCCGGCGACGGCGGCCTGCCGCGACGACGCCGGGGCCACAGATGACTCGACAGTAAACGTATAGGTCGGCTGGTTAAACTCGACGTCGATCGTGACATGGGCCTCGGCATCGATGCGTGCGCCGGCAACTCCTTCATCGGACAAGCCAACGCCGTCGACATCCTGCGAGCGCCCAGTTCGCTTTGCTTCGGCAAGCGCCCGTTCGTACTGCAGTTCGGCCCTGCGCTGCGCTACGTCGATCGCCGCGCCGATTTGCGCCATGGCCCGTACTGCCCGCGCCTGGTTGACCTCGTTGAGGGGGTTGGCCATCACTTCAATGCTGCGCTCGCCGGGCTTCAGCGGGCGCACCATCCACGCCGGCGCGGGCGAGCCAGTGTCCGGCACCGTGCCGGTTTCATCGGTGTCGGGAAACGGCAGCGCCGGCGCCAGCGACGCGCGCACGACGGTCATCACGCGATCGCCGTCGGCAGTTGCTTGCGTCAGGGCATGAACCGGCGACGCGAGCACGAGCAAGACCAGCAGCACTCTGGCACTGTGGCACTTATTCATTTGTGTCATTCCAAAACGCCGCGAGCAGGTTTTCGGCAACTTGCTGGCGATACTCGCCGGTCGACCGCAGGTCGTCGATCGGCGCTATTTCCCTGCGGAGCGCCGACTGAGCCTCTGCCATCGAGCCGCCGTCGACCAACACCACCGCCGTTTGGGTCGCCAGCACCACCGTGGGCGCGACCGAGCCAATCGCGATGCGCACCTCTGATCCGCGAACGCCAGCCATCATGATCTTCGAAATAGCCTGGGCGCGACGAGTGCCGACTTTGCGCCACCATTGGCGGCCGATGATTGGCGGAATTTCCACGGCCGTGATCAACTCATCCGGCCGTCGCACACTCTTGCGATAGCCGGTGTAGAACTCGGTGAACGGCACGCGCCGCCCGGTTCCTGTGCTGCGCAAGACAATCTGGGCGCCTGCGGCGGCCAGCACCGGCAGCGTATCTCCCGCTGGTGAGGCGTTGGCGATGTTGCCACCGAGCGTGGCGCGGTTTTGAATTTGCCAGGCACCAATGGTGGCGGCCATCTGAACCAGCACGGGAGCATGGGCGCGCACGGACGCATTTTCACGCAGCTCAGTGAAGCTGGTGGCGGCGCCGATGTCGAGGACGGCTGCTTCCTCGCGAATGCCGCGGAGCTCGCCTAGGCGAAGAACATCGACGACCGCTCGGTGAGTGCGGCGTTGAGCATGATCGACCACCATCAGATCGGTGCAGCCCGCCACTGGCACGGCGCCAATGTCCGGATCGGCAAGGA
>JANLWW010000086.1:0-54146 GCA_031364805.1 Acidobacteriota bacterium
GATCACCAGCCGCTCGTTCAACGGATCCTTGTCTTTGAAGAACTGCTGGGCCAGCGCCTCGTTGATGATCACTACCGGCGGCGCCACGCTGTCGTCGCGATCGGTGAACGCGCGGCCGCGCTTCACGGGGATCTTGAAGACGTCGAAATAGCCGGGCGTGATGTTGATCCACTGGCCGCCGCCGTGAAACGGGCCGTCGGTGAGCGGCCGGCCCGAGATGACGAACGGCAGGCCGTAGCCACCCTCGAGCGGCACGCAGCAGGTGGAACTGGCGGCCACCACGCCGGGCAGCGCGCGCAGTCGATCCGTCCCGTTGCGCACCATCAGGTCCACGGCTTGCGCCGAGGCGAACTGCGGACCGGTGACCGACATGCGCATGGTCAGCACGTTGCTGGCGTCGAATCCGGGATTGACCTGCGACAGCGCGATCGCCGAGCGAATCAACAACGCCGATCCGACCAGCAGCGTCAGCGCGAGGGCCACCTCGACGACGACGAGGATGGAGCGGGTCTTGTTCTGGCGGAAGCCGGTGCCCGAGCGTCCGCCCGACTCTTTCAGCGTCGAGGTGAGGTCGGTCTTCGAACTCTGCAGAGCCGGGATCAGGCCAAACACCACACCGGTCGCGAGCGAGACGCCGACGGTGAAGGCCAGCACGCGCCAGTCGATGCCGACCAGCGCGCCGTCCACGCCAATGCGCGGCAGGCCCGCGGTGTTCACCGCCAGCAGTGCGCGAATCGCCAGGGTGCCGAAGGCGAGGCCGAGGGCGCCACCGATGATCGACAGCACCACGCTTTCGGTCATCACCTGGCCGATGATGCGGCCGCGCGAGCCGCCGAGCGCCGCGCGGATGGCGATCTCGCGCTTGCGGCCCGTCGCCCGCACCAGCAACAAGTTGGCGACGTTGGCGCAGGCGATCAGCAAGACGAAGCCGACCGCGCCGATCAGGACAAACAGAGATTGCCGCACGTTGCGGACCAGTATCTCGCCGACCTGTTCGACGCCGAAGGTTTGGTTGGGCCCGAGACCGTTCTTAAACTTGGCCTTGAAATCAGCGCTCGACGCGTTGAACCGCGCCTTCGCTTGATCCAGCGAGACGCCGTCCTTCAAGCGGCCCGCACTCCGAAAGTAGTGGCCCTGGTCCGCGGTGTTGGGTTCAAGTTGAAAGGGCACCCACACCTGCGGCGGCTGGGCGCCGAAATCCTGAAAGTTGAAGTCGCCGAGCACGCCGACTACGGTGTGCGGGAATCCGCCAAGCGACATGGCCTTCCCCACCACGGCGGGATCGCTGTTGAAGCGCGTCTCCCACAGCGCCTTGCTCAAGACGACGACGCGATCGCCGCCCGGGCGATCTTCTTCGGGCGTGAAGGTGCGGCCCTGGATGGTCTGCGCGCCAAACAGGCTGAAGAACTCCGCCGACACGCGGCCGGACCGGAACTGCTCCGGCTGGCTGCCCTCGGTGTAGTTCACGACGCCGTCGTTGAACGCCGCGACGCGGTCCACCACTTGGGTCTGCTCTCGGAAATGCTGGAACTTGGCCGGGGAGGCCGCCGCTCCAGACCCGTTCGGCGACACGGTCATGAAGAAGACCAGCCCATCTGGCTCGGGGAACGGCAGCGGCCGCAGCAACACGGCGTTGACCACCGAGAAGATGGCCGTATTGACGGCGATGCCCAGCGTCAGGGCCGCCACCGCCGCCAGGGCGAAGGCCGGGCTCTGCGCGAACATGCGAAGGGCGTGGCGGACGTCGAGGAAGATTGTGTCCAGCATGAGGCATTGGACACCAGCGGGCCGGGTTTGGTTGGGAATTGGCCCCAGCCATCGTAGTATTCGCCACATGAGAATGGGACTGGTGGGGCTGGTGGGGCTCGTGGGGATCCTCGGGATATCTGTGCTGAGCGCGCAGCCAGCTGGCAAGAAGCTTCTGTTTCTCACCCACGCCGGGCTCTACAAACACACCAGCCTGGGTCCCGCCGAGAAGGCCGTGATCGAGCTGGGCAAGGCAGGCGGGTTCGATGTCACCACCGTCGAGGGCTACAAGCAGGAGGCCGAGAAGCTGGACTTCAGCTTCTTCACGCCCGAGTACCTCGCCGGCTTCGACGGCCTGATGATGATGACCAACGGCAATTTGCCGATGACCGACGCGCAGAAGAAGGCGCTGCTCGATTTCGTGCGCAGTGGCAAGGGCTTCATCGGCGCGCACTGCGCCTCACTCACCTTCTACAACTACCCGGAGTTCGGCGACATGCTCGGCGGCTACTACCGCCGCTCCGTGCTGCAGAACCGCATTGGTGTGCTCAAGGTCGAGGATCCGAACCATCCCGCCACGAAGATGCTGGGCGGCAGCTGGCCGGTGGTGGACGAGTTCTACCATTTCGGCACTGCGCCGTGGGATGCGGCCCGGCCGAAGGACAACATCGACGTGCTGTTCGGCAATCACATCCCCATGGGGTTCACGCGCGACCGCGTGCATGTGCTGCTCAGCCTCGATACTACGAAGACCAATATCGAGGGCATGCCGGATGTGGTGAAGGGCGGCGACTACCCGCAGGCGTGGACGCGGGAGTATGGCAGGGGGCGATCGTTCTACACCTCGCTCGGCCATCGCGACGACATCTGGTCGAACGACCCGGTGTTTCGCGCCCACATCAACGGCGGGATTCGCTGGGCGTTGGGGCTGGAGCAGTAGTCCGCCTAGGCGGACGCTACATCGATGTAGTGTCCGGCTTTAGCCGGACCTCACTTCTCGAACTCGATCATTCGCTCTGACTTGCCGGTCATGAAGAACCTGGCGCGGCGGCCGGCCAGGCGATCGGTGCCCGTTCCCGCCTCGATACCCACCACCTGCGGATACCACTGCCCGCCGCTCATGATCTTGACCGGGGCCGACCACGCTCGCGGGTCGGCGACGCCGGGCGCGAACGAGACGTAGATCCCTTCCTGCCCGAACTGATCGTCTTTGGCGCGATTGAGGAGCATCACGTACTGCTCGAGATACGTGTTCCAGTGAATGGACGCGCCCCAGAACACGTCGTTGGTGGTCGCCCGATCGTGAAAGGGCCGGCTGGCCTTCACGAGCGGCGTGCCGGCGGGATAGGTGAACGGTACGGATTCATCAGCGCGCGACGCCGGCAGCCACGCGCCTTCGTTCCAGATGGTGGCCTTCCCCACCGGCGCGTCACGATCCGCCCACGCCAGCCGTGCGACCGCCACGCCCTGGCCGGCGGCATCGCGCGAGTACTGGCTGAAGTAGAGATACAGATCCTGACCGTTGGCGTCGAGTACCGCGGTGACGTCGCCGACACCACCGAGCACGAAGCGGTTGTTCGAATCGCAGGCCTCGCTGCCGGGCGGCGCGTCGAGAACAATGCCAAGGTCCTCCCACGTGGCGCCCTGGTCGGTGGATCGCATGGCGCCCAGCCGCGGCAGTTGACGCTCAGGCCTCCCACACAAGTCGGCGGGACGTTCGTGGTGGTAGTAGCCGTACCATGCGCCCGAATCGCCTGGCACGATGGCTTCCATCCAGACGCCATCACCGGGATGCGAGCTGAACGCGACAGGCGCGCCGTGCTGAATCGTTTCAAGTGTGGAGCCGGCGGACCGAACCGGCACGCCACCCCATGAAGTGACCACGAACAGGCGATTCACGCCATCAACGAGCGACCACGCCATCGGATTGCTGGAATCGATCTCACCGGGGAGCTCGAGGCGAGATGCAGAAACGAGGCGCGCCGTCGGCACGCGGGTCGACTGGGCTTGTAACGGCGCCCATAGTAACCAGGCCGCACCGAGGCAACCGGCCAGTCCCATCAAGAAGTGCCGTCCCGTCACGTGGTGCCCTCCCGTCTAATTCAGGTCCGTGGCCAGCTTCTCGAGAAATGCGTAGTCGGTCATGTCCGGCTGCAGTGGCGTCACCGAGGCATAGCCTGCCATCACGGCTTCGTAGTCGGAGCGGCCGCCGTCGGGGTGATACTCGTCGAGCGCCTCTTCAATCCAGTAATAGGCGTTGCCTCGTGGATCGGTTCGCGAATCGATCTGGGTAATGTGATTGCGCTTGGCTTGCGTCGTCACGCGCAGGCCTTTAGGCGTTCCCGTCGGAACGTTGATGTTGAGGAACGACCGTGGCGGAATGCCGTGTGCGAGGACCATCCTTGCCACGGTGGCCGCGGCGGCTGCCGCGGGCCTGAAGTCGTAAGTCGGCGTGCGCCGCAGCGACACGGCAATGCCGGGTGCTCCGAGCAGCGCCCCCTCCAGCGCACCCGACACCGTGCCCGAATAGGTGATGTCGTCGCCGAGGTTCCAGCCCTTGTTGATGCCGGACACCACGAGGTCTGGCAGTCGTTTGAGCACGATTTCGCAGCCCAGGTTCACGCAATCGGTCGGCGTGCCATCCACCGCGTAAACACCTTCGCCGATGGTTTCAATGCGCAAGGGCCGGCGCAGCGTGAGCGCGTGGCCAATGGCGCTTGCCTCCTGCAACGGCCCGACGATCACGACGTCGCCAAGAGGTTTCATGGCCTCGGCGAGGATGTGAATCCCCTCCGACTGCACTCCATCGTCGTTGGTAACCAGAATCAGGGGCATGGAACCATCGATCATATCTCAGCGGTGCACCTGTATACTTCGACCATGGAATGGTGGTTGTGGCTCGCTGGCGGTCTTGCGTTGGTGGTGGCTGAACTAGTCACACCGAGCGGATTCTTCATCATCTTCTTCGGCATCGGCGCTCTGGCCGTAGGCGTACTGGTCCGGCTGGGCCTGGTAACGTCCCTCCCCATGCAGGGGCTTCTTTTCAGCGTGCTGTCGGTGGTCTCGCTGCTGATCTTCCGCGGACGCCTGAAGACAACGTTCCAGGCCCCGCCGCCCCCTTCGATTGATTCCTTCGTTGGCGTGCTCGCGGTGGTGCAAGAAAGCCTACTGCCCGGGCTGGTCGGCCGGGTCGAAGTTCGTGGCGCATCGTGGAGCGCGCGTAACACGAGCGACGTCACGCTCACCCCCGGTCAACGCGCGCGGGTCGCCGGTATTGATGGCCTGCTGCTGACGGTAGTGCCCGAGTAGCAAAGGAGTCCCATGGAAGGCGGCCTGTTCGTCATCGTCCTGCTCGCGATCATCACGCTGGTCATCCTGGCCAAGACCGCGATCGTCGTCCCGCAACAAAGCGCGTTCGTAGTCGAGCGGCTGGGTCGCTTTGCCGGCGTGCTCGACGCGGGCTTTCACATCCTGGTGCCGTTCATCGACGTGATCCGCTATCGGCACTCGCTCAAGGAGATGGCGCTCGACATCCCCGCGCAGATTTGCATCACCCGCGACAACGTGCAGGTGCAAGTGGACGGCGTGTTGTATCTGAAAGTGCTGAACCCGGAACGCACGTCATACGGCATCACCGATTACATGTTCGCGATTTCGCAGCTCGCACAAACGACGCTGCGCAGCGAAGTCGGCAAGATCGACCTCGACCGGACGTTTGAAGAGCGTACCAACATCAACATCTCAGTGGTCGCGGAGCTCGACAAGGCGACCGAGCCTTGGGGTGTGAAGGTGCTGCGTTACGAAGTGAAGAGCATCACGCCACCGGCCGACATCCTGGCCGCGATGGAAAAGCAGATGCGCGCCGAGCGCGAAAAACGCGCGGTCATTCTGACGTCAGAAGGCCAGCGCGACGCCGCCATCAATTCGGCCGAGGGCGAGAAGCAGCAGGTGATCAAGGCCTCAGAAGCCCGCCGCCAGCAGCAGATCAACGAGGCCGAAGGCCAGGCGTCGGCCATTCTGGCCGTGGCGACCGCGAATGCCGAGGGCATCAAGCGGGTGGCCGAGGCCACCCAGGCGGCCGGCGGCGCTGAGGCGATTCAGTTGAAGGTGGCCGAGCAGTACATCGCGGAGTTCGGCAAGGTAATCAACAACGCTGACACCATCATCCTGCCCTCGAACCTCGCGGATGTTGCGTCAATGATCACCACGGCGATGAACGTCGTGGCTCAAGCCAAGAAGTAACGCGGCGATCAACGCCAGGGCGCCGCCGGTCATAAACGCGACCGACGCGCCCAACGTCTGCCACAACAAGCCAAAAAACAAGCCGGCCGCCAGGGCGCCAAAGCCCTGCACGGCGGCGTGCCAGCCGAACGCCGTGGCCCGCATGGCCTCAGGCGACAGGTCGGCGATCAAAGCCTTCTCACTGCCCTCCACCGCCGCGGAGTACACGCTGTAGAGCATGAACCAGCCGATCAGGGCTTCCACCGACTGACTCCACGCGAAGCCGGCGTAGACGACCGCGTAGAGCAGCCAACCGGAGATGATCAGCGTGCGGCGGCCGAGGCGGTCCGACAGCGCGCCGCCCTTCATTGACAGCAGCGCCTTGATGGCGTGTTGCGCGCTCCAGAGCGCCGTCAGGCCGATCAATGGCACGCCGGACTGCGACAACTGCAGTAACAGAAATGCGTCGGAGGAATTGCCGAGTGTGAAGACCGAGAGGATCCAGAGGTAGCGTTTCAGGGGCGCTGGCAGAGGTGCTGAGGTGCTGGGGTGCTCAGGTGCTGAAGTGCTTCGGGGCTGAAGTGCAGGACCGGCTGTTTCAGGCACGCGCAGCAGTGTCAGCACGGCGAGCGCGCCGGGGATGATGGTCAGGCCGAACAGCAATCGATAGTCGTCCGGTGAGAACCAGAGAAAGATCGTCGCGAGCAATGGGCCGATGGCGGCGCCGGCATGATCCATCGCCCAGTGATAACCAAACACGCGGCCGCGTTCACCGGGAGGCGCCAGTGCCGCGAGCATGGCGTCGCGCGGGGCGCCACGCAGGCCCTTCCCCACCCGATCGGTGACGCGAATCGCGAAGACATGGCCCCACGAGGTGGCGAGGCCGATGAATGGCCGCACCAGTGATGACAGTGCGTAGCCGGCAACGACGATGGGCTTGCGGGCGCCCAAGCGATCGGACCATCGTCCGGCAAACACCTTGAGGGCGCTGCTGGTGGCGTCGGCGGCGCCTTCGACAATGCCGAGGGCAATCGGCGGACCGCCGAGAACCTGTGTGATGAATACCGGGAGCAGCGGATAGACCGCCTCTGTCGCCGCGTCGGTGAGCAGGCTCACCCACCCGAGCAGCTTAACGGACCGCGGGAGCGGCGCCGGCAACAAGTTCCTTGACGATGGCGTCGGCCTTGTAAACGACCTTGAGCGCTTCGAGCATGCCGCGGGCATCGACCGACACCGCGCGGTTCACTGACCCGTCGTACACGAAGTAGCCGGGTAGCGACTGGATGTTGCCGTCGAAGATCAGCCCCACCAGTTCGCCCTTCGCGTTGATCACCGGCGAACCGCTATTGCCGCCGACGATGTCGTTGGTGCTGACGAAGTCGAACGGCGTGGTCGGATTGACCGCGCCGCGGGCTTTCATCCAGGACTCGGCAATCTTGTAAGGGGGCTGCTGCTGATGCTCGTCGCCCCGCACATACAAACCGCGGATCTCCGTGAACGGCGACACCATCTTGCCGTTGTCCAGATAGCCCTTCACTTGGCCGTATGACAGGCGCAACGTGAACGTCGCGTCAGGATACGCCGATTCGCCCTGCGTCGCGAACACCGCCTGCGCAATGCGCGCATACGCATCGCGCTCGACGCCCAGCACTTCGTTGTCGAACTTCGTGCGCAATTCGCGAGACCGAGGATCCACCAGCATCGCCAGTGCAATAAACGGATCCTCTGACGCGGAAATTGCGGCCTTGCCGCCCTCAAAGAGCGCTTTTCGCGCGGCCGCGTCGCCCAGCTTGGTCGCCGCGATTAACTGGGCGGCGCGCGCCGCCGGGGGCTTGCCCGCCATGATTTGTCTGACCAGAACATGTTCGGCACCGAGCTGCTGTTGCATCACCGAGAGGCTGGCCTCGAGCTTCGCCTGTTCGACACCGGGATAGATCGGTGCCGCCGAAGTCAGTTGCCGTTCGAGCGATGCCTTCCGCGCGTCCGAGAACTCGGGCAGCCGCTGGCCGTTGGGCTTGCCCGCCTCATCGGCCCAGCGCACGAGCGTGCGGGCCACGCTGAAATACTGGGTATAGATGCCCAGTCCGCTTTCGAAAAACACGCGCTCGAGGTTGTAAGGCGCCAGTGCTTTGCGGGCGGTCGCCACCTTGTCCCAGGCGTCGCCAAACTTGGCCTTGAGCTCTGGGTTGGCGTTGACGCGGGCGCGCAAAACGCCTTCATCCGTCCGCTTCTTGTTCAGCAATGCCGGGTCGTTCAAGCCCTCGAGTTGCCCTTTCCACGACTTGAGCGAGTTCTCAATACCGAAGAAGTCGTCCTTCGCCTGACGCTCTTGCTCGGGGCCTGTCTTGGCATAGGTGTGGAGCAGGTTGCGAATCTTCGAGAACGCGTTGAACGACACCGGCAAGGCGAAGTCGCGCAGGAACTCGAGGTGCGCAGCGGTATTCAGTCGCTGCGTCGTGCCGGGATGACCCGACGTGAACACAGCTTCCCCGTCCTTCACCCCGGTCGTCGACCATGGCAGAAAATTCTTGGTGACGAGCGGCTTGCCGTTTTCGTAAACGCGCCACAGCGTCATGTCGAGGCAATAGCGGGGGAAGGTAAAGTTGTCGGGGTCGCCGCCGTAAAACGCCGCGTCGAACTCGGGCGCGAACACCAGCCGCACGTCGGTGAACTTCTTGTAGAGATACAAGTGGTACTGGCCGCCCTGATACAGCGTCACGACTTCGGCCTCGAGCCCGGGGCCGCTCTGCGCGTCTTTCTCGATCGCGGCGATGGCCGAGCGCCGCGCCGCCAACGTCTCGGTCGACGACATCCGGGGCGTCACGGCTTCGTTCACCTTCGCCGTCACGTCCTCGATCTTCTGCAGCGTCAGCAGTTCGAGGTCAGGCGCCCTCAGCTCTTGCGCGCGGCTGGTGGCGAGAAAGCCCATGCCCGCAAGATCGCGTTGCGGCGTGCTCAGCTTGTGGAGCAGATCCAGTGACACGTGATGGTTGGTCAGCACCAACCCGTCGGCCGACACCAACGAGCCCGACCCGCTGGGAAAGCGGACCGACGCCTGTTGCACCCGCTCGATCCACTGGTCCGACAACCTAACGCCAAGGGCCTGTGTGATGGCGGCGCGTGGAATGCGATTAAACGGCCAGAAACCTTCGTTGGCGTGGCCGACCAGCGGCAGCGCGACGACGAGCACGAGAATGGCCAGCAGTCGGCGATTTGCCAGGGTCATGGGTCGATTATAGATGGGGGCTTGGGGACTTGGAGGCTTGGGGGCTTCGGATGGGACGTCCAAGCCCCCAAGCCCCCAAGCCCTCTGATCTAAGGCTAAGGCACGTAAGCGATGCAGTCGATCTCCACGCGCAAACCGGCGCCAGGAAGCCCTGCCGCCTGAATGGTGGTGCGGGCGGGACGATGCTCCCCAAAGACCCGCGCGTAGACCCCGTTCATCTGCTGAAACTCCGTCATGTCGAGGAGAAAGACTCCACAGCGTAGAACATGCTGCAGGTCCGAGCCGCCGGCCTTGAGAATCGCCTCCAGGTTCTTGAGGCACTGCCCGGTCTGGGTTTCCACGTCGGCGCCCGCCAGCTCGCCGGTGGCTGGGTCGGTGGCGCCCTGGCCCGACACGAAGATCAGGCGCTCGAAGTTCATGCCTGGAGAGTACGGACCAACGGGTTGGGGAAGATTTGGAGCGTGAACCGGCTTGTGAATCGACATGCGGCATTATCATGAAGGCTCGTGCCCAGATTCAAGCTCACGATCGAATATGCGGGAACCCGCTACAGCGGATGGCAGAAGCAGAAGAACGCGCGCACCATCCAGGGCGAGATCGAAGGGGCGATCGGCGAGCTGACGCGCGACAAGACCTTCGAGTTCTATGGCTCGGGCCGCACCGACGCGGGCGTGCACGCGTTGCGGCAGGTCGCCCATCTCGACATTCGCAAGCCGCTGCCGGCGGAAACCCTCCGGCGCGGCATCAACGATGGCCTGCCGGCCGACATCCATATTCTGAGCGTCGACACCGTGCCCCACCGGTTTCACGCGCGGCACAGCGCGGTGGCGCGCAGCTACGTGTACCAGGTCTCGCGCCGGCGGAGTGCGTTTGCAAAACCGTTCGTCTGGTGGATTCGTGAGCCGCTGGATCTGGTACGTATGACGGCGGCGGCCGGGCGCCTCACCGGCCGGCACGACTTTCAGGCCTTCAGTGACGACGACCCAGAGGACAAATCGACCGAGGTGCTCGTTGAGGATGTCACCGTGACCGCAGATGGTGATCTCATCCTGATCCGGGTCGCCGGGTCGCACTTTATCTGGAAGATGGTCCGGCGCATGGTCGGCGTGCTCGTGGAGATCGGCAAGGGCGCCATGCCGGTAGATCACGTGGACGCCCTGCTGACGCCGACCACGCAAGTCGGGGGGCCGACACCGGCGGAACTCACTGCGCCGGCATCAGGCCTGTTTCTAGAGCGGGTGTTCTACGAGGGCGATGGGCGGCAATGGCCGCTGCGTCCCGCATTTGCGGTGCTGCCTGGGCGTGACTAACGTAGCGCTGGTAGCACTTGTAACAGAGCGCATAGTAGGGATCCCACTTGGCGAGGCCTTCCTGCCTGAACAGGTTGCGGCGGTTCTCGCAGTGCTGGCAAACCTTCTTCGCGGCGGGAGCGGGTCGGCGGAAACGAATGCGAATTGTCATAGCCACACCTTATTTGCTGCTCGTGACAGATCGGGTCAACTCGGTTCGATCGCGCATTTGGCGCGACTGCGTTGCATTCCCTTGCACACTGTTTCCTACTAATGCATACGGCGTGCCGTGGCTAAAAGTTCGTTTTTGGGCCTGATCCCAAACCCAGATGGAACGTCATACCGAAATAGTCCGACAGTGGCGCATTTTGCTAGCACTTGAGGGACGGGCCCGAGGGCTCACCTTGGCCGAGGCTCAAGACGTGGCCGGCGAGGGGGTATCGGAACGCACAATTCGGCGTGACCTGGATGCGCTTACCCAGGCGGGTTTCCCGATTGAGGCCAGCAAGCGGGATGGCAAGACTGCGTTCACCCTCAATCGCGATGTCTTCAAGGGCGTCGCCGCCGCCGGGTTTTCGCTGTCGGAGCTGTGCGCGCTGTATCTCAGCCGAACAGTGCTGTCAGCAGCTGGCGGGCCTTTCCAGGATAGCCTGGCCTCGGCGTTCGACAAGCTGTACGACGCGCTGCCCGCGTCGTTGTGGAAGTTCATCGAGAGCCTGCCCGACGCACTCGGCGCCAAGGAACACGCCTCGCCGTCGCTCGCCGCCGGTTCCGCGAAAGCGGTTGACGCGTTGATGTCCGCGATTCTCGGGCGCCGGCGCGTCCGTATGCGCTATCACTCCTTCTCCAGCAAGCAGCTCAAGGACTACATCGTCGAGCCCTACCGCCTGGCCTACGCGCAGGGAGGCCTCTACCTGCAGGCGTTCGTGCCGGACTATGCCGAGATGCGGACGTTCGCGGTGCAGCGCATCGAGCAGGCCGTGGCGCTCGAGGAAAGTTTTAACCCGGTCGCCAACTCCCCCTCCGACGTATTTCCGCACTCGCTCGGCGCCTTTTCTGGCACGCCCGAGCCGGTAGTCATTGAGTTCACCGCCGCCGAGGCGCCCTATGTGCGCGAGCGGCAGCGCCACGCGTCACAGGCGATTGAAGAGTTGCCCGATGGCCGCATTCGCCTGACGCTGAATGTCGTGCTCGACTGGGAACTGCAGGCGTGGGTGATGGGATTTGGACCGGCAGCGAGGGTCATCACGCCAAAGGCGTTTGCCGACCGGATTCTCGACAGCCTCGACGAGACGCGCGCGACTTACCTCAACACCTTGTAGGGATCGATCGCCGTCCCCTGCCACCATTGCTTCTTGTCCGTCATCTCGAAGATGGCGAAGTGCAGGTGCGGCGTGTCCTTTGGCGCGTTGCCAGTCGTGCCGACATACCCGAGCACCTCGCCCCGCTTGACGCGGTCGCCTTCCTTGAGTCCCGGTGCGTAGGACTCCAGATGGGCGTAGTAATACACGTAGGTGGTGGTCGGATCGAACTGGTAGATGGTAATGCCGCCCGCGTCACTAAGGAATAAACGCGCGACGGTGCCATCTTCGGCGGCGACGATTGGCGTACTGCGCGGCGCCAGAATGTCGATGGCTTCATGGCGACGCGTCGAACCGCGTTGCTCATCAAACATCTCGCGAAGGTCTTCGCGCCTGGCGCCCTTCACCGGGATATCGAGCCGCCGGTCGCGAAGCACCTCCAGGCCATTGGCCGACATAACCGGCACGGCGACGGTTTGCGCGGGCGGCGTCGTCACGGCCGGCGGATTCTCTTTGGCGCTCGGCCTGACGTCGGCCACCGGCGATTCCGCCCGCCGACTCGTCACTTGGGTGGACCGTTCGGCCACCTGCCAGGGACCAGCCGGAAAGATGGTGAAGAGCGCTGCCATCACCACCATGCCGGCAATGAATCCGGCGGCCGCCGCGTAGACCACCCACGAATATGCCGGACTCGTGCTTGCCTTCATTCGCTGAAGGTGACCTTGGCGCCCTTTCCGATCAGGGCGGCGACGGCGTTGGCATCCCAGTTCGTCAGGCGCACGCAACCGTGAGATGAGGTGTGTCCGACGGTGCTCGGCTCGGGCGTGCCGTGAATACCGTAGTGGGGCTTGCTCAGGTCAATCCACACCTGGCCGACCGGACCGTTGGGGCCAGGTGGGAGCTTGGCCTTCGCGTGGGTGACATCGGCATCCCAGAACAGGTCGGGGTTGTAGTTGAAGGTCGGGTTGCGAACGATCGCGGTCACCGTCCACTCGCCGATGGGCAGCGGATCGTGCTCGCTGCCGGTCGTCACTGGCGCGTGGTAAATGACTGCGCCGGTGCTGTCAGTCAGGGTGAGCGCCGAGGTTTTCTTTGACACCGCGATCGCGATACCGGCCCCAGAAGTCGGCTCCGGCACGGGCATGACGTTGGGCACCTGGATGGTTTCGCCGGCGGTGAACTTCGCCGAGGGATTCAAACGCTTGAGCAGGCTGGGTGAGGCATGAAATCGTTCCGCGAGAGCCTCGACCAGGGACGTGTACGACAGCTGCTTCAGGTTGGCTTTCTCCATCATGTCCACGGGGACCGCCACAAACGGCCCAGCTTCATCCTCGGCGGTTATCGCGTAGGCCATTGTGGCCTCGACACCCATCGCCGCCACTGCTTCGGCGGCGGTGGTACTTTTTGCCCGCTCAAATGCCTCGATGGCCCGATTGGTGTTGGCGCCACCTTTCCCGTCAATCTCACCGGGAGAAAACCGCGAGCGGTCCAGCATGACCTGAACCGCCAGCATGTCAGCCGGCTTGGCAGCTTCGTTTCGCGTGGCGGGTTTCTGAGCGGCAATGGGCATCGCACTGCCATGGATGATGAACAGAACGGCTGTGCTGGCAGCAATAACAAGGGCTCTTGGACGCATGCTGGCTCAAGAGCAAGCAACGTGCCGCCTAGGGAGGTCTTCAAGCCGTCCCGAACGCGCAGCAGCCTCGACCTAAAAAGTCGCGAGAATATTGGCCGGGGAGCCGGTCCCACCCTTCACGGCCAGCGGCGCAATTGTCAGCATAAACGACCAGCGATTGAGTTTTGCCGCCGTGGCCGACAGGCGTTCCAAATCCTGGTTGTCGAGCAGGTTGATGCCCATGCCCGTCAGCAGCAACGTGTGCACCGGCAGCGCGATGCCCTCAACCATCGACGGCACGACATCCTGGGCGGCATCGCTGCCGACGAACGCCACCCCGCGGGCCTTGATCCAGGGTGCGATCGACGCGTGGAAGCCGGCCGCGTTTCGGCCGACGGCCCACGGGCCAACCTTTTCGCGCCGGGCCCAGCGGCCCGTGCGCAGCAGAATGGCGTCACCAGGGCCGATCTTGATTCCGGCCTTCTTCTCCCACGCTTCGATGTCTTCGACGTACACCGCGGTGCCGGGCTCGAGGTACGGGACCCCGCGCAGCCGCGGGATGTCGATTAGAATGCCGCGCGTGATCACGCCCTGCTTGAGATTCTCAATACCCAACTTGACGCATCCGGCGGGTGTGTTCACCTCGGCCGTGGCGTAACCGTTGTAGGTCTGGCCCTTGTACAGGATGTGGCACAGCCCGTCGATATGGCTGTGTGCGTAGCCGTGATAGGACACGCGATAGGTGTCCATGTTGTTGGCGCCGAGCATGGTGTGCTCGAACGGGCTGCCGTTGTCGTCGGCCTTGTCTGTGAGCAGGTTGTGCGACAGGGAGACCGACTCTCCGGTCTTGACCAGCCCAATCGCCTTCTTGCGCGTCTCCGCCGTCAGCAGATTGGCCGCCCCGAGCTGATCGTTGGGTCCCCAGCGGCCCCAGTTCTTGACCTGCTGGAACAGGGCGTCGAATTCATCGGCGTTGCGTGGTGCCCGCGAGGCGGGCGCTTGCGCTGAGGTGGGCGGAACGGCTTGGAACAAGACGCCGCCCAGAAGCATCGCGACAACAAGACGTCGGTTCATAGTGGCACCAGCTGTCTATCCGGCTAAGGCCGGACTTTTACTTGATGACGGATTGATCGACGGCGGCCTTGAACCGCTGCCGCAGGCCGTCGGGACTGGCCGGCACGTTTTGCGAGAACAGCATGACGACGAGCTGGCGCGCCGGATCGATCGAGAAGAACGTGCCGGCGGAGCCATCCCACCCGTACTCGCCCGCTGCGGTGAGATATCCACGCGGACCCGGTGTGATCACGACGTCGACATTGCCGAGGCCCCAGCCCATGGACCCACCGCGCTGTTGGAGCACGGGTGCGGGGAGGCCGTTGGTGGTGATCGCCTCGACTGTCTTCGCGCTTAACAAGCGCACGCCGTCGAGTTCGCCCTTGTTCAACAGCATCTGGCAGAAGCGCAGAAAGTCCGGCGCGGTCGAGACCAGGCCCACCGCCCCTTCGATCAGTGCCGGACGCCGCGTGAACGGCACTTCCTCTTCTATCTCGAACGCAGTCAGGCCGCCGGACTGCGCGACCTGGTAGACGGTCGCCAGTCGCGACTGCGCCTCCGCCTCCACCCAGAATGAAGTGTCGTGCATGCCGAGCGGCGTCAAGATGCGTTCGGTGACGAAGGCATCGAACGGCTTGCCCGAGAGCACTTCGACAAGGCGCCCGAGCGCGGTGGTTCCCTCGCTGTAGCGGAAGCGCGTCCCGGGGTCCTCCATCAACGGCGCCCGCGTGATATTGGTCACGAACTGCGGCAACGCCTGGGACCGCACACGGACTTTCCGCTCGCGGTAGAGGTCTGACGATCGGTGGCTCAGTCCCGAGGTGTGCAGCAGCAGGTCGGCCACGGTAATCTCGCGCGACGGCTTGCGGGAGCCCTCGAGCGTCTGCACCACCACAGCCTTGAACTCTGGCAGATGGATCGACACGGCGTCAGTCAGCCGGAGCTTGCCCTCTTCGACCAGCATCATGACGGCCACCGCTGTCACGGCCTTGGTCTGCGAGTAGATGCGAAAGAGCGATCGATCGCTCATCGGGGTGCGGCCTTCGACCGCTTGAAGGCCGACCGGTTCCAGGTAGGCGATCTTCCCGTGACGCGCCACCAGAGCCACCGCGCCGGCAATGCTGCGGTCGGTCACGGCCTGGCGCAGCACCGCGGTCGCCTTTTGCAAACCTTCGGCTGACAGCCCGACTGAATCTGGTGTGGCGCGAGGGGTGGGGTTGCTGGCCGCGATCAGGCCGGTCACGAGAATAAGGCCCGAGGGGATGAATGTACGCAGCATTCTACGTACTTTGACCCGAAGCTACCTGAACGGCAAGCGCCCTTTTTAGAGGTTGGCAAGCACGCGGTCGAGCGCCGAGGGCTCCACCGGCTTTACAAGATGGAGGTTCATCCCGACATCTTCAGAGCGGCGCCGATCTTCATCCTGCCCCCACCCGGTAATGGCCACCAGGAACATCGACGCACCCCACTCTTCCTTACGGATGCGCTGCGCGACTTCGTAGCCGTTTAGCTTGGGCAAGCCAATGTCGAGCAAGACCACCTGTGGCCGGAAGGCTTCCGCGGTCGCCACGGCGGCTTCGCCGTCGTGCGCGGTGCGGGTCTCGTGCCCCATCATCGACAACATCATCGCCATGCTCAGCGCTGAGTCGGGATTGTCGTCAACGACGAGGATGCGGAACCGGGGCTTGGTGGGCACGATGGGCTCAGCGAACATGGTCACAGATTCTCAAAGCAATGGCAATGCCAACTCGGCCTGAAGAGCAGGCGTCTGGCCAGGCGTCTCAGTCGCGTGTGACCGCCGTGAGGTTCATGGTCAGGCGAATGCCTGGCTTTGGCAAATCGCTCACGCCGATGGCCGTGCGCGCGGGCCGGTGGGCGCCCATACGTTCAGCGTAGGCGACGTTCATGGCTTCGAAGTCGCGCATGTCGCGTAAGAACACGTTGATGTGAACGACATGCGCCAGATCCGACCTCACGGACCGAAGCATCACGTCAAACGAATCGAGGATCTGACGCGTTTGTGTGGCGACGTCCGGGCCGGCGAGCGCCCCGGTTGCCGGATCGAATCCAGCGGTGCCGCCGATGGTGATCGAGTCGCCAACTTTGCTGATGTGGCTATAGGGACCGATCGGTTGCGGCGTGCCCGGCGGCGTGGAAGTAGCGACTCTCGACATGCGTCTGCCCTCTCGGAAAACGTGGCTCTTCCGTATGATACGCTCCGTTCGATGGGCAGCGCGACACCTGTAGATGATGAAGCGACCCTCATCGCACAGCTGCGTGCCGGCAACGAGTCGGCGTACGAGCAAGTCGTGCGCACCTACGGCGGTCGCCTCCTCGCGGTGACGCGCCGCATTGTTGGTTCTGAGGAAGACGCCCGCGACATCGTGCAGGACGCCTTCCTGAACGCGTTCAAGAGCCTCGACCGATTCGAGGGCAATTCGAAATTCTCGACTTGGCTTCACCGGATTGCGGTGAACGCCGCGCTGATGAAGTTGCGAACTCGCAAGCGCAAGCCCGAACAGTCGATCGAAACTTTACTGCCGGCGTTTCTCGATGACGGCCACCACGAAGAGCGATTCCAGAGTTGGGATGAACCGGTCGACCAAGCCATGGAGCGCGCCGAGACCCGCGAGATGGTGCGCAGCAAGATCGACCAGCTTCCTGACGGCTACCGTACCGTTCTCGTGCTTCGCGACATCGAAGGTCTAGATACCGAGGAAACCGCGAAAATGCTTGGGTTGTCCGTGAATGCCACGAAGATTCGGCTGCACCGAGCGCGCCAGGCGCTGCGGACGTTGCTGGCGCCCCTGCTGGGCCGCCCATCCCCCGGTGAGGCGGCGTCGTGAAGTGCCGTGAGCTGGCGGAATTCCTGATGGACTACGTGAGCGGCGAGCTCCCGGAAGAGAACCGCTCGCACTTCGAGTTTCATTTGACCCGGTGTCGGAACTGCCGCGAATACCTGGTTCAGTACGAGGGCTGCGTCAAGGCTGGCCGCATTGCCTGCGGCGAAATGAGCGATGAACTGCCCGCCGACGTCCCCGAAGACCTGGTCAAGGCGGTTCTCGCCGCCCGCAAGATCGATCCCGCCAGCTAGGTGACCGTGGCGCCGGCCCGCCACTGCCGGCCGAGGTCGTCATCGACGTATCCTAAGGACATGACGGTGCTGTTCTTGCAGTGGTTCCAACCCGGGGCATAGCGTGGACTTCAAGGATTACTACACCACGCTGGGGATTGCGAAGACCGCCTCCGAGAAGGAGATCAAACAGGCATTCCGCAAGCTTGCGCGCAAGTATCACCCCGACGTCAACCCTGGTGACAAGGGCGCGGAGGCCAAGTTCAAGGAAGTGAACGAGGCCAACGAGGTACTAAGCGACCAGGCCAAGCGAAAGAAGTACGACGAGCTGGGCGCGAACTGGCGGGCTTATGAGAACGCGCCGCCGAATGCGGGCAACCCGTTCGGGCGCGGCGCGGGAGCCGGCGGTTATCAGACGATGTCGCAGGAAGACATGGCGGACATGTTTGGCGGCGACAGCCCGTTCTCCGACTTCTTCACGACCTTCTTCGGCGGCATGGGAGGGCAAGAGCCCGCCGGCGAGGGGCGCAGCCATCGGGGACGGCCGCGGCCACGCAAGGGTCAGGACGTTGAGCATCCGTTCGAATTGGATCTCGAGCAGGCCCTGCGCGGCAGCGTTCAACGCTTGCAGTTGCGGCACGACGGCCAGGCGCGGTCGGTCGAAGTCCGCATTCCGGCGGGGGTGACCGATGGTTCGCGAGTGCGCGTCGCTGGAGAGGGCGGCCGCGGTGCCGGCAGCGGCCTGAGCGGCGACCTGTATCTGCGCATCCAGCTGAAGCCGCACCCGGTGTTCGAAGTGAAGGGCCGCGACGTCTACACCAAGACACGCGTGCCGGTTACCACCGCGGTGCTCGGTGGCGAGGTCGACGTCGTGACGCCCGAGGCGAAGACACTGAGGCTCAAGATTCCGGCCGGTACCCAGAGCGGGCAACGGTTCCGTCTGCGCGCCCACGGGATGCCATCGGTCGGCAGGCCGGACGACCGCGGCGACCTTTACGCCAACGTTGACGTCGAGATTCCGAAGACGATCACCGACGAAGAGCGCGTCCACTACGAGGCGTTGCGAACCGCGAACAGCGAACCGCGAACCGCAAATCGCGAGTAAGCGAGACCACCATGAATCTGAACAAGTTCACCGAAAAAGCCCAGGAGGCCGTGCTGGCGTCGCCTTCTTTGGCGTCGGAGTTACACCACGCGCAAGTGGAGCCTGAACACTTGCTGGTCACCCTCGTCGAACAACAGAACGGCGTGGTACCCAGCGTGCTTCGCCGCTTGAGTACCGATCCGGCCGCGGTGGCTGGCGCTTTGCGCGCCCACCTGGCCAAGCAGCCCAAGGCGCACGGCGGTTCCGAACCGCACCTCTCGCCCCGCCTGCGGGTCGCGTTAGACGCGGCCCAGGCTGAAGCCAAGGCGATGCAGGACGAGTACGTCAGCACCGAGCACCTGCTGCTCGGTCTGTTGAACGAATCCGGCAAATCGACCACCGTCGATCTGCTGAAGGCGAACGGTGTCACCCGTGACAAGGTGCTGGACGCGCTGACCTCGGTGCGCGGCAGCCAGCGTGTCACTGACCAGAATCCGGAAGGCAAGTACGAAGCCCTCGAGAAGTACGGCCGCGACCTCACAGAGTTGGCGCGCAAGGGCAAGCTCGACCCGGTGATCGGCCGCGACGAGGAAGTGCGCCGCGTCATCCAGGTGCTGTCACGCCGTACCAAGAACAATCCCGTGTTGATCGGGGAGCCGGGCGTCGGCAAGACCGCGATAGTCGAAGGCCTCGCGCAGCGGATTATTCGCGGCGACGTACCCGAAGGTCTCAAAGACAAGCGCATCGTCACGCTCGACATGGGCGCGCTGATTGCGGGCGCCAAGTACCGCGGCGAGTTCGAGGACCGCTTGAAGGCCGTCCTGAAGGAAGTCTCCGAGGCCGAGGGCAAGATCGTGCTGTTCATTGATGAACTGCATACGGTGGTCGGCGCCGGTGCCGCCGAGGGCTCGATGGATGCCTCGAACATGCTGAAACCCATGTTGGCGCGAGGCGAGCTGCACACCATTGGCGCGACGACCCTGGACGAGTACCGCAAGTACATCGAGAAAGATGCGGCGCTCGAACGCCGCTTCCAGCCGGTTACCGTCGGCGAACCCACCGTGGAAGACACCATCAGCATTCTGCGCGGCCTGCGCGAGCGCTATGAGATTCACCACGGCGTGAAGTTCAAGGACGCGGCGCTGGTGGCGGCCGCCGTGCTGTCGCAGCGCTACATCGCCGATCGCTTCCTGCCCGACAAGGCCATCGATCTGATGGACGAGGCTGCCTCGAAGCTGCGGATGGAGATTGACTCCATGCCGGTGGAGCTGGACGAGGTGCGCCGGCGCATCATGCAACTCGAGATCGAGCGCGAGGCGCTTCGCAAGGAGAAAGACAAGGCGTCGCAGGAGCGGCTCGCCAAGCTGGAGAAAGATCTGGCCGACTTCAAGGAGCAGGACACGCAGCTGCGCTCGCATTGGGAGCAGGAGAAGGAAGCGATCCAGGCCGGCCGGCAGCTAAAGGAGCAACTCGAGCGGGTGCGCGTCGAGGTGGAACAGGCGCAGCGCTCCGGCGACTACGCCGTGGCGTCGGAACTGCAGTACGGCCGGGTGCCCCAGCTCGAGGCACAGATCAAGGAGCAAGAGACGCGACTGCAGGCCTTGCAGCAAGCGAAGAGCATGCTCAAGGAAGACGTCGACGAAGAGGACATTGCTGAAGTCGTCGGCAAGTGGACGGGCATTCCGGTGAGCCGCCTCATGGAAGGCGAAGTTCACAAGTTGCTCAAGATGGAGGACCGGCTGCACCAGCGCGTGGTCGGGCAAGACGAGGCGGTCGTCTCGGTCGCGAATGCCATTCGCCGCGCTCGTGCCGGCTTGCAGGATCCGCATCGCCCGCTCGGCAGCTTCATCTTTCTGGGCCCGACCGGCGTCGGCAAGACCGAGCTCGCGCGAGCGCTCGCCGAGTTCCTGTTCGACGATGAGCAGGCGATGGTGCGGATCGATATGTCGGAGTACCAGGAGAAGCACACCGTCTCGCGCATGATCGGCGCGCCGCCCGGCTACGTTGGCTATGACGAAGCCGGCCAACTGACCGAGGCGGTTCGTCGCCGGCCCTATGCCGTCGTGCTGTTCGACGAAGTCGAGAAGGCCCACCCGGAGGTGCTCAACGTCATGCTGCAGTTGCTCGATGACGGGCGCCTTACCGACGGCAAGGGCCGCGTGGTGGACTTCGCCAACACCGTCATCATCATGACGTCGAACTTGCGCGACCTCGACGCCTTGCGGGGCCACTTCCGGCCGGAGTTCATCAACCGCATCGACGACATCGTGTTCTTCCACTCACTCGATCGGGGCCATATCAAGCTGATCGTTGACATCCAGCTGCGCGGCCTCTTGAAGCGCCTCGCCGACCGCAAGATTCACATCACCCTGAGTGACGCAGCCAAGGACTTCCTGGTGCGCGAGGGGTATGATCCAGTTTATGGAGCCCGGCCGCTGAAACGGGCTCTCCAGCGGCTCTTGCTCGATCCCCTGGCGCTCCGCGTTCTCGACGGCGAGTTCCGCGACGGCGACACGGTGGTCGTCGACCTGGCCGCCGACAAGATCAGCTTTGCGAAAGGTCACGCGGTCCATGTCTAGCTCGTCTACGCCTTCAGGCGGCCCGTCAAAAGATCGCCGGCCGGTGTCTGCCAGGCCTACGGTCCTCTGGTGGGTACTCGGCGGCCTCACCGTGCTTGCGCTTGGCCAGGCGTTCCTCCTGTCGCCGGCTGGACGGCAGATCTCGTACAGCGAGTTCAAGGGCCTCGTCCGCTCAGGCCAGGTGGCCGAAGCAGCCGTCGGTGACTCGATCATTCGCGGCACGCTCAAGAAGGCGGGCGACGACGGAGTCACGACGTTCTCGACCACGCGCATTGCCGATCCGAAGTTGGTTGAGGAAATGGACGCGGCCAGCGTGAAGTATTCGGGCGAACTGGTCAGCCGCTGGCTGCCCGAAGTGCTCGGCTGGGTGATCCCCCTGCTGTTGTTGTTCGGGCTGTGGACGTTCTTCTTCAAGCGCATGGGCGGCGCCGAGGGGGGCATCATGTCCTTCTCGCGCAGCAAGGCCAAGCTGATGGCCGAAGACGATGTGAAGACGACATTTGCGGATGTGGCTGGCGTTGATGAGGCGGCGCAGGAACTTCGCGAGATCGTGGAGTTCCTGAAGACACCGAAGAAATACACCAACCTTGGCGGCAAGATCCCGAAGGGCGTGTTGCTGGTCGGCCCTCCAGGTACCGGCAAGACCTTGTTGGCGCGCGCGGTCGCCGGCGAAGCGAAGGTTCCCTTCTTCAGCATGAGCGGCTCGGAGTTTGTCGAGATGTTCGTCGGCGTGGGTGCGGCCCGCGTCCGCGACATGTTCGCCCAGGCCGAGGCCAAGGCGCCGTGCATCGTATTCATCGACGAGCTCGATGCGCTCGGCAAGGCCCGCCAGCAAAGCGCGTTCGGCGGCCACGAAGAGCGCGAGCAGACGCTCAACCAGTTGCTGTCGGAGATGGACGGCTTCGATGCGCGCAAGGCCATCATCATCATGGCCGCCACCAACCGGCCCGAAGTGCTCGATCCGGCGCTGATGCGCCCCGGGCGATTCGATCGCCAGGTGCTGGTTGACAAGCCTGACGTGAAGGGCCGCGAAGAAGTGCTAAAGATTCACGTTCGCAACGTGAAGCTCAACCCCGCGGTTGACCTGCGAAAGGTCGCGGCGCGGACCGCCGGATTTGCCGGCGCCGACCTCGCGAACCTCGTCAACGAAGCCGCGCTGCTGGCCGCCCGGCGTGACGCGCAGACCGTGGAAATGCACGACTTCGACGAAGCCATCGATCGGCTGGTTGCCGGCCTCGAAAAGAAGCGCGTCATGAGCACCAAGGAGCGCGAGATCGTCGCCTACCACGAGACGGGCCACGCGATTGTTGCGAGCGTGCTGCCCAACATGGATCCCGTCCACAAGATCTCGATTGTGGCGCGCGGGTTTGGTGCGCTCGGCTACACCATGCAGTTGCCGCTCGAAGAGCGCTACCTGATGCAGAAGGGCGACCTGCTGAGCCAGATGGCCATCCTGCTCGGCGGTCGCGCCGCCGAGGAGATTGCCGTCGGCGAGATTTCCACCGGTGCCCAGAACGACTTGCAGCGCGTCTCGGATCTCGCGCGCTCGATGGTCACCGAATGGGGCATGAGCGAGCGCCTCGGCATGATCAACTTCGACCCGCCCCGCCGGGGCCGCTTCCTCGACCTCGGCATGCCGGTGGAACGGGGCCTCTACAGCGACGATACGGCCCGCCTGATCGACGATGAGATCAAGCAGATCATCACCGGCGCCCACAACGAGGCCCGCCGCATCCTGCGCGAACACCGCGAGGTGCTGGAACGCGTGACCCGCCGCCTGCTCGAGAAGGAAGTGATGGAAGGCGACGAACTGCGTGAGCTGATGATCGCCTTGCCGGCGCCGGTTCCAGAGCCGTCAAACCCGTCAACCGCGATCGCATGAACACGTTGCGAGAAACCTAGCGTATAGTTTCGGCCGAGGTTCCTCCTTGGCCGAACTGTTTCACCAGACCTATAGTCCCGTTGCCGACAGTGTCTTGTTGTCGGCCCTCGTGGCGTCGATCCCGCCCATCCTGCTGGCCATCTGCCTGGCCTTGCTTCGCATTGCACCCTGGCGATCCGCGATCGTCGGCGCCGGCAGTGCGTTCCTGCTCGCGTGGTTGGTGTGGGGGATGCCGTTGGGGCTGACGGTCGCTGCCGCCACGCACGGCATGGCGTTCGGTCTGTGGCCGATCTGCTGGATCGTCTTCAGCTCGGTGATGTTCTACAACCTGTCGGTCGAGAGTGGCGACTTCGACGTCATTCGCCGATCGCTCGCCCGGCTCACGACCGATCGCCGCATCCAGATCCTGCTCGTCGCTTTCTGTTTCGGCGCGCTAATCGAAGGCATTGCCGGCTTCGGCGCGCCGGTCGCCATCACCGCTGCCATGCTGGCCGGCCTGGGCTTTGAGCCGATCATGGCCGCCGTGCTGGCGCTGATTGCGAACACCGCCCCGGTGGCCTTTGGCTCGCTGGGCATCCCCGTCACGACACTGGGCGGGTTGCTGGCACCCATGCTGGGCCACGACACCCAGAGCACGACGCGCGCGCTGTCGGCCATGGTGGGCCGGCAGTTGCCGTTCTTCTCGTTGATTATTCCGGCCTACCTGGTCGTGTTGTACGCCGGCTGGGGGCGCATGATGGCGGTGTTCCCCGCCGTCTTCACGGCCGGCCTCTCATTCGCGATCGGCCAGTTCCTGGTTTCGAACTACGTCGGACCGGAACTGACCGACACGCTCGCGGCGCTCTTCTCGCTGGCTTCCGTGGCCATCCTGCTGAAGTTCTGGAGTCCGTCTGATGGTTACGTTGATGCCCGGCCGTCAGTGGTCGAAGCGCTGGTCGATCCGGCTTCCCGCGTGGCGCGCGCCTATGCCACCTACGGCATCCTGATCCTCACAGTCTTAATCGGCCAGGTCGGCAACTTTGCCGGCATGTCGCAATTGCAGCCCCCTGCCAACGTCACGGCACTCCTCCGCTGCGGCCAGATTGGCAACCGGCTCTGTCCGGAGCCGTGGATTGGCGAACCCGCCTCCGTTAATCCACAAGGTTTCCGCTTTCCAGTGTGGGAGTTCAGCTGGCCGGGCGCTTACAACATGGTGGACGGCAAGCCCGCCCCTATAGTCCAGCGGGAAGCGCCAGTGGTGGCGTCAACCTCACCGTATGCACTGACCTACCGCCTCGACTTCATGGCGACAGCCGGCACCCTGGTACTGTTTGCGACGTTGATCGCGCTCATTCCGATGGTCCTGGCCGGATCACGGCCGGGCATCCTGGGTGCGGCCTTCAGGAAGACCGCTGCGCAATTGCGACTGCCGATCGTCACAATTGCCTTCATCCTGTCCATCGCGACAGTCATGAACTACTCGGGCATGACCTCGTCCATGGCGTTGGCGCTGGCCCAAACGGGGTGGCTGTTCCCCTTCTTCTCGGCGTGGCTCGGCATGCTGGGCGTCTTCCTGACCGGCAGCGACACCTCGTCTAACACGCTGTTTGGTCCCCTCCAGGCCACGACGGCCAAGGTCTCGGGCTTGGATCCCATCTTGATGGGCGCCACCAACAGCTCGGCCGGCGTGATGGGCAAGATGATCAGCCCGCAGAACCTCTCGGTGGGCGCTGCCGGCGTCGGCGCCGTGGGCCGCGAAGGCGAGATCTTCTCGAAGGTTATTTTCCATAGCCTCGCCCTGACCTTCCTGATGGGCGTGCTGGCTATGTTGCAGGCCTACGTGGTGCCGTGGATGGTGCCGACTCTTTAGGGCAGGTGGGACTGGTCAGACCGGTGGGTCTGGTGGGGGCGCCGCGGGAATCGCCTTCGGGCCCGGGGCGCCCTCGCTGCCGACGAAGCCACAGGTCTTGTGGGTGCCGTCGCAAAACGGCTTCTGTTTCGACTGGCCGCAGCGGCAAAGGGAAAACGGCTTCTTCGGCACCACATACTCGGCGCCCGTCCAGTCCACCAGCTTTACGTCCTCGCCCTCGACCAGCAACGAGCCATTTTCTCGAACTTTAATCGTCGTCATTCGCTCTCCACAGCGGCACTGAAGTGCCGCCCTCCTGGCACTAGCCGCGTTGCATGGCCGAGAGGAACTCGGCGTTGTTCTTTGTCTTCGCCATCTTGTCCAGCAGCAGCTCCATCGCTTCCACCGATGACAGCGGATTGAGTACGCGCCGGAGCACGTAAATTCGGCTCAGATCTTCCTTGGGAATCAGCAGCTCTTCCTTGCGGGTGCCGCTCTTCAGGATGTCGATCGCCGGGAACGTGCGCTTGTCCGAGAGCTTGCGATCCAGGTGGATCTCGCTGTTGCCCGTGCCCTTGAACTCTTCGAAGATCACATCGTCCATGCGCGAGCCGGTGTCCACGAGCGCGGTGGCGACGATGGTGAGCGAGCCACCCTCTTCGATGTTGCGGGCGGCGCCGAAGAAGCGCTTGGGCTTTTGCAGCGCGTTGCTGTCGAGACCGCCGGACAGGACCTTGCCTGAGGCCGGGATCACGGTGTTGTAAGCGCGCGCGAGGCGCGTGACGGAATCGAGCAGGATCAGCACGTCCTTCTTGTGCTCGACCAGTCGCTTGGCCTTTTCAATCACCATCTCGGCGACTTGCACGTGGCGCTGGGCCGGTTCATCAAACGTTGACGAGATGACTTCGCCATCGACCGAGCGCTGCATGTCGGTGACTTCTTCCGGGCGCTCGTCGATCAGCAGGACGATCAGGTAGATCTCCGGGTGATTCTTCGCCACCGACTGGGCAATGGTCTGCAGCAGCATGGTCTTGCCGGTGCGCGGAGGCGCAACGATCAGGCCGCGCTGGCCCTTGCCGAGCGGCGTCATCAGGTCCATCACACGCGCCGATAGGTTCTCGGCCTCGGTCTCGAGCTTGATGCGTTCGAGCGGATAGAGCGGCGTGAGGTTCTCGAAGAAGAGTTTTTCACGGGCCTGATCAGGCGCCTCGAAGTTCACCGCTTCGACCTTGATCAGGGCGAAGTAGCGCTCCCCTTCCTTGGGTGGGCGAATCTGACCCGACACGGTGTCGCCGGTTTGAAGGTCGAACTTGCGAATTTGTGAGGGCGAGACGTAGATGTCGTCGGGCCCGGGAAGGTAGTTGTAATCGGGCGCGCGGAGGAAGCCAAACCCGTCAGGCAAGACCTCGAGCACCCCTTCCGAGAAGATGAAGCCGCTCTGCTCCGTCTGCGCCTTCAGGATCTGGAAGATCAACTCCTGCTTGCGCATGCCAGTTGCGCCGGCGACCTCCAGGTCCTTGGCGACCTGGGTGAGATGCTGAATGCTCATCTCTTTCAGCTGGTTGATGTTGAGCCCCGGCTTCTTGCTCTCGTTCAACGCATGTTCGGCCGATTCGGCGGCCACATCTGGCTGGGGTGGAGGCTGATGACCGCCACCGCGGTGGGGACCGTGACGCTTTTGACTGGGCATGCAGGCTATTCCAAGGAAGGTCAGGCTCTGGTTGTCAGGTTCTGGAAAGGAGCGGAGCGACGTCCGCGAGTGACGCGTCTCGAACGCGCACGGAACGAAACGGAGGCAAAACAGGACGAAACTGCCGGTAGTATACCAGAAGTGCATCGCATCACGCTTCCCCTGCTGGTCCTGGCAGTGGTCACCTTCTTTGCCGGGCTGGGACGGGGGGCCATTACCGATTCGGATGAAGCGTTCTACGCTGATGCCGCGCGCGAGATGGTGGCCTCGGGTGATTGGATTACCCCTTCTTACAACTACGAACCCCGCTTCCAGAAGCCGGTGCTGTATTACTGGCTGACGGCGTCGGCCTCGCTCGTGCTCGGCGAAAGCGAGATGGCGGCCCGGCTGTGGGCGGCGATGGCGGGACTCGGGCTGGTGCTCGTCACGGCAGCGGCCGGCCGGCGATGGTACGACGAGTCAACCGGGCTGCTGGCAGGCGCGATCGTCGCCACCAACTTTGGCTACTTCTCGATCGGCCGCATGGCCCTGCCCGACTTGCCGCTCGCCGTCTGTATTTCGCTGGCGATCTGGGCGGCGCTGGTCGCCACGCTCGAGCAGGAACGGTCGCCCCGCAAGTTTGTGTTGCTCGCGGCCCTGGCCCTCGGCCTCGGTTTTCTGACCAAGGGGCCAGTGGGCCTCATCATTCCCGCCATCGTGATCGTTCCGGTATTGATGATTGAGCGGCGCTCAATTGCGCTTGAACCGAGCGACATTGTGCTGGGCCTGATGGTCATGGTCGGCGTGGCGGTGCCGTGGTACGTGGTGATGTGGTTACGTCACGGCAACGAATACCTGCAGGGCTTCTTTATTGGTGATAATTTCGAGCGGTTCGCGACCGACCGTTTCAACGACCCGCGGCCGTGGTGGTTCTACCTGCCGATTGTCGCTGGCGGCCTGCTGCCCTGGACGCCCTTGGCCTTGGTCTGGCTTGGTCCCCTCACTCAGTTCGTCCGCCGTCGGCGCGACATTGGCACCATCGACTTGCGGCTGCTACTGTGGGCGGCGCTGCCTTTGGCGTTCTTCTCGTTCTCGATTGGCAAGCAGCCCCGATACATTCTGCCGGTGCTGCCGCCCCTCGCCCTGCTGCTCGCCTCGTCGATCGTCGAGCGCACGCAGGAGTGGCGCGGCCTCGATGGCGCGCGCTCGCGCCCGCGGCGCGCTACCGGCGTCGTAGTGGGTTCGTTGCTGAGCGGTGGGTTGGTGATCCTGCTGGGAGGGCTGCTCTTCCGCGTGCAGCCGCTGCTGATCAACGTGGCGCCAATCTACACGCAAGTGGCGGCTGGCGTGATCGCGCTGGCGGGCGCAGCGATTGTGCTGGTGGCGCTGTCGAACCATTGGCGCATGGCCCCGGGCGTGATCGCGCTGGCGGCGGCGGTCACACTGCCCGCCTTGCAGTTTGGCGGCCTGTCGAGCGGTCGTGAGGACACGGTGCTTCAGATGGCTCGTCTTGTGCTGCAGCACCGCAACTCGGACGAGGCCGTGGGCACCTATGGCGTGTTCGTGCGCAACCTGGTGTTTTACTCGCACACCAAAACGACCGACGTCATCACCGACGATCAGGCGACCGACTTCATGTCGCAGCCCAGTCGGGCGTTGATGGTCGCGCCGGCCGATGTCATTGAGCGGCTTGAACGCGAGCGTGGATTGAAGCTGGTGCGGATCGCGGAACTGCCCTATTTCAACGAAGCGGGCGTGCGTGTCCGGACGTTGCTGTGGCCCGACCGCTCGCGTGATCTCACGCGGGTCGTGCTCGTCGCCAATCGCTAGCGCTTTCTAGCTTCACCTTTATTTCTAGCGGCCGTACAAAGGGTGCAGAAGCGCGCAATTACGCGAATTCCTTCCCTATTGTCCCGGTGAGCACCGGTATTTTTCGCCAACAAACTCCGCGCTTTCGAGTAAGCTCGGCCGTCGATTCGTAGATCACGAACGCCATTTAAGGGATTCTAGTGCCCCCCAGGCCTTGGCCGTCGCGCTCCCCCGCGTCGCGCCTTTGCTTCCGGCATCTTCGGGTGCCGCCTGCATTGAGGGTCCCCCTCTGCCCGGACGTCCGCCGCGTCACCCCCAACGGTCCCCACATGAAGAACTCAACTAGGCGTTCGCTGACTCGTTGCGTCCGCATTGGTGCCGGTCTGCTGTCCGCCTTGACGATCAGTGCGTCGATCGCACTTGTTGATCTGGGAGCGCAGTCCGGACAAGTGCCGATTCCGATTCCCGGTCGCAACATCAACATGGTCTCGGGCACGAACTTTCCGGGCGGCGATCCATTCCTCCAGCGGCAGAACGAGCCTTCGATCGCAGTTTCGACCCGTAACCCCCTGCACCTGCTTGGCTCGGCGAACGACTATCGAACCGTCGACATTCCCGGACTCGGAGACGGCGTCAATGGCGACGCCTGGATCAGCGTGTTCAAATCATTCGACGGCGGCAGCACGTGGAAGAGCACGCTGCTCCCCGGCTTTCGGCAGGACGTCACGCCGGAAGGGCGCAGCTCACCGCTCTACGGGCTGCAGGCCGGCGCCGATCCGGTGATTCGCGCCGGGACCAACGGTCTGTTTTATCTCGGCGCCATGGCGTTCAACCGCGATCAGGATGCGGGCAAGGTGTTTGTCGCGCGCTACATCGACAACAACAACCTGGAAGCCGGCGATTCGATTGCGTATTTGAGCACGACGGTCGTCGACGTCGGGTCCGAGGATCGCTTCCTCGACAAGCCCTGGATCGCGGTCGACATCCCGCGCGCGATGAAAGGGCAGGGCCGCACCGACGCCGATGATCGCAACGATCGCTCCAAGCTCAAGGACAAAAGAGACAAGGATTTTGATCCGAACAAGCCGAACCCGGCAACGAACAAAGGGCTGCCAAAGAAACCGACGACCGGACCAGTCTGCCAGGTTCCGGGACAGGCGCAGCCGATCCCGGCTGGAAACATCTATGTGATCTACTCGGCGTTCCTCGAGCCGCTCGCGCAGGATCCCAACAAACCGCGCCGCAAAGGCAAGGAGCTCGAGGGCCTGGGGAAGCACAGACAGGGCGTGCCGATGGAAGGCCGCACCAAGATCATGCTGTCGCGATCGACCGACTGCGGCGCGACCTTCAGCCGGCCGCAGCAGATCAGTGAGCGCTCGCAGATCAACCAGGCGGCGGTCGCGGCGATCGATCCCAACACCGGCACCTTGTACGTGGCATGGCGCGAGTTTCTCAGCAACGCCCAGCCCGATGCGATTCTGATCACCAGGTCCAGCGACGGCGGCAAGTCGTTCTCGAGCCCGATTACCGTTGCGACGATCAGGCCGTTCGACCAGGGCACCACGCCGACGTCGTTTCGTACGAACTCCTACCCCGCGATGACGGTTGACGCCACCGGTCGTGTCTACGTGGCGTGGGCGCAGCGCGGCGTCGGTCCGGGCGGCGACGCGCGCATCGTCGTCGCGACCTCGCCTGATGGCCGGACCTGGTCCCAGCCGATCGCCGCGGACAACCCGCCTCAACGTGGTCATCAGATCATGCCGGTGCTGAACTTCGGCGGCGCCAAGCTGCACCTGGTCTATTGGGACCAGCGGGACGACGTGTCGAAAATGTGGGGCGAGTACATCGACGATTTCATCGCCGTCAACTGGACCGGTCCATCAGCGCAGCGCCCGAAGCGTCATACGCTCGATCTGCGCGCGGCCGCCGGTTGGCCGGGCGCGCCGCCGACATGGGGCCCATCGGCAAAGGTCTCGAACTATCTCGAGGGCGTGCGTGCCGGGCGAACCGCCCCCGAGCAACTGCAGTTCAATCCGCCGAACCTGCCGCTGTTCTCGGTCGGGACCAAACCGTTCATCGGCGACTACCTTGACGTGACGATGTCGCCGTCGTTTCTGTCGAACGGCGACGGGACCTGGCGCTTCAACACCCTGCCGTCGGATCCGGCCACCTTCTTCACGGCGTGGGGCGACAACCGCGACGTGCGGGCCCCGCGGGACGGCAACTGGGTGCGCTACACGGCGCCGACGTTCGCCGGCTACACCGGCACCAGCATTTTCGATCCGACCCAACCGGTGGCAGTGTGTGAGCCCGGGCAAGCCGGCATGCGCGACCAGAACGTCTATTCGGCGCGGGTCTCGACCGGGCTGATCATGTCGACGCTCGGCAACAACAAGCCGCTCGGATTTGTGACCGACGCCGACGGCGTCCGGCGGCTGCTTCAGCGCTCTTTCGTGATCACCGTCACCAATCCAGAGAGTGTCGTGAAGTCAGTCGTGCTGCACATCACGGCGCAGCCGCCCGGCGGCAGAGCGTCGTTCCTGCAGTTCGCGCAGCTGCTCGATCTCCCGGTGGACATTGCCGCCGGGTCGAGCATTTCGCGCGAGGTCTTCGTGACCTCCACCGACCCGCGCGCGGCGGTACCGATCACCGTGACTGAAGGCAGCAGCGCCAATGCCGCTGGACGCGTCTATCTCAATCCCGATCCGACCAACCCGGATATCGACAATCCCGATATCGACAATCCGGACATCGACAACCCAGACATCGACAACGCCGAAGCGCACGCCATCACCGTGTCAAACGCCGTGGTGAGCAATCCCGATATCGACAACACCACCCGCGCTAATCCCGACATTGACAATCCGGATATCGACAACCCAGACATCGACAACTCGCTGCTCGCCAACCCGTCGATCATCAATCCCGATATCGACAATCCCGATATCGACAATCCGAACATCATCAACCCCGACATCGATAACCCCGACATCGACAACCCCGACATCGACAACGCCGCCCTGACCGACGTGACCTGGAACGTCTCGAACGTTGGCAATACCGCCACCGCGTACCAAATCAAACTGCTGCTCAAGCAGGCACAGCAACAGCGACTGCTGAATGCCGGCGTCCAGTTTCAACTGGTGATCACCAAGACCACTGCCGCTCCTGCAATCAGCCGCTGCGCGGTGGTCGAGCCGAACCGTAACCTGACGGTGGTCAACATCAACAGCCCTTCGTTCGTCGACCCGTCGAGCGCGCAGCAGGTCTCAACGGTGATCAATCCCGACATCGAGAATCCCGACATCGACAATGCGACGATGGCGCTGGCACCCGGCGACACGGCACGCGTGACGCTGCGCATCTACAGCCCGCTGGGCGACACGTCGATCGGCGACGGCGCGCCGGCCGGGAATCCCCTGGCCGATCTGGCCGGCGCGCTCGCCGATCTGCGGAACCTCGGCGTCGCCACCACCTCCTACCCCGTCGACACCGCGGATGTGGTCGCGGGCGAGACCACGCCCCAGATCGATGCGTCGATCCCCCTGATCGTCACCGAGACGCTCGATGATGCGACGCGCGGGCTTGCCTACAGCGAGGTGATCGAACAGAGGGGCTCGACGGCGCCGTTCGCCTTCGCGCTGACGACCGGGTCGCTGCCGCCGGGGTTGACCCTGGCCGCCAACGGCGCAATCACGGGCACGCCGACGCTGTCGGGCGCGTTCACTTTTACAGTGACTTTGAGCGCCGCCAACGAAATGACCGCCACCGCGACCTTGACGATTCGCGTGTTCGAGCCGGTCGTGGTGTTAGGCGGCCCGCTACCGGGCGCGTCGGTCAACCAGGCAGCTGCCACCACCCTCAGCGCGACCGGCGGCTTCGCCCCCTACTCATGGTCACTCGCGGCCGGCGCGCTGCCTACAGGCGTATCGCTGAGCGCGGCCGGGGTGGTCAGCGGCACACCGACTCAATCCGGTACGTTCGGGTTTACCGCGATGGCCACCGACGTTGCCAGCCCGACGCGCTTCGCCACTGGCGCCTTCCAGCTCAGCGTCGCCGCGGGCGCCACCGCGCAGACGGTGAACGTCGTTGAAGACACCGCGACGCCGATCACGCTCGGCGCCACCGGTGGCGGCCCCTTCACGTTCGTGATCGGCAACCCGCCGGCTCACGGGACGCTGACCGGCAGCGGGCCGACGTTCTCCTACACACCAACGTTGAACTACAACGGTCCCGACAGTTTCACGTTCCGTGTGACGCAGGGTGAGATTACCTCCGGCTTCGCAACCGTGTCGATCAACGTGACGCCGGTGAACGACGCGGCGGCTGCAACGCCAATGACCGTGAACACGCCCCAAGGTGTTGCCCTGCCGATTCTGCTGGCCGGCAGCGACGCCGAGAACAATCCGCTCACGTTCAGCATCCTTACCGGTCCGACTGCCGGCACCTTGTCGGGCACCGCGCCGAACCTTACCTACACCCCACCCGCAGGATTCAACGGTAACGCCACATTCTCGTTCCGTGCGCATGACGGCACGGTCTTCAGCCCGTCGGCAACCGTTACAGTGATTGTCGGTCCGCCCCCGGCCGGATCCGCGGACGTCACACTGGCACTCACCGACACCCCGGATCCAGTCGCGCTCGGCGGCTCGATTGCCTACAGCGCGACGATTCACAACAACGGTCCGGCGACGGCGACGGGTGTCAGCTTCACGTTGGCCTACCCCGCTTCGGAGCTGTTGCTGCAAAGCGTGACCCCGGCGCAGGGAGCCTGCACGGCGGCGAATCCGATCGTCTGTACGATCGGCTCGATCGCGCCAGGCGGCGATGTGCCGGTAGCGGTGGTCCTGAGGTCGTTCAATCGCGGCGGCAGCGTGATCGTCAACGGCGCCGTGTCTGCGACCCCGCTCGACTACAACACGTCAAACAACAGCGTCGCGCAAACCACCACCATCACGGGCCCGCCGACGGCGACGAGTGATCTGTCCGTATCGCAGTCCCGCGCTCCGGCGGTCGTGCCGTTTGCCGGCAACGTCGTCTATACGGTTGTCGTCACCAACAACGGTCCGAGCGATGCCAACGGCATCTCGCTCTTCAACACGTTCACCCCCGCGACCGCGACCTTCGTGTCATCGACCTCCTCGCAGGGTGCCTGCAGCGCGAGCGGCAGCCAGGTGTCGTGCACCGTCGGTGCGCTCATCAACGGCGCCTCGGCGAGCTATACCATCACGCTGCAAGCCAGGGGCAGCGGATCTCTCTCGAACACTGCCAGCGTCATCGGCAGCCAGTCCGATCCGGCAGCTGCCAACAACAGCAGCACGGTTGCGACGCCGATCGAGAACCGCGCTCCGACCGCGATTAATGACGTCGCCGCCACGAACGAAGACATGGCGACGGCGATTGCGGTTCTTGGCAACGACAACGATCCTGACGGTGACGCGCTGTCGATTACCGGCATCACGACGCCGCTTCACGGGGTCGCGCAGCTCGCAGGCAACAGCATCAGCTACACGCCGACGGGGGACTACAACGGTCCCGATAGTTTCACCTACACCATCAGCGACGGAGCCGGTGGCACCGCGAACGGAACGGTTCTCGTGTCGGTCTTATCGGTGAACGACGCGCCCAATTTCGTCGCCGGACCCAATCAGGCCATCGGCCTGGGTGCCGGGCCGCAGACAGTCGACAACTGGGCCACCGCGATTCGAGCGGGCCCGGCGGGCGAAACCGGGCAGGCGCTCAACTTCATTGTCTCGAACAGTAACCGTGACCTGTTCAGCTCGCAGCCGGCGATTGCTCCGAACGGCACGTTGAGCTACGCGCTCGCACTTGGGGGGCAGGGGTCCGCGACGGTCACGGTGGTGCTGCAGGACGATGGCGACACGGCCAATGGCGGCGTCGACTCGACCACGCCACGAGCGTTTACGATCGCCACCAACATCTCCGTGGCGAATGTGGCGCCCTCATTCGCAGCTGGACCCAACGTTTCGACCAACGAGGATGCCGGCGCATTCGTGCCGGTGAACAACGAAGGTGGCCAGCGTAGCAGGCACACAGCAACTCGCCTCACTGACGGCCGAGTGCTGATTGCCGGTGGCAGCGCGGACTTGGGCACGCTGGCCGGCGCCGAGCTATACGACCCCGCCACGCGAGTTCAACAGTTGACTGGGTCGATGAACGTCGCCCGCGTCTCTCACACCGCGACCCGCCTTCTGAACGGCCTCGTGCTCATCGTCGGGGGATCAAGTGGCGCGGTCGTGCTAGACAGCGCCGAGCTGTTCAACCCGGCCACGGGTCAGTTCACACCAGCCGCGGGAACGCTGGCTGGCGGGCGTCTCGGACACACGGCTACCCTGCTGCCGAACGGCCGCGTGCTGGTGGCTGGTGGCAGCGGTCCGGACCTCGAGCCTCTGAACAGCGCGGAGATCTTCGACCCGGTCACCAACACTTTTTCTCCCACGGGCGCCTTGGGCATGCCCCGCACCACGCACAGCGCCGCCAGGCTCGCCGATGGCCGCGTGCTGGTAGTGGCCGGTTACACAGCAGGCGGCTTGACGACTGCGACCGCCGAGATCTTCGACCACAACACAGGACTGTTCGCGATCACCGGGAGTCTGACCCGAGCCAGAGGCGGTGAAACGGCGACCCTGCTGCCGAATCACCTTGTCCTCGTGGCCGGCGGTGCAGACGAGACCTCATTCGTGTTGTCGTCCGAACTCTACAATCCGGCGACTGGCGAGTTCACGCCTGGTCCGAATTTGATCGCGGGACGGTATGGATACGACGCCGAACTCCTATCTGACGGAACGGTACTTCTGGCTGGCGGACGCACCGGGTCTGCGGTCAGCGATCCTGCGCAGTACTCCGCGAGCGCAGAGATTTACAACCCGGCAACGAATTCGTTCTCGCCCACCGGCGGCCTTGCGACAGCCCGCACGGACTTCGAGCTGACGGCGCTCAGCGACGGCAGCGTCCTCGCGTCCGGCGGCTTCAACGCCGACCTCATTGTCGGGGCGAGCGAGCTGTATGTGAGCCCGGCTCCGCAGTTGGTCCCCGGGTGGGCGACCGCCATCAGCGCCGGGCAGGCCAGCGAATCAGGCCAGCTGCTCGACTTCATCGTGACCAACGACAACAACGCGCTGTTCAGCGAGCAGCCAGCGATCGATCCGACCGGCGGGCTTAGCTTCCGATCGGTGGCCAATGCCAGCGGCAGCGCCACTGTCACGCTTCGATTGCACGACGACGGTGGCGTCGCCAATGGCGGCGTGGACACGAGTGCGCCGCAGACCTTCGTGATCAACATTGCGTCCGTCAACGACGCACCGAACTTCGGCAAGGGCCCAGACCAGTCGCTGCTCGAGGATGCCGGGCCGCAGTTTGTTCCGGAGTGGGCGACCGGCATGGTTGTCGGTCCAGGCAATGAGCTTGGCCAGGGGCTGGACTTCGTCGTTTCGACCGACAACCCCGGCCTCTTCGCCGGCGTGCCGGCGATCGATGCCGACACCGGGACGTTGACATTCACTCCTGCTGCAAACGCGAATGGCAGTGCGGTCGTCTCGGTACACCTGCGCGATACCGGGGGTACGGCGAACGGCGGCGTGAACGTGAGCAGCCTGCAGACGTTCGTAGTCACAGTTGCTCCGGTGAACGACTCACCGCGGTTCAATCCGCTGCCAGGCCTCTATCAGGTGCCCGCAAATGCGGGTCCGCAGACGGTCCCCGGCTGGGTCACCGGAATCAGCGCAGGCCCGGCGAACGAGAATGCGCAGTCGGTGGTCTTGCTGGTGACCAACGAGAACAACACGTTCTTCAGCACGCAGCCGGTGATCTCGGCTGACGGAACCCTCTCGTTCACTGCGGCGCCGGGGGCCATCGGCGGCGCAACCGTCACGGTGCGCGCGCGCGACGATGGCGGCACGGCGAATGGCGGTAATGACACGAGCCTGCCGCAGGACTTCATGATTGCGATCGGCGAATCGCAGAATGCGGATCTTGCGGTCACCCAGACTGACGCGCCCGATGCCGCGCCGTCGGGTGACAACTATACCTACACGATCCGAATCGAAAACCTCGGTCCCGGGACGGCCACCGGCGTAGTTCTGACCGAAGACATCTCCGAGAACCTGACGTTTGTCGGGATCGTAGGCGACGGCAGCTGCGTGATCGGTCCGATTACGCGATTCACCTGTCAAACGAGCGCCATCGACAGCGGCGGCATCCGCACGCTGGTGGCCACGGTGTCGGGACCCTTTGGCACCGCCCAGTCGGTCGCGACCGTGACGGCGAATGAAGCGGATCCGAATCCGGCCAACAACACGTCGACCGAGCAGACGACGATCGATACCTATCCGGTCGCGGTGAACGACAACGTGGCGACGGCGTCTGGCGTGGCGATTAACATCGACGTTCTCGGCAACGACACCGATCCAGACGTCGACGCGGGCGATGCCCTCCGGATCCTTGCCGTCGGCGGCGCAGAGCACGGCACCGTCTCGCATGTGAGCGGTACGGGCGTCCTGAAATACACGCCGGTCCCCGGCTACACAGGCATCGACACGTTCTCCTACACCGTCGCCGACTCGATCACGTTGACCTCGGTCGGACTCGTGACGGTGTTGGTGACTCAGGCGGTGTGTGTCGCGGAGCCCGCGGATCTCATCAGCTGGTGGCCCGGCGAAAGCGATGCCACGGACGTCCGGGGGGCAAACAACGGAGCGGCGTTCGACCGCGTCACGTTCGCGGCTGGCATGGTCGGGCAGGCCTTCGCTCTGGATGGCAGCCCCGGAGTGGGCATCCTCGTGCCTGCGAGCCCCAGCCTGAACCCGTCTGCCGTCACGCTGGCGGCGTGGGTCAGGCCGGCCTCCAACGCCGTCCAGTCGGTGATCGGTAAGGCCGGGAGCTTTGCGCTGGGTGTCAACAACCTCGCCCAGGCGACCTGTTCGGTCGGCGACTTCATCAATCTCGCTGGCGGTTCCGTGCAAGTCAATGAGTGGTCTCACGTCGCCTGCACGTCTGACGGCATCACCGCGCGTCTCTACGTCGGCGGTGTGCAGGTCGCTCAGGCGGCGGACGACGCCGGCATTCCCACCAACGATTCGTCGCTGGTGATCGGCGGCGGCGACCCCGCCAACCCCGGCGGCGAGTTCGGCGGGTTGATCGACGAAGCGATGATCTTCGGTCGAGCGCTGAGCCAGGGCGAGATCGCCTCGATCGTGGGCGCTGGTGATGCGGGTGTCTGCCTGGACCGCCCGCTGGTCGCTGTGGCGGACATGATCGCGACGGCCACGGACACGCCGTTCACGTTCTCGCCTTCGGCGAACGATCGCGACCCCGACCTGCCTGCGCCCGCGGTGGTGGCTACCGTGCCCCTGGTGGCGGCCGGCACCCCGATGCTCACCAGTCCTGGGGACGTCGCGATTGTGGAGAGCACAGGGCTGGCGTACTTCAGCGGCGGTCTCGTGTCGGTGGCGGCGCCTGGTGCGATCGGCATTCTCGACACCACCACGAACACCATCGTCGGGTCGATGGCGATGCCGGTAAAGAGCGCGCAAACGCTCAGCCGCGTCAACCAGACGACCAACATCGCCTACTTCCGTGGCAGCGCGCTCACGGCCGTGGATGGACGGCCGGGCAGCCCGACGTTCAACCAGGTGATCCTGTCGCTTCAGCTTGGCAACATCCAGTCGATGGCGATCGACGAAGTGCGAGGACGACTGTATGTGACCAGCATCACCAACGCCACGACCAGCTCGCCGTTCCACAGCCGGATCATGCTGGTTGACGTCGATCCATCGAGCCCGACGTTCCATCAGGTCATCGATCAGGGGCCGGCTCCTGGTGGCGGTTCGGCACTCGGCGTCGGCGTCAACACGGTGAGCGACAAGGTCTACATCGCGGTGAGCGGCGGTTCTGCGTCGGGCGTCTACGTCTACGACGGCGCAACGCTGAACGAGACGCTGGTTGCGTCGACCGCCGGTGCCCAGACTGTCTTCGTGAACGATGCCGCCAACCTGATCTACGCCGCGACCGGGACGTCGCTCTTTGTCATTGATGGAGCATCTGACACGCGGCTGGCGCTCATCACCCTGCCGGCCAGCGGATCTCTGGGCACACTCGATACGCGAATCGCCGTTCACAAGGCGACTGGCAAGGTCTTTGTTCGTCTGTTCGAGTTCCCGAATCCGAGCCGGCTCGCTGTGATCGATGGCAACCGGACCAGTCCGACCTTCAACACCATCCTGACGTTCATTGCCCTTGGTCGAGAGGACAACGCGATGGTGGCCGTCGACGAGATCGCCAACCGAGTCGTTGCGACGTCGAATCGAGATCTCGAGACGGCGGTGATCGATGTCACCACGAACAGCGTTATCGGGACCATTCCCTCTACCCAATCGACCACGCGCGTCACCATCGATCGTGCCCACCATCGCGCGTATGTCATCGGCGGCATCGGTGTGCTCCAGGTGATCGACCTGGCCAGCGGCAGCCTCCACGAAAACTTGCCCGTTGGCAATGAAACGTCGTTCTTTGCCTTCAACCCGACGAGTCAGGCCGTCTACGTTCCGGCGACGGCGCGGACCACCGGTGTGCAGATCGTGAACGGCACGGGCTTGGTTGGGACCGTGCCCCTGCCGCACGGCGACGGGCGCGAGCTCTTTGCTGTTGCCAATCCATCAACCAACCGGATCTACGTTCTGAACGGCGGCGCCACTGCGGCCGGCAGCAGCGACGCACTGCCCGGCTTCGTCCACGTCATTGACGGCGCCTCGAATCAATCGATCGCGAGCGTGCCGGTGGGGCCTGTGCCGTTCGGCCTGGGCATCAACACGGCGACGAACAAGATCTACGTCGGCAATGGCTCGGCGTTTAACGGAGTGCCGTTCGCCGGCGGCCTTACGGTGATCGACGGCGTCACCCACGCAACCGTCGAGGCCGACCTCAGCCAGATTCCCAGGACCTCGACAAGCGTCGGCCAGATCGCCCTTGGTCGCGATCTCGTGGCGAATCCCACCACGAATAAGGTCTACTTCCGAATTCTGAACGGGTCGACGACCTCACTCGGGGTGCTGAACGGGACCACCAACGTCGCGACGCCACTCCCGCCATTTGCCGGCGGCGGCGGAACCAACATCATCCGTGTCAATCCGGTGCTCAATCGGATTTACGTTGGCGAGCAACTTGCCGGCCAGACTGGCCGGATTCACATTCTCGACGGCGCCAACGATCAGGAGATCGCCGTCGTGACGGCAGGCTCGCCGAGTGCGTTCGTCGGGACGCAGAGTTATCTGGCTGTGAATGCCGTCACCGGCCGCGTCTTCGTGGCCGACTTCCAGCAGGATTCGGTCGCGGTCATCGATCCTGCGACCAACACGATCATTGGCACGGTGCGAGTGGGCGACGGTCCGACCGCGGTGGCCGTCAACGAAACGCTGAATCGCGTCTACGTCGGGAGCAACTACGACCGGCGGCTGACCATCATTGACGGTGCCACGCTGCAGGTGGTGTCGACGCTGCAGTTGCCACTCACGGCGCTGCGCTTCGAGGTCGACGAATCAGCCTCCTTGATCTACTCGACGCCTGCGCCGGGCTTTGAGCAAGGTGTCATGGTGATCGCCGATCCCGGCGGTGTCGCCCCTGCGATCGTGAGCGTCACAAATGGAGCGTTTGGCTCGGTCGCGCTCAATGCCGACGGCAGCGTCACCTACACACCGAACGCAGGCTTCACGGGCACCGACAGCTTCTCGTATTCCGTTCCGGACGGCTCGGGCGGGCTGACCACGGGAGCGGTGAACGTAACGGTCTCGGCGCCACTGACCATCAGTGGTGCGCTGCCTGACACCGTCGTGGACACAGTCTACTCGCAGACTTTGACTGCGACGGGCGGGACGGGTCCCTACGCGTGGAGCATCATTTCCGGAACGGGACCTGGTGGTCTGGCGCTCAACGGCATCACTGGAGTAGTGAACGGCTATGCAGCGCATGCCGGCACCTTCACCTTCACGGTGCAAGTCCTTGACATGACGACTCTTGTCACGGCGACGCGGGTGTATACGGTCAGGGTCGGTCCGCCGGTGATCGCCACGACGAGCCTGCCTGGTGCATTCGTGGCAACGCCTTATAACGCGACGGTCGTCGTCGGCGGCGCCACCGGCGACGTGCAGTGGACGCTGGACACTGGCGGGAGCCCGCTGCTGACCTGGTTGACGATTGCAAGTTCGGGTGTCCTTAGCGGGACGCCGCCGAATCCGGGAACTACCCCACCGTTCACGGTGCGCGCGACCGATTCGTTGTCGCAGGTGGCATCGCGATCGTTCACGCTGTCGGTCGGAGCGCCGCTCGACATTGCGCCTACCCAGTTGCGTGAAGGCGTGGTCCTCGAGACGCAGGCCTCGCTCCCGCTGGTGGGCGGCAACGGCACCCGCGCGGTGACGCTGACGGCAGGCACGCTGCCGCCTGGGCTCACGCTCAACGCCAATGGCACGTTCTCGGGCACGCCGCGGCGGCACGGCACGTTCACCTTCACCGTGCAGGCCACCGATTGCACACCGGCGACGACGTGTCTCAACACCGTGACTCAGCAGACTGTCACCAGACAGCTCGCGTTGCGCGTGTCGGCGAAGGAACAGCAGAGCGGATCGCAAACACAACCGCCGATCGCGTTTGGCGGTCCCGGCGGGCGGCGGGTCGCACAGGTCGTTACCGTCGGTGCACAAGGCACGCTCACGGGCATCGGGTTGCAGAACATCAGCTGCCCGGGCTTCGGTCCAGTGGGGATCGACATTCAGCGCCTGACCGAGAACGGCCTGCCGGACGGCACGACGATCGCCTCCGGCACCTCGGTGAACAGCCTCTTCGGGGCGATCACCGTCGCGCCCGCTGTCGCTTTGCCAATCGGCGCGCAGTTCGCTTTCATCGTCAGCTCGCCGACGGCGTGCACCCTCAACAACGCGGCAGTGACCGATCAGTACAACGCGGGCGATGCTTACGTGGACGCCGGCGCAGGCTGGGCTTCACTCTTCAGCACCGACGGCAGATACGACGTGCCGAGCTTCCGCACGTTGATTCAGCCGGCGATGGACGTCGGCTACCTGAGCAACGGGCGCGGCGCCGGCGCGACGGCGACCCTGCTCGCCAACGGCACCGTGCTGCTGACGGGAACCGGTACCAGTGCAGAAATCTACGATCCGGCGACCAACTCAACCACGCTCACCGGGAACATGAGCATCGCGCGCAACCAACACACGGCCACGCTCCTGCAGGATGGCACGGTGTTGGTCGTTGGCGGACAAACCGGCGGCATCCGGCAAGCGAGCGCCGAAACGTATGACCCGAACACCGGCACGTTTACGCTGACGACTGGCTCGATGTCGGTCGGCCGAGACGTGCACGCGGCGACGCGGATGAACGACGGTCGGGTGCTGATCACGGGCGGCAACATCAACGTCACACCCACCAGCAGCCAGGCCGTAGCAACCGCCGAAATCTACGATCCAGTGACGAGAACCTTCACCGCCGCGCCGAACATGACCTCGACGCGGCAGGTTCACAACTCGATCTTGCTGCAGTCAGGCAGGGTGCTCGTTGCCAGCGGCTTTATCGGTGGAACCTCGTCGCGTTCAGCGGAGCTCTACGACCCCGCTACGAACACGTTCACGGCCACGGCTGGCAACATGCAGACGGCACGAGGCTGGAGCGCAGCGGAGATGTTGGCGGATGGCCGTGTGCTCATCACCGGCGGGCAGAGTGGACCGATTCGCAACTCGGCGGAGATCTATAACCCCGTCACTGACAGCTTTACGACGGCAGGGTCGATGGCGTCGCTGCGCTATCAGCACTCCATGACCCGCCTCGCTGATGGCAGCGTGCTCGTGGCCGGCGGATTCTACGAATTTACCGTCGGCAGCTACGTACTGCCGTTGTCGTCGATGGAGCGATTCGATCCCGCGACCAACTCCTTCGTGCCCGCAGGCGGGATGGAGGCCAGGCGCGCGCGTCAGCCCGCGATTCGCCTCCCGAACGGCACCGTCGCCCTCGCAGGTGGTGCCGGCCAAAGCTGGATGTCTGCGAACACCGTGGAAATCTATTCCGCATCGGCCTCGCCTTCGCTGACCACGACGACAGTACCTGACGGACAGATCGGTGTCGCCTATCCGCCGACGACTCTCCAGGCCAGCGGCGGCTCCGGCGCTCCGTATCAGTTCGCCGTAGTGTCCGGCGTATTACCGCCGGGTCTGACCCTCGACGCGGCGTTCACGCTGTCGGGCACGCCAACGGTCAACGGTGCGTTCCCCGTCGGCATCAGAGTTACGGACTCACTGAACCAGAGCACGGTCGAGTCGCTGACCATTCGCGTCGGGTCCGTCCTTGTGATCACCACTCCATATCAGCTGCCGAGCGCGGTGTTGAACCATCCGTACGATCTGCAGCTTATGGCGTCAGATCCGGTCGCCTGGTCACTGGCTCCCGCGTCAGGCATCATGCCCGTGGGTCTTGTGCTGGGCGCCGATGGCCGCATCACCGGCACACCGACTGAGTTCGTCGGCCGGACGTTCGCCGTGCGGGCGGTTGACGCGCGCGGGCGGACGACGCTGAAGACATTCTCGATCAGCGTTCAGAATCCGCTCGCCATCACGACGACTACCCTGCCGGAAGCCGCGGTTCGCGAGTCGTATACCTTCTGCCTGTCGGCATCGAACGGTGTCACCGCAAGCACCTGGTCGATCTCGGGCGGCTCGTTGCCGCCGGGTGTGACGCTGCCGTCGAACTGTTTCGCCAATCCGCCGACGGCGCTCGGTACCTACAACTTCACCGTGCAGGTCTCGGATCTGGCATCGCCCCCGCAGGTCGTTGCGAGGGACTTCACGATCCGTGTGTCGGCCAGGGAACAACAGAGCTTCTCGCAGACGCAACCGACGATTGCGTTCGGCGGCACCGGTGGCCGTCGGCTCGCGCAGACGATCACCGTCGGCGCGAGCGGCACGCTCACGGCGTTCGGATTCAATTCGAACACCAGTTGCCAGGCGCCGGTGACGGTAGACGTGCAGCGGCTCGATGCACGCGGCATGCCCGATGGCACCACGATCGCCTCCGGCTCGCTCTCGAGCGGATTAGGTGGGATTCCCATCTCGCCGGCCGTCAATCTCGGTATCGGCGATCGGATTGCCTTCGTCTTGAGCTCAACCAGCGTCTGCACCATCGCTGACGCACCGGTAACCGACAGCTATCAGGCCGGCGATGCCTTCGCCGATGCCGGCGGCGGCTGGACCGCGCTGGTGGACAGCGACGGCCGTTACGACATCCCGTTCCGCTCGATGATCCAGCCCTCCAGCGAGGTGGTGTTCCTGCAGCGGTCGCGCGGTCGATTCCAGGCGACCTCGCTCAATGACGGCCGAGTGTTGATGACCGGCAACGGCAACACCGCGGAAGTCTACGACCCGGTGACCCGAACGACCGTCCTCACCGGCAACATGACTATTGCGCGCATGAGCCATACCGGCACGCTGCTGCCCGGCGGCACTGTGCTGATTGCCGGCGGCCGCGACTCCAGCGGCAATCGGCTGGCGACAGCGGAGATTTACAACCCAGCCACCGGCACCTTCACGGCCACGGCTGGACCGATGTCCGTCCCGCACGAGGAACACACGGCCACGCTGATGAACGACGGCCGAGTGCTGATCGCCGGTGGCGTGACTCAAATAGGCAGCGTCTACCAGAGCGTCGCCACTGCCGAGATCTACGACCCGTCGACGATGACCTTCAGTGCGGCAGGGAGCATGTTGACGGCACGCAGCCTTCACACCGCCGCCCTTCTTGCGGACGGACGGGTCCTGCTGATCGGCGGCTTCACCAGTGGATCGGTATTCAGGAGCGCTGAGATCTACAACCCGATTACCGGCACATTCACCGGCACAACCGGAAGTATGGCGCAGACGCGGGGACGAGCTGCGGCGGCGCGGCTTGCGGATGGCCGAATCTTGATCACCGGTGGCGAGTCCGGCGAGACCGTGAATACGGCTGAAATCTACAACCCGGCCACCGACAGCTTCACGCCAACGGGCTCGATGTCAACGCGGCGGCACTCACACACAGCCACGGCGCTTGCAGACGGTAGCGTTCTGATCGCCGGCGGCGCCGAACAAGCGGACTCCGCTGAGTACATCCTCGCGCTCGCGACCATGGAGCGCTGGATCCCCGGCAGCGCCGCATTCGTACCTGCCGGCAGTCTGGTCGCGCGGCACAAGTACCATTCGGCCGCGTCTCTGCCGGATGGTTCGGTGTTGATTGTCGGTGGCTTCGGTCAGGGCTGGATGACCGGCCAGACAGCGGAGATCTTCGATCCGGCTGCCGCCCTCGCGCTCGCTCCTGCCGCGCTTCCCGACGCGTCTCCCGGCATCGCCTACAGCGTCACATTCGCGATCAGTGGCGGAACGGCGCCATACCAACTTGAGATGGTGTCGGGAGCGCTGCCCACCGGCCTCAACTACAACGCTCCGGCACGGACGCTGTCGGGCACGCCGACCACGGCAGGTGCGTTCACGCTCGGATTCCGCGCCAGCGATGTGGCGACGCACCACCTGGAGCAGTCGTACATGCTCCGCGTCGGCTCGCTCAACACGATCACGAGTCCGTACCGCCTGACCGATGCGTCGTTGGGCCAGGAGTACTCGCTCCAACTCACCGCGAGCGGCGCCGCCCCGGTCGCGTGGTACGCCGGACCGCCGAGCAACTTGCCGCCGGGGTTGGCCCTAAGCTCGAGCGGCCTGATCTCTGGGACGCCGACCACGCAGTCCTACTACAACTTCGCGGTGCGCGCGCTCGATGCGAACGGGCAACTCTCGATCAAGACGCTGTCGATCAACGTCGTCAACCCGATGACGTTTGCGACCACCGCGTTACCTGTCGCTGGAGTGACCGAGTCGTCCACCTACTGCCTCTCGACAAACGGTGGTATCGGAAACAAGACCTTCGACCTGGTGGGTGGCACGCTGCCACCTGGAGTCTCATTGCAGCCGACCGGCTGCTTTACAAGCACGCCCACTGCACTTGGCGATTTCGGGTTCACAGTCCGCGTCACCGATCAGTCGTCGGTGCCGCAGATGATCAATCAGGCCTTCAGTATGCGGGTCTCGGCACGCGATCAATTGGGCAGTACGCAAACGGGCACGACGATCTTCTTCGGCGGCCCTGGCGGCCGGCGATTGGCGCAAACCGTGACTGCCGGCGTGAACGGCCTGCTGACCGCGGTCGGCTCGGCCAACGTGTTCTGCTCAGTGCTCTCGGTCGCGATTCAAGGCGTGCGAAACGACGGATTGCCAGACGGGACGACTGTCGCCACGGGCAGCTTCCAGAGCAACTTGAGCGCGATCTCCGGCATTCCGCTCACGCCGGCAATCCCGGTGACGATTGGCTCGCGCTTCGCGGTCGTGTTCAGCAGCGACACACTATGCGACGTCACCAACGCGCCGGCGACAATCGACGGCTACGTGGCCGGCGACGGTTACGCCGATTCCGGAACAGGTTGGACGCCGCTCATGACGACCGACGGCAGGTTCGACTTGCCGTCGGTCCGGTCGCTGATTCAACCAGCAGCCGCTCCCGGCGTGCTACGCATCGGGCGGTCCGGACACTTGGCGACGCCGTTGAATGACGGTCGCATCCTTGTGAGCAGTGGCAGTAGCTCCGAAGTGTTCGAGCCGACGACGAACACCTCGGTTCTGACCGGCAGCATGACGACCGCGAATCGATTCGGCTTCACCGCGACGCGTCTTGGCAACGGCACCGTCCTGGTCGTCGGCGGCTCGGTCTTTGCGAACAACACGACCGCCTACCCGACGGCCGCGGAGATCTTCAATCCCGCGACTAATACCTTCTCCGCTGCTCCGAGTCCAATGAACTTCGGCCGATCTAATCACACGGCAACACTGCTGTCGGACGGTAGCGTGCTGATCGCCGGTGGCTTTGGACTGACGTCGCTCCTGCAGGCCGAGATCTACAATCCGGTGTCGCAGACTTTCACCCTGGTCGGCAACATGGTGAACTTCCGCAATTCACATACGGCTACCTTGCTGCAGGATGGCCGCGTGTTGCTCTTCGGCGGCAACAGTACGGTTAGCTCTGCGGAGCTGTACGACCCGAGTAATCAGACCTTCAGTGCCACGGGAAATACCACGGTGCCGCGCTTCAGCGGGTCCACCGCGACGTTGCTGGCAAACGGGCGCGTGCTGGTGGTGGGCGGGGCGGACACCGTGTCGCCAATTGTTCGCAACAGCACTGAACTCTACGATCCTTCGACGGGCACCTTCACCGCCACCGGCAGCATGATCAACGCTCGACAGTTCCACACCGCGACCTTGCTGGCGGACGGCAGCGTGCTCGTGTCAGGTGGCCGCAACCTGACGACCGCGACGCGACCGCTGTCTCAGCATGAGCGCTACCTACCGGCGTCCGGCACGTTCGTGTCGGCCGGCGGCATGTTGACCATGCGCTCGAATCATACGGCGACCAATATCTCTGGCGGCCGCGTCGTCCTGATTGGTGGAACGTCGACGGCCGGACTGACGAGCATCAGCGCCGAGATCTACGATCCGACCACCGCGCCGGCATTGACCGGCGTTCCGCTGCCCGACGCCGAGGTGAACAGTGTGTACGCCGGCGTCACGCTCGGAGCGACGGGCGGTAGCGGTGCGCCGTACACCATCGTCCGCGACTCGGGCAGCCTGCCGCCGGGGGTGACGTTCGACCCTGGCACCTTCGCTCTCGGCGTGAACCAGACCCCATCGGTTGCTGGCGTCTATACCTTCGGCCTGCGTGTGACCGATTCGCTCGGACATGGCGTCGTCGAACCGGTGACGCTACGTGTAAGCCCGCTCGAAATCACGAGCTTGGCGCTGCCGGCGCCATCGTTCGGCACCCCTTACTCGTTCGCGCTGGCGGCGACGGGTGTCGGCACGGTGTCGTGGAGCGTCTTCGCCGGAACATTGCCGCCAGGCCTCAGCCTGGTTGGAAACACAATCACCGGCACAGCCACGTCAACCTCAAGCGGTTCCTTTACGCTGCGAGCCGTCGACTCTGCCGGTCAGGCGGTGAAGCAGTCGTTCTTCCTCACGGTCGCGGCGCCACCCATCGACCAGCAGGGCTCTAGTTCGTCGGGAACCGCGATCTCATTTGGCGGACCCGCTGGCCGGCGGCTCGCTCAAACCGTCACCGCAGCGGCGAATGCGACCCTGGTCGGGGTCGGTTCCTTCAACATCACATGCCCGACAGCGACGACCGTCACCTTCCAGATTCAGGGCGTCGGCCTCGACGGCCGGCCCGACGGCATTACGCTGGCGACCGGCAGCGGGATCGGAACTTTCAGCGGCTTGCGCGTCACTCCGCCGCTCCCCATGATGATCGGTTCGCGTTACGCCATCGTCATCAGTAGCGCGGTCGCGTGCGACCTGACCAACGCGGCATCCACCTTCGACGGATATGCCGCCGGCGACGGTTACGCTGAAACCGGTGGCGGCTGGGGATTGTTGAGCGACACGGATGGCAAGACCGACATCCCATTCCGTTCACTGGTACAACTCGCGCCGGATGTGCCGGCGCTGCGCAGCTTCCGTTCAGCACACACAGCCATACGACTCAGCACCGGCAGGACTTTGTTCCTCAGCGGCGGCGGCTCAACCGAAGTGTTCGATCCCGCCACCAACACATCAACCTCCACTGGCGCGATGGTCGTCCCGCGCAACAACTTTACGGCGACGCTTCTGGCGAACGACACGGTGCTCGTAACTGGCGGCCAGACATTCGGCAGCGGTGCGACGACCTATCACTCGTCGGCGGAGATCTTCGACCCCGCGACCGCGGGCTTTACGCCTGTAGCAGGGGCAATGACTGTTGCGCGCAGTTCGCACTCGGCGGTCCGTCTCCCAGACGGCCGCGTACTGATCACGGGCGGTTTCTCCTCCACGGCGACCTGGCAATCGGCCGAGATCTACGATCCGGCAACGCAGACGTTCAGCCCAGCCGGGAACATGACGACGTGGCGATACGGGCATACGTCAATCCTGCTTGGCGACGGAAACGTACTGATTGCGGGGGGGCTGACCTCACAGGTGAGCGCTGAGACCTACGACTCCGTTACTGGGACCTTCACAGCTACGGCGGGGGGAATGCAGGAACCGCGGACGAGTGGTTTCACGAGCACGCTGCTGGGCGACGGCCGTGTGCTGTTTACGGGGGGGGCCGGCAGCGTGTTTCCGAGTGTGCGCAACACCGCTGAACTCTTCGATCCGGTGACTCGGACCTTCACGGCCACGGGAAACCTGGTGGCGGCTCGAGTGTCCCATGGCGCCGCTCTCCTGCCAGATGGCAGCGTGCTCCTTTCTGGCGGCCGGAGTCAGCAGAATGCGGCCAAGCCGCTGTCACTCCTGGAGCGGTATCTCCCGGCGTCCGGATCGTTCATCCCGGCCGGTGGCATGGCGACTCAGCGGTCTTCCCACACCGCCACGCCCACGTCTGATGGGAGGGTGCTCATTGCCGGTGGCTCGGGAGGAGCCAGTTTCGCTTCGTCGACAGCGGAGTTCTACGATCCACCCTCAGCGGTGGCGTTGACGGGCGTGCCTTTGCCTGATGCGGAACTCAATGTCGCATACCCTGGCGTGGTGCTGGGCGCGACGGGCGGCAGCGGCGCGCCCTACAGCATTGGTTTCGAATCCGGCGCTCTTCCGCCCGGCCTCAGCTACAACGCTGGAACTCTCGCGCTCGGCGTCGGCGAAACGCCGACCGCCGTCGGGTCGTTCACCGTTGGTATGCGGGTCTCCGACTCCGCCGGACACTCCCGTCTCGAGCCCTTGACACTGCGGGTGAGCCCGCTTGACATCACCACGACGGTGATGCCGCAGCCGACGCAGAACCAGCCCTACAGTTTTACGTTAGGAGCGACCGGTGTTGGGTCGGTCACCTGGAGCGTCTACGCTGGTGCGTTGCCGCAAGGGCTGAGCCTCATCGGCAACACCATTACGGGTACGCCGACCTCGCAAACTGGAACTTCGTTCACGCTGCTAGCAACCGATTCGGCAGGTCAGAGGACCAAGCAATCGTTCTCGCTGTTCATCCAGCTGCCGCCAGCTGATCAGCAATCGGGTTACGACACCACTCGGCCCGCACTGGTGTTTGGCGGGGCCACGCGGCTGGGACAGCGCGTGCGGACCGGCCTCACGGGGTCGCTGGTCGCCGCGCGCGCTTCCAATCTGCTGGGCCCGGCCGGCACACCCGTGACGGCCGAGGTCCAGGGCTCCCTCCCAAGCGGTGCACCCGACGGGGTAACACTGGCCTCTGGTACGGCCACGGCAGCGACCTTCGGATCAATTCCGCTGTCTCCGCAACTATTCTTCGCTGCCGAAGCGTCGTTCACCCTCGTCTTCAGCGCGAATCAGCAGTGCCAGCTGTTCCCGTCGGCCTTCGACTCCTACGCCGGCGGCGACGGGTTCATCTTCACTACCCAGTGGCAGCGGTTGACCGATGTCGACGGGCGCTACGACATTCCGTTCCTGACGTTCGTTCAGCCGGTCACCCCGCTGCGGTTGATGACGAGCTACCGCGGCGACCACACCGCCACCACGTTGGCTGACGGCAAAGTACTGCTCGTCAGCAGCTCGGATTCGACGGCCGATGTCTACGATCCGGCGACTGGTACGTTCACCACGACCGGCAACATGCGCGCTCCACGCAATGCTCACCGCGCCTCACTTCTAGCGGACGGCACGGTCCTCGTGTCCGGAGGCTACAACTTCACGGGGCCGGGAAATGCCTTTACCATTCAGAACACGGCGGAGATCTTTCATCCCGACACCCGAACGTTCGAGGCGATCTCCTCGACGATGGCATCAGGTCGCTACGATCACTCGTCGACGACGCTGACGAATGGCATGGTGTTGATTGCCGGCGGCAGCGGCGCCAGCGGCGGCGGTGCAGAGCAGTCAGCGCAGCTCTACGATCCGATCACCCGCACTTTTACACCAACCCTCAATCTGCTTACGCAGAGAGTTCAGCACACCGCGACGCGGCTGGCCGACGGCCGCGTGCTGCTGCACGGCGGTTACAGCGGCTTCCAAAGCGAAGTATTCAATCCGGCTACATCGACGTTCGCCACCACGGCCACGCCAGTCGTCTCGTATCGCAATCGCCATACCGCAACCCTGCTGCCGAATGGTACCGTCCTCATTGCCGGTGGAGGCGGTAGTGCTGCGGGAACTACCGCGGAAGTGTTCAATCCTGTCAGCGGTACGTTTACCGCCGTTGGTGCCATGCAGAAGCCGCGTGTCGAACACACGGCAGCGCTGCTATCCGACGGCAGTGTGCTTTTGGCCGGTGGCTACGACGACACCGGTACCTGTTGCCTCTTCCCGCCGCACTCCAGCATGGAGCGTTACGTGCCGGGAACAGGATTCGTCGGTGCCGGCAGCATGCAGGTCGCGCGATACCAGCACACGGCGTCGAGCTTGGCTGATGGCACCACGTTGCTGACCGGTACTCATGGTTGGAGTTCGATTGGTGGCCGCACGGCCGAAATTTACGACCCGGTCACTGCGGTGGCTCTTGTTAGCGTGGCCACGCCCGTTGGCAATGCCGGTGCCGCTTACGCCGGCTTCACCCTGCTCGGCTCCGGGGGCGGAGGCGGTCCTTACGCGATTGTTCACCGCTCAGGCAGGCTGCCCAGTGGGCTCACTTATGTCCCCTCGACGGGCACCATCTCGGGTACTCCAACTGAGTCGGGTACGTTCACGATGACGTTCACCGTCTCCGATGCACTCGGCAACGCCAACTCACAAACCGTCACAGTGCGAATCGATCCGCTGACCGTAACGACGGTGAATTTACCCACTGCGCAGATTGGGGTCTCCTACAATGCGCAACTCACTGCCACTGGACTGGTCCCAATTATTTGGAGCCTTGCGCCGGCCTCGGGGCTGCCAGCCGGCCTGACCTTGAACCCCAACGGCACCATCACCGGAACGCCGACCACGGTGCAATTCGCGTCGTTCTCCGTTCGCGCCACTGATGGCGTGGGACAAGTGGCGCTGCGGCAGATGTTTATCAGTGTGATCAATCCCTGACCCGGGTCAGCGGGCCCGCCGCCCGCCCCCGTCGTCAGTCTTTGTCACACGAAGGGCGCCGCCATGGAGGCCCGCCTGCGCCATAATGTCGGCGCGCTGATCTAATGACTGGCCGCCCTCCCAGCCCGTCGTGTGTGAAATGTGGACTTCAGGCTCCTGATGGCGTGTCTGTGTGTCCAAGGTGCGGCGCGCAGGCCGGGGAGGCTACGTCCACGCCAACCATGGTCGCCCTGGCCGCCACGCCGACGCTTAGCGCCACCGCCGCAATCACCTCGCTCGACAGCCCCGCACCACGGCCGCCAGTGAGTCCCGGCGATGGGCCGTTCCAGGCCGGGCAGCACATCGGTCCTCGCTACACGATCCTGACTCTGCTCGGGATCGGGGGGATGGGAGCTGTCTACCAGGCGTTTGATCACGAGCTTGGCGTCGCGGTTGCGATCAAGGTCATCCGCCCATCGGCGCAAGCAGACGCCACTGCTGCCAAGGAACTCGAACAGCGCTTCAAGCGCGAGCTCGTCCTGGCGCGCCAGGTTACGCACAAGTACGTCGTCCGGATTCACGACCTCGGTGAGATCAACGGTATCAAGTACCTGACCATGCCGTTTGTCGAGGGGCAAACACTAGCGCAGCTGCTGGACACGAGCGGGCCGCTGCCGCTGGCGCAGGTGATCAGGATTTCGCAGCAGGTGGCGCAAGGGCTCGCCGCCGCGCACGACAAAGGCGTCGTGCACCGCGACCTCAAGCCCGCCAACATCATGATCGCAAAGGCCTCGGACGATCCGGCGCCCGCCAGCGGCGATGCCATGATCATGGATTTCGGCATCGCGCGATCGGTGCAGCACGGCGCCACGCAGACGGCCGAGGGTTCGGTGCTCGGTACGCTGGCATACATGGCACCGGAGCAGGCGCAGGGCCTGAAGGTCGATCAGCGAGCCGACCAGTACGCCTTTGGCTTGATCATCTACGACCTGCTGTTGGGTGGCACGCGCCTTGCCACGCACGACAACCCGATGACCGAGCTGCTCGCGCGCATGGCGGCAACGCCGCCGGCGCCGCGTACGATCAACGCCAGTGTGCCGGAATCATTCGACCGCATCGTGATGCGGTTACTCGACCCGGACCGGGCGAATCGCTACGAGTCAACGCAGGATCTGGTCGCCGCGCTGGCGCAGCTAGCGCCAGATGGATCGCACCGATCAGACATTCACGAAGTCATCGTCCACGACGCACCGGCTCGACTGACGCTGGCGGTGGCGGCACTGCTGATTGTGCTCCTCAGCGGTGCGGCTGGATGGTTTCTTTCGAGGCAATCGGCGCCGGTGTCTGTCGCTCACGAGCCAATCTCGGTGCTGATCGGCGACTTCGAAAACCAGACCGGCGACCCGGTGTTCGACGGCGTGGTCGAACAAGCGCTCAGCCTGGGCATTGAAGGCGCGTCGTTCATCAACTCGTTCCCGCGCCGCGAGGCCCTGCGTGCCGCGGCGGCGATCAAGCCTGGCTCGCGACTCGACGAGGAGACGGCACGGCTGGTCGCGTTCCGCGAGAATCTCGGTCTGGTGATAGTTGGCGCAATCGCGTCACGAGGATCCGGATATCACATCACCATCAAGGGCGTTGGGCCAGGCACCGACGGCGACGTGAAATACACACTCGAAGATGATGCGGCCACCAAAGCGGCTGTGCTGCAAACCGTTGGTGCACTGGCCGGCCAGGTGCGCGCCGCGCTCGGCGACACGGTGGCGCCGGCGGCGAATGACGCGTTTACCGCGGCCAACCTCGAGGCGGTACGGGCGTATGCGCGCGGGCAGGAGCTGTTTGCGTCAGGCCGACTCGCCGACGCCATCCCCGCCTATCTCGAAGCGACCACGCTCGACCCGGCGTTCGGCCGCGGTTACTCAAGCGCGGCGACGGCGGCGAACAATCTCGGCGATCGCGATCGGGCCGACGAGTATTACAAGAAAGCGCTCGAGCAGATCGATCGCATGACCGATCGCGAAAAATACCGTACCCGCGGGCAGTATTACCTGTTCTCGCGAAATCCAGCCAAAGCGATCGAGGAGTTCACCGCGCTGGTCGGCAAGTATCCATCAGACGCCGCGGGCCTCAGCAACCTCGCGAACGCGCATTCGCAACTGCGCCAGTTCGACCAGGCGATGGCAATCGGCTCGCGGGTAGCGGCGATGTACCCGGCCAATCCGCTGCGCCAGAACAACGCCGCGCTCTATGCGATGTACGCCGGCCGGTTCGAGGACGCGGTCACCGGAGGCAAGCGAGCCGTCGCCCTGAACAAGTCGTACCCGCTCGCGTGGGTGTCGCAGGCCCTCGCTTCCCAGGCACTGGCCAGGTACGACGAGGCGACCGCCGCATACACGCAGCTGGCTGCGATTCCGGGATGGCAGGCGCGCGCGGCGCTGGGCCTGGCCGACCTCGCGATGCTGCGTGGCCGCACCGCGGAAGCCGCTGCTGCACTCGAGCCGATGCTGGCAGCGAAACTGGCGCCGCAGCAGCTCGCGCGTGTGCGAACCACTCTGGCCGATGTTCGCTTGACGCAGGGCCGCCCCGCCGATGCGGTGGTGCTGGCTGAGCGCGCGCTCGCGACGAGCGCGGACCCAATTACCCGACACGCGGCCGGCCTATTTGGGGCGACGGCCGGCCACGCCAGAATTCGG
>JANLWW010000087.1:0-64431 GCA_031364805.1 Acidobacteriota bacterium
CGCGCGGAAAACGATCGGCGAGAACGAGCTGAGCCGCCTCGTCGATCTCGCACAGAAGCTCGCTGGAAAGGCCGGCGAGTTCGAAACCCCTCTCGACTCCGCCGATACCCGCAAACAGGCCAGCGACCTTCATGGTGGAAACTGTTCTGGTTTGAACGGCCTTCAAAGGCTTGGTGATGTCCGAATTATAGCGGATGTTTCTCCGCCTCGTCCTCGGTGTTCTCGGTGTGCTCTGTGGCTAACTCAATCAGCAAAGCACGTCGCGGGCGGCCAGGGCCTTGGCGGCCGCTTCGTCGACGGTATCGCCAAGCGCAGTGATGTGCCCCATCTTGCGGCCGACGCGCGGGTCGCCCTTGCCGTACAGGTGCAGCTTGACGTCGGGCATGGCGAGAGCGGCCGCCCAATCGGGCTCACCGTTGAGCCACAGGTCGCCCAGCAGGTTGACCATCGCCGCCGGTTTCAGTTGCGTGGTGTCGCCCAGCGACAGCCCACACACCGCGCGCACCTGTTGCTCGAACTGCGACGTCACACACGCATCAATCGTCAGGTGACCGGAGTTGTGTGGGCGAGGGGCAATCTCGTTGACCAGCAGCCGGCCGTCACGCGTCACGAAAAACTCGACGCATAAGACGCCGACATAACCCAGGTCGTCCAGCACGCGATGCGCCCAATGCACGGCTTCACTGGCAAGTCCCGGTGCCACGCGGGCCGGGCTCACCGACAAGTCGAGAATGTGGTTGTGGTGAAGGTTCTCGATCGCCCCGTAATGCGCAAACTCGCCATCGAGCCCGCGCGCCGCCACTACCGAGATCTCGTGCGTGAAGTCGACCACGCTTTCGATGATCGCTTCCTGGTGCCCGATCAACCCCCACACCCGATCGCCGTCCTCAATCCGATCAATACGGTGCTGGCCCTTGCCGTCGTAGCCGAAGGCGGCGGTCTTGACGATGGCCGGAAGGCGGACGAGGCCGAGGCCGACGGCGAGCTCGTCGAGTGATTGCGCTTTCGCAAACGGCGTCACGGGATAGCCGCGGTCGGCGAGAAACCCTTTCTCTCGCGCGCGCTGTTGCGTGATGTGCAGCGCCGCTCCGCTCGGACGGACCGGGACCAGTTCGGCGGCTGCATCCGCGGCATCGGTCGACACGTTCTCGAACTCGAACGTCATGACGTCGACGCCGCGCGCGAACGCGCGAATGGCATCGAGGTCGTCGTACTCGGCATTGACTTCGAGGTCGGCCACCTGGCCGGTCGGCGTGTCGAGTCCGGGTGACAGGGTGTGCACGCGGTAGCCCATTCGCCGGGCCTCGAGGGCGAGCATGCGCCCCAGCTGCCCGCTGCCAAGCACGCCAATGGTGGCGCCGGGCAGCACGATGCGGTTCACGGCAGCGTGTCCTGGCGGACCTTTGCCGTCTGCTCCGCGCGGAACTGGCGGAGCCGCTCTTGCAGTTCAGGACGGCTGGTGGCGAGAATGGCGATCGCGAGCAGTCCGGCGTTGATCGCGCCCGGTTTGCCAATCGCCAGCGTGCCCACCGGAATGCCGCCGGGCATCTGCACGATCGACAGCAGGGAATCGAGACCCTGCAGTGCGGCGCTGTTCACCGGCACGCCCAACACGGGAAGCACCGTGTGCGACGCCACCATGCCGGGCAGGTGCGCAGCGCCGCCGGCGCCGGCGATGATCACCTTGATACCGCGGTCTTCGGCGCCTTGCGCAAACTCCGCCATCCACACCGGCGTGCGATGCGCCGAGACGACTTTTTTCTCGTAGCCGACATCGAAACGCTCGAGCATCTCCACCGCGTGAGACATCGTGTCCCAGTCGGAGGTGGAGCCCATGATCACTGCGACTAGTGGTTTCTCAGTCACGATGGAAAGCGAAAAGTATATCGTAGGCTGGATGGAGTGGCTGAACTACCACCACCTGCTGTACTTCTGGACCGTCGCGCGGCGGGGCACGATCGCGCGGGCAAGCGAAGAACTGCGACTGGCGCAGCCCACCATCAGCGGCCAGATCCGCGCGCTCGAACATCAACTCGGCGAAAAACTGTTCCAGCGCGCCGGACGCAATCTCGTCCTGACCGAGATCGGCCACGTCGTTTATCGCTACGCCGACGACATTTTCTCGATCGGCCGGGAATTGATGGACACCCTGAAAGACCGGCCGACCGGACGGCCGGTCCGCTTCCAGGTGGGCGTCGCCGATGAAGTCACCAAGATCATCGCGTATCGACTGCTCGAGCCGGCGCTGCGGCTCTCGCCGCCGGTTCAGATCGTCTGCCGCGACGGCGCGCCCGAACGGTTGCTGACGGAGCTGGCGATCCACGCGCTCGACCTCGTGATTACCGACACGCCGGTCTCGCCGGCGATCAAGGTCAAGGCGTTCAATCACGCGCTCGGTGAGACGACGGTCACCGTGTTCGCCTCGGCGAAGCTGGCCGCGCCGCGTCGGAAGAACTTCCCGCAGTCGCTCGACGGCGCACCCTTCCTGTTGCCTACCGACGGCAAGACGCTGCGGCGCACCCTGGATCACTGGTTCGATCAGCAGGGCATTCGTCCGCGCATTGTCGCGGAGGTGGATGACAGCGCGCTGTTGACTACTTTTGGGCAGGCCGGCGCGGGGCTGTTCGTGGCGCCGACCGTGATCGCGAAGGAAGTGATGCGCCAGTACGGCGTGGTGGCGGTCGGCCGCCTCGATGCCGTGCGCGAGCGCTACTTCGCAATCTCGGTGGAACGGCGGCTGAAGCACCCAGCGGTGGTCGCCATTTCAGCGGCCGCGAACGAGATGCTGGCGCGACGCAAGCAGCCCTAAGCCACTGCCGCAGCTGGCAGCGAGTGGCGACCCCTGCAACGAGAAGGCTGCATTAGACTTGGCCTATGACGCGGCTTACTTGCAAAGCTCTCCTGGTGGCCCTGGCAGCGGTGCTGCTCGGCGGCGCTCCCTACGCACAGACTCCGGCGTTGACGGTGCCCTATACGCAGTTCACGCTGCCCAACGGCCTGAACGTGATTCTCCATCGCGACAGCAGCGTGCCGGTGGTGGCCGTCAATGTCTGGTATCACGTGGGCTCGGCCAACGAGCGCGTCGGCCGTACCGGCTTCGCACACCTGTTCGAGCACGTGATGTTCGAAGGCTCCATGCACGTGCCGGAAGGCTCGTTTGACACCTGGCTGGAAGCCGCAGGCGCGAATAACAACGGCTCGACGAACACCGACCGCACCAACTACTACATCGACCTGCCGGCCAATGCCCTTGAGCTTGCCCTGTTCCTCGAGTCCGATCGCATGGGCTTCCTGCTCGACGACAAGGCACCGGGCAAGGTCGACGGGCAGCGCGACGTGGTGAAGAACGAGAAACGCCAGAGTGTCGACAACCAGCCGTACGGCCAGGCCTTTGTCGAGCTGTCGTCGTTGCTCTACCCACCGGCACATCCCTATAGCTGGCCGGTGATTGGCTCGATGGAGGACCTCTCCGCCGCCAGCTTCGAAGACGTGGCGCGTTTCTTCCGCACCTATTACGTGCCCAACAACGCCAGCCTCGTGATTGCCGGCGACATCGACCTGGCCGAGACACGCAAGCTGGTGGAGAAATGGTTCGCCGACGTGCCGCGCGGCAAGCCGGTGACACCGCTGGCCCCGCCGAGCGCCGCGCTCGACGGCGTCAAGCGCAAGACCATTACCGACCGCGTGCAGTTGCCGCGGCTTTACATGGCATGGCACACGCCCGGCCTGCTCAAGCCCGGCGACGCCACCATGGACATCATCGCGAACCTGCTGAGCAGCGGCAAAAATTCACGGCTCTATCGCCGCCTGGTGTACGACCTGCAAATCGCCCAGGACGTCTCCGCCTTTCAGCAGTCGCAGGCCCTCGGCAGCAATTTCCTGATCATGGCGACGGCGCGGCCCGGACAGGCCCTCGATAAGATCCAGGCGGTAATCGACGAGGAACTCGACAAGCTGCGCAAAGAGGCGCCGGCCGCGCGCGAGATGACGCGCGCATTGAACCAGACCGAGGCGTCGTTCTTTCGCAACATGGAGCGCGTCGGCGGCTTCGGCGGCAAGGCCGATCAGTTGAACGCGTATTTCAAGTCGGCCGGCACGCCCGACTTCTTCGACCAGGACCTGGCGCGCTATCGCGCGGTGACCGCAGCGGAAGTGCAGGCCGCCGTGGACCGCTACCTGCCAAAAGATCGCCGCGTCGAGCTCAGCGTCATTCCAGGAGACAAGAAATGAACAGGACGCTGATTCTCCTCTGCGCGCTGGCGGCGTCGGTCACGCTGTCCGCGCAACAAGCCAACCGCAAGCAACCGCCCGCGATTGGCCCGGCGCCGACGCTCAAGCTGCCAGCTATCCAGAAGCATAAATTGTCGAACGGCCTGGCGGTGTGGCTCGTCGAGCACCATGAAGTGCCGCTGGCGCAGATTAACTTGATCGTTCGCTCGGGGAGCGCCGCCGATCCCATTGGCAAGTACGGCGTCGGCAGTCTCACGGCCGCGATGCTGGACGAAGGCGCGGGCACGCGCTCGTCGCTCGACCTGGCTGACGCGATCGAGTTTCTCGGCGCCAACCTGTCGACGGCCAGCTCGTTCGATTCTTCCGCCGTCCGCATGTCGGTGCCGGTGTCGAAGCTCGCCGAAGCGCTGCCGCTGATGTCGGACGTCGCGCTGCGGCCGAGTTTTCCGGTGGCTGAACTCGATCGCCTGCGCAAGGAGCGCCTCACCGGCTTGCTCCAGGCGCGCGATAACGTCGGCGCGCTGGTGCAGCTGGCCTTCCCGCGCGTGGTGTTTGGGCCCACCCACCGGTACGGCACGTCGGCCAACGGCTTGCCCGCGGCCATTGAAGCGCTGACGGTTGACGACCTCAAGGCGTTCTATCGCTCGCACTTCCGTCCCGACAACGCGACGTTGCTGGTCGTCGGCGACCTGACCGCGGCATCGGCGATGCCGATGCTCGAAAAGGCCTTTGGCGGATGGAAATCGGACGGCATGTCCGCCCTGGTCGCTGAAGTGCCCAACGCGCCACAGCTTGGCAAGCGTCAGGTCTACCTGGTGGACAAGCCTGAGGCCGCGCAGTCACAGATTCGCATTGGCTGGGTCGGGGTGGCGAGATCGACGCCCGACTATGCGGTGCTCGAAGTGCTCAACACCGTGCTTGGCGGATCGTTCACCTCGCGCTTGAACCAGAACCTGCGCGAGAAAAACGGCTATGCCTACGGCGCCAGCTCCGGGTTCGACATGCGGTTGTCGGCCGGCCCCTTTGTGGCCGCCGCCGGCGTTCAGACCGACAAGACCGCGGACGCCCTTCGCGAGTTCTTCAACGAGCTGAACGGCATTCTCACGCCGGTGCCCGCCGACGAACTCGCCAAGGCCAAGAACTACGTCGCGCTTGCATTCCCGGGCGAGTTTGAGACCACGGGCGACATGGCGCGCAAGCTCGAAGAGCTGGTCGTCTACAACCTGCCCGAGACCACCTTCAGCAACTTTGTGCCTGGGGTGACGGCGGTCACGGCCGCCGACCTGCAGCGCGCCGCGGCTCGCTTCGTCCAGCCGGAGAGAATGGCCGTGGTGATCGTCGGCGATCTGAAAATGATCGAGGCGCCGATTCGCGCGCTCAACCTGGGCCCGATCATCCACGTAACGATTGACAGCCTATTTCGATGATGGCGTGAGAACGGAACCTTTAAGATCAGCGTAACCTGTGACCCTGGTGTGACCCCTGCGTCTGTGGCTGTGATCGGCGGCGGGGCGGCAGGCCTCGTCGCATCGGCGTTCGCGGCGGCCGGCGGCGCTAAAGTCACGCTGATCGAACGCACGGCCGATGGCGGCCGCAAGATCTTGATCAGCGGTGGCGGACGCTGCAACGTGCTGCCGTCGGCGCTGGCTCCTGAGCGGTTCGTCACCGACTCGCCGGCGCACCTGCTGCGCGCCATGCTGCGCTCGTGGCCGCTGCACGAACAGCGCGCCTTCTTCGAGGGCGACCTCGGCATTCCGCTGGCACTGGAGCAAGAGTCAGGCAAGCTGTTTCCCCAGTCGAACCGCGCCAGGGATATTCGCGACGGCCTGGTCGCGTTCGCGCGCGCGCGAGGCGTCCGCATGCAGTTCGGCACGAGTGTCACGAACATGCAGCCGACGGCGTCTGGCTTCACGCTGCAGACCGCGAATGGCGACATCGATGCCTCACGTGTCATTTTGGCCACCGGAGGACTGTCGGTGCCGGCGACCGGGAGCGACGGACTGGGGTTGCGCGTCGCGGAGGTGCTCGGTCATCGCATGATCCCGACTTACCCGGCGCTGACACCGCTGCTTGGCGCTTCGACGGCAGGGCACGCGTCGCTGTCGGGCGTGTCGTTAGAGGTGCGGCTACGCGCCAAGAGTGGCTCGCGCACAATCGAGACCTCCGGTGGCTTCCTGTTCACGCATCGCGGTTACAGCGGCCCGAGCGTGCTCGACATCTCCCACACCGTGACCCGTCAATTTCGACCTGCATCATCTGCGCCCCTGGTGAGCTCGTCGGCGTCATCCGCCGTCGCGCGACAGGCCGTGGCGGACAGGTCGGTGGCGGTTCGCGCGCAGTGGTCTCCGCTCGACGTCGCAGCGTGGGAATCTGTCCTGGACGGACCGTCGGCGCTGGTATCGACGCTGGTCGCACGCCATGTGCCGGCGCGCCTGGCTGAGCGCCTGATGATCGAGTCCGGTGTGCCGCTCGAACGGCGCACCAGTGGTTTGCGCCGCAGCGAACGGCGATCGCTGATCGATCGCCTCACGTCGTACCTGCTGCCGGTGGCCGGCGACGAGGGCTACCAGAAGGCCGAAGTCACGGGCGGCGGCGTCGCGCTCGATGAGGTCGAGCCGCGCACGCTCGAGAGCCGCCGCTGCGCCGGCCTCTATTTCTGTGGTGAGATGCTCGACGCGTTCGGCCCAATCGGCGGCCACAACTTCGCCTGGGCCTGGGCAACCGGCCGGGCCGCGGGTCTGGCGGCAGGCCGGCCCTGAACACGCCTAACCGTTTGAGGTATTGCGCCGCAGAGGTTTAAGCGTTGCTGAAGGACAAGCGGTAGAATCTGGACGGTTCGGAGGGAACCTGCCATGCGTGATCGACTCCTTGCTCTTGCCACCCTCGTCTTTACCGGGTCGATCGCGGTGCTTGCCCAAGCGCCCGAGCAGTCCGCCGCGTCGGGTTACCTGCTGCCCCCCAAGGCCATCGTCGACATTCTCGATGCGCCGCCGCCGCCGACTGCCGAGCTCAGCCCGGCGCGCGACGTGGTGGCGCTGCTCGAACGGACCAGCATGCCGACCATCGCCGAACTGGCGCAGCCGATGTTGCGGCTGGCGGGCGTCCGCATCAACCCCAGGACCAACGCGCCGCACCGGTCCAATGCGCGATATCGCAACCTGACGTTGAAGGTGATCGCTGATAGCAGCGAGCGCAAGGTCACGCTGCCGCCCAAGCCGGTGATTTCGTGGATTGGTTTCTCGCCGGACGGGCGCCGATTCGCGTTCACGCATATGCGTGACAACGGCGTCGAGCTCTGGATTGGCGAGACCGCCACGGGGCAGGCCAAGGCGGTGACGCCGGCGCAGTTGAACTCGGTGTTCGGCGCGCCCTGCAACTGGATTGGCGAGGGCGGGTCGTTGCTGTGCGCGTTTACCAATGCCAGCCGCGGCGCCGCACCGGCGCTGCCCGAAGCACCGGCCGGCCCCAACGTGCAGGAGAGCCGTGGGCGGGTGGCGCCGACGCCGACCGTGCAGGACATGTTGAGCAGCGCGCACGATGAGGCGTTGTTCGAGTTTTATGGCACGAGCCAGCTCGCGACCGTGGACGCGGCCACGGGCCAGCGCTCGCCGATTGGGCGCCCCGCCCTGTATACCGAGTTCCGGCCGTCACCCGATGGGCAGTTCACGCTGGTCGCGCGAATCAAGCGGCCGTTCTCGTGGCTGGTCCGCTACGACGACTTCCCTACGACGGCCGAGATTTGGGATCGCCGCGGCGCCCTGGTGAAAGTGGTGGCTGATTTGCCGCTCGGTGACAACGTGCCGCGTGGCGGCGTGTTGCAGGGTCCGCGCAGCTGGCGCTGGCACCCGACGCAGCCGGCGACGCTGGCCTGGGCGGAATCGCTCGATGGCGGCGACCCGAAGACCACCGTGCCGCATCGCGACAAGGTGATGACGTGGGTTGCGCCGTTTGCGCTGACGCCGGTGGAGCTCACCCGCACGGAGTACCGCTTCCAGAACATCACCTGGACCAGCACCGGCGCGGCGTGGCTCAACGAAACCAATCGCGACACCCGCGCCGTGCGCACCTCGGTGATCGACACTCCGGGCGCGCCCCTGCGCAAGCTGTGGGAACGCAGCTCCGAAGACGCCTACGCCAATGCCGGCACGCCGGTTCGCCAGCCGCGCGGCTCGAACGTGGACGCGTTGCTGCAGAGCGGTGACAGCGTCTATTTGACCGGCGTTGGCTCGTCGCCGCAGGGAGATCACCCCTTCCTCGACAAGGTCAACATCAAGACCGGCGCGAAGGAGCGAATTTTCCAGACCGAAGAAGGCGGCTACGAGACCGTGCTTGGACTGCTGTCGGATGATGGCTCGAAGTTCGTGACACGCTTCGAAACGCGCAGCGAGGCCCCCAACTTCTACGTGCGCGGCCGCGAGTCGAACTCGCGCCGGCCGCTGTCGGCGTATGCCGATCCGGCGCCGCCGCTCAAGGGCGTGAAATCCGAGATGGTCACCTACACGCGCGCCGACGGGGTGCAGATGCGCGCGACCATTCACACGCCGCCGGGGTGGACGCCTGCCCAGGGCCGCCTGCCGGCGCTGCTGTGGGCCTATCCGCAGGAGTTCGCGGATCCGAAAATGGCCAGCCAGGTTACCGGCTCGGCGCACCGGTTCACCACGCCCGGTTGGGGTACGCTGCACATGCTGTTCCTGACGCAGGGCTTCGCGGTGATTGACGACCCGAAGATGCCAATCGTCGGACCAGGCGAGACGGCGAACGACACGTACATCGAGCAGCTCGTCGCCAGCGCGCGCGCTGCCGTCGACAAGGCCGCGGCCATGGGCATTGTCGATCCGGAGCGCGTGGTGGCCGGTGGACACAGTTATGGCGCGTTCATGACCGCCAACCTGCTGGCGCACTCGGACATCTTCCGCGCCGGCATTGCCCGCAGCGGCGCCTACAACCGGACGCTCACGCCGTTCGGCTTCCAGAACGAAGAGCGCAGCTTCTGGCAGGCGCCGCAGCTTTACTCGCGGATGTCGCCGTTCAATCACGCCGACCGCATCAACGAGCCGATTCTGCTGATGCACGGCGAGGCCGACGACAACGCGGGCACCTATCCCATTCAGTCAGAGCGTTTCTATCGCGCGCTCAAGGGTCATGGTGGCACCGTTCGCTACGTGACGCTGCCACACGAGGCGCACGGCTACGTCGCCCGGGAATCGGTGCTGCATACCGTGGCGGAGATGCTGAACTGGGCCAACGAGTGGGGCAAGGGCGCGAAGCCCCGCACGACGGCTACGCAGCGTTAGGAGTGGGGTCTGACCCTACAATAGACTTGCCCTTGGAGATGACAGACATGAAACGGCTCACCATCGCAGCGTTGCTGGTCCTGGGTTTTGCGGCTCCTTCGTTTGCCGACGTGACTATCAAGGCCAAAGCCAGCGGCAAGGGCATGGGCATGTCGACCGACATGGTCACCACGACTTACGTCAAGGGCAACAAGATGCGGACCGACACCGTGATGGGTGACACCACCAGCACGATGATTTTCGACGTCGACAACCAGCGGCTCTACTCCTTCGATTCCAAGAAGAAGGAGGCCGATGCGTGGGACATGCAGGCGTTCGGCTCGAACATGACCAAGAGCGTTGACGCCGGCGGCATCAAGGCGGCGATTAAGCCGAACGGGCAGACCAAGCAGCTGCTCGGCAAGAGCGCCACCGGTTACGACATGGAAGTGAGCGTGCCGGCGATGCTTGGCGGCGGCATGAAAATCAACGTGGTCATGAGCGGTCCGGTGTGGATCGTCAAGGGCGCGCCCGGCACGGCCGAATACCTCAACTTCTACAAGGGCGCCATCGAGAAAGGCTGGATTTTCAGCGACCCGCGCGGCGCCAAGGGCCAGCCGGGGCAAGCCAAGGCGATGGCGGAGATGTACAAGCAGCTGGCGGCGACCGGCGGCATCCCGTACGAGATGGAAACCAACATGAAGATGAGCGGCGAAGGCCCGATGGCCGGCGTGTTGGCGAAGATGGGGAACATGGGTACCACCAGCACCGTGCAGGCGGTCGATACCGCGACGATTGCCGCCGACGTGTTCGCCGTACCGGCCGGCTACAAGATCAAGGATCAAAAGTAAGGCTTGTCTTCCTACCTCTCGCAGCTGCGCGGCGAGTCCACCAGCGTGATTGCCGTCGAGTTACGCCCGCCCAGGGCGGAGCTCGAATCGGCGGATGGCATGGACGCGTGGATTGATACCTACCACGCCATCCGGTCGCTGACGCGGCACGACGTGCGCGTGATGCTCACCGACAGCGCGGTCGGCGCGCAGGAAGAAAACAACCTGCGCCACCTGGTGAACAACCTGGGCGACACCGTTGGCCGCCACCAGATCATCCCGTTCCTCACCACCAAGCACTCGCTGGATTTCTGTCTGGCGTACGCCGACCAGACCGTGCAAGGCGGCTTTCCCTCGCTGGTCGTGCTCGGTGGCGACAAGCACGTCGGCCGGCCGCGGTGCCTCGAACACGCGTGGCAGTTGCGGCAGCGCATTCGCGAGCGGCACCCGGGACTGGAACTGGGCGGCTGGGCCAACCCCACCGCCAATCCGCAAGGGCAAGTGGAATTCCTGCTGGATCGAAACGTCAACGCGGACTTTTACCTGACCCAGATCGTGTCGCACCACCAGGCAGACCAGGTCGACGCGTTCCTCGCCACCGGCCGTCAACGCGGATTAGCCATGCCGGGCGTGTTCGGCGTGTTCTATTACCGCAGCGCCAACACCAAGACGCTCGAGATGCTCAGCCAGTTCCTGCCGGTGCCAGTCGAGAAGTTGAAGGCGGAGTTCGCCACCGGCGCGACGCCGATCGATGTGTGCGCTCGTACCATCCGATCGCTGATCGAGCTTGGCGCGAGGCATTTCTACGTCAGTAACTTGCCCACCAGGAAGACGGCGGCCACGCTGACCGCGATTCTCGACAAGGCTGGCGTCACGGCTGCGTCGCGCTGAAGAACAGCCCGCAAGCGTTTACAATAGAAGCTTATGGGTAAATTCTACGACTCCGTTCCGGTGTCAGCCATCGTCCGCATCCGCGACATGATGTACACCGTCAAGGATCCGTTCCGGCTCGATCAGGGCGACGTCTCGTTTGACGCGCCTGAGACGTTCAAGGCGGCCGTGGCCAAGGCCATGGTCGACAATCGCACTCATTACCTGCCCACGCCCGGCATTCCTCAGCTGCGCAAGGCCGTCGCCGAGAAGATGCGCAACAAGAATCACATCCCGATCGAATCAGACGATGAGATCGTGATCACCAACGGCGGCACGCACGGCCTTTACGCCGTCATGCACGCCCTGCTCGAGCCGGGCGACGAGATGATTGTGCCAGGCCCGGAATGGCCGCCCACTATGGCAATCTGCCAGGCGGCGGGCGGCGTGCCGGTGCAGGTGCCGTTGCACGAGCACCTGGGCTGGCGCTGGGACATCGACGAAGTCGAGAGGGCCATCACGCCGAAGACCCGCGTGCTCTACCTGAACTCGCCCAACAATCCGACGGGCGGCATTCTGACCCGCGCCGACATCGAGCGGCTGGCGGCCATCGCGCGCGAGCGCAACCTGTGGGTGATTTCAGACGAAGCATACGAGGACCTGCTGTTCACCGGCGAACACGTGAGCATTGCGTCGCTGCCGGGCATGTACGAGCGGACCATCCCGGTTTACACCATGAGCAAGTCGTACGCGATCACCGGCGTGCGGGTTGGTTACTACGCGATTCGCGACCAGCTGTTGCGCGCCCGCGCGCTCAAGATTGTGCTCTACACCACCAGCAACGTCTCGTCGATTGCACAGTACGGGGCCGTCGGCGCGCTCGAGGGCTCGCAGGACTGCATCACCGAGTTCCGCGCCGAGCTGAAGGTCCGTCGAGACCTGTTCTACCAGGGGCTCGGGGAGGCGGCGCCCGGAGTGTTTACGGGCGACCCGCCCGATGGCGCGTTTTACGCTTTCGTGAAGATCAACGCCGACTGGGCAAAAGACGCCGGCATTACCGGCGACTCGCTGTCATGGGCGATGGCCGAACACCTGATCAAGCACGCCCGCATTGGCTGTGTCCCCGGTGTCGACTTCAGTGCCGATTGCGAAGGCTACATGCGCTTCTGCACCGGCCGCAGCCGCGAAGAGCTTACCGGCGCCCTGGCGTCAATGAAGGAAACCTTCTCGCGCGTGTCCGTCCGCTGAGGTAGCCGTCAGCGCGAAACCGGAGACCGCATCGCTGAAGCCTTTAAGGCGCGGGACGTCTCGCCCGCGAATCACAGGCCGAACTGCCGGAAATGATGGTCGGTGTGCCGCGCAATCAACACGCCGTAGGCGCGGTGCGTCAGCCGGCCGAAGGCCGGGTGATCCTGCAGCTTGGTTGCGGGCGTGACCGCCGCCAGGCGCGACAGCAATTCGGCGTAGGCCTTGTGCTCGTCCTCGATGCAGGCGCCTGCACAACGCGCGATCAGCTCCGGCGCCGTCGGCGCGCCCTTCGGAAACGGCGCGGCGTAGATGATCAACTGCTTGATTGGCGTGAAGCGCAGCGGCAGGTTCTTCGATTTCACGTAGAGGTCGCCGAGCGCCATGCGGTAGCTGTCGTTCACGTGCGCGAGCATGCCGCTCGCGTTCATCTTGCCCCACAACGGCTTGGTGTCGGCGGTTAGACGATCGACACGATCGGCCAGCGACGCGCGAAACGATGGTTCCCAGGCGGTCATTTGATGTGCCTCCCCCCGTCGACGCGAATAGTTTCACCGGTGACAAAATCCGACTGCACCAGAAACATCACGGCCTTGGCGATCTCGACTTCACCGCCCCAGCGTCCAAGCGGTGTATTCTGCACCACCGACTCGCTTTCTTTCGCGCTCATGTCAGGAGGCGCCAGAATCGGTCCGGGTGCAATCGCGTTAACCAGAATCTGGTCCGCCGCCAGTTCGAGCGCGAGCGCTTCGGTCAGCGCCTGCACGCCGGCCTTGGCGACGTAATAGGGCAGGAAGCCCGGATAGCGCGGGCGTCCGCTCGCGACCACCCAGTCGGCGAAGTTGATGATGCGGCCGCTGCCCACCCGTTTCATGACCAACGCCGCCGCGCGCGAAAACAAGAACGTCGCACGCAAGTCCACCGACATCTGGCGATCCCAATCCGCGGCTGTCAACTGGTCGAACGGCTTCGAACCGTACAGCGACGCCATGTTGATCAGGATGTCGAGTCGGCCGAGTTCAGCCACGGTCGCGTCAACCGCCTGCGCGCAGTCGTGCTCGCTCGAGACGTCGGCCTGCACCGTCACCGCCCTGCGGCCCAACGCGCGCACGGCCGCAACCGTCTCGTCAGCCTCCGCGCGCGACCGGTTGTAGACCATGGCCACGTCGGCACCCGCCTGCGCCAGCGTGGTGGCCACGACCGCGCCAATGCGCTTGCCGCCGGTAATCAGAACGACCTTCCCGGACACTTCCATATCAGCCGATAGCATACGCGGCTCGTAATGCCTTTCGGTCCGCGTAATTAGTGGCAGTCAGGCCTTGGCGGTAAGATACTGATGAATAAGTGATTGTCCGTTGGCGCACATCCTGCTTATGCGATAACGCGCCATGCTTTTCCTCGGCGAAAAAGGAGCGATTGAGATGCAACGTGTACTTACTCTAACGATGGCGGGCGTGTTCGCGCTGATGATTTCCACCCAGGCGCAGGCCCAGACCTTGAACTTTACCGCGGCACTGTCGGGTGGTAACGAAGTGCCTGGCGTCGTCACGGGCTCGGCCGGCACGGCGACCGTCTCGCTGAACCAGGCGACCGGCGTGGTCACCTACCGGGTTGATGTCTTCAACATGCCGGTGGGCACGACGGCAGGACACTTCCATGTCGGCGCGCCGGGCGTCGCCGGGCCGGTCGTGGTCAACTTCACCATCCCCGCCAATATCTCAAACGACTTTGGGGTCACCGGCACGGCGTCGGCAACCGACCTGGTCCCGCGCGCGGCGCAGGGCATCAATTCCTGGGAAGACTTTCTCCAGGCGCTCATGCTCGGCAACGTCTACGCGAACATCCACAGCACGAACAACCCCGGCGGAGAAATCCGCGGACAGGTAGTGCGAGTTCCCTAGTAAGGACTTGAGGGCTTGGGGTCTTGAGGACTTGGGGCTTTTCAAGAAGCCAAGACCTCAAGACCTGGTCTGCTAAGCCTTCGGCGTCCATCCCCAGAATCGGAGGATGGTGTAAACCGCCTTGAAGGCATCCTTCAGGCCGATCTTCTTTCCCTCTTCATAGGTGCGGCCGTTGTACGAGATGGGCACCTCGTAGATGCGAGCACGCATCGCCGCCATTTTCTGGGTGATCTCCGGCTCGATGCCAAAATCCTTCGACTGCAGGTCGAGGCGATCAGCGTACTGGCGAACCATCACCTTGTAGCAGGTTTCCATGTCGGTGAGATTCAAGTCGCTGAACATGTTGGACAGCATTGTCAGCATTCGGTTGCCGACCGAGTGCCAGAAGTAGAGCACCCGATGACCGCGCGCGTGGCCGAGGAATCTCGAGCCATAGACCACGTCGGCCTGACCATCGAGAATCGGCCGGATCAAGACGGGATATTCGTTGGGGTCGTACTCGAGGTCGGCGTCCTGGATGATCACCATGTCGCCGGTCGATTCGCGAATGCCCCGCCACACCGCAGCGCCCTTGCCCTGGTTGTGCGGCTGGAACAAGACCCGAACGCCGTCCTTGCCATCCAGGTCTTTGAGGATGTCCCGCGTCCCATCCTTGGACCCATCGTCCACGATCACGAGTTCCTTTTCGACGGGGCCGAGGTCCACGGCGAGAACGCGTGCAACGATGGTGCGGATAGTGGCCTGCTCGTTGTACGCAGGCATCACGACGCTGAGCTTCATGAGGCGGGAAAAGTGTACCTCAGAACGAGGTGAAACCCCCGCCAGGAAGTGGTTCCCGGCGGGGTGTCGAGCGGAGTCTTACGCGAGGACCTTGATCACAACGCGGCGGTTCTGCGCGCGACCGTCGCGAGTCTTATTCGGCGCGACTGGCTTCTGTTCGCCGTAGCTGATCACGTTGATCTTGTGCAGCGGCACCTGGTGCTTCTCGTAGAGATAACGCTTCACGGCTTCGGCGCGCATCAGGCCGAGCGATTCGTTGTACTTCGCGTCGCCAACGTTGTCGGTGTGGCCTTCGATTTCCACCCAGACGGCCTTCTTGTCGGCCTTGAGCGTGTTCACCATGGTATCGATGGCAGCGGTGGCATCTTCCGGCAGTTCAGCCTTGCCGAGCTTGAACTGGCCGCGGTCTTCGCTGAGCACGGTCTCGAAGATCAGTTTGCGGGTTTCAGCTTCAATGCCGGACGCGCGTCGCTCGGCGGTCGTGCCGACTTCGGTCGCACGGTTGGCGGCTTCGGCAGCAGCGGCGTTGGCCTTCGACGCGGCGTCAGCGGCCATGCCGGCCTTGGAGTCTACTTCGCCGATCCGGCCTTCGGCGGTCCGGACGCGCTCCTGGGTTTCTTCGAGCGACTTGCCCATCGTGCCGACCTTGTCGTTGACTTCACCAACCGAGGTGCGCACGAACTTCTTGGTCGCGCACGCTGGCGCGACGCTCAACGCCACCGCGAAAACACCGACGATAAACAGGGAGTTACGCATGATCATCTCTCCTTAAAATAAAGTTACTACGCCTGCAACTACCGACTGCCAGGCCCGGCGAGGTAGCCGCCACGGGTCCGCACAACAAAGTCTTTCTGCGACGTCCGAATCTCGAGAGGGTGCCACCCTGGAGCTGCGCCGGGCTCGAACGCAATCAAATACAGATGGCGCAGTTCGTCGATTACCGAGCGCGCGGCCTTGAAGGCCGAAGCCGATGTGCTGCTGTAGTGCAGTGCACCGCCGGTCCAGCGCGCGAGGTCTTCAATGGTGCCCACCGACGCGGGTGCCTGGCGCTTTGAGCCTGGCGTGGCGCGGTCGGAGCCCGGGTCGTCGATCGGCAACACCACGGCAATGATGTAGACGGGCACGTCGATGGCTGCTGCCTTTGCTGATACTTGCGCCGGCGTCAGCTGGCTCGACGTATCGATGCCGTCTGTCAGCACTACCACTGCGCGGCGAGCCGCCGGCCGGGTTGACACCCGCTCGGCTGCCGCTGAAATAGCGTCATGTAACGAGGTGGCCCCGAATGGATCGACCTCCCCCAGCGCACCCTTTAGGGCACGCGTATCGACCGTAAACGGGGCCACCTCGCGTAGCCGGCTGTCAAAAGCAAACAGCCCGGCTTCGTCGCGGCCTTCGTCCAACGAGGACAACAAATGAAAGGCCGCAAATTTGGCAGCGGTCGCGCGAGCCGCGATATCCATGCTGCCGCTAACGTCGAACAGAATCGCCAGGCTCAACGGCGCCCGCTCGGACCGGAACTCGCTGATCGCGCGGCGCTCGCCGCGGTCGATCACTTCGAAATCCTGTTTGTTGAGGTTGGTCACGAGCTTTCCTTTGTTGTTGCGCACCGTCGCGCTCACTGTGACTAAATCAACTCCCGAACGAAACGTTGCCTGCTTCTCGACGGCCTCCTGCGCCCAGCCAGAAATTGGTTGGGTCATCATCGCGAAGGCTAGGAGGAACCGCCGCATGCCCGCTCTATATCCACGTTCCTTGCCAAACTTATAAACCATTTGTAGTCAGCACTTTAACCAATAGGGTTGAGGTAGAGGATTTCCCAAATGAATGTAACCATGTAGCAATTACATGGCGCCCGGGAGGTAAGATCGTCGCTCATGCCAGTCACCTCCGGACCAATTCGTACTGCCAAGCGCGTCGACCGCTTCACTTACGCCATCCGCAACATCGTGAGCGAAGCGGAGAAGGTCGAACAGGCTGGAATGGCGGTCCGCTACCTGAACATCGGCGACCCGAATCAGTTCGGCTTTCAAACGCCGCCGCACTTGATCGAGGCGGTTGCCAAGGCCATGCGCGATGGGCACAACGGCTACACGCCTTCGCCGGGCATTGCGGACGCGCGCGACGCCGCGGCCGCGGACTTCGTGGCGCGCGGCGTCAAAGTCTCGGCCGATCGAATCCTGATTACCTCGGGCACGTCTGAAGGCATTGAGCTGGCGCTGACCGGCATTGTTGATGAAGGCGAAGAGGTGCTGGTGCCGTCGCCCACCTATCCTCTCTACACGGCCGTGCTTGCGAAGATCGGCGCGCAGCCCGCGTATTACCGCACCGATCACACTCGCGAGTGGATGCCGGATCTCGATCACATCCGCAGCCTGATCAACCCAAAGACGCGCGCGCTGGTGGTGATCGACCCGAACAACCCGACCGGCGCGATCTATCCGGAATCGATGCGGCGGGCGCTCATCGCGCTGGCCGAGGAGCACGGCCTGGTCATTCTCGCGGACGAAGTTTACGGCGACCTCGCCTACGACGGCGCCGTGCCGCCCATGGCGGCCCTCGACAACGCGGCACCGATCATTTCGTATTCGAGCTTGTCGAAGGCATATCTCGCGCCAGGCTGGCGCGCCGGCTGGATGGCCGTGGGCTCGTCGTCGCGTCTCGATCCCGCATTGGCCGCCATCAAAAAACTCGCCGACGGGCGACTGTGCAGTCCCGGCCCGATGCAGTTCGCCGTGACCGCGGCCCTGACTGGCGATCGATCGCACCAGGTGTCGTTCCGCACCCAACTGCGCGAGCGCGCCGAGTTGACCACCGCGCGCATGAACGCCATTCCCGGTATCTCGTGCGTGGCGCCGCGCGGCGCCTTCTACGCCATGCCGAAGGTCGAGTTGCCGCCGGGCAAGACCGACGTTGACTTCGTACTCGGCCTGCTGCGGGCCAAGGGCATCCTGTGCGTCTACGGCTCCGGATTCGGCACCGCGCCCGAAGATGGCTTCTTCCGCATCGTGTTCCTGGCGTCGCCAACGGAGCTCGGCGTGATCTACGACGATGTGGCGGCGTTTACGAGAGAGTTTCTTGGCGCCTGACGACGTGCGCGCGATGGTGCGTTACGCCGTCATCTGCACCGCCGCGGCGGTGATGTTGATGTGGGGGCTGTACCAGGTCCGCTCGGAAATTCTGCTGCTCTACGTCAGCGCGCTCTTCGCCACTGGCCTGGCGCCCCTCGTGCGCATAATCGAGCGCCGGCGGATTCTGCTGGCCGGCAAGCGGCGCATTCCGCGCGGGGCGGCCATTCTTGCGATCTATGCCACTGTGCTCGGCCTGTTGGCGGCGTTGGCGGCCGCGGTCGTGCCGCCCCTGATCGCGCAGGCGCAGCAACTGTGGACCGACTTGCCGGCCCGGCTCGAGCTGCTGCAACTGAAGCTGGTGGAGTGGGGCCTGGTGCCACCGGGCACGTCGTACGCAGAGCTGTTGAAGCAGGCGCCGGCGGGAAGCACCGATGCCGTCACCACGGTGCTCGCCGCGATCTGGAGCATTGTCGGCGGCGTGTTCGGGTTGGTGACCATCTTGCTGCTCACCTTTTATCTACTGGTTGACTCTGAGCGTCTGTTCAACCTGTTCGTAAGACTGTTCCCGCCCTCGCAGCGGCAGCGGGTGTCCAACGTCAGCGAGCTGATGGCCGTGAAGATCAGCGCCTGGCTGGGCGGCCAGATTCTGCTGGGCTTCATCATTGGCATCACGTCGGCGATTGGGCTTGCCACCTTGGGTGTGCCGTACTTCTTCGTGCTGGCGGTGATCGCCGGCGTCGGCGAGATGATTCCCATGGTCGGCCCGCTGCTCGCGGCCATTCCCGCCGTCGCCGTCGCCTTCACGGTGTCGCCGGGACTGGGGCTGGCGGTGGCGCTGTTCTGCTGGGGCGTACAGATCGTCGAGAATAACTTCCTCGTGCCCAAGGTGATGAGCCAGCAGGTCGGCTTGAGCGCCATCACGGTGATCGTGGCGCTGATCATCGGCAGCTCGCTGCTCGGCCTGCCGGGGGCGCTGCTCGCCGTGCCGACCGCAGCAATCCTCCAAGTGTTGTTCGAGGAGCTGGTGCTGGCTGAGTGAAAAGTCAACCTGCTTCACTTTTCGCGTTTCTTACGTATTCCGTAATTTCACTCGTCCTCACCTGGCCGCTGGTACTCGGCCTGGGTAGCGACGTACCCGGCGACCTCGGCGACTCGCTTCTCAACATGTGGATCCTGGCGTGGGGGGCTGATCATGTGCCCCAACTGCTGACCGGCACCCTCAGCTGGACGCAGTTCTGGGACGCCAACATCTTTCATCCGTCACCACTGGCGTTGTCGCTGTCGGAACACTTGTTCGGACAGGTGCTGCAGATTCTTCCGGTCTACTGGCTCACCGGCAACATCATCCTTTGCTACAACCTGCTGTTCGTCTCGACGTTTGCACTGTCGGCGTTCGGCACCTACCTGCTCGTCTACGACCTCACGGGCGACCGCCGCGCCGCATTCATTGCCGGACTGGTCTACGGATTTCTGCCCTACCGCATCTCGGCAGTCCCCCACCTGCAAGTGATGAGCTCGCAGTGGATGCCGTTTGCACTGTGGGGACTGAATAGATTTATCACCCTGGTCCCGGATCCCGGAAGCCGGGTCCCGGCCTACCGCGCCCTGTTGTTGGGTACGGGCGCCCTCGTCTTGCAGAACTGGTCGTGCGGCTACTATCTGCTTTACTTCGCGCCGTTCGCGCCACTGTTCGTGATCCATCGCATGTGGTCCCTTGGCACCCTTCGCACCGTGCGCACCTGGATCGGTCTGATCGCGGCGGCCGGTGGCACCCTGGTTCTGACGCTGCCGTTCCTGCTGCCGTATGCGCAGGCGCAACGGGAGTTTGGCTTTCAGCGGCCATTCAGTGAGGTCGTGCAGTTCTCGGCCAACGTCTGGTCCTACGTGACGGCGTCGGAGAACGTGTGGCTCTTTGGCAAGGCCCTGCGCTACTACCCGCACGGAGAAGGGGAAGCGTTCCTCGGGTTCGTGCCCTGGCTGCTCGCGCTAGTCGCGGTCGCAGGCTTGTTGTGGGGAACCCCGCCCAGCCAGCCACACCAGCCCTACCAGCCAATCCGTCGCGTCCTGATCTGGCTGCTGGCCGTCACCGTCGTCACGCAGTTCATTGCCGTGGTCAGTGCCGTGATCTTCGGCGGGTTCGACGTCGTCGTGCTCGGCCTGCCTATTCGCGCGCGCACGCCGCAGCGTTTGATCTGGCAGTTCGCCATCGCGGCCATGCTGCTGTTGGTCGTGTCGCCACGCACTCGTTCGCTGGCCGCAAGGGCTTCGCGTTCGCCAATCACTTTCTTCGCTGCCGCTACCATGCTGGCGTTGTGGCTATCGCTCGGACCTCAGCCAAAAGCCGGCGATGCGCTGGTGTCGGGCTTCGGCTTGTACGGCGTGCTCTACGAATACGTGCCGGGTTTCAACGGTGTGCGCGTCCCCGCGCGCTACGCGATGATCGCCGGGCTCTTTCTTGCCGTCCTAGCCGGCTATGGCATGGCAATCCTCGTTCGGAGAGCCGGGACTTTAGTCCCGGCCGCAATGGGCCTGGCTGGTCTGGCGATCCTGACCGAGGGCGCGGCGATTCCCATGGAGATGAACCGCACCTGGGCGCAGAACGAAGCCACGCCGCCCGCGCGTGTCTACCCGACCGCCGGCCTGGGGCGCCGTAGCCCTGGCCAAGGCGTCCCGCCCGTGTATACCCGAGTGGCCGCACTGCCGGTCGGGTCGGCCATCACCGAGTTCCCCTTCGGCGACGCCGCGTGGGAAATTCGCTATGTCTACTACGCCGCCGCTCACTGGAAGCCAATCACCAATGGCTACAGCGGCAGCTTCCCGCCCGATTACAACGCCAGGGTGGCACGGCTGAAGAACGTCGCTGTCAATCCAGAAGCGTCCTGGCAGTCGCTGCTCGACTCGGGCAGCACGCATGTCGTGTTGCATCCCGCGGCATTCGCTCACCCCGGTGATGCGGTCAACGTGCAGAGCTGGCTCACCGCCCACGGCGCCAGGCTGCTCGAATCGTTCTCGGACAAAGACGCGCTATACGCGATACGCTAGCCGCAAACTTTCAACCACCAACTGTCAACTGTTAACTGCCATGCGCACTGATCCCCTCGCGTTTCTCGACACCGAACTGACGTCACTCAAGGAGCAAGGGCTCTACCGCAAGCTGCGGATTCTTGAAGGCGCCGCCACTGCCCGCGCCACCTTTGATCGCAAGTCGGTCGTCAACCTCTCGTCGAACAATTACCTCGGTCTCGCCACCCACCCCAAGCTGAAGCAGGCCGCGCTTGATGCCGTCGCAAAGTTCGGCGTCGGCTCGGGTGCCGTCCGAACCATTTCGGGAACCATGGAAATGCACATGGAGCTCGAGCGCCGGCTGGCCGCGTTCAAGCACGTCGAGTCGGTGGTCGTGTTCCAGAGCGGCTTCGCCGCAAACGCCGGTACGGTCTCGGCAGTGTTGACCAAGGAAGACGTGGTCATCTCAGATGAACTGAATCACGCGAGCATCATCGACGGCTGCCGCTTGAGCCGCGCCGCCATCAAGGTATTCCCGCACAAGGACGTCGACGCCGCGCGCAAGATTCTCAAGGACCTGCCCTCGTCGCAACGCAAGATCCTGATCACCGACGGTGTCTTCTCCATGGAAGGCGACCTCGGCCCGCTGCCAGAGCTATGCACGGTCGCCGAGGAATACGGTGCCATCATGATGGTGGACGACGCGCATGCGAGCGGCGTGTTTGGCAAGCACGGCAGCGGCACGGTCGATCACTTCACGTGCCACGGCCGCGTCGACATCCAAGTCGGCACGCTGTCGAAGGCGGTGGGCGTGCTCGGCGGCTACGTCGCTGGCAGCGGCGCGCTGATCGACTTCCTGTATCACCGCGCGCGCCCGTTCCTGTTCTCCACGTCGCATCCGCCCGCGGTGACCGCCGCCTGCATTGCCGCGCTCGACGTGCTTGAGAGCGAGCCGCAGTGGATTGCGCAGTTGTGGGACAACACGCGGTTTTTCAAGGCAGGCCTGCAGTCGCTCGGCTTCAACACCGGCCTCAGCGAAAGCCCGATCACACCGGTCATTGTCGGCGCGGCCGCCACGGCGGCGAAGATGTCGGACGCGCTGTTTGCCCAAGGGGTGTTCGCCCAGAGCATCGGCTTCCCCACGGTGGCCCGCGACAAGGCCCGTTTACGCACGATTGTGGCCGCCACCCACACGAAAGACGACCTGCAGTACGCCCTGGATATGTTTGCCAGGGTCGGCCGGGAACTCGGCGTCATCAGTTAACGTCCGAGTTAAGAGTCAATTCGCAGTTCCATGCCCAAGGCATTCTTCAAGCGTTACACCCACGACCTCACCTCCGACGAGTTGGGGAAGCTGTTTACGCGGGAGACGCCTGAGGCCTATCGCTTCTTCGCCAAGGGCATCAACACGGCCGAACTCGAAGGCCTGCCGTGGTACCAGAAGGCAGTCAAATACGCGCAGGGGTTCTTCCTCGCTTTCGCCATGCGCCTGTCGCCCGCGCGGCGGCTGATGTACGGCGTGTCGCTCGGGCTGGCGGTAATCGGCCTCATCCAGCTGTTCCGCGGGTTTGGCCTGCTCAGCGTGCCGGTGCCGATCGCGCTCTTCTTCGTGCACATCCGGGTGCCGGGACCGATCTTCAGCGACGGCACGCTATGGCTGCTCGCCGGCTTCCTGCTGATGAACCTGCTGGTGCTGCTGGAGGTGGCCGATCGCCTGTCGTTGAAGCGCGACCTCGAAGTGGCGCGCGAGATTCAGCAGGCCATGCTGCCTGACGGCACGTGGTCGGGTCCGGGCGTGGAAGCGTTTGGCTTGACCAAGCCCGCCAACACGGTCGGCGGCGACTTCTACGACATCCTGCCGCAACCCGATGGCACCGTGCTCGTCGCGCTCGGCGACGTCGCCGGGAAGGCCAGCCCTGCGGCCCTGCTCATGGCACTGCTGCTGGCCATTCTCCGCACGCTGGTCGACGAAGGCCTGCCCCTGCCGGCACTCGTCAGGCGCCTCAACCTGCAGGTCGCGCGCCACGCCCCGGCCTCGCGGTTCATCACGTTGTTCCTCGCGTCCTACACCCCTTCGACGGGCCGGCTCGAGTTCGTCAACGCCGGCCAGACACCGCCGCTGCTGCGCCGGCAAAATGGATCAATTGAACGGCTGATGAGCGGCGGCATTGCGCTCGGCATGTTCGAGGGCAGCGAGTACGAATCGGGCGAGGTGCAACTGGAGCCGGGCGACGCCCTGTTGATGTACAGCGATGGCCTCACCGAAGCGGAAAGTCCCGATGGCACGCCGTTCGACGAGGCCGGACTCGAACGCACCCTGGCCTTATATGCCGGCGCCTACCAGCAATCCGCTGCCGGGGACTTGGGGCGGGCGGTGTTCGACGCGGTCGAGCGCCATCGCCGGGACCAGCGCCTCGCCGACGACCTCACTGTTTTGGTTCTGAGCAGGTTGGCGATTCCGGTAGGCTAGGAATTCTGCGGATCCCGGACCCGGCCTGGTTTGCAATGCTTGCGCGCTTTCTTGTCTTGATCGTTTTCTGCGCCACGCCCGCGCTCGCGGGACAAGTGCCCACTCGGGCACAAGACGCTGAAGAACTGTCTGTTCAAGCCTTCATACAAGCAGTCGAAACCGCCATTTCGACGATGGACCGCGTTCGATGGGTGGCGCTGCTGTCGCCGGCCGCCGACCGCGAACAGTCGTTGCAGTTCTTCGACGCCATGGTCCCCCAAGGCATCACCCGCGTCGTCGTCAAGGAACGCGACCGGTCGGCGCTGCCCGGGTCGCTGCCAGGGGAGGGCTATCGGTTGGTGCTCGAGGTGTTCCAGGAGACCGGCAGCCGCGGGCGCATTGCGACATGGGGGCTCGACATCCGGCGTCCGCGCGGCGACGAGATCGGCCGGCAGCCGTGGCGCATCCAGAGCGAAGACCGGCTGGCGTCGATCGACGGCCTGCATCGGCTGTCACTGCAGTCCGGAAAGCAGTTCACCGCGCGCAACCTGGTGCTCTCGGCCATCGACTTCACGCTGCGGCTGCCCCAGGGAGATGTGTTCGTGGCCGAGACGGCGGAAGGGGTCACGGCGCTGGTGCTGATCGGCGACGGCACCATGGTGTTCGAACCAGCGCCGAAAGAGGAGAAGGGCCAGCTGCGGCTGTTTGCAGGCACCGACACGCTCGAGACGCCGTTCACCACGGCGTTTGTCCGGCTCAACCCTTACGAGTTCGAGCAGCGGGTAGCCGCGAACATGCTCGTGCCGGTGCCGGTGGACGTCCGCACGCTGCGGCGCGGCCTGGCGATTTTCGACGAGGACGTGGCGAAGTCGTTCAATCTCGACCTGAGCGATCTGAGCCGGGAGGTATGGTCGTTGCTGCCGCAGCATGGCGATTTCGTCGCCGAAGTGCGGACCCGCCGGTTCGACGCACTCACCTACGCGCGGTCGAGCGGCGAGCCAGAGGACGTAACGCTGTTTCAGCGCGGACGCCGCCGAAACATCTCGGTGTATGCGTCGGAGCAGAAGCTGTCGAGCCGCGGTCGCTTCTACGATGAAGACGACTTGATCGACTACGACGTCACCGACTACGACATCGATGCGCAGTATTTTCCGGAGCGGGAGTGGATGGAAGGGCGCACGCGTCTCAAGCTGCGCGTGAGGTCGCACTCGCTGGGCGTGCTCACCTTGCGCTTCGCCGACACCTTGAACATTTCATCGATCACGAGCGACGAGCTCGGCCGGCTGCTGTTCCTGCGCGTGCGCAACCAGAACAGCGTGCTGGTCAACCTGCCGTCGCCGGTGGCGCGCGACTTTCCGCTCACGCTCACACTGAATTACTCGGGCCGCTTGTCACGCACGAGCATCCAGGACGAATCACTCGAGGTTCAGCGCAACTCGCAACCCGATGACCTTCCCTTCGTTCCCGCCGAGCCGAAGTGGCTGTTGAGCAATCGCAGCTATTGGTATCCGCAGGCGCAGGTGACCGATTTTGCTAGCGCGCACATGCGAATCACCGTGCCGGCGGACTATGGCGTGGTGGCGTCGGGTGTCCTCGAGGCCGGCTCGCCAACGCCGGCAGCGCCCGCGACGATTGAAGGCTCGGGCCGTTCGGTGCCGCGCGTCTCGTACACGTTCAACTCGCCCCAACCATTGCGCTACCTCGCCATGCTGGTCAGCAAGATGAGCCGCGTCGACGCGGCGACGGTCGCCCTCGACATCGTCACGCCAGCGGGAGGACGCGGATCGCTGGTCGCGGTGCCGGCCGATTCCCTGGCGCAGCAGATTCAGAAGGTCCAGGCGCAGGCTCGGGCGATTCCGCCGGTTGGTGCGCGTAACACCGTCTTGCTGGCGGTTGATGCCAACAAACGCCAGGAAGCCAAGTCGCGCGACACAGTCGCGCTCGCGGCGGACATCGTGCGGCTGTACTCCTCGCTGACGGGTGATGTTCCGTACGACGGCATCACCATCGCCATGGTCGAGGACGAGTTGCCGGGCGGCCATGCGCCAGGCTACTTCGCGATGATCAACAACCCGCCGCCGATCACGGCGCACAACTGGCGCAACGACCCGGCGGCCTTCTCTGGTTTCCCTGAATTCTTCATGGCCCACGAGCTGGCGCACCAGTGGTTCGGGCAGGCGGTGGGCTGGAAAAACTATCACGAGCAGTGGCTGAGCGAGGGCTTCGCGCAGTACTTCGCGGCGCTGTTTGCGAAAGAGCGGCGCGGTGAAGAGGCGTTTCGCGACATTCTCCGCCAGTTCCGGCGCTGGGCCGTGGACGTGTCAGACCAGGGCCCGGTGTATCTCGGCTACCGCCTCGGTCACATCAAGAACGAGAGCCGCGTATTCCGCGCGCTGGTCTACAACAAGGGCGCGGCTGTGCTGCACATGTTGCGACGGCTGATCGGCGACGACGCCTTCTTCAGCGGCCTGCGCCGCTATTACGCCGACAACCGTTTCAAGAAGGCCGGGACCGACGACCTGCGCAAGGCCATGGAAGCCGAAAGCGGCCGCAACCTCGAGCGATTCTTCGAGCGCTGGATTTACGACTCGTCCATCCCTCATCTGCGGTTCAGCTCCACGCAGGAGGGGCAGGACCTGGTGGTCCGGTTCGAGCAGGCCGCCCAGGTGTTCGATGTGCCGGTAATGGTGACGGTGACCTACACCGACGGCAAGACGATTGAGCACCTGGTGACCCTCACCGAGGCGATCACCGAGCAGCGCCTACCACTGGCCGGCGGCTTGCGGTCGGTCGAGGTGAACCAGGACGGCGGCGCGGTGGCGGTGATTGAACGACGATAGACGAGGGCTTGGCCCCCAAGCCCCCAAGCCCTGATATCATCCTAAAGTCATGGAAAACGTCACGCTGACTATTGATGGCCGCCAGTTGTCCGTAGCGAAGGGCACGTCGGTCCTCAAGGCCGCCATCGAGGCAGGCATCCAGGTCCCCTATTACTGCTATCACCCCGGTCTCGGCATCGACGCCTCGTGTCGCGTCTGCCTCGTGAAGATCGAGAAGATGGCCAAGTTGCAGACCTCGTGCTCGACCCCGGTGGCCGAGGGCATGGTGGTGCACACACAGGACGCCGAGGCTGTCGAAGGCCGCAAGGGCGTATTCGAGTTCTTGCTGATCAACCACCCGCTGGACTGCCCGGTGTGCGATAAGGGCGGCGAGTGCCCGTTGCAGGACTTCTCGTATGCGTTCGGCAACGACGCCAGCCGCATGGATTTTCCGCGCCGTACGTTCGATGGCGAGGGCGTGAAGGCCGACGTCGACTTCGGCCCGACGCTAATGCTGAACCGAAACCGCTGCATCCTGTGCACGCGCTGCAGCCGCTTTATGGCGGAAGTGGATGGTGACGCGCAGATCGGCACCATCAACCGCGGCAATGGCAGCGAGATTGCTACCTTCAACGAGCAGGGCGTGCACTCGTTGCTCTCGGGCAACCTGATGGATGTCTGCCCGGTCGGTGCCATCACCACCAAGCAGTACCGCTTCCGCTCGCGCCCGTGGGACAACCCGCACGCGGTCGACACCACCTGCACGCTGTGCTCGAAGGGCTGCAGCACGACGGCGTGGCTCAAGGCCAAGCCCGAGTGGGCCAAGGGCGCGCGACTCGCGCGCGTGACGCCGCGCTACAACGCCGAGGTTAACGAGTTCTGGATGTGTGACATCGGCCGCTTCCAGTACCTCTGGGTCGAAGGTGAGCAGCGCCTGCGCAAGCCGATGATCCTGACCAAGGACGGCGTGCAGCAGGTGGCAACCTGGAAGGACGCTCTGATGCGCGTGCGCGACCTGCTGAACGCCGCGGGTCGCAAGGATCCCGCGTCGGTGCGCATGTTGGCCTCGGCGCATGCGTCGCACGAAGAGCTCTTCCTGCTGAAGCGCCTTGCCGAAGACCTCAAGGGCGACGGTGGCGCGGCGCACGTGCACGTGGCGTGGCGGCGGAGCCAGAAGCAGCAGCCCGCAAATACCAAGTTCCGCGTGCCCGCGATCGATGCGCCCAACGTCAACGGCGCCCGCGACCTCGGTCTCGCCGTGGTCGGCGAAGGTGATGCCGACCTCTCGGGCCTGCGCACCGCCATCGACCAGGGCCGCGTGACCGTGCTTTACGTCGTCGATCCGGGTCCCGATGGTTCGATGGGCGACCTGACCTGGTTGCTCGAAGCCCGTAAGGCCGGCCGCTTGCCGGTCATCGTGTACCAGGGCGTGCTGCAGTCAGAGCTCTCGAAGATTGCCGACGTCGTGCTGCCGGGTGCCGCGTGGGTGGAGAAAGACTCCACCTACACCAACGACCAGGGCATGGTGCAGGCCGCGTCAAAGGCGATCAACGCACCGGGTGAAGCGGTGGAAGACTGGCAGATTCTCACCAGCGTGGCGGCCGCGCTGGGCTTGCCCTACACCTACACCACCTCGCAGCAAGTGCGCGCCGACATCGCCACCTTCATGACGTCGCCTGCCCTGAGCGAGCGCGTGCCCGACGCCGTCGAGCGCGCGCGAGTCGAACGGGAGTACGCCACCCTCACCGAGACGGTGTTCAACCGCCCGGTGAGCGCGGAACACTGGCTGAAGGCCAGCAACCCGATGGAGCGCTGGAAGTGGGACACGATGTTCCAGGATCTGCCGCCCGTGAAGGGCCACAACGTGCAAATGGAGCAGATGGCACAGGCCACCGTGATCCCGCTCCGCCTCGTCACGGATGAGATCTCACGCTCGGAAAGTTGAAAGTTGAGAAGTTGAGAGGTGAAGTGCATAGCTTCAGTTCGGGAACTTGAACACGGCGTAACTTCAACAACCAACTCTCAACTTTCAACTATCAACTATCTGTTATCCTGTGACCCGAATGGGTAGCAGGTCCGCACGGATTTCCCTTTTCGTCATCGCACTTCTCGCGAGCGCGGGCCTCGGTTACCTCGCGGTGGCCGATGAGCGGGCGCTGGCCACAGCGGGACAAGATGGCGCCGGCATCGATCACGCCGCAGAAGAAGCCCTCAGTGCCCTGCTCGACGTGCGCGGCTCCATGTATGCCTATGTCGCCCCGAACCAGGGGACTGAGTTCTGGGGACGCCGCGTCAGTACGCTGCTCGATACTTTGAGGCAACGGCTGGCCACGCTCGATGCAGCCGTGTCGGCGTCAGGCGGTTCGCTGGCCGAGTCGCTCGATGGCCTTGACCAGCTCGCCGCCGCCGACAAGCGCGCGCGCCAATACGCCGACCGCGGGGAACTGCTGGTCGCGGGTGATGTGTTGTTCACCGAAGTGCGCGACCTGCTGAACGCCGTCACCGAGCAGGTGACGGGCGCCCGGGCCGCCCTGCGCAACAACGGCGCCAAACGTGTCGCTGGCGTTCGCCAGGAACAGGCCGCGCTTGCGGCCGCTGCCCTCGCGGTGTGGTTCATTACCGCGCTGATGTTGATGCCCGGCACCGTCAAGCCGGTCGCGAAAGAACCCGGCGAGTGGCGTAATGCGTTGGCTGACACGCTAAAGAAGCCCCTCCCTGTGGAAGAGCTGAACCTCGACATTAAGAAAATCGAATCGATGAGCATACCACCGGTCGTGGTCGCGGTGCCTGCGCCGCAAGTCGATCTGAAGGCGATCGCGGAGATCTGCGCCGACCTGTCGTCGCTCACCGACATCGGCGATCTTTCGAGCGCGCTCGCCCAGGCTAGCAATGTGATCGGCGCCAAGGGCCTGATCGTGTGGGTCACCTCCAACAACGGCGCCTCGCTCTCGCCCGTCTCCACCCACGGGTTCGATGCTCGCATCGTCGAGCGCATTGGCCCCATCGACCGGGCGAGTGCCAACCTCACCGCCGAGGCGTTTCGCGAAAACGCTCCGAGAGTGAGCGCCGCCGCCGGATCGGCGGGTGCTGCCCTGGCGGTGCCCATGTGCGGCCCGGCCGGTCCAGTCGGCGTGCTGTCGGCTGAACTGCAGCCTGGTAAGAAGGCCGACGAGACTTGCGTCGCGGTGGCATCCATTCTCGCGGCCCAGCTCGCCACGCTTACGACCCCGGTCCCGGTCGTCGAACGCAGAGTGGAAAGCGCCGCATCATGAGCTTGACGGTCGTGCTCGCGGAAGATGATCCCGACATCCAGCTGGTGGCCAGGCTCTCGCTGAAGCGCGCCGGCTTCGTCGTCAGGGTGGTGGGCAACGGCCAGGAAGCGCTCGACGCCATCCGTCAGCAGCCGCCAGACGTCGTGCTGCTCGACTGGATGATGCCGGAGCTCGACGGCCCGGAAACCTGCCGTCAGCTCAAGGCCGACCCGGCGACTGCCGGCATCCCGGTAATTTTCCTGACCGCCAAGTCGCAGGAGGCCGAGATCCAGCGCGGCTTGGCCCTGGGCGCGTCTGGTTACGTGACCAAGCCGTTTGACGCCCTGTCACTCGGACAGCAGGTCAAGGACATCGTCGCCGCAAAGACCCCGTGACAATTCGCACGCGGGCGTTCATTGGCCTCTGGCTGATCTACATTCTCGCCGCCCTCTCGATCGGCCTGATTGCCTACACCTATACGACCTCGACGAAGCTTGATGCCGAGCAACAGCGGATTTCGGCGGTTCTGAATCTCCACGGCACGGTCTGGCGATCGCTGGTCGAGGCCCGGGCCAACCATCTCGCCTATGTCCTGACCGGCGCCGAATCACTGCGCGATCGGCGCGACGAGAGCCGACGTCTCTATACGACGTCGATAGCGCAATTGACCGCGAACGCCCGTAACCAGGAGCAACTTGAGCGTCTCGCGCGCATCAGGTCGGTCGCGGACTCATGGATCGCACTGTGGGAGGGGACCGCGCCGCTGACCGGCGGCTCGGACTTAAGTCGCGAGCAGTTGATTCGCAAAGGCGATGATGAGTTCCTGGAGATCAACCGTCAGCTGCGAGAGTTCGACGCCAACCAGCGCGAGTTGTTGCGCCAGTCGTCTCACAGCATCACCCAGCTGCGGGCCACGATGGCCGTTGGCAGGGTCGGATTCGCGAGTCTGTTCATCATCCTGATGACTCTCATGGTCTGGTTCGCCAAGCGCGGGGTGCTTGACCCGCTGCGCGAGCTGACCATCTCTGCCGAAGGCATCGAACAAGGCGATTTCACGGCCGCCCACCAGACGCTGAGAGACGATGAGATCGGCGTGCTGTTCAACTCGTTCGCCAAGATGGCTCTGTCGATCCAGGCGCGTGAGCGCGAGCTGGCCACGGCGCTGAGCGAAACCCGCGAGCTGGCCGTGGTGACCGTGGAATCGCGACGCCGGGTGGAAGCCGCGCACGCCGACCTGTTAGCCACGATTGAGACGGTGCCCGCGGCGCTGATGATCTTCAATACCGATGGCAGCGTGCGGTTGCGCAACAAGGCGGCGACCGACGTGTTCGGCATTGAACCGCACAACCCCGAGCTGCGCAAGAACTACTGGGCCCGCTTCAAGAGAATCGCCAAGGACGGCTCGGCGATTCCGCCAGAGAACTGGATTTCGGCACGCGCGCTGCGCGGCGAGTCGGTGATTAACAACGAGCTCGAGATTCACCATCCCGACGGCCGCGTATTCCCGATTCTGGCGAGCGGAGCACCCCTGAAGAACGAACTCGGCCAGGTTGCCGGCGCCGTGGTGGCCTTCCAGGACATCTCGCGTCTGCGTGAAGTGGACCGGATGAAGGACGAATTCGTGTCGATCGTCAGCCACGAGTTGCGCACCCCGCTCACCTCGATCCGCGGCTCGATACAACTGGTGCTGGACGAGCCCGATTCGGTGCCCGATCCCGAGCATCGCCATCTGTTGCAGATTGGTCTCAACAACTGCGAGCGCCTGGTTCGCATCATCAACGACATTCTCGACATCGCCAAGATCGAGTCGGGCAACATCACGCTGCACAAGAAGCTGGTCAACGTTGCCGACATCGTCCGGCAGTCAATCCAGGTGGTGGAAGGGCCAGCGCGCACGGCACAGGTCATACTCGACGCCAGGTTACCCGCGCGCCTCCGCCCGGTGATGGTTGACCCCGATCGTATGGTGCAGGCGCTGGTCAACCTGCTGTCGAATGCCGTAAAGTTTGCCCCACCCGGCTCGACCGTGACCGTCTCGGCCGTCGGCTCCGACAACATGGTCACGCTGGCGGTGTCGGACCAGGGCGAGGGTATTGCGCCCGAGAACCTGAATCGCCTGTTCCAGAAGTTCCAGCAAGTCGATGGCTCCTCGCAGCGGCGCAAGGGCGGCACCGGTCTTGGTCTCGCCATTACCAAAGCGCTGGTCGAGCAGCACGGCGGCCGCATTTACGTCGATAGCGAAGTGCAGAGGGGCACGCGGTTCTCTTTTTTGCTGCCTGCCGCTACGGCGGAAGAGGCTGCTGCGGTGTCACTCGCGCCAGTGGCCGCCAACCAGGACGGCTCCGCCAGGCTCACGGTGCGCCGCGTGCTGGTCGTCGACGATGACGACGACTTCCGCGTGTTGATTCGCACGCAGTTGACCAACGCCGGCTACGAGGTGCTCGATGCGCGCGACGCCGCGTCGGCCATGCACATTGCTCGCACCATGCGACCCGACCTGATCACCGTCGACCTGTTGATGCCGGGCCTCGACGGCTGGGAGTTCATCGAGCGCCTGCGCAGCGAAGAGGCGCTGTCGCGTATTCCCGTCGTGGTCGTCTCCGGGGTGCCTGAAGCACCCCAGTCGGAGCGGCGTCCTGAAGGCGTGGCGGTGGTCACCAAGGGCGAAGGCCTCGACCATCTGCTGCGCGAGATCGGCCAGTCGCTCGGCAACCGTCGTGGCGCCACGGTGCTGGTCGCCGAGGATGATGCGGACTTGCGTGGAGTGTTGACCGCCTCGCTGACCCGCAACGGGCATCGCGTGGTGCCGGCTCGCGATGGCGCCGAGGCACTGGCCGCGGTCGAACGGGAACACGTCGATCTGATTGTGCTCGACCTGTTGATGCCGAATATCGACGGCTATGAAGTGCTGGCGCGGCTCAAGTCCAACGAGAGGGATGCGAGAATTCCGGTGGTGGTGGTCTCGGGCGCCGATCGCTCGTCGAGCGAACTGCGGTCGCTGCGCCTCGGCGCGAACGTATATCTCACCAAGCCGATTGAGGCTGCGGGCCTCGCCGAGGAAGTGACGAGGCTCCTGACATGAAGACTTCGATTCTGAAACGGGCCGATCAGGAGCGCGTCAAGTTCCTGCGCCTGCAGTTCACCGACATCCTGGGCGTGATCAAGAACGTCGAGGTGCCCGATCGCCAGTTTGCCGACGCTCTCGACGGCAAGATCATGTTCGATGGCTCGTCGATCGAAGGCTTCGTCCGCGTCGAAGAGTCGGACATGTACCTGCGACCCGACCTCTCCACTTTCCAGGTCTTTCCGTGGGTCGACCCGAACGGTGCGCGCGTCGGCCGGCTGATCTGCGACATTGCCAACCCCGACGGCAGCCCGTTCGCCGGGTGCCCGCGCACCACGCTGAAGAACGTCATTACCCAAGCCGCCGACCGCGGCTTCACGATGAGGGCGGGTCCCGAAACCGAGTTTTTCCTGTTCCTGCGCCGCGATGGCCGCGCCACGACCGAGACGCACGACCGCGCCAGCTACTTCGACCTCGCGCCGATCGATCTCGGCGAGGACGTCCGCCGCGAGATCGTGATCGCCCTCGAGCAGATGGGCATTGCCGTCGAAGCCGCGCACCACGAGGTTGCGCCCGGCCAGCACGAGATTGACTTTCACGACGATGACGTCTTGACGACTGCGGATAACGTCAGCACTTGTCGATTCATCGTGAAGAACGTGGCGTTGAGAAACAACCTGCACGCGACGTTCATGCCCAAGCCGATCTTCGGCGTCAACGGCTCTGGCATGCATACCCACCAGTCGCTCTTTGCCGACGGCAAGAACGCGTTCTTCGATGCCGACAACGAGATTCAGCTCAGCCAGACCTGCATGAACTACGTGGGCGGATTGCTGCAGCACGCCAAGGGTTTCTGCGCCATCACAAACCCGCTCGTGAACTCGTACAAGCGCCTGGTGCCTGGCTACGAAGCGCCGACGGCGATTGCGTGGTCAGAAAAGAACCGCAGCCCGCTCGTCCGTGTCCCTGCGTCGCGCGGCGACTCGACGCGAGTCGAGTTACGCATGCCCGACCCTTCCTGCAATCCCTACCTCGCGCTGGCGGTGATGTTACGCGCGGGTCTCGACGGGATTGACAATAAGGTTGACCCGGGCCCGCCGGTGAACAAGAACATCTACAAGATGAGCCACCGCGAGCGGCGGCACCTGCGCATTGACGACCTGCCCGCGAACCTCAGTGAGGCGCTGGACGAGTTCGAGAAGGACGCGCTGGTGAAGGAAACGCTCGGCGACCACATCTTCAATCACTTCCTCGAAGCCAAGCGCGAGGAATGGGCCGAGTACATCCGCCACGTGTCACCGTGGGAGATGGACCGCTACCTCGGCGTGTATTAGCAAGGGGACACCCCGTCCGGCAGCGGTGACAGCCGATCAGACCAGAATGCCCAATATGGGCGGGAATTCGCATGGCATGACCCTTGATATGTAAGGTGGCAGGTCGCGGCGGATCACCGAGGGGCGAACTATCAGGCAGGCGCTGGCATCGCCGCTCTTCGGCCGCACTCTTCACGACTCCGCTGCGACCTATTGATTGAGGACACCATGAAAAACCTTCTTGTTACTCTCACGATTGCAGCAGCGGTAGTCACCGGCGCTTGCGCGTCGATGGGCTCGCGCTCCATCTCCGAGGTGCAAACCAACCCCGGCAAGTTCGCTGACAAGACCGTGACGGTCGAGGGCGTGGTGACCACCTCGTTTGGCATCCCGCTGGTGCCGTTCAAGGTATACCGCATCAGTGACGGCACGGCCGAAATGCTGGTGATCTCCGACAACAGCCGCATTCCCGGCAAGAATGCCCGGGTCCGCGTCCGCGGCGAAGTTGAGGAAGTGGCACTGATCGGCGGTCGTTCGTTCGGCCTCCACATCCGCGAGAAGAGCATTAAGTTCCTGTAAACGAACGACTTCCACGTTCACATTCGGAGAGCCGGGGCTTTAGCCCCGGCTGTGGCGACGGCTGAAGCCATCGCCCTCCGAACGTCCAGCCTTGTGAAATCTAGTACAATCTCCGGCTGTGGAAGCCATTGAACACCCGTCCCCACTAGTCGCGATCATCAACGCCCTGCTGACGGCCCTCGGCATTCACGCCGCGATTCCCGACCACATGGTCTTCGTCGGGTTGATCACGCTGTTCATCCTGTTCATTGGCTTGGCCATCCGCTCGCAGCTGAGCGTCGAGAAACCCGGCAAGCTCCAAATCGTCCTGGAAGACATCGTCTCGTTCCTGGTCGGCGTGCTCGAAGACAACATGGGTAAGAAGGGCCGCAAGTACCTGCCCCTGCTCGGCACGCTGTTCGTGTTCATCCTGCTCGGCAACCTGATGGGCCAGATCCCCGGCCTCGGTTCGCCCACCAGCAACATCAATGTCCCGTTCGCGTGCGCGCTGACGCTGTGGCTCTACTATCACGCGCAGGGCGTGATGGCCAACGGTCCGATCAACTACATCAAGCACTTCGCGGTCATGCCGGGTGTGCCGCTCGCGCTGGCGCCGATGATCTTCGTCATCGAGATCATCAGCCATTTGTCGCGCGTGCTGTCGTTGACGCTGCGCCTGTTTGGCAACATCTTCGGGGAGCACCTCGTCGTACTGATTCTCGCCAGCATCGTCCCGTTCATCGCGCCGCTGCCGATTCAGTTTTTGGGATTGATTGTCGGCCCGCTCCAGGCGTTTATCTTTCTGACGCTGGGGGCCATCTACCTGACCGCGGCCACGCACGTCGATGACCACGGCGACGACTACGGCGGCGAGCAAGGGCACGCTGCCGCCCATTAGCGCTATTCGCTATTCGCGGTTCGCTATTCGCTAATTCTCGGTTCGAACAGCCAATACCGAACCGCGAACAGCGTCTGCCTGCTGGTTAATCTTCACCACCACGACCGTGCGGTCGTCCGACTGCTCGGCGTCGCCGCAGAACTGCTGCACGGCACCGAAGATCTCACTGACAATGTCCTTCGCCGGCCGCTCGTGCATGCGCTCGATCACTTCGAGCAGCCGAGGCGAGCCGAACTCCTGGCCGGCTTCGTCGAACGCTTCAGAGATGCCATCGGAGCAGAACACGAACACGTCGCCCGGCGCCAGCGGCACCTGTACTTCGTCGTAGGTGGAACTGCCGAACGAGCCGAGCGGCACGCCGGGCATGTCGATCGGCGTCGCCTTGCCGTTGCTGCAACGCACCGGGTAGGGCAACCCTGAGTTGGCGAAGGTTACGATGTGCTTCTTGAACTCGAACATCGCGTAGCAGAGCGTGCAGTAGTACTCCTCGAGGTTGCGCTCGTGGAGAATGCGGTTCATGCCCGCCAACACCGCCGCCGGCGTGCTGCGTTCCTTTTCAAGGCGTCGACGGAACGTGCGGCCGCGAACCATTTCGCCAATCGCGGCGCCATACAGGGCGGCCGGAACGCCCTTGCCCGAGACGTCGCCGACCGCGACCACGAGGGTGTTTGGTTCGGGTGACAGAAAGTCGCAGAGGTCCCCGCCAAGCTCGCGCGCCGGGTCGAAGTGCCAGGCGACGTCAACGCCGCGCAGCCGCTTGGGCAGCTCCTGTGGCAGCAGCGCCATCTGCACGCGCTTGGCGAACCTCAGTTCCTTCTCGAACCGCGCCTCGTTGGCCCGAATCGACTCGTAGAGCCGCGCGTTCTCGAGCGCCACCGCGGCTTCTGACGCCAGTAGCGTCAGCAGTTTCACGTGTTTCTTGTTGAACGCATCGCGGTCGGGACTCTCGAGGTCGAACACGCCGATGCAGCGGTCTTTGAGCATCAGCGGCACCACCAGCTCGGAGCGCACGCCGGGGACAACCCGGATGTAGCGGGGATCCTTTTCGACGTCGGGGACGAGCACGACCTCGTGGTGGAGCGCGGCGTAACCCACCAGGCCTTCACCCAGCTTGACCGGATCCATTGCGCTCGGGTCGTCGCCGTACTTGATGGCGACCTTCATCTCGAGCATCCCGGTGTCATCGTCGAGCAGCAAAATGCCGAAAATGCGGTAGTCGATCACGCGCTTGATCAGGTGCGCCAGCCGCGTCAGCAGCTCGTCGGGATCGAGAATGGCGGTCATTTCGCGCCCAATCTCCGCGAGCGTTTCCAGCGTCTCGGCGTACTCGCGCTCTGACTCGAACAGGCGTGCAGTGGCAATGCCCTGCGCGACGTGCGCGCCAAACTGGCGGAGGATCCATTCGTCGCGTTCGGTGAAGGCGCCCAGTTGATCGCTCAGCAGGTTGAGCGCGCCGATCACCTTGCCCTTGTTGCGCAGCGGCACCACCAGCTGCGACTTGGCGCCCGGCACTACCGCCAGGTAGCGGGGGTCGGAATCGACGTCGTTCAGCAGAATAGGACGCTGCTCGGCGATCGCGGTACCGACAATGCCCTGGCCAAGCTGCAGAGTGAAATGCCTGACGATTTCCTCGGGGTAACCGACCGCGTAGGCAATGCTGAGCTCTTCGCGCTGCTCGTCCAGCAAGTACACCGAAAAGACCGTGAACTTCGTGAGCCGCGAGATCAGTTGTGGAATTCGCTCGAGGAGGGCTTCGAGGTCGAGCACGGAGCTGACCTCACGACCCAGTTCCGCGAGAATGGCCAGCAGCTCGGCGTCCGAGGCCGTGCTGGTGGCGGCGCCATGCGGCGCAGGTTCAGTCATTGTTGTATCGTTTTTTCAGGGGTGGCGAGGGTGTATTTGGTCACCCAGTCATAGATCCGCTGCATGCGATCCTGCTGATGATAGTACTCGCTAATGCCGTGCCCCTCGCGCGGGTAAAATACCAGTTCGGTGGGCTTGCCGCGATCTTTCAGGCCGCGGAACAGCTCCTGCGCCTGTCCCACCGGCACGCGCTCGTCTTGCGCCCCGTGGAGAATCAGCGTGGGAGTCGAGACCTTGTCGATGTGGGACATCGCTGAGCGATCCAGGTAGAGCGGCAGCGTCTTGGCATTCGGGATTCCGCCGAAATAGCTAATCAGCACGCTGGGGATGTCGTTGGTGCCGTACATGCTCCACATGTTGGTGAGGCCGGCCCCGACCATGGCCGCCTTGAAGCGGGTGGTCTGCGTGATCACCCACGCCGTCATGTAGCCGCCGTAGCTCCAGCCAATGTGGGCCAGCTTGTCGGGGTCCGAGATGCCGCGGGCGACCAGCGCGTCGACGCCGGTCATGATGTCCTTGAAGTCACCGCCGCCCCAGTCGTTGATATTGTTCGTCAGGAACTTCTCACCGTAGTTCGTGCTGCCGCGCGGGTTGGGATAAAACACCGCCCAGCCCTTGTTGGCCCACACCTGGCCACCCTCGAGGCCGCCCGCGCGGAAGCCGTTCACGTAGGCGCCGGCAGGCCCGCCGTGCGCCACGACCAGCGTCGGATACTTGCGTCCGGCCTGGAAGCCCACCGGCTTCAGCAGCACGCCCTCGATCTCCATGCCGTCGGCGCCCTTCCAAGTAACGACTTCGGTCTCGCCCTGCGCCAGTTCGGCCAGCTGAGGGTTGGTGTCGGTAAGCTTACGGAAGTTCTGGAACGCCGGGTCGGTAGCGTAGACCTCGGAAGCCGAGTCCGGCGTGTCCATGGTGAGCGCGATGGTGCGGCCGTCCTTACTGATCGACGCGCCCTGCAGCGTCTTCTTCGAGCTCAACTGCGTGTAGCGGCCCGTCGTAAGGTCGTAGGCAAACGCCTCGTTGTAGGCGCGCTTGCCGGCCACGAACATCACGCGGTTGCCTTCCGCCGTCCACACCGGGTTGCCGGCATCGGTGTCAAACGCAGACGAGGACACGTCCTTGATCGATTTGGCCGCCACGTCGTATAGCATCAACCTCGACTGCATGGTCACACCGGAAGCGGTGCCATCGGGCAACGGACCGGCGGTGTCGGGCTCAGCAGTCCACGCGATCGACTTGCCGTCGGGAGACCACTTGGGCGAGGTGTCGCTGCCGAAGTTGGTGCTGATCTTCTCAATCCGCCTGGTCGCGACTTCGGCGAGATAGATGTCGCGACGGTTATCGCGCAGCATGGGGGTGTCGCCGGCGCCGAAGACGAACCGCTTGCTGTCGGGCGCCCACGACGGCGCGCCGCCCACCGTGTACGCCTTGCCCTCGCTGATGCGCGTCGCGGTCTTGGTCGCGATGTCGACGACCCATACGTGCGCGAAACGGAAGTCTCCCTCGAACACGCGCTCATCGTCTCTCTTCTTGATGTTGGCGTCTTCGTCCGCCGGACGCGCGTCGGTGGCGACAAACGCGATGCGCTCGCTATCTGGCGCCCACGAATGGCTGGAGACGTTCTCTTTGCTGTCGGTCAGCTTCCAGGCTTCGCCGCCGTCGGCGCGCATCACGTGGATCTGAGCCCTGACGTCTTCGCCTGCGCCGCGCGACGAGACGAAGCTGATGTAGCGGCCGTCGGGCGACCACTGCGGTTGGCTGTCACCCTTCTCGCCGAAGGTGATCTGGCGCGCCGGCGACGACCCGTTCGCGGCCACCTTCCAGATGTGCGTGCGCGCCTCCATGCGGTCTTTCTCGGCCACCCACTGCCGAACCGTGTAGATCACCTGGCTGCCGTCCGGCGACAGCGTGGCGCCGCCCACCGTCTTCACATTGAGCACATCGTCGAACGTGACGGCCCGCTTACCTTGGGCTGATGGGCTCGCCACCGAAACCATCAAAAGTGCCGCGGCGATCAGGGTGTTGCGCATAACAGGGCCTCCAAGGGGCGAAGTATAATTCTGTTCTTCATGGAGATTGCACTGCCGCTGGACTACACGGCGATCGAACGGATTATTCCTCACCGGTATCCGTTTTTGCTCGTCGATCGCATTATCGAGTTCGCTCCAGATGTGCGGATTGTCGGCATCAAGAACGTCTCGATCAACGAGCCATACCTGAGCCGGCCCGGCCTGAACGGGCGGCCGACGCTGCCGCCGACCATTCTCACGGAAGCGGTGGCGCAAGTCGGCGCCATCCTGATCCTGGCCAAGCCCGAGAACCGGGGGCAGTTGATTTTTTTCCGCGGCATGGAGCGCGTGCGCTTCCGCGCACCGGTGCACGCGGGCGACCAGGTGGTGATCGAGGCCAACGTCAAGCGGCTGCGCAGCCGCATGGGCGTGCTCGAAGGCCGCGCGCGCGTCGGCAAGAAAGTGGTCATCCACGGGACCATGACGTTTGCACTCGGTTCGGAATGAACCAACTTCCCAAGCTTGCCAAACTGACGACCGAGGATGCCGGGTGGGGCTTCTTCCTGTGCACCTACAAGGAGTTGCGCGCCGGCCGCAGCGGCAGTGAGTTCCTCATCCTCAACCTGCAGGATGCGTCGGGCCAGACCACCGCCAAGGTGCTCCAGGACGTCGAGCGCTTGAAGGGCGAGTTCGAAGCCGGTGAGTTCGTGCGCGTCGAGGGGCGCGGCAGCCTCTACAACGGCCAGGTCCAGCTGGTGCTGGCCACCATTCGCCGTGTCAACCCGGCTCAGGATCGCCTGCAAGGCTTTCGCGAGGAAGACTGCATTCTCAGCTCGCCTCGGCCGATCGACGAGATGTGGGAAGAGCTCCAGGGGCGGCTGCGCGGCGTGAAGAACGATCACCTCCGCGTGCTGCTGAACCGCGTCGTCACCGATCACGCCGATCAGCTCAAGCTCTGGCCGGCCGCGCAAACCATTCATCACGCGTATCGCGGCGGTTTTCTCGAGCACATTACCAAGATGGCCGAGGTCGGCGCATTGCTGTCGCGCGCCTATGCCGCAGACGATGACCTGGTGTTGGCGGGCGTGGTGTTGCACGACATTGGCAAGCTGCAGGAGCTGGCCTACGAGGGCGGGACTGGCAGCTACACGCGCGACGGCAACATGGTGGGCCACATCGCGCTTGGCTTGATGCTGGTGCGCGAGACCATAAACGGCATCTCGGGGTTTCCCATCGAACTGCGTGCGCAGGTTGAACACCTGGTCGCCTCGCACCACGGCACGCGCGAGTACGGCTCGCCCGTGGAGCCGAAGTCGATTGAAGCGTTCATCCTCGCATCGGTGGACGAACTGGACGCAAAGATCAATCAGGTGCGCCGCGCCCTCAATGAAGACCCGTCATCAGGCGAATTTACCAGCTGGCACAAACGCCTCGGCCGGGTCCTCTACAAGGGCAACATCTAGATCATTTCTTCCCGACAATCCAGGTTCCGGTCAACACCAGCCCCGCGGCAAGCAGGATACGGCTCGACAGCGGCTCGCCTAACAGCACGGTTCCCAGAGCCACCGCGATGATTGGGTTGATGTACGCGTAAAGCGACACCAACGACAGGCGAAGATGCTGAATCGCGTAGATGTAGGCGGAGTACGCGACGAGCGAGCCTGCAATCGCCAGGTAGGACATCGCCGCGAAGGTGCGGGGCGTGAACGACAACTCGGCCCAGTCGCCATGGACGGTCGCGGCCGACAGCAGCATCACGCCACTGAACACCATTTGCAGCGCAGTCGATGGAAATGGGTCGTCGCCCAGTTCGTGCCGCCTGGCGTATGACGTGCCGACCACCCAGCCAATGCACGCGAGCTGAATCGCGATGACGCCGCCGACGAACGCGCGGCCTCCGGCGCCGCCTTGTGACATCTCGGGCCACACCAGAATGACAATGCCGCTGAAGCCGACGGCGAGGCCGACCAGCGCGCGCGGTGAGAAGCGATCGCCATTGGGCAGCATGCGCTCCAGCAGCGCCGACCAGAACGGCGTGGTCGCAATCAACACGGCGGTCAGCCCGCTCGCGACGTACTGCTGCGCGAACACCACGAAGCCGTTGCCCATGATGTTCATCAGGACACCGAGCAGGATCAGTGGGCCCCACATCCGCAGCGGAGGCAAGCGCTTGCCCAGGGCGAGCAGAATGCCGCACAACAGCACGCCCGCGGTCATCCAGCGCATGCCGGCGACGAGCAGCACCGGTACGGTCTCGAGCGCGACGCGAATGGCGAGATACGTCGTGCCCCAGATGATGCAGACGGTGACGAAGGCGAGGTGAGCGAGGCTCACGCGGGCTGCCTCCCGTCTTCGCCAAGGTTTCGGTGGGCAGGCAGCGTCTTCTCTTTTGGAATAGCGATGCGCGGGTCTTCCTTCACCGTCTCAAGCACGATCGTCGTCTTTGTCGACGTAACACATTGCGCCGATGCGATTTGCTGACGCAGGATCTGTCCCAGGTGCTCGGCGTCTCGCGCACGCACCTTCAACAAGTAGCAATCGTCGCCGGCGACGTGATGCACTTCCAGCACCTCCGGGATCTTGCTAAGCTCTATCGCCGACGGCATGTCCGGCCCATGCTCCGACGTGCGCACCGACACAAACGCCAGCAGCCCGCGGTCAACCACATGGGGGTCGATCAACGCAACGTAATCCCTGATAATGCCCTTCGCCTCGAGCTTCTTGAGCCTCTCGGTTACTGCTGATGGGGCCAGACCGACGGCCTTGGCTAGTTCGGCTTGAGACGTGCGGGCGTTGTACTGAAGAATATCCAGTATTGAGCCATCAATTTCGTCGATCATTCTGAAATAGTAGCTATCTACCGTATTTAATTCAATATATGAGCTTTTGGAATGAAGCCTCTCCGGCGGCCAAAAAGGCCCTGATTGCCGCCTCGCTGGGCTGGCTGCTCGATGCTTTCGACGTGATGCTCTACGCCCTGATCCTCACCGCCGTGGTGAAGGACCTGGGCCTGAGCCTGGCGACCGGAGGGCAGTTGGCCTCACTCACGCTGGCAGCTTCGGCGCTGGGCGGTCTGGTCTTTGGCGTGGTGGCCGACAAGCTTGGCCGCACGCGCGCGTTGTCGTTCAGCATCCTGCTCTACTCGGTCTTCACCTTCGCCTGCGGCCTGGCTCAGAACGTGTGGCAGCTCGCTATCTTCCGCTTCCTGCTCGGCCTGGGCATGGGCGGCGAGTGGGCCAGTGGCGCCACCCTGGTGAGCGAGACTTGGCCCGAGAAGCATCGCGGCAAGGCCTTGGGCCTCATGCAAAGCTGCTGGGCGATCGGCTACGGCGCGGCCGCGGTGGTCGTCGCGCTCATCCTGCCCACTTACGGCTGGCGCGCGGTGTTCTTTGTCGGCATCATTCCGGCGCTGTTCACGCTGTGGATCCGCCGCAACCTCGAAGAGCCTGAGATGTGGTTGCGTTCGCGTCAAGAGGCGTTGCTCCGTCCCACCTCCGCGCTCCGCGCTACGGCGGGCAAGCAGGAGGTGTCGCCCCGTCAAGAAGCGCCGCCGCGGCTGGGAGCACCAGTGCGTTTGGTCGTGCTCCTCACCCTGATGAACGCCGCGACCATGTTTGCGTGGTGGGGATTAAACCTGTGGGTGCCGTCCTACCTGTCGCTTCCCGTCGCCCAGGGCGGCATCGGCCTGTCAACCACCACGATGTCGATGTTCATCGTCGCCATGCAGGTCGGCATGTGGGTCGGCTATGTGACATTCGGGTTCATCAGCGATACCTTCGGCCGCAAGCCGACGTATGTGACCTACCTCGTGTTGGCGGCGGTGCTGGTGTGGGCTTACGGCTCGACCCGCGAACCAATGTACCTGCTCGCGCTCGGACCGTTCGTCGCGTTCTTCGGCACCGGCTACTTCAGCGGCTTCGGCGCGGTCGCGTCTGAGATCTTCCCGACTGCGATTCGGGCAACCGCACTCGGCGTTACCTACAACAGCGGGCGACTCCTGAGCGCTGCCGCCCCCTTTGTGATTGCAACCCTCGCTCAATCACAAGGTTTCGGGCTCGCATTTTCAATAACCGCGCTCGCCTTTTTGACGGCAGCCTTGCTCTGGCTCGGGATTCCAGAGACGCGCGGGCGGCGGATGGTTTGACTACCCCGATCAGGGGCCCGGTCCTTAGTGCGAGGGCCCAGGACCCTGCACCCCGGACCCCGGCCTCGCGGCGATCAGCGTCGCGGTCTCTGCGGCAATGCGAACGCAGTTGCGGCCGTCGTCCTTGGCGCGATGCAGTGCCTGATCCGCGCGAGCGATCACGGCTTGAACGTTGACTTCGCCCGGCAGCGTCTGCGCCAGGCCGAAGCTGGCCGTGATGGTGAGCGCTTCGCCTGACCACGGCACCGGCCGTTCGGCAATCTCTCGGCGCAGTGTCTCGGCCACGCGGCGCGCGCCATGGAGCGGCGTTTCCGGCAGCAGCACCAGGAACTCTTCACCTCCGTAGCGGCACTTCAGGTCCGATCCGCGCAGCACTTCTTTCATTCGCTTGCCGACCGTGCTCAGAACGGCGTCGCCGCACAGGTGGCCGTGGCGGTCGTTCAAGTCCTTGAAGTGATCGAGGTCGAACATGATCATCGATACCGGTGTCTGGCTACGGCGGGCGCGGCGAAGTTCCGCGTCGACCACGTCAAGCGCGTGGCCCCGGGTGAAGCAGCCCGTGAGCGCGTCTCGCACGCTGTTTTCCCGCACCTCGCGGAACAGTTGCGCGTTCTTGATCGACACCGCGAGCAGCGCGGCCGCGGCTTCGACGATGCGGCGCTTGTCGGTGGCGAGCATCCCGTGGTCGGGCCGCACGCCCAGCACGCCCATGGCGGTGCCGCCGACGATCAACGGAAAGCCAACCGCTTGCGGCTGCGTTGGCTGGGTCGGCGTCTTGTCGGTCGATCCCGAGGCAAGCAGCTGCTCCGCAATATCGCCCCATTGCAGCACTTCTTCAGCGCCGCGCGTGTCGCCCGCCAGCGACTGCCACTCCGTGCCTTCGCGCACGAGCACCCAAAGCTTGTCCGTACCGGCCAGCGCTGCCATGTGCTGGCCAATGGCCACGCGAATGGAATCGAAGTCGAGCGCGCGACCGAGCGCCTGGCCGAAGGCGACGAGGCGCTCGAGCTCTTCAGCGCGATGTTGCGCCGCCTTGGTGGCAAGTTCCGCGGCTGCGGCCTTCGCATGCTTCTCCGAATTGCGGCGGTACTGATGAAACGCGAAGGCGACAGTGAGCAACAGCAGCGCCGGCATGAGCGTGAGCCCGCTCTGCCGCTCGATCTCACGTGCGTAGTCGAGCGCGCGCGAAATCGGCGCCGAGAAGATCACGATCAGCGCGGTGGTAAGGGCGCCGATGAGCAAGACGTCCTGGCGGCCGAACAGCTTCATTTGGAGGAGGTAAGTATAGTTGCGAGTGGTGTTAAATTAGCTGCCATGAAGAAGCTCGCGACGCCCTTCACGATTTTGCTCGGTATGGCCGGGTTGGCCCTTGTGACCACGATGGCTATTGCTGGCCAAACGGCAGGGGCAAAGCCCGCCGCGAAAGTTGTGGCCCAAGCCTCAAGCGCCAAGCCTCAGGCCCCGACTGCTAAGCCCGCTTTTGCCCGCAAGACCGCGCCGCCCCTGCCGGCCATGGGTTTTGCGCCCGTGCGACCCATGGAAGTTGTCCGCGCCACCTACGACTTTGCCGCGCAGCACCCGGAGATCCTGGCCTACGTCCCGTGTTACTGCGGCTGTGGTGCGGACGGGCACAAGCACAACGAGTCGTGCTTCGTCGCCCGTCGCGACCAAAAGGGCAACGTGACCGAATGGGACACGCACGGTTTTGGCTGCACCATTTGCATCGACGTTGCGCGTGAGGCCATGCAGCTCTACTCGTCGGGCGCCGACGTTGTCTCGATTCGCGCCGCGATCGAGAAAAAATGGACGCCGGGCAACGCCGCCGGCAAGACACCCACGCCATTCCCACCGAAGAAGTAACGGGTGGATGTGTTTCAGGCCGTTCCCGAGGGTGTCTACGTCGGCACGCTCGGGGCGGTCAGCACTGCGACTCTCTCCGCCAATCCCCACCTGAAGACGATCTTCGGCTATCCGCCGGAGACCGCTGAATCGCTCGTTCAACCGTTCGAGATCTCTCGCTTCGTCGATCCGCAGGCGCGCTCGCTGTTCGTGGAGCGTCTGGATCGCGAAGGTATGGTCACCGATCATCTGCTGCGATTGCGCCGTGTTGATGGCGCGCCGATCTGGGTTGAGGTGACAGCGAGTGCTACCGACAGTCGTCAAGGCGGGTCTTTCGACCCGCTTGCTGCAGCGACGCTGCATGTCGAAGCGCTCGTTCGCGATGTCAGCGAGCGGAAGAAGCTGGACGACCAGTCGCGTGATGGCCGCTATCAGTTGTTGCAGGCCGAGAAGATGGCCGCACTCGGGCAAACCATTTCAGGGGTCGCTCACGAGTTGAACAACCCGCTGGCGACCATCCTTTCGTGGGCCGAACGTCTCGCTGAGCGCAACGTCGACGACAAGACCCGCCAGGGCCTTGAAGTCATCCTCGCCGAATCGGAACGCGCCGCCCGCATCGTTCGCAACTTGCTGACCTTTTCGCGTAAGCGCCAGACCACGCGCGCCATGGTTGACCTCAACCAGGTGGTGCGCGAAACGCTCGCGCTGCGCGCCGACGAACAGAAGGTCAGCCACGTCCAGATCGTCGAAGCGCTTGCGAGCGGGCTGCCAGAAGTGTTTGCGGATGGCCATCAGATCAAGCAGATTCTGCTCAACCTCGTCATCAACGCCGAGCAAGCCTGCATCGGCGCCAACGGTCGCGGCACCATTGTCGTGCGGACATCGCATGATTCCGACCGTGGCTCTGCCGTACTCGAGGTGAATGACGATGGGCCGGGGATTCCGGAAGAGAGGCAGGGGCGAGTCTTCGATCCGTTTTTTACGACGAAGGAAGTGGGAAAGGGCACCGGCCTTGGCCTCACTGTCGCCTACGCCATCGTGCAGGAGCACAGCGGACGCATCTGGCTCACGTCCACCAAGGGACAGGGCGCGTCGTTCTTCGTCGAACTTCCGGTGACCGGCCAGCACCTGAACGCACCGGCCGCGCGCGCGGCGCAGCAGCCGATTTCGCTCGAGGCGTTCAAGGGATTACGCGTGCTGGTGGTGGAGGATGAGCCCGCGCTGGCAGTGGCCGTCTCGGAGGCCCTGGAGGATGCGGGGTTTACGGTCGATCGTGCCGGCGACGGCGAGGAGGGGCTGACCCGCCTCACCGAAGCCAACTACGATCTAATTGTCTGTGACCTGAAGATGCCGCGCATTGATGGCATGCAGTTCTACCGCGCGATGGCCGTGGCGACGCCGGCGCTGGCGCGGCGTGTCATCTTCGTCACCGGCGATGTCGCCGGCACCGACGCGGAGCGGTTTCTTGAAGAGACCGCCTGCCGCTGGCTCTCCAAGCCTTTCAGGTTGGGCGACTTGCTGCGCGCCGCGCGCGACACGCTCTCCTGATCGTCGCGGTGGTCGCCGGCTTTAGCCGGATTCTCGACGACGAGAACCAGCCGGGCCCGCTTCTGCGCCGATAGCGAAACCCGCGTATCGGACTCCGGCAGTGTGGCCTTCGCCATTTTCTTGGCCACCATAGCCTTGTCGAAGGTGGAGGGTTTGGTGGTCGCAGCCAGCGTGGGCATCACGCCTGTGTGGCCGGCCTCGAACGCCGCAAACGCCGCGCGCAGCGCTGCTGATGCCGCAATCGGCGTGATCTCCGCACCCAGTGCTTCACGCAACCGCTTGATGGCGCGCGCATGCAACTGCGAGACGCGCGATTCATTGACGCCCAGCTCGGCACCAATGTCCTTCATGGTCACTTCGTTGTAGTAGTAAAGCGCGATCACGCGCTGTTCTCGTGGCGGCAGGGTCGCAATGGCGTTGCGCACACGGCCCTTCACTTCATCCCGCTCGTACTGCATGTCCGGGCGCTCCGGTTCGGCGGGCACCATCACGGCGGGCAGTTGGGATTCATCGACATTCTCGGCGCTTGAGAACGGCGAGGTCGATTCAATGGTGTTGATGCGGACAATCGTCTTGCCGAGACGCTTCTCATCGGAGCCGATCTCGTTGGCCAGGTCCGCGAGCGACGGCTCGTGACCGAGCGTCTTGCGCAGTTTCTCGCGCGCGGCTTCGAGTTCGCGTCGCACGCGACGCACGCCGCGCGGCCACGCATCCTTACGCAGCGCGTCGATCATGGCCCCGCGAATGCGGCGCTCGGCAAACGTCTCGAACTTGATCCCGCGCGACTCGTCGAACCGGTGCGCAGCGTCGATCAGGCCGATGACACCATCCTGCACCAGGTCGCTCAGGTCGATCGAGTGTGGCATGGTCGCCGCCATGCGGCGGGCCAGCGCCTCCACAAAGGGAATACCAGCTTCTACTCGCGGATTCGAAAGTTCAGTCGTCGGGGTCATTTCAAGAATCTCCGTTGCCTGCCCTAACGCAAAGAGGATGCCTGAGCTGTGTCACGTTGGTCAGAGTCGGGCAATTTGGCTTGCTCATCCTTATAAATGTCTGCAAATTCAGCAACTTACACGCCTCTGCTCAACTCGGCGCATGTTGGATTGCGTCTGATTTCGATGCAGGTATAGCCAAATACTTGGCGTAAATACCAGCTCGAGTGTCAATTTAGTGGCGAGCGGAGTTTATTTTGAGACGGACGATTACGAATTCGGTTGATGAGGTTGAAGTGTGGGAGGGGGACGAAACTCCGGCAGGACGCCGGAGTTACTTCGGGTCTGCGACGGTCTCGCGCAGTTCGCGCGACACCGCCATGGCCTGGAGCGCGGCGCTCACGACCTGTGACGCCCGCGCCTTCTGCGCGGCGTCCTGTGCCTTCGTCTCGAGCAACTCGGCGTGCGCGAGGATCACGCCGAGCTGGTTATTCAACCGATGCAGTAGCTCTTTCGAGTCAACGCCCGTCATTGGGGGATTCACTATGCAACTGCGTCTGGGCTGTTCGGGTGTTTCGTGCCGTCCGGCTCGCGCCAGAGCGTATCGACGAAGATCCGAATGCTGCCGCCGGCGGTCCGCAAGTACTCGACCTTGTTCGCCGCGATCCAGTTGTAGATCGTGCGCCGGCTGACGCCGACCATCTCGCACGCCTTCATGATGCTCACTGTTTGCCGTTCCACGGGGTTCGCCTCCAAAGGGTGTATCGGAGGCTGCCACCGTGGGATTAGGCGTGCAGCCCTTGACAGCCCCGTGCAACCCCGTCAATATCCTGACAACCCATGACCCACCTGCTGCTCGTTGATGACGAAGAATCACTGCGAAGTGTTGTGGCTGAACGACTTATAGAGCACGGCTTCGAAGTGGTTCAGGCGGCAGACGGTGAATCCGCCATCAAGGCGCTCGACGGCTTTGCCTTTGACGTAATCGTCTCCGACCTCCGCCTGCCGGGTGTTGACGGCCGCCAGGTGATCGATGCCGCTCTCACCCGGTACCCCGGCATTGTGGCGATCGTCGTCACTGGCTACGGCACGGTGAAAGACGCCGTTGACGTCATCAAGCGCGGCGCCGCCGACTTCATCTCCAAGCCGTTTCAGTTCGACGAGCTGATGCACGTGCTCACCAACGCGCTCGAGCAAAAGCGGTTGAAGAGCGAGAATGCCTACCTGCATCAACAGCTCGACGAGCGCTTCGGCCTGGGGTCGATGGTCGGCACCAGTGCGGCCATGCGCGCGTTGTTCCAGTTAATCGAAACCGTCGCGCCGACGACGGCGACGATTCTGATTGATGGGGAGACGGGCACGGGAAAGGAGATGGTGGCGCGCGCCATTCATCAAACCAGCCCGCGGCATCGCGAGCGGTTCGTTGCCATCAACGTGAGTGCGATTCCCGAGACGCTGCTCGACGCCGAGTTGTTCGGCCACGTCCGCGGTGCGTTTACCGGCGCCGTAGCCCAGCGCCAGGGCCGGCTCGAGCAGGCCGACAAGGGCACGCTCTTCCTGGATGAAGTGGGCACCATGCCCATGGCGCTGCAGATGAAAATGTTGCGCGTGCTGCAGGAGCGCGAGTTCGAGCGGATTGGCGACAACCGAACCATCAAGGTCGATGTCCGGGTCGTTGCTGCCACCAACGCGGATCTGTTGAAGATGGTGAAGGACGGAACGTTTCGCGAGGATCTGTACTATCGCCTGAACGTGATTGCCGTCCACCTGACGCCACTGCGCGAGCGCCCGGACGATATTCCGCTGCTCGTGCAGAACTTCCTCTCCAAGTTCTCCAACCGCGAGATCAATAAATCACCACATCACGAGATCCAGGTGTCGCAAGAAGCCATGCGGAGGCTAATGGCCTACCCGTGGCCAGGCAACGTCAGGCAACTGGAGAACGCCATCGAGCGCGCACTGGCTCTGCTCGGCGGCCGGACGCAAATCGAGCTCGCCGATCTCCCTCCCGACTTGCAGCCAGTGGAAGCAAATGCGGTCACGCCGTCGCTGGATCTGCCGGAGAACGGCGTCGACCTGCCGGCGCTGATTGGGCAGATCGAGAAGGACCTGATCGACCGGGCGTTGTCGCGCACCGCGCAAAATCGCGGCGCGGCGGCCAGGTTATTGGGATTGAAGCGAACGACGCTCGTGGAGAAGCTGAAGAGGATGTAGGTGGGCGAGCATCGCGGGGGGCGTTTCCTTCGGCGCCGCTCGATCAAGACCTGCGAATAATCTGGTCCGTAAACACCGTCACATCCTTCGCCTGGTGCAGCAGCAGGTCGAGCGGCGTGAGGCGTTGCGTCTTTGACAGCGCTGCGTGCAGCACCGGCAGCTTGCGGGGACCAACGGCGATCAGCCAGATCTTCTTCGTCCGCAGAACGAACGGCAACGACAGCGTGAGCCGGCGTGGCGGCGGCTTCGGCGCGTCGTCCATCGCAACTACGCGCAGGTCGTCGGCCATCAGGGCGCGGTGACCGGGGAACAGCGAACAGATGTGGCCGTCTTCGCCAACGCCAAGCAGCGCGAGATCGAGGCTGCCGCTCTTCACCTCGCGGGCAAGAATGGCGTCGTACTTCATCGCAGCGGTAGCCAGGGTGGAGGCACCGAGCTTATCAACGGGCTTGGCCTGAGCGAAGTCGAAGGCCATGGGGAACGCTCGCGGCGCCTTCGCTCCCAGGGGGGCCAGCAGCATCCGCTCTGCGATGCCGTAGTTGCTTTCGGGGTCGTCGACCGGCACAGCGCGCTCGTCTGCCCAGAATAGTGAGATCCGCGACCAATCGACGTTGGCGTTCCTGAGGGCGCCCAGAAAAATCAGCGCGGTCGCGCCACCTGATAAGGCACAGGTTAGAGGGGCGTCCTGCGCTGCTTGCCCCCCGTAGCCTTGGCGAAGGGGGGCCCAACGCTCGAACGCCTCGGTCAGCCTCGGGCGCAGCTCGTCGATCCGGGCAACCACCAACTCCATTTCACGCTAGGATACTTTGTGCCGCCTAGATACGTGTATTGGACGATCATCGTTGACGGTCAGCCGACGGCCTTTCGGTCAGGTTCCCTCGAAGACATCATGCCGACCTTCAACCGGTTGAAGGAGAAGCAGCCCTCCGCCGAGTTGAAGTGGTTTCAGAATGGCCAGCTGTGGGCGTCGCGTCACGACGCGCAGGAGTCCGTGCGCGCGCGCGGCGGACGTGCGGCTGGTCCGCGCCAGGGTTCGACCTCCGCCGAAGCGACGGGCAAGTCAGACGACTCAGAGATCCCAAGACCTGAGCGGGCGTGGAACGCGAAACCCGCATGGAAAACTCGGACCTCGTTCTCACCTCGTGACGAGAAGCCCGAACGGAAGTCCCAAAGCGACGCTGCCGCCAAGCCCGAGTGGAAACCCAAGGGGTCCTTCACTCCGTCCGACGATAAGCCCTCCTTCGCCAAGGCGGAGGACAGGCCCCGCGCCCCGCGCAAGTCGTTTGGCGATCGCGACGAGAAGCCAGCGTGGAAGCCCAAGAGCGCGTCGGCCCGAGGTTCGTTCGGCGACCGCGATGATAGGCCCGCGGGTCAGGCACGAGGCAGCAAGCCGCCGGAATGGAAGCCCAAGGGCACGTTCAAGCCCAAGGAGGCCGGCCACGCCTCAGGTTGGGGCGAGAAGCCAGGGTGGAAGCCGAAGGGCGACAAGCCCGCATGGTCGCCGAAAGGCGACAAACCTGCATGGTTACCGAAGGGCGATAAGCCCGCCTACGCCAAATCTTCCACGTTTGCGAAAGCTCCGGCGGACAGGTCGGAGGGAAAACCCGCGTGGAAGCCCAAAGCGGGTGGCTCCCCGCGTGATCAGGCGCGCTCGTCCTTCCGTCCCAAGTCGTACACGCCCAAGACCGAAGACGGCATGACCCGCAGCTCGCGCGTGCAGAGCAAGAACGACAAGCTCGAGTGGAAGCCGGCCTCCGGCCGGGCTTCGACCTACGCCAAGGCGCCAGCGGACAAGTCGGCTCGGCAGGCCCCTGATTCACGTCCCAATGGTCCCAATGCAGGCTTCGCCAAGAGCGACCCCGGCGCACCGAAACGCAAGTGGGTGCCGAAGGCGGAATACAAGAAGTCGCTCGGCATCGAGGTCAAGCGCGACGACAAGTGGCGGCCCGGCGGCGAGCACGTCGATCCGAAGCAGAAGTACAAGGATGCGAAGAAGGCGAAATGGACGCGCGTGAAGGCCACCATTCGCGCGCGCTCGTCGAAGCCTCGCAAGCCTAAGGACGAGTAGGTGGTCGCGCACGTCGTTCTGCTCCGGCCGCGCGCGACGCTCGGCGCCGATGAACGTGAGGCGCTGCTGGAATCCATGCGCGTCGCCTTCACGGGTATCCCCGAAATCAAGCGCGTGCGCATTGGCCGACGCATCCTGATCGGGCGGGGCTATGAAACACAAATGGCCGAGCACTTTGAATACTCAGCCATTATCGAGTTCGATTCCGAAACGGACTTACGCAGCTACCTGGACCATCCGCAGCACCAGGAATTAGGCAAGCGCTTCTTCCAGTCTGTGGACGCCGCGCTGGTCTACGACTTCGCCACTGTCGAACCCGACCGCGTTCGTGGGCTGCTGTAGGCGTCAATCGTCCGGAGTGTTTTGGCCGAGCGCCCGCTTGATGGTGCGCAGAAAGCCGGGCTTCTTGCGCAGGTCGTCCAGTTGCTCGAGCAGCGTCAGCGCTTCTGAAATGGTCGTTACCGCCCGCACACCCAGGCGCTTGGCGCCAGCGGGCACGTCCTTCAGGTGGCCGTGCCACACCAGGATCACCTTGGCCTTCGACTCGACCGCAATGTCGAGGCAGTTCTCGGGGCGGTCGTCCACGAACGCATCGAGCTGCAGCGCGTCGGCAATTTTGCCGCGCGAGCGTTGCACCACCATCACGCTGGGATAGCGAAAGCCGTGCGCGTTGAGCCAGCGCTGCGACTGCAGTTGCGTCAGCTCACCGGCGGTTGACGGCCTCGTCGTCAGGAAGATAATTTCCCACTGACGTTCCGCGGCGGCCTTGGCGATGCGCGAGATAATGCCCGGTTCCAGTTCGGGGAGCGTCGTCCAGAAGTTCTCTATTTTTTTGACGTGGTCCCACAACCGCGCCTGCTGGCGCGCGGTCAGGTGCAGTTCGTCCATCGCGAGCGCACCGGTGCTGCCTTCCTGATCGGTCGCCAGCGCGCTTGCGGAGCCATCCGGAGTTGGCGGCGCTTTTTTGTAGGCCGACTTCGCGAGCACTTCCTTGCCGAACAGCTTCAGGGCTTCCACGTGCAGCGCCGAGTACATGTCGGCGACGGTGCCGTCGAGATCGAATCCAATACGAAGCGGCATTAGTTACTCAGTACTCCTCGAGCGTCGGCGTGGTTGGCGAGGAACCAATCGTACGTGCTTTCGATACCTTCACCGAGCGACGTCCGGTGGCGCCAGCCGAGCGCGTGTAGCCGTGAGACGTCCAGCAGCTTGCGCGGGGACCCATCGGGCTTGGTCGTGTCGTAGACGATGGTGGCGTCGGGATGGACGATTCGACGGACCATGTCGGCGAGGGCTGCGATGGCGATTTCCTCGCCGGTGCCGACGTTGATGTGCATGGCATCCTGGTAGTGTTGCATCAGGAACACGCAGGCGTCGGCCAAGTCGTGCACGTGAAGAAACTCGCGGCGCGGGGAGCCAGTGCCCCAGATGGTGACCTCGCGTCGGCCTTCGGCCTTGGCGTCATGAAACTTGCGGATCATCGCCGGTAGCACGTGTGAACTGGCGAGATCGAAGTTGTCGTGTGGGCCGTACAGGTTGGTCGGCATGGCCGAAATAAAATCGCTGCCATACTGCTTGCGATAGGCCTGGCACAGCTTGATGCCGGCAATCTTGGCAATCGCGTACGACTCGTTAGTGGGCTCAAGTTGCCCTGTCAGCAGTGCTTCTTCCGGCATGGGCTGAGGGCAGTTGCGCGGGTAGATACACGAACTGCCGAGATAAAGCAGCTTCTTCACGCCGAAGATGTGGGCCGAATGCACGACCGTGGCGTGAATCATCATGTTGTCGTAGATGAATTCCGCCGGCCGGGTGGAGTTGGCGAGAATGCCACCGACGGTGCCGGCGACCAGGAAGACGTATTCGGGCCGGTTGGCGCGGAACCAGTAGTTAACTGCCGCTTGATCGCGGAGATCGAGTTGATCGCGCGTCGCGGTCAGCACCTGCTGGTGCCCGAGATAATCGAGACGTCGCTGGATCGCCGAGCCAACGAGGCCTCGGTGTCCAGCCACGAAGATCCGAGATTCGCGGACCATCGTCACACATCATAGCCGTTGCGCGCTCGTTGGGAGCAACAGCTCTGAATCGTGCCCGTCAGGATTGGGTGGTGGTACGGCGAGCCGCGACCCGGCGGTCCGGGAGGAACGTCGGCACCGTCAGTACGCGGCGGTCGACGCGGCGGCGTTCTAGTAGGTAAGGCGGGGTCACCGGGGCCGGTACCGGTCCCGATGCGGCAATCCCGGGCAAGGCTTCCAAGACGTGACGTGGGTCAATCGGCTTGAGCATGAAGATGCCTCCAAACCGGTGTGTCTCGGCCTCGAGCACTGAATCAGGAAACGAGCTCGTGATGATGGCTCGGATATCCGGGCGATCGCTTCTCGCCCTCATCAGGAGCTGAAGGCCGTTGAATTGTCCCAGACGAATGTCGACAATGAGAACGTCGGGGGAGCGTGTCGACCAGAGGAACTTGCCCTCTTGGAAAGTGGTGGCCTCGAACACGTCAAGGCCTTCTCCGCGCAGTGCCTGCGCCAGATGGCGGACGTTGCCGAAGTCCGAATCCACTACCAGCGCAGTTCGCGGTCGGGGGGCATTGCCTCTTGGGCTCGAAAAAAATCCGTGCAGGCCACTCATCGCATCTAATCCAGGGTCCTAGGTGAATGAACAAGTCTGTAATTTGTCAGACTTTTGTATTCCAAATGACTCGCCTTTGACGATTGGCATTTATCGAACATGAAGGCCTTCAAAGCCGTCATGAGTTCGTATCAGGACCGATAATTCCCTATTCGTGTTGTACTTACGTCTGGTTGACAAATATCTTCTTCCGTTGGCTGCCCGTTTGCAGACTGACTAACCAAGGTCGGCAAACTTGATTTCCCAAACGGATACGCAGGGGACGGGCCAATTCCGTAGTGGTCCCAAAATAATGACTACGGATCTCTTTCCAAAACTCGTTGGGCAAAGCCAGCCACTCTTCGAAATCAAGGAAGAAATTGCCCGTGTTTCACGCTCGGACGCCAAAGTTCTGATTACCGGGGAAACCGGTTCCGGTAAGGAGCTTGTGGCTGAAGCGCTGCATCAGGCGAGCACGCGCGCGAACGGCCCGTTTGTCGCGGTGAATTGCGCCGGTATTCCGGAAACACTACTCGAGTCGGAACTGTTCGGCCACGTTCGGGGAAGCTTTACCGGGGCCTTTCGCGACAAGCCTGGCAAGCTGGAAGCTGCCAGCGGCGGTACCGTCTTTCTTGACGAGATCGGCGAGATGACCCTGCGAATGCAAGGTTTGTTGCTGCGTTTCCTTGAGACCGGCGAGCTTCAGAAGGTCGGCGCGTTTGGCGAGAGTAAGCCGGTCAACGTCCGCGTAATCACGGCGACCAATCGCCAATTGCGCGACATGGTGACGCAGGGCCTGTTCCGCGAAGACCTCTTTTATCGAATCAACGTCATTCAAATCGTGGTTCCACCGCTGCGGGAGCGGAAGGAAGACGTGCCGCTGCTGATCGAGCATTTTGTGAACCACTCGATGAACGGCAAGAACAACGGCCAGCGCATCGAACTCACGCCAGAAGCCATCTCGGCTCTTGTTGACTACCACTGGCCCGGTAACGTGCGCGAGTTGCGAAATGTCGTCGAACGAATCGTCGTGAACGCGCGCTCGGGCAGCATCGGCATCCACGAGCTGCCGATGGAGGTTCGGGCGCGACAGGGGGTACTCTCACGACCGCTGAAGGAGCGCCGGCGGACAGTCAGTGACGAGTTGTTCAAGCGCCTGGTGGGCGACGGTGAGAATTTCTGGTCGGCGGTCTATCCGCTGTTCATGCAGCGCGAGATCACGAAGTCCAACCTGCGTGAGGTCGTGCGCAAGGGGCTAGAAGAAGCGCGCGGGAACTACAAAATCGTGCTGCGCCTTTTCAACCTGCCGCCGGAAGACTACAAGAAGTTTCTGAACTTCTTGCGAAAACACGAGTGTCAGCCACCGTTCAAGGAATACCGATAGTCACCTAGACGGCGGCCGTTCAAGGTTCTTACGCGCCCCACTCCTCACTGGTCCCGGTTTTCTGAAGCACGTTCAGTCGTGCCACTGGCACCATCCGAAATTCGTGGATCGGCAAATGGGCTTCATGTTTGCGGAGAAAATTCAAGAACCGCTTGTAGTCTTCGTCAGGCATGTTAAAGAGGCGGACCAGGGAACGGTAGCTGCCTCGTGTAGCTGCCAGGCCGATTCGCACCAAGCCCCGCAAATCCTGCCGGGTCAGGTCTCTCGACTTGAACGGAGAGTGGACGGCTGACCAGAAACTTTCCCGGTTCTGGGTCATTGCGTCGAAGAGGGCCTGGGCCCGTGACGCCGGTGCTGCAGCTGGGTTCTTGCTGGTCGCGTCGGTTGGCAGTCGGCCAATTGTGATCGTCGGTGGAAGGTCTGCCGCAGTGATCGGCCCTCCACTCCAACGCACGACGATTCTTTCGGCCACATTCTTCAGCTCACGAACGTTGCCTGGCCAGTCGTACGCCAGAAGGGTCGCCATCGTCTCTTCCGCAAACCCGGGAAGCGGCAGACGGTGAATCGCGGCAAAGTGGTTCACGAAGTAGTCCAACAGGGCCGGGATGTCGTCGCGGCGCTGACGCAGCGGCTGCAGCTCGATATGGATGACATTGAGCCGGTAAAACAGGTCTTCGCGGAAGGCTCCGGACTTGACGCTCTCGAGCAGGGTCCGATTCGTGGCACAGATCACGCGCACGTCAACTCTGGTGTTCCTGGCCTCGGAGCCGACCCGCTGAATCTCGCCGTTCTCGAGGAAGCGCAGCAACAGGGCCTGCATCTGCAAGCTCATCTCGCAAACTTCGTCGAGGAACACTGTTCCACGGTGGGCTTGTTCGAGGTAGCCCTTGCGGTCCCGATGGGCGCCGGTGAAGCTGCCGCGCTCATGGCCAAACAACTCCGACGCGAGAAGCGTGTCCGGAATTCCAGCGCAGTTGATCGTAATGAGTGGTTGACGCGAGCGGCCGCTGCGTTCGTGAATCGATTTCGCGACGACTTCCTTACCGACACCGCTCTCGCCGGTAATCAGAACCTTGGCGTCCGAACGTGCGGCCCACTGGATGTCTTCATCCAATTGCCTGATCGCTCTGCTCGGCCCCACTAGTTGAACGGAGTCCATACGCAATCCGCTTTCTTTACTCAATAAGACTACACTGGAGACCATAATTGGCTTCTATATGACAGGAGAGGAATGTAATGATTAATTGCTCTATAGTCAAGCTGTTTTCTGCCCCAAGGTTGAATTCAGGGTGCCAAATCTGGCAATCACGTCCAAGAAGCGGTATTTCCGCTCAAGGCAGGAAGACTTTAATGGAGTTTAGGGGAGCCGAACAGGCGGCAGGTCGATGAATCGTCGAAATCGGACTATGTCAGATGAAAGTCTGCTCTCAAGCTGACTTTCATCGATCGTCCAGCGTGAGTCGTTCGCTATAAAAGCTTATTTTTCAGCTATTTATGGCGACTCTTCGGGTTATCACGAGTTCCGCTCGAGGTGGCGCGGTCATTGCTGCTAGGGTTAGCGTATTCCGAGGCTTTTCGCGGGTTAGGCAAATAAGGAGACAGAATGGTTCGGTCAGTATTTCGGCAGGTTGGCGCGACAGCTTTACTGATGGCGCTCCTGTCCATTCCATCGGCGGCCGCTGCAAATCAGATCGATTTTCTGCGCGTCGGCCATGGATCAGCGGTCTCTATCTCCGGAGTGCGGTCGGGTTCGTTCATGGCGGGTGAACTTGAGTGGCAGTGGATCGGCACGACACCCGATGGCTTTGCGCAGTCGTTCTATTCCTACTGCGTCGACGTGTCGCAGAACCTTGCCGACCCCCAAACCGTGACGGCCCGTTCGTCGGATGGCTTCACTAACGGCGTCACCGACGGTGGCGGCAAGGCTGCGTGGCTGTTTAACACCTACGCTGCGGGCATTCGCGCTAATGCGAACGCGTCAGGTGCCAACATTCAGGCCGCTGCGCTGCAAATTGCAATCTGGGAAGCGATGTATGACACGTCCGCAAATTTGGGCGTGGGAAACTTTATCTTGAACACTACTGGCGCGATTCGCACCCAGGCACAGACCTACCTGACGTCGCTCTATGGTGGCGCCAACGGCAGCTATCAGACCGGCGTCGCAACGATTCTCGAAGTGATCTCGCCGAATCCCGGCCAGGATCAGATTGTCGCCAGAGTCAGCGAACCGTCAACCTTGCTGTTGATGGGCGTCGCGTTCCTCATGCTCGCCAAGCGGTCGCGTAAGACGCCGGACTCTCCCGCCCAGCAGTAACCCTGGCGCTTAGCGCCATCCCATCCTTCGTCACTACCGGCAGCGTGCCGGTAGTTTGCCCTTTAGATCTTCGGGAACAAGAAGCGGGACGAACGGTTTCGGTTGCGACGCGACTTGCCGCTGGCGTGGCTGGAATCCACGATTGCGGCTCATATGGCGAAAAAGGAGCGCTTTGGTCTGGGCGGGCGCAGACTTTCTCGGCATCCTCGAGAGGCGCTGTCCAGAAGTTGTTGATTCTAATAAGTTGTCGCTGCGGTGAAGATCGTGGCGAGCGGTTTGCTCCTGATTTATCCATTCTCACTCGTCTTGCAAAGAGTTAGGACGTTGGGCGGGACTTGTTCGAATTTGTTGATTTTTATTTATGAATTTTCTCCTCGCTATATTTCCAGATTCCGTCTTGACGACGACCGAGCCGATGGCGGTCATGCTTTGGGGGATTGCGCTCCTGCTCCTGAGCACCTGGCGCCCGGCCAAATCCTTGACCGCGAATGTGTCACCCGCCGGTCAGCAAGAGAGCAAGTCGCCGCGCGCCGCCACGGTCTCATCGGCCCAAATCACCATCGGGTCTTAGAGGCAGATCCTTTGGGCCTGAGCGCGCTTGCGCTAGAGTTCACTGGAAACACACCATGCCTTGGTCATCGCTCTCCGCAAGTCGACGGCTAGCCTGTGCACATAGGATTTGTGGCCGGGTCATGGCGGCCTTCCTGGCCGTTGCGACGCTCGTCGGCTGTGGGGCCGACCGCGAAACCCGAACGAAGGAGTTCGTGGCCAGCGGCGATCGTTTTGCCGCAGATGCAAAGCCGCGCGAAGCATTGATCGAATACCGGAACGCGGTGCAGCTCGATCCCATGTTCGGCGAAGCGCGTGTCAAGCTCGCTGAGACATTCGAGAAGACAGGCGACGGTCCGAACGCTCTGCGAGAGTACATTCGCGCTGCGGATCTTCTTCCGAACGACATTGCCCTTCAGCTCAAGACCGGCAGTTATCTGATCACGGCACATCGAGCCGACGACGCGTTGGCACGGGCGGACGCGGTGATCAAACTGGAGGCTGGGAACGTCGAGGCGCACGTCCTCCGTGGCAACGCTCTAGGCGGTCTGAACAATTTCGAAAAGGCATTCGAGGAAATGGAGGAAGCCTTGAGGCTGGACCCGACGCGCGGGGCCACCTACACGCAGGTCGGGTTGGTTGAATCAGCGCGCGGTCGACAGGCGGAAGCAGAGGCCGCGTTCAAGCGTGCGGTTGAACTGGCGCCGACGTGGATCGGCGGCCGATTGGCGCTCGCGAATTTCTATTGGGCGTCCGGCCGTCAGAGCGAGGCTGCACAGGCACTCCAGGCTGCGCTCGAGCAGGCACCCGCCAACGAGACGGCAAATCATGCAATGGCGATCTTCTCCCTTGCGACCGGAAGAGTTCGAGAAGCCGAGAAATACTTGCGGCAGCTCGCTGACGTTACCAAGTCGCACGCCGCGCAGTTCTCCCTCGCCGACTACTACATCGCCACGCGTCGACCCCAGGAGGCGATCGCAATTCTGACTCCGCTCGCAACGTCACCCGGATCAGAGCCAGAGGCGCGACGGTATCTGGCCCGCGCTTACGCCAGCGTTGGCCAGCCGGAAAAAGCGCACGCCCTCGTCGATCAGATGCTGCTCGAGAAGCCGAGCGATGCGCAGACGACACTCCTCAAAGGACAATTGTTGTTGTCTGAAGATCGCCGCGAGGATGCCCTTGCAACGGTGAAAGCGGCCGTAAGCGCTGACCCATCTTCAGCTGCTGCGCAGTTCACCTTGGGTCGCGTCTACGCGGCGCGCGGCGATGTTGCCGGCGCCGAAACGGCGTTCCGGGAGGTTCTCAAGATTAGTCCTTCGGCCGCTGCCGCGCAGACCGAGCTGTCATTGTTGCAGTTGTCTTCCGGTAGCACTTTAGCAGCCCTGAACAATGCTGAAGCCGCCGTCAAGAATCAGCCCGATCGTCTCGATACGAGGCTCGCGCTCGTCCGCAGCCTGCTGGCGGCCCGGCATTTCGATCGCGCGCAATTGGAACTGCAGCCCTTGCTGGCTTCGCATCCCGAAGTTGCCGCAGTGCAGGTTCAAAAAGCGGTTCTCGCCGCCAGCCGCACCGACGTCGTTGCGGCGCGCACCACCTTCGAGAAGGCGCTGGCGCTCGAGCCGGCATCCCTCGAGGCCCTCGGTGGCCTGCTGGCGCTCGCCATGAACGCCAAGGATTTCTCCGCGGCCCGTGCGCGCGTTTCGCAGCATCTCGAGAAGGGCCCGGTAACGCCCGGGCTCTTGCTGCTCGCCGCTCGCACCTACGGATCCACCGGGGATATCGGGGCAGCCGAAAAGGCGTTGCGGCGCGCCATCGAGATGGACGCGACGCTACTGCCGGCGTACGCGATGCTGGGACAAATCTACCTGGATCAGGGCAAGCTGGAAGTGGCGCGTCAGGAGTTCGACAACCTCGCTCAACGTCAGTCGAATCCCGTGGGCGCGCTGACCATGGCCGGCATGATCTTCCAGGCGCAGGGAAATTCGCAGCAGGCCAAGTTACGATACGAACGTGCAGTGGCGCTCGATTCCCGCAGTGCCGTCGCTGCCAATAATCTGGCGTTTCTGTACTCGGAGTCCGGCGAGAAGCTCGAGGAAGCGGTGCGGCTGGCGCGAAATGCGACGGAGCTGCTTCCCGATAGTCCTGAGGTCTTGGACACGTTGGGGTGGGCCTATTACCGCAGCGGCCTGATAGAAGTGGCCGTCGCGCCGCTCGTCCGTAGCATTGAGAAGGACCCCAAGAACGGGGAGTCGCGCTACCATTTAGGCCTCGTTTACGCCAAGGTCGGCGACCCCGTCCGCAGTCGTGAATCGCTTTTGCAAGCTTTGGCACTCGCCAGCGATGCGCCCTGGGTGCCAGAGGCAAGACGGGCGCTCGCGGCTCTGGGTCAAGATCGTCCGCGATAATTAGACCTAAAGCCTCCTCCTGGTCAGACTTTTATCTCCAAACGTGGGCTTGCGTGGCTTGCCTTACCGCCCTCCGGCCCGCTCACTCATCACATAAACTTCAGTCCTTGCTATAGTTTACGGAGTATTCTGGCGAACAATCCAGGCGTCGGTGCCAGCCTTGCATTGGAATGGGTTACACAAATTACTAGAGTGATGACGACAGGCGATCGCACTTTCCTTACGGCAGAGGACGTGGCGGATTTAGAACCCAAGCCGTCGATGAACGACGGTAATCCGCGCATCGCTCAGGCGATTGACAGCCCGGCGCTGCGCGGGGTCCCGATGTACGGAGCCTACTATGGGCTTCGAGAAGCGCCGTTTGATCTGACGCCGAACAGCAGATTCCTGTTTCTCTCGCAGCGACAAAACGAGGCGCTAAGCAATCTCCGTTACGCGCTCGCCTCTTCAAAGGGCTTTACCCTGATCACCGGTGAGGCGGGCACGGGCAAGACGACGCTGGCGCGGGCGGCGCTGTCCGAACTCGGCGGGACACCGAGCCGATACGCCCTGGTCAGTAATCCGACCCTAGGGCGTGACGAGTTCTATGAGTACCTCGCTCGCACGTTCGCCCTGAGCGCGGAAGCGCACACGTCGAAAACGCGATTCCTCTTTGAGCTTCAGGAATCCGTCGAAGCGCGTTTTGCGGCCGGTGGGCTGACGGGCCTGGTCATCGACGAGGCGCAGAGCATGCCTCACGATCTCCTCGAGGAGATTCGGCTGCTTGGCAACATTGAAACGACCACGACAAAGCTCCTCAACATCATCTTGATGGGGCAGCCTGAGCTGGCGAATCGGCTGAACGATGCGTCGCTGCGACAACTGAAGCAACGGATCGCGCTGCGCTGCGAGTTGAAGCCACTTACGCTCGGCGAGACTGCGACTTACATCTCTGGCAGGCTGCGAATTGCAGGGGGCGTGCCCGAGAAGATCTTCACGCGGGAGGCGATGATGCGGATTCATGAAGCGTCCGCAGGGATTCCGCGCACGATCAACGTCTTGTGCGACAACGCGATGATCAGCGGCTTCGCGGCGCAACTGAGGCTTATCCCGGTGCACGTCGTGGAGGATGTCTGCCGCGATTTCGACTTGGGATCCAGGGCCGCCGACCAGGTGCAGGCGGATCCAACACGCGTCGATGCGAAGGTCCCAGTATTTTTTGCCCCGCGGGCGGGAGTAACGGAAGGCGCACAGGCGCCGGAGGCGCCCACCGCTGGGAGCCCGGTTCGCTGGCGCGGGTTCAGTTTTTTTTCGTGAGCGCTTTGGTTGGCGTTCGGTAATTACTTTCTTTGAGGAATAGGCTCGATGGTTGAGACGTTCGCGGCAGAGATCAAAGCTTTTATCGTCGCCAATTTCCTGTTCGGGGAAGAGGGCAAGGGATTCGCTGACGACCAGTCGTTCCTGGAGAGCGGAATCATTGATTCGACAGGGCTCCTCGAGCTCGTTTCGTTTGTCGAACAGAAGTACGGGATTTCGATTGGCGATCGCGAGATGGTACCGGAAAACCTCGACTCGCTCCGGAACGTCAGCCAGCTGGTCGCTCGCAAGCTGCAAGCCGTCGGCAGCAAGGCGTAAGTGATCACGTCGCTACTAGAGCGCGGCGCGCAGCTCGACCCCGACCGGATTGCGGTCGTCTGCGGCTGTGATCGCCTGACCTACGGCGACCTGCTGCGCGATACCGAGCGGGCCGCGGCAAGCCTTCAATCGCTTGGCGTGGCTCGCGGCGATCGAGTGGCCCTCTGCCTCGAGAACAGCCGAGAAGCCGTAGTCTCCATTTTTGCCGTGGCCATGGCGGGCGCCGTATTCGTTCCCGTCGGGCGCACCATCAAGGCGCCGAAGCTCAAGCAGATTTTTAACGATTGCTCGCCCTCGGCAGTCATCGCGGATGCACGCATGCGACCGGTTGTAGACGAGGCGCTGGCGGCGGTTTCGGGCGTCAAGGCCCTCATTTCCGTCGGCGAAGCCGAACACCCGATGGTGAAGACGGTCAGCTTCAGCCACTTGGTTGCCGGCGGCGCAATCGAATCGCAGCTGCGCCGGGACGGCATCGACCTCGACCTGGCCGCTCTGATCTACACCTCGGGGTCGAGCGGCCGGCCGAAGGGCGTGATGCTCTCGCACGCGAACATCGAAGCGGCAACTGCATCCATCAACAGTTATCTAAAGAATACGCCCGACGACGTCATCCTTGATGTGCTGCCGCTGTCGTTCGACTACGGTCTCTACCAGCTGTTTCTGGCCGTCTCCAGCGGTGCGCGACTGGTGCTCGAGAAGACCTTCGTATATCCGTCGACCGTGCTGGAGCTGATTGCCCGCGAACGGGTTACGGCGTTTCCAATCGTGCCCACGCTCGCTGCGCTTCTTGCGCGCCTCGATCTCAGCCACCACGATCTGTCGTCATTGCGATACATCACCAACACTGGCGCGCCGTTACCGCCGGCCCATATCCGTTTCTTTCGCGCCTCCCTTCCGCACGTCAGCATTTTTTCGATGTACGGGCTTACCGAATGCAAGCGGGTCTCGTACCTGTCACCCGAGGAAATCGACAGCCGTCCGGATTCCGTCGGCCAGCCCATGGACAACGTGGAGGTCTTCGTTGCCGACGAACTCGGCGGGCTGGCGGCGACTGGCGCGGGCGAACTGGTAGTTCGCGGCTCGAACGTAATGCAAGGGTATTGGGCCGCCCCGGATGAAACCGCGCGCGTGCTACGGCCGGGCCGCTTCGCCGGACAACATTTGTTGTACACCGGGGATCGCTTCCGGATTGATGCACAAGGTTACATGTATTTTGAAGGCCGGCTCGATGACGTCATCAAGTCCCGGGGGCAGCGCGTCAGCCCGAAGGAAGTCGAGAACGTTCTCTACGAACTGAATGGCGTCATCGGAGCGGCGGTGTCAGGAATTCCCGATGAGGTGCTCGGCACGGCGGTGAAGGCGAGCATCGTCGTCGATCCGGCGATTCCA
>JANLWW010000101.1:0-73746 GCA_031364805.1 Acidobacteriota bacterium
CGACGGCAATGGTCTCGTCGATCGCTGTCATCATCATCGCGAACAACTTGTCGTTGTCGCGGACTATGCCCATCGGCGAGCGCGTCACCGTGGTCATGCCGCTCCAGGTCGACAGCCGCACGAACTTGGTCCAGAGATCGGTCTCGATCGTGGTGCTGGCCATGGCCTGGAAGCCGGCGCGAATGCCGGCCTCTTCAAACGCCACCAGGCGCGGCGACCGCGAGCCGTCAGGCTCGCCAAACACCAGCTGCTGCGCGGTGGTATGGCGAAGGTGCCCGGGCTGATCGATCACGATCACGATGTAGGCCACGCCGCCGGCCACGTGTGCGGCGCCGACGTGCTTGGCGACCATGTCAACCGCGTCGACGCCGTTCTGCAGCGTGATGACCACGGTGTCGGGTCCAATCATCGGCGTCAGGGTGGCCGCGGCCGCGTCAACGTCGTAGAGCTTGACGGTGAACAGCACGACGTCAACCGGTCCAACTTCTTCTGGACGGTCGGTGGCCTTCACGGCCGGCAGGTGCAGCGCGCCGTTCGGGCTCTCGATGTGAAGGCCGCCCTGCCGCAGGGCCGCCAGGTGCGTGCCTCGCGCGATAAACGTCACGTCTTCGCCGGCCGCGGCGAGACGCCCGCCAAAGTAACCACCGACGCCGCCCGAACCGAAGATCGCGATCTTCACAGCTTCACTGCATCCAGACTGACGACCGGTTGGTCGCCGATGACCGCCGCATTGTGGACGGTGCCTCGCGGGATTTCAACCCAGTCGCCCGCCGACAGCATCTTCATGTGGCCACGCACGACCAGTCGAACGCGGCCCGAGATGACCGCATCGATCTTGTCAACGTCGTGCTTGTGATCGGGAAACACGGTGCCGGGTTCGTAGGTGTACTTCGCCACCGTATAGCCTAGCGATTCGAGCTTGGCGCGAAGGGCGGCCTCGGTGACCGGCCCGTCAGAGGAGTTCCACCGTTGGACGGCCACGCTTACGCGCCGGCAGCGGGTTCCGCCGGCATGCCCGGCACGGTGCCGCCCGACAGCTCCTGGTCAATCATCAGCAGGCCGACGCCGGTGTTGCCGGCCAGGCGAATGCGTCCCAACACGGCTCGCGCCGCGGCTTCTTCTTCCATCTGCTCGGTGACAAACCACTGCAGCATGACGACGCCCGGCCGGTCTTTCGCCTTTTCGGCCATCGCGCAAAGATCGTTGATCGACGCGGTAACGTCGCGCTCGTTCTTCAGCACGTGCTCGCACAGCGCCTCGGCCGACTTCCACGTCATGGGCGGCGCGGCAATCGCGGGCAGCACGACCTTCTGGTCGCGCTCCACCAGGTGATCGATGATGCGCTGGGCGTGCAGCAACTCGTCGGACGACTGCTTCCGCATCCACGTCGCGAAACCGGGCAAGTCGTGCTCCGACAGCCAGGTCGACATCGCCAGGTATTCGTGCGACGCGCGGAATTCGAGCTTGAGATGCTCGTTCAAGCCCTTCAGTAGGTCTTTAGTCATGACACTCCGTCGCTGTTCGCGATTCGCGATTCGCTGTTCAAGAAATCTGAGCCTAGGGTGTAATCGTGAACTTCTGAGTGGACGAGGCGACCAGCATCTGGCCGGCCTTTCGGGCCGTCACCTGCCACGTGTGCACTTCGGGTTCGAGCGCCACACTGGTGGGCAACCTGGTCTCGGTCGCCGTGAGCGCCGGGCTCTCCCACACGACCCGGCCATCCGACACGGCCTGAATCTTCACGATGTAGGCATCGGCTCCGTCCACCGCCGACCAGCGGAACATGTCGATATGGCCGCCCATGGCGCCCTCAATCGGCTCGAGCAACGAAAGCGTACCCGCGGGCTTTGCCGACTCGGCCGCCGGTGTGGGGGCAGGAGCCGGCGCAGGAGACGACGCGGGAGCGCCGGCTGGCGCGCTTCCTCCACACGCAACGGTCAGGGCAAGCAGGACAATAGCAGCCAGGAATGAGAGCACACGATTCATGATCGACGACGCGCGAGTTCGAAGCCCACGCCTCCAAGGATGACGAAGAGTCCAGTTCCGGTCATGGCAAGCGGGAGTTGACCGTTTCCTCCGAAATACACCGCCGACATCATCGCGACGGCAGCGGTCGCGAACACCGCAGTAACGACGGCCGCGGATGGCTTGGTTCCCATATCCTCAATTCTATCTAATTTGGCCTGGTTAGCCGCCAATGCGATCGGCGAGCAGTCCAACGGCCAACGCATAGGCGTGGGCGCAGTTGTAGCCCAGCAAGGTGTCGTAATTCGCGTAGACCAGGTAAGTCTTCTTGCCAGCGCGCAGCAACGAGGCCGAGCGATCGACCCGTGGCAAGGCGGCTCCGGTCACCGCCCTCACACCCATCTGCTGCCACTGCTTCAGCGGCGCCGGCGCGGTCAGCTCGCGAGAAGCGCGGCATCCGCTCTGGCGTAAGCCCACCTTCGCGACGAGCGGCGCCGTGCCGCCGGCCGGCACCTTCACCTCACGGCCCCACGACTGACCCTCGGTCCAGCCGTAGGCCTTCATGTAGTTGGCGATCGACGCGAACACGTCGGGCAGGCCCTTCCAGATATCGCGGCGGCCATCGCCATCGAAGTCTTGCGCATGGGCGAGATAGCTCGAGGGCATGAATTGGGTCTGCCCCATCGCACCAGCCCAGGATCCCTTCATTTCGTCGACACCGATGTATCCCTTGTCGATAATCTGGAGAGCATTCATTAACTCGGCGGTGAAGAACGCGCCGCGGCGGCCGTCCCACGCCAGCGTCGCCAGCGCTTGCACGGTGGGCCGGGTGCCCGTGAAGCGTCCGTAGTTCGACTCCATTCCCCACACCGCGACCAGCAAAGACGAGGGCGTCCCGTACTTCTTGCTGACCTGCATCAGCAGGCGGCGATGAGCGGTGGCCTGCTCGCGCGCGGTGCGCACGAACCGGCGCGTCAGGCGGCGCTCGATGTACTGATCGATGGTGAGGACGGTTTCAGCCTGCGTGCGATCGCGCTCGACCACCACCTCGAGCGGTTCCAGGCCGGTCAACGCGGCAGCGACCGTCGCGGCGCTCACGCCTTCGGCGAGCGCCTGCTCTTTCAACTGCAAAAGGAACGCCGGAAAGTCCGGCCGCGGGGCTGGCGGCGCCGGTACGGCGACTTGCAGGGCGAGAGCGGTCGCCATTACCAGCTTCAGTGTCACCCTCTCACTTTAACTTGCCGGCAGCACTAAAGTGCTGCCCTCCTGGTTCAGGGGCGAACGTGCCGCCCTGCTGGCTAGAGCGCGTTTCCCGCTGCGCCATCGACCATGATGGCCTGGCCGGTGATGTAGCTGCCGGCCTGCGACGCCAGGAACACGACCAGATTGGCCAGCTCTTCAGGTCGGCCGAGGCGGCCCAACGGAATGGTGGCGACCGACGCCTTCCGCACCTCGTCCACTGCCTTGCCGCTCTTCTGCGCGTTCGCCTGATCCAACTCGGCGATCCGCTCGGTGTCGATTCGTCCCGGCGCGATGACATTCACCAGAATGCCCTGCGGCGCCAACTCGCGCGACAACGTCTTGGCAATGCCCCAGACGCCGGCGCGCAGCGCATTCGACAGCGCGAGATTCGGGATCGGCTGCTTGATCGATGACGAGGCAATGGTGAGGACGCGACCATAGCCCGCCTTTTTCATCTCTGGTGCTGCGGCCTGCACAATGCGGGTGAAGCTGAGCAGGTTCTGCTCAAACGCCTTCTGCCACTGCTCTTCAGTCATCGCCAGCGTTTCGCCCGCGGGTGGGCCGCCCGCGTTGTGGACGACGATCTCAAGGCCGCCGTACTCCGCGACCGCGGTGTCGACCAGCCGCTTCGCCTCGCTGCCGCTGCTCACATCGGCCACCAGCGCCTTGACCTTGGCGCCGGTGTCGCGGCGAATGGTGTCGGCCGCGGCTTCAATGCGCTCCTGATCGCGGCTGCACACCACCAGGTGGCAGCCTTCACGCGCCAAGCCGAGCGCCGACGCGTAGCCGAGTCCACGACTGGCGGCCATGACGATGGCGCGCTTTCCCTTGAGTCCGAAATCCATGATTGCCTTTCGCTATTCGCTATTCGCTATTCGCTGTTCGCTGTTTGCTGTTCGCCGAGGAGGTTTAGGCGTGCAAGGATGTCATCCAGGTCCTGCAACGTGTCGGCGTCAACCGGCGTGAACGGCGCGCGCACGCGTGAATGGGTGATTACCCCGCGCAGCTGGTAAATGTGTTTGCGCAGCGCGAGGTTGATGCGCGGCTGGTTCTCGAAACGGATGATCGGCAAGAACTGGTAGAACACCTCGGTGGCGCCGTCGAGATCGCCGGCGGTGAACCGCTGGTAGATATCGACCAGGATCTCGGGGAACGCGAAGCCGGTCATGGTGCCGATCGCGCCGTGCCGCAACTCTTCGAGGAACATCATGCCGCCGAGGCCGCCGAAAATCTTGACATCCTTGTTGGCGGCGCGAATCTGCGACACCTTCATCGGCGCCGGTTCGTCTTCGAGCTTGAGGAACGACAGCCGCGGCGTCGCCGCGCCGAGCTTCGCGATCAACTCGACGCTCATGGTAATGCCGCCCACTGCCGGCGGAAAGTCCTGCACGACCACCGGGATGTCGACCGCCTCGGCGACCGCGAGATAGTGACGCTCGAGGGCGGCGTCGTTGGTGCGCGCCAGCTTGGGCGGCGCAACCATGACGGCGCGGGCGCCTAGCTCCTGGGCGCGGCGGCTATAGGCGATGCAGCCATCGGTGCCGGCATGGGTGGTCCCGACGCAGATCGGAAACCCCGCGCCGCCGGCCTCGATCACAATCGCCGTCACCCGGTCGCGCTCGCCTTCGGTCAGCTTGTCGGCCTCACCGAGCACGCCGAGAATGGTCATGCCGTTGACGCCGGTGCCGCGCGTGAACTCCGTCAATCGGCGCAGGCTCGCTTCGTCCAGCGTGCCGTCGGGCTGAAACGGCGTGGGCGTGATGTTGTAGATTCCTGTCAGGTAATCGAACATTGCTCTCTCTTACTTCGCGTCCGGAAACCTGGCGACGCGGTTGACTACTGGCGGCAAGGTCCGCAGGTAGGCGTAAATCGCCGCGAGGTCTTCTCGCGTCATGCCGGCATAAGCGGTCATCGGCATCACTGTGTTCTGCCGGCGCTCACTGTCGGTTAGTACCGCATCGGACGCCGTCTCGAAGGCCTTGAACTTGTCGATGAACTGTTGCTCGGTCCATGAGCCGATGCCGGTATCGGCGTCGGGCGTGATATTGGCGGAGCGCACGCGGTAGCCGGTCTCCAGAAACTCCATGCCGCCAGCGAACTCCCTGCCAGGGAGCGGCTGGCCGCGATCGTCAATCGGCGTGTGGCAATCGCCGCACAAAGCGATGCGAGTCATGTATCTGCCGTACGCCAGCTGGTCCTGCGGAGAGGGCCGCGGTTGCGGAGTACCAGCCTCCGGAATCGTCCGCACGATCAGGTTCATGGGAAAGTTCAAGGCGCGCGGAGCCACCGGGCCCTCAATGGCCCGCCACGAACGCACGTAGACGAGGATCGCGTGCATGTCGTCGGCTGCCATGGCGCCAAAATGGAGATACGGCATCAGCGGGAAGAGCGGCGTGCCGTCCTGCGAGACGCCGGCCGTCACGGCGCGCTGCAGTTCGCCGTCGGTCCACGACCCGATCGCGGCCGCCGTGATGTTCTTGGCGTAGACCGTGCCGGCGCCGCCGAGCGGAAACTCCTGCCCGCCGACACCGATGCGATCGGACTTCACGGGGCCTGAAAACTTCGTCCAATCGCGCTCGCTATGGCACGAAGTGCAGCCCGTCACGTGATCGCTCAGGTACTTGCCGCGCGCCAGCCGCTCGGCGGTCGGTTCCAGCGTGATCGCCGCAGGCGGCGGCACCTTTGGGAACGCCAGCATCAAGTAGCCAAAACCGGCGCCGGCGGCCAACACCACCAGCGCCACCAGCACGCCGACAATCTTCAACAGTGTGGTCATCGTCTTGCCTGATCCCGGATCCCTTACTGCCGTACCGTCGTCGCCGGCTTGCTCTTGGCCTTCTGGACAATGGCAGCGACGTCGGCGGCGAGCTTCTTCGCGTCGTAGACGATGCCGTCCTTGATGGTGTACTTGACCCCACCGACGCGATCGACGCGGCCGGTCTGGTCGTTCAACTTGACGGCGCCGGTCGCGTACAGCACCTTGAAGTTCTCGAGCGGATTTTGGTCCACCAGCACCATGTCGGCCAGCAGGCCCGGGCGGATGATGCCGAAGTCAGCGGGCTTGCCCTTGGGGTCGGCCAAAGTCGCGGCGCCGTTCATGGTCGCCGAGCGAATCACTTCAAGCGGGTGAAAGCCGGCTTCCTGCAGCATCTCGAGCTCAAGGATGTAGCCGAAGCCGTAAGTCTGGTAAATGAAGCCCGAGTCCGACCCGGTGGTGACGCGGCCGCCGGCGTTCTTGAAGTCGTTAAGGAACGACATCCACACTTGATAGAAGCGCTTCCACTGGATCTCATCCTCGGTCGTCCAGTAGAACCAGTAGGCGCCGTGCGCGTTTCGGTTGGGCTGATAAAAATCCCACAGCGATGGCAGCGTGTACTTGTCGTGCCACTCGGCGTTGCGCATGCGCATGACGTCGCGGCCGGCCGAGTAGATGGTCATGGTCGGATCGATCGTGAACTTGGCGTCGACCCATTCCTTGATCAGCGCGTTCCATGGCTCGCTGCCGCGCGGGTGAATCTTGTCGTAGAGGCGCGCGACCTGGCCAAAGCGGTGCTGCTCGTCGTTGTAGTTCTGGCTCACGGGGAACGGCTGCACCGTGTAGTCCTTGAGCAACGATTCAAACAGGCCGTAGTAGTGCGTGAGCGTGCCAAGACCCAGCTTTTGGGCATCGCGCGCGTTCATGCGGCTGACGCCCATCTGGTCGAGATGCGCGGTCGAACCCAGGTTGAGTTTCTTGGCCTCATCGAGTAGCGCGGCCATGATCTCGGGGTCATGCGCGCCGAGCTTCAGGCCATCGACACCCTTCTTGGCGGCAAAGCGCACCCATTCGCGGGCGCTCTCGGGCGTCTGTGCGCGGTTGCGGTCCCAGCCTTCACCGCTGAAAGGCCGGTGATACGAGAAGATGCGCGGCGCGACAATCTGGTTTTTCGCCGATAACTCGCGCTGGTTCAGGTCCCAGTCCATCGAGCCGCAGGGGACGCCCCGGACAGTGGTGACCCCGTGCATCATCCACGACTTGTAGACGTATTCGGCATCGCGCGCCTGCCCGCCACCGCAGTGCACGTGGGCATCGACGAAGCCGGGCATCAGGAACAGGCCGGTGCCGTCAATTTCCTTAGTACCCTTGCCCGGGCGATTGCGCTCGTTGATCGCGACACCGGGGAACCCGATGCTCTGCACCTCGGTGATGCGGTTGTTCTGCACCACGACATCCATGGGACCGCGCGGCGGCGCGCCCGTGCCGTCGATCACCGTGACCCCGCGGATCACCATGCGGTCGAACGGTCCTTCACCGTCGGCCGAGGTGCGGGCCGGGGTCGGGGGCATTTGCTGAGCTGACAGGGTTGCGGCAGCGGCAACCAGCACCGCACCAGCAAGAATCGAGCGCCACGATCGCAACATTTAAGTACTCCTCCGGGAACGGAAAGTATACCCGGAGAAGAACGGCGGGTCGCGAAGCTAATCCGTGCGCAAGGCGGTCATCGGATCGATGCGCATCGCACGGCGCGCCGGCACAAAGTTCGCGAGGCCGGCGGCCAGGACCATGGCCCCAAACGCAAGCCCCCAAGCAAACGGGTCGAGGGGTCTCACGCCGTAGAGCACACCCTGCAGAGCAAAGGCGACCGCCGCCGCCAGGGCACTGCCGACAAGCAAGCCGATTGCGACCATCGCAAACCCCTGCCGCATGACCATGCCCATCACGCGCCCCGGACGCGCTCCAAGCGCCATGCGGACGCCAATCTCGCGGGTGCGGCGCGCCACGGAAAACGCAATCACGCCGTAGAGCCCAATGGCCGCCAGCAGGGTGCCGAGGCCGCCAAACGCGGCCGCCAGCATGGCGCCAACGCGCGCGGGCATCAGGCTGAGTCCAAGGTTCTGTTCCATGGTGTTGCTCGCCATGAACACCAGGCTCGGCTCCATCGCCAGCAGTTCCCGCCGCAGGTCGTTGACCAGCGCTGTCGCATCGCCGGTCGTGCGCGCGAGCAGGAAATTGTATCGAGCCGGCCGCTGCGCCGAGGCGTAGTAGACAAACGGCGACGGCCGCTCGAGTACCCCGTGCCGCTGGTGATCGGACACCACGCCGACAATGCGGTGCGTCCGCCTGGTCGCTGGAACCAGGAAGGTATGACCGAGGGCCGACTCGTTGGGCCAGTAGGTATGGGCCATCGTTTGGTTGACTACCGCGACGTCGGGAGCCCCGGCGATGTCACTGGCATCAATGCCGCGGCCCTCTCTCATTGGCACGCCAAGCGTCGTCAGGTAATCTGGCGACACCGCCACGTTTTCGATGATCTCGCCGCGCTGGCCCTCGGCATAGGTGCGGGTATCGATCCGCATCTCGGCCTGGTTGAAGTTGAACGTGAACGGCAACGTCGGCGAGACGAGGCCGGCAGAGGTGACGCCAGGCATCGCTTGAACGCGCGCCAGTGCCTGGCGCCAGAACTCGAGTCCCCGCGCGGGTTGATAGCGCACCATGTCGGTGTCGAAGGCGATCGCAGCCAGCCCCTGGGTGTCGAAACCCACATCCGCGCGCTGCGACGCGCCCAGGCTGCGCAACAGCAGGCCTGCCACCACGAGCAGGACGGCGGTAAGCGCCACCTGCGACACCACCAGCGCATCGCGCAACGCCCAGCGGCGACCACCAACCTTCGAGGTTGGGGCGTCGCCGCGAAGATCACCTATCAGGCTGGGCGACGACGCCTTCAGCGCCGGAAGCAGGCCGGCCAGCAGGCCCGTGCCCAGTGCGATCAATAGCGCGAACGACAGCACGCGCTGGTCGATACGCAGATCGAACGCGACCTCCACGGGCAGCGGTAGCTGCATGGTCTGCATGCCCTGGACGAGCGTCCAGGCCAGGCCCGACGCCGCCAACGCCCCAGCCACGCCGAGCAGCAGGCCCTCAACCAGCAACTGCTGGATCAACCGGGCGCGGCTCGCGCCAATCGCTAGCCGCACGCTGATCTCGCGGCGCCGCGCCGACGCGCGAGCCAGCAGCATGCCGGCGACGTTGGCGCACGCGATCAGGAGCACCAGGCCGACAATGCCCATCAGGCCGGCCGCGCCGACCGACAACACGCCGCCCGCCTGCGGCACGAGCAGCCGGACGTCCTCGGTAGGCACCGCGGCGATCCTGCGATCTCTGTTGGTCACGGGGTTGACAGCGGCGAGCTGCGTCCCGATCACGGCCACGTTGGCGTGCGCCTGCCCGGCCGAAGTGCCCGGCTTGAGGCGCCCCTTGATGAACATCCAGCGCATGCCACGGCGCTCGAGGCGCGTGTTGCCGATCGGCGACGGCACGGAGTCGGTAATGCCGGCCGGTTCGACCTCTTCGACGTGGCGGATCGGCAGCCACAGTTCCGGAGTGAGCAGTGGCACGACGCCGGTAAATGATGCCGGCGCGACGCCGACAATGGTGTACGGCAGGCCGCGCAAGGTGAGCGACTTGCCGGCGATGGCCGAGTCGCCGCCGAACTCGCGCTGCCACAGGCGGTGAGCAATCACGACCACCCGCTCCGCCGACCCATCGTCATCCGCCGGCACCAGCAACCGTCCCACCGAAGGCTGCACGCCGAGCATCGTAAAGTGGTTCGAGGTCACAACCTGGCCGAGCACAATGCGCGAACGGTCGCCGATGCTGAGCGGCGCCATCATCGGGCTGTAGCCGATCATGTCGGTGAAGACGGTGTTCTGAGCCTTGAGGTCCTGGAAGTCGGCGTAGGACGAGGTCGCGTACTCGTCGCCATCGCCACCGGTCGTAAAGACGTCGACCAGGGAACCGGGTTCGGTGACGGGCAGGGGACGAAATAACAGCGAGTCCACGAGCGAGAACATCGCCGTATTGACACCCACACCCAGGCCGAGCGAGAGAATGGCAACGGCGGAAAACCCGGGGCTGCGAGCCATCCAGCGCAGGGCGTAACGAATGTCTTTGAGCAGGCTGTCCACGTCCCCATTAGACGAGGACCGTGGTCCGAAGTTCAGAGTCGCGGATGCCAGAAGGGCGGCACCGCCGTCCCGCCTTTCACACGTGCCGGTACCGGCGGCCAGCCCGTTGCGAGATGCCCCTGACGAGGGCTTTCGGGACGACGCCCATCAGCCAGAGCAGGCACCGGTAGATTCGACCGTTCACGACCACCGCATCACCGCGCATCACCGCGTCGTAACCCTCGCGCGCCACGTCAGCGGCGTCGAGCCACATGATTTTCGGCACACTGTTCATCTGCTGGCGCGTACCGGTGACGTCGTGAAACTCGCTGTAGGTGAAGCCAGGACAGACGGCGGTCACGTTCACGCCCTTCGACAGGTTCTCGGCCGCGAGCGCTTCGGAGAAGCGGATGACAAATGCCTTCGAGGCGCCGTAGAGGGTGTGACCGGCCGGCGCGGGCACCAGGCCGGCCACCGACGCGATGTTGATGACGCGTCCCCAGCCGCGCTCGACCATCGGTGGCAACAGGCGATACGTGAGGTCGCACACCGCGGTCATCATGATCTGGATGAAGCGCTGGTGATCGGCCCAGGGAACGTTCACATAGCTGCCTGGCTGGCCATAGCCCGCGTTGTTGATGAGCAGGTCGACGTGAAGCCCCTGCGCACGCACCGCGTCGGCAATGCGCGCCGACGCATCCGGCTCAGCCAGGTCGGCGACAATCACGTGCGTTGCGACCCGGTGCTGCTGGTTGAGCTGCCGGGCCAGTTCGTCGAGGCGATCACGGCGGCGAGCGGTCAGGATGAGACCGTAGCCCTTCGCCGCCAGCAACTGAGCGAAGGCCTTGCCGATGCCTGCCGATGCTCCGGTGACGAGCGCTGTCTTGCCGTCCCCTTCTCGTGCCATGTCTCAGTATAGGTATGATGGGGCGACCCCTGCCGGAGGAACCATTACATGCGCTCACTTCGTGCCCTGCTCGTCGTCGTCACTTCCGTCGCGTTGACGGGTTGCATCAACAGCACCACGCTGATCAAGTTGAAGGCTGACGGAAGTGGCACCGTCGAGCAGACCACCTTGGTGAACACGGCCGCGCTCAAGGCGATGATGCCCGGCGCCGACAAGCAGGTGGGCGGCGGCGGCACGGTGAACAAGGCCGACCTCGAACGGACCGCGACCCGCATGGGCAAGGGCGTGCGCCTGGTGTCGGCGGAACCGGCCACGGGCGCCAATGGCTTCGCAGGCTCGAAGGCCATCTTCGCCTTCGACGACATCAACCAGATTCAAGTGAGCCAGGGCCCCAGCATGAGCGGCAGTAGCGACGGCCGCGTCGACGCTGAGCCCACCACGCAAGACCCGGTCCGCTTCACGCTGACGCAGTCCGGCGGCACCTCGAAGCTGACCATCGCGTTCGTCGACAAGCCGGGCGGACAGGCCGGCGGCAACAGCGACATTCCCGACCTCACCAACCCGATGATCATGAACATGATCAAGAGCATGTTCGCGGGCTTCAAGCTCAACATCGATCTTGAAGTGGCCGGCGCGATCGTCAAGACCAACGCCGAGTACGTCAACGGCCCGCGCGTGACGCTGCTCGAGATGGACATGGACTCGTTGCTGGCCGACGAGGCCAAGCTCAAGGCGCTGCAAAGCAAACTGGGCGCCGATGCCTCGCTGTCGGCGGTCAAGCCCTACCTGAAGGACATCAAGGGCATCAAGGTCGACGGCCCCACGATCAATATCGAATTCAAGTAGCGGCGGGTCTTTTTGGACCCACCGTCACAGACCGCCTACACGCCCGGCCAGCGGCCGGGGGTGTAGGCCACACCGGCCGCTTCCATCTGCTGCTCGAACTTCCTGATCTCCGCTTCGAGCACCCGCAGCTTCGCAATTTCCGCCGTCAGTTCGTCCAGGGCAATCGTGAAGTTCATCTGCTGCGTGCCGGTCGGCGCGCCGGTCAACCCGCGACTGCCCGCCACGGCGGAGTTCACCCGCTGCTGAATCGCCGAAGGCGAGCCGGACTCCAGGCCGCGCAGCGTCTCGTCGCCACGCAACTTGCGCAATACGGCCAGCACGCGCTGATCGAACCGGGCGGCCTCGTCCATCATCTTGAGGTCGGCAGGCGAATCCACCAGCGCACGGCGAATCGCAGTGGTCCGGGTCCGCAGGTTGTTGCCCTGATCGAGCGCGCCGATGAACGAGCGTTGCAGCTTCGCCACCTTGTCCTGGTAATCGGCGGCGGCCGTCCGAGCGGCCGGCGGAATGGTTGCGGCCGGATCGGCCACGATCGTGAGCGTCTGTTCGGCTCCGAGCGTCGTCAACGCACCGCCCACGCGACGCGACAGCGACACCTTGTAGGCGCCTGGCGCCACGAACGCGCCGCCGCCGGCGCCACCCGGAACCACCGGCGGGTCGGCGTCATCATCACCACCGCCACCCCCAACGCCACCGCCGGTGGTCGTCGGCACACCTCGCAGGTTCCAGACGTAACGATGGATGCCGCGCGTGCCGGGCACCGTTAGCCGCCTCACCACCTTGCCTGAGGCGTCGGCGACAGTAAGGAAAGTCTGTGGCGCTTCCTCGTCGACTTCGGCGGTGAGGTCGGCCTGCGATGGATAGGCCGGCGTTTCCTTCTTCTGCTCGGCAGCCCGTGCGGCCTCCTGGCGGCGCTGACGCGCCGTGCGGGGCGCTTCCCGTAGCCAGTAAGTGAGCACCGCCCCGTCCGGCAGGTTCTCGCCCATCCAGAGCTGTTCACCTTGCGAGCCACGAGCGCGACCGGTTTCAGGAACCGCGAGCGTCGCCGGTTTGGTCGTGAAGACGTGTGCGTCGCGCTGGAACACCGCGGCACTCACCTGGCGGAGCGGCGAGTAGTCATCCAGGACATAGAAGCCGCGGCCGAAGGTTCCCAATACCAGATCGTTCTCACGTTCCTGGATCGCCAAGTCGCGAACGGCGATCGTCGGCAGGTTGTTGCGCAGGCGAATCCACTTCTGTCCACCGTCGGTGGTAAAGAACAAGCCGAACTCGGTGCCGACAAACAGCAGGTTCGGGTTGACATGATCTTCGGCGAACGACAACGCCGGGCCGTTGCCCGGCAGGTCGCCGGCAATGTTCGTCCAGGTCGCGCCCTTGTTGGCGCTCTTGTAGACATAGGGCTTGAAATCGCCGTTCTTGCTGTTTTCGTAGATGGCATAGACGACGTTCTCGTCGTTCTTGCCGGCGAAGATGCGCTGCACATAGACGCCGTGCGTCTTGTAGTCGGGCAGGCCTGGTGGGTTCTCGCTCTTGCGCCAGGTGGCGCCGGCGTCATAACTGAACTGGATCAATCCATCATCGGTGCCGACATAAAGCAGGCCTTCGCGCTGGCGCGACTCGGCGAGCGCCGAAATGTTGCCCCAGGTCGCGGTCGATTGGTGCTGCGCAATCGCCTCTGGCGGCCACACCTTGCCCATCACCGGCAGCAGGTTGCGGTCGGTCTGCCTCGTGAGGTCGGGGCTGATCGCGCGCCACGTGTTACCGCGATCGTCACTGCGGAACAATCGGTTGGCGCCGAAATACAACCGCGACGGGTTGTGCGGGCTGATCACGAACGGCGACTCCCAATTGAAACGGAGTGGTGGCTCGCCCTTGCCTTCCACCGGCTTGATGTTCACACGCTCGCTGGTGCGGCGGTCGAGGCGGACAATGCCGCCGTACTGCGACTCGGCATAGACAATGTTGGTGTCGGTGGGATCGACGCGAGCGACAAAGCCGTCGCCGCCAGTCACGATGAACCAGTCATTGTTGGTTGGCCCCTGCGGGCCACGCGAACGGGACGGCCCGCCCAGCGTGCTGTTGTCCTGCGTGCCGCCAAAGATGTTGTAGATCGGCGACGCGTTGTCAACGTCGACGTTATAGAACTGCGTCACTGACAGGTTGGTGAAATGGCGCCACAGGCGACCGCGATCCCAGGTTTCGTAGAGGCCGCCGTCGCAGCCCTCGAGCAGGTGATCGGTGTTGTCGGGATCGATCCAGACATAGTGATTGTCAACGTGCTTCGAACGCTCACCCAAATTCCGGAAGGTGCGGCCGCCATCGTCCGACACCTGCGTCTGCACACTCGGCACGTAGACGCGCTCGGGGTTCTTCGGGTCGGCGTGGATGTTCTTGTAGTACATCGGCTGCGCCTGCACGTTGCCGCGGCGTTCCCAGCTGTCGCCGGAATCGAGCGAGGCGAAGATGGCGACCGAACCGGTCGCCGGTTCGACCTTGGCGTAGACCAGGCCGTTCTTGGCGGACGAGAACGACAGCACGATGCGGCCCAGGTCGCCGGCGGGAATGCCTTCGCGCACTCGCCGCCACGTCTTGCCGCCATCGGTGGACTTGTGCAAGCCGCTTTCGGGTCCGCCATGAATCAACGTCCAGGTATGACGGCGGCGCTGGTGTGCGACCGCCAGCAGCACATCCGGGTTGTTCGGATCCATAGCGACATCGCTGATGCCCGTGTTCTCGCTGACCTCGAGCACCTTCGTCCAGTTCTTGCCACCGTCGATGGTCTTGTAGAGACCGCGGTCGCCGCCGGCGGTCCACAGCGGGCCGTAGGCGGCGGCAAACACCACGTTGGAGTCGCGTGGATCGATCACGATTCGGCCAATGTGCTCGGACGTCTTGAGGCCGAGATTCCGCCAGCTCCGTCCGCCATCGTCGCTGCGATAAATGCCGTCGCCGTAGCCGACGCTGCGCTGGTTGTTGGCTTCGCCGCTGCCCACCCACACGGTGCCGGGTTTTTTCTGGTCGATGACAACCGAACCGACCGAGTACGAGCCTTCGTTCTGGAACACTGGCGACCAGGTGATCCCGGCGTTGGTCGTCTTCCAGACGCCGCCAGAGGCGACGCCGACGTACCAGGTTTGCTTGTCGCCGGGATGAACGGCGATGGTGCTGACGCGCCCCGACATCAGGGCCGGGCCGACGGCTCGCAAGCGCAGCGCGGAGAACGTGGCGGCCGACCAAGGGTCCTCGGTGCGAGCTGCGCCATCACCCACAGGTTGCGGCTCCTGCGCAAGAAGGCCGAGGCTCGCGGACAGGATCAGCGAAACGAACAATGTGCTTTTCATGAGGACGCCTATTCTAATCCTCGCCGAGGTCCACCTCCCTTGTGGCTAGAGCCATGCGTAGTGCCAAACCGACGTCGGTTTACCGGCCGACGGTCCCGATCACGATCGGGGCGTCAAGTCGGCCACGGGCGGCATCGTCCCAGGCCCGTCCCAGGGCGACGGAGAACCGAGGGTGATGTAGACCATGTTCAGCAGGTAGAAAAGCCTCGGGTCCAACGTGCCGCTCGGGCATTCCCGCGAAGAGGCGATGACCCGCCAGTGCCGAGCCTTCATCCCGGCCAGCAGCTTCGACTGGAGAGCGGGGCTCAGCAGGTCAACATCGCGCAACCATAGCGTGCCGCCCGCGCGCTCGTCGGCGAGCATCCGCAGGCAATCCGGGTCGCCACAGTCAGCCACGGTGAGCGGCTCCCGGCTCCTCCTCCCCAGTCGGTGGATCTGCGCCGTGACTGCTTCGGCCTCGTCGGAGGATCCGATGATTAGCACGCCGCCGTCGCTGATCACCGCGCAATGGATGTCAGCCTCAAGATCCTGGTTCCAGTTAGCCAGGACTACGTTCGTTGTTTCAACCGGCCCATGTTGCATCTGCATGGTTACTCCTGACAGCAAAATACGGCACTGGTGGTCAGATTGCCATGATCGGACGGTGCGAAGGTGACGAGCGTTATATGAATTGGTAAACTTTTTGTTTCTAGCGACTTAGCGGCGCTTCTGAGTGGCCGGGCCGCCCTCCTGAGCTGTGTTACCGTTACTGGATGTTCAGATGGTCATGACGACGCAGACTGGCCAGACCATTGTGTTTGGCGAGTACGAACTCGATCTGGCGGCAGGCCAACTTCGGCGCCTTGGGCGGGATCTCAAACTTCAACCTCAACCGCTCAAGCTTCTATCCCTCCTGGTTACGCGGGCGGGGAACGTAGTGACCCGGGACGAGATCCGTAAGGAACTCTGGAAGGAGGACACGTTTGTCGATTTCGACCAGGGCATGAACTTCTGCATCCGCCAGATTCGCGAGGCCCTCCGAGACGATGCAGAGCGGCCTCTGTTCGTGCAGACGATACCCAAACGGGGCTATCGGTTCATCGCGCCGACCAGCGGGCCGAAAGATGCACAGCGGTTGCCGTCAAACGACACCAAGCTCATGCGAGCCCTGTGGACGAACATCGCTGAATTGAAGCTCGCGGCCCAGCAGCGGCGGCGGTCGCGCAGGCAGTTACTGCTGGCGGCGGTCGTGCTCGCCGTACTCGGCGCAGCTAGTCTCATGTTGTGGCAGGGTTAAGAGCCGTCCGACCAGCTGCGACCAAGTGGCTTTCCTGAGCTGACGTTGTGCCACGCGCGCGGGATGGCGATCCACCGTCGAGGTGTCTGCATCCGCGTCCGTTTTCGTCCTGTTGAAGGGACGAATTCGTGCGCTGCGGCCCCCTGGCGCGTGGTCCGGTTCTTGCGATAGCCGGATGTGGAGGAACAGCAATGCGCACCGCAGCAGCAACATTCATCGTGATCGGTCTGGCCGCTACCGCCGGCCTCGACGCCCAGGGACGTGGCCGCAAGGCACAGGGCGTTCCACCAGGACAGCTGCCGCCCGCAGGCCAGTGCCGGGTCTGGTACGACGGTGTGCCACCGGGCCGCCAGCCTGCGCTGACCAACTGCGATCGGGCCGAACAGATCGCATCGCGCGATCGCAACGCCCGGGTCGTCTACGGCGAGCGCAACACGCGGGCCGGTGACCGCAACGGGCGAGCGAACGAGGACTACCGCACTAACGAGGATTACCGCACGGGCGGAAGCACGATGGCCGATCGCATCCGCGAAAGAATTCGCGACCGCGTCACTAGCGGCGGCAACGCGCGTTATAACGGCGTGGCCGCTAACAACGGCGCCCAGGATGGCTACGAGAAAGGCCGCGAAGACGGTCGCGATAACGATTCGTACGATCCCGTGCGGCACAGCCGCTATCGGTCGGGCGATCGCGGTTACAACAGCAGCTACGGGACCCGCGAGGCTTACAAGTTGGCGTACCGCGATGGCTTCGAGGCAGGCTACGAGCGCGGCTACCGTGAAGTGAAGGGCTACGGGGCTACGCGAAACAGAGCAGGCGGCCTTCGGTAGACCCGATCACGATGCGACCGGCGGCAAGGGCGGGTGATGCACTGAGGGCGGCACCCTCATCGTGTTCCCACACGACCTTGCCGCTGGCCAGGTCGATGGCGTAAAGGCGGCCGTCGTTCGACCCCACATACGCGCGGCCACTGGCGATCGCCGGCGACGAGTCGATGCGCGCGCGGGTCATGTAGGTCCAGCGCGCCTTCCCGGTCCTGGCATCGAGCGCGTGCAGCATGCGATCGCGGCCGCCGAGAACCACGGTCCCGTCCAGGACTGCGGCCGACGAATAAAACGGAAACTTGCGGTCGGGATGCTCGTAGCGCCACAGCACCTTTCGCGACGCCAGGTCGAGCGCGAGCACCTGGTTGTCGAACGTGCCGAAGTAGGCGACACCGTTGACCATCGCGACCGACGCGCCCGTGTAGGCGGTCGCCGAGGTGTTCAGCCGTTCCTTGCCGGTCTTGACATCGACCGCATGGAACACTTCGTCGCAACCGGCAAAGTGTGCGACACCGTTGACGATGCACGGCGTGCCGTGGACGTAGTTCTCGGTGGCGTAGGTCCAGACCTGCTTGCCGGTGGCGGCGTCCAAGCCGTACAACTTGCCGTCGTACGATCCCATCAACAAGACCTCACCCGCGATCACTGGCGATGACTTGATCTCGGATTGCGTCTTGAACGTCCAGATCGGCTTGCCATCGGCAATGTTCACCGCGTGGACGACCCCAATCAGGTCGCCGATGAAGACGCGCCCGTTGGCCACCGTCGGCGACGACTCACCAATCGCTTCACCGGCCTTGTAGCGCCAGCGCAACTTACCGTCGTTGAGGCCGACGGCAATCAATTCACCAGTGGCGGTGCCGACGTAGACGACGCCGTCGAGAATCGCCGCCGACGAGTCAAACGCTTCCCCGCCCTCCCAGGCCCACGCCAGCTTGGGTGCCGGCGCAATGGTGGTTGACGACACGCCGGTCAACGAGGGAGTGCCGCGAAACTGCACCCAGCGGTCGGCGGGCGCGGCGGCGGGGGCAGGGGTCTGCGCGCGCACGAGGCGCGGCAGCACTGCCAGCGCCCCGCATGCGGTCAGGAACGTGCGGCGGTTCACTTCTTCAACTGCGCGCCTTCGGCCAGCGCGTAGAGCTGGTTGCGGTTCATCACGAACAGTGCGCCGTTGGCCGGCACCGGCGTGGCATACACCGAACTGCCCATGTTCTGCTCCGACACCAGCTTGAACGTCTTGCTGTGCTCGATGACCGCGACGTCGCCGTCCTCGTCGCCCAGGTAGACCTTGTCGCCGATCAGCATGGGCGAGCCCCAGATGGCGGCAAACATGTCGTGAGTCCAGTACGGCTTGCCGGTCTTGAGGTCGAGGCAGTGCAGGAAACCGCTGAAGTCGGCGAGGTAGATCAGGCCATCCTTGATTGCGGCCGTCGAGATCGATCGGCGAATCTTGTCGAAGTGCCACAGTGCGCCGGTCGCGGTGATGTCGCCGCGCTTGGTGCCGTCAAGGGCGTAGGCATGGCCGACGCCCTCGCCGTGTTCCGGATCCTGCCCGTTCGCGATATAGACGACGTTCTCGAAGATCACCGGCGTGCTGATCACCTCGTTGCGGGTCTTTGGCCACACCGAATCCTTCGGGTTGGTATCGAACTCCCATAGCTTCTTGCCACTTTGCGCCTCGTAGCCGCGCACCCAGCCATCGCCCTGCGCATGCACGACCTGTCGCACGCCGCCGATGTCGCCGACTGCGGGGGTTGACCACTGGCCGTGCAGAACGCGATCGCCGACCGAGTTGTCTTCCCACACCAGCTTGCCGGTGGTGCGATCGATGGCGACGATCGACGGGGCCTTCGGCGACGGAACATTGACGTGGCTTTCGTCCTGGCCGTTGCCGGTACTGCAGTAGAGCAGGTTGTTGTCGTGCACCGGTGAACAGTTGGCGAGGTTGTGCGGGAAGGCACCGACCTCCTCGATCATGTCGAAGATCCAGAGAATGTCAGGATCGTTCTTGCCGGTGAGCTTCTCGTCCTTGGTCGGCCCGTCGTTCTCGTTGTCGTGGAAGCCCTGGAGGTCGACGGCAACGATCTGCGCACGATTCGACGTGAAGTAGGCGACCCCGTCGATGATCAGCGGCGAACTGGCAATGCCCTGGAACGGCCAGTCGTTGGCGCGGCCGGACGACAGCTTCTCGAAGGTGGCCTGCCACATGAACTCGCCGGTGGCTTCGCGGAACACCATCAGCACGCCGCGGTCGCCGGGTTGCTTGGGATCGCGCATCGCTTCGTTGTTGGTGCCGACCATCACGACGCCGCCGCCAACCACGGGATTACCGTAGGACTGCGAGCCCAGCTCGGCGACCCACTTCACGTTCTTGCCGGTCTTGAGGTCCCACGTCGTCGGTAGGCCGGTCATCGACGAGACCATGTTACGGCTGGGCGTGCCACCCCACATCGGCCAGTCGGCAGACAGGCTGGCACTGGCGGCGGCAAGCAAGACAAACAGGACAGACGCACGTTTCATCATTGGCTCTTATAGACCTTCACGTTGTCGAAATAGACATCGGAAATACCGTCAGCGTAAATGCCGGGGCTGCCCATGCGGTGCGGAATCTTGTCGATTTTCTCAATCGTCCACGCCGCCGGTTCCACATCGGCCGCGGGCCACACCTTGCCGCGGATCCGGGCGGTGCCGTCCGGCAGGTGATCGACGCGCAGCTTCATGCGATACCACTGCTCGGCGTCCCACGTGAATGGCACGCGCGCCGTCATTTCGTCGGCTGCCTGCCACGGGTGTAACTCGAGCTTCTGCCCGTTGCCGAACAATACCAGCCCATAGCGTTCGTTGATCAGGCCGACATCGCCGCGCTGCCGCCGCTGCTCGCGGCTTCGCACATCGGCTTCCACGGTGTAGCCAGCCAGGTTTGGCGCGCCGAAGAACACCTTGGCACGGCGTCCCACGGTTTCGTCGCGCGGGCGCATCAGCACCTTGCCGGCGCCTTCAACCGTGCGCTGAAACACCTTGCCGGGCGCGCCGGTCCACCACGCGGGGGGCGCTTCGGCGGCCGCCGACTCGAAGTCCCAGGTCCAAGGCGGCGGCTCGATGACGCGCACGCGCGCGCTGCCGCTCAGGCCACCAACGGTGGCCTTGACGAAGCCGGCCGACGAACCGCTCTTGGCCGAGGCGTAGGTACCCTTCGCGTCCACCGCCCCGGCCAACTGTTCAACCGTCCACGCTGGCGAGGGCTCGTCGCGAATGAAGTTGCCCTTCGCGTCAAACAGCCTGGCCTTGAGCGACACCGACTGACCAGGCGAGATCAAGGATTCGTACGGGAACACCTGCACCGCGGCAGGTGCTGCGGTGCTGGGGGGCTGCGGGGCTGACGTGCGGGATGGTGCCGAAGGACGACTGACGCGCTTGCCAATCGCGTAGATTGCCTCCATGGTCGTGACATACACGCGGCCGTCGGCGACGATCGGGGAGGCGACAATCGGCTCGGGCGCTGCCGCCGTGCCCAGCACGTCCTCGTCGAGGACCTCGACGCCGGTGGCGCTCGGGCGCAGAATGAAAAACTTGCCGTTCTCGGTGCCGACATACAACTTGCCGTCGGCCAGCACCGGTGAGCCCTTCTGCAGCGTGCCCAGCGTCTTCTCCCACAAGCGCGCCCCGGTCTTGAGGTCGAAGGCGCCGACGATGGCGCTGTTGTCGACCGTGTAGAGACGCTCGGCGTCGGCCACCGGGGAGGCATAGCTCGGCAGGAAGCCGCGCGTGCGCCACTTGAACGCGTCGGGCGTCAGCACTCCGGTCTTGGTGGCGTCGACCGCCGCGATCATGCCCATTTCGGTCGTGTCCATGTTCTCTTCGCCGTGCGTGATGTACGCCACGTTGTCGCGGAACAGCGGGCTGTTGAGAATGGCGCGCTTACTGACCTCGACCGACCACATGCGCTCGCCGGTGTTGAGCTTCAGCGCGTGATAACCGCCGTCGGTACCGCCGACGATCAGGGCGCGCGTGCCTTCGATGGTCGCGACAATCGGCGTTGAGTAGTTGGTGTCGTAGTGGCGCGTCTGCGGCGACGCGATCCAGATGGTCTGGCCCGTCTTCTTGTCAAACGCGAAGTAACGGTTGCCCGTGCGATTCAAGTCGCCCCACGCCATGATGAGCGCATTCAGGATGACCTTGTCACCCTCGATGATCGGCGACGTGGTGCGACCGCCGTGCGTGGTGACGGCGCCGTATTCATCCGGCAGCGAGCGATCCCACAATACTTTTCCGTCGGGCGCCATGCACACCAGCTGAGCGGCCACGGTGAACAGGTAGATGTTGCCGGTTTCCGGATCCACCGACGGCGACGCCCACGACGAGCGGTGCTGCGGCACGTCGCTCAGGTACAAGCTGAACCGCCGCTCCCACACGATTTTTCCCGTTTCCGCATCGAGCGCCACCAATCGCTCCTGGGTATTGGCGGGATCACCGGTCGGCGTATTGAGATAGATCCGGTTCCCGAACACGACCGGTGATGAACGACTGCCGATCGGAATGCGCCACGCCAGATTCTCGCCGGCAGGCGACCACTTGGACGGCAGGTTGGTTTCGGTCGAGCGACCGTCGCGCGACGGCCCTCGCCACTCGGGCCAGTCAGCCGCGCGGGTCACCGTAAGCGCGCCGATCACCAGCACCGCCCCAAGAACGGCAGGCCGCCGAACCATCTGAATAAATGCGGGATACATGTTTCGCTTACGCAATCCTTTCACGGCCCGTTTACGGCCACCAGGTATTGAGAGAATCGTAACCGTGACCGTGGGCCGGAACCGCGTGAAGAGTTGAGAAAAGCGGTGACCAGTGTAAGCGAGTGCAATAACATACAACCATTGACAAAAATGTGCATCGTGTCTTATTTTGTCATCTGAACTATAGATGCCTCCTTGAGCTTCCGATAAAGAAAGGTGGCTATAGTTACACATGCGGCGGCCCCCGGGCGCTGCGCTTTGGAGCGACTGATGCGACACCAACAATTGCTCGCCAGTCTGGGCCTGGTTCTCGCCCTTGGCGCCGCTACGTCGGCTGCCGATCAGGGGGGGGGCCTTCGCCGGGAGATTGAGCGGTTCTCCGTGATCTTCACGGACGCCGGGCGTCCCGACGGCGCCACTTCCGAAACTCGCGTAATCGGGACGGTCATCGATATCCTTCAAGTGCCCGTCCCAAGGGTGCGCGTACAGCTCCGCAACCTTGACACTGGCAACGTCGTGGGCCAGGGGGAGACAGACGACCGCGGCGAGTACGAGTTCAACGACGAAGAACCGGGCTCCTACGTGGTGGAGGCCGTGCAGACCGATGGCTGGGTCGTCGCCTTGAGCAATGCCGGCGCGCTCTTCCGTTATAAAACGCTGGCAACGTTCGTTCAGTTGCCTGGTCAATGGGACTTTGACCGCCGCACGTTGATCAGAGATCGGCGGGTGTGGACGTTCTTCGGAATGAGCTCCCGGACGACGATGACGGCCACCACGATCCAGATCGCTGTGGAACAGGAAGTGGCGCCCGTCGATCCGGGCGTTCCCGTTTCACCGTCTACTCCGTCGTCATAAACACGCATGTCAAACGAGCAGCAGAATCCCGCCCCCGCGACATCGACGTCGCGGCCAACCGCCTCGGCGCGGCAGGCGGCGCAGTTCGGGAACGATTCTCATCTCTTCGACCGGCTGTCCATTCTTTACAAGTATCGATGGGCCAGCACCACCCTGTTCGTCCTGGTCGTCGGCTGGAGCATGGTCGACAGTTATTCGCAGATTCCGATTTACCGGGCCACGGCGCAGGTGCTGATCGAGGATCCCAACGCCGACGTCGCGACTCCGACCGAGATCGCCCGCAGCGTCTCCCTCAGTGACCCCGAGGTCTACATTCAGACGCAACTCCGCATCATGCGGGGGCGCGATCTCGCGAACCGGGTCGCCCAGCAACTGCACCTCGAGAACGTTCCCGAGTTCAATGGCCAGGGTCCGAAACCCACGCCCATGGCGGCGGGCATCGCCACCATCAAGCGCTACGCGGCCATCCCGTTCCGCCTTGTCACTGCGGTGGCCTGGCCGTCGGCGGCGGCCGTACCCGAGGTTAAGGCGGCCGGCACCCCCGCCGGCTACGCGAATGCCTTGATTGGACGGCTCACCGCCCGGGAAGTCCGCGGCAGCCAACTGGTCGACATAAGCTTCGGCTCATCCGATCCCCAGTTCGCGGCGACGGCGGTGAACACGTTTGCCGACAAGTACGTCGAAGAAAACCTGACCTTGAAAGTCGGCAGCCTCGAGAAGAGCGCAGATTGGCTCGCCGGCGAAGTCGAGAAGCAAGCGGCGCTGGTGAGAGAAAGTGACCTGGCCCTCGCCAAGTACAAGGAAAGCAACGACGCCAGCGCGCTCGATAGCGGCCAGAACATCGTAGTCTCGCGGCTCAACCAACTGAGTGACGCGGTGACCACGGCGCGCACCAATCGAATCCAGAAGGAAAGCGATTGGCGCCAGGTCGAGGCGGCGGGCGAGAACATCGATTCGGTGTCGTCGATCATCAACAGTGCCGGTGTGCAGGCTGCGCGCATCCAGCTCAATTCCCTCCAGCAGGATCGGGCGCGGATTTCGGATCGTTACGGCGATCGGCACCCGGAATACCAGAAGGTGATGGGGGCGGTGGCCAATGCCGAGCGGCAGCTCCAGCAGGAAGTCAACAAGTCGCGCCAGAACACCAAGAACGAGTTTGACGCCGCCGTCGCCAACGAACGGGTGCTCCAGCAGTCGGTGAATGAGGCCAAGACCGCGGCGACCGCGCTTGGCCGCAAGGGCGTCGACTATGCCGTGCTGATGCGCGAAGCCGAGTCGTACCGCACGATCTACAACCAGTTGCTGACGCGCGAAAAAGAACTCCGCGTGGTCGCCAACAGCCGGACCAACAACGTCCGGGTGGTAGAACGCGCGCAGGCGCCCGCCGCTCCGGTCACGCCCGACCATCGCCGGGACTTGACCTTCGCCCTGTTGTTAGGACTGGGCGTAGCCCTTGCGACCGCGTTCGGCATCGACTACCTGGACGACACCGTCAAGACACCCGACGACGTCACGCGGCGGCTGAAGCTGAAATTCCTCGGTCTGGTGCCAATCGTCGCCAGCAATCGTCATCCGCTGATCTCTGGCCCGGTGCCACATGATTTCGGCGAGGCGTATCGCGCGATTCGGACCTCGCTGGCGGCGCTACTCCCAGGCGACCTCCCGCGGGTGATTGCCGTCGCAAGCTCGCAGCCGCTCGAAGGCAAGACGACGACCGCCGTGAACATTGCGATGGCGCTGGCGATCGGCGGCTCGCGCGTGCTGCTGATCGACGCCGACATGCGGCGTCCGAGCGTGCACAAGGCCTTGCGCATGACCAACGATCGCGGCCTGTCGCAGCTACTGGCCGGCCAGGCCCGCATGCGCGAAGTGGTGCAGCGGACGCACGACCCCAACCTGCTGGCAATCACCGCTGGCCGCGCGCCGGCCAACCCGTCGGAGCTGCTCGCCTCGGATCGCATGCGGGCGCTGCTGACCGGACTCGAGTCCGGCCCCTTCGACTGGATCATCATTGACACCCCGCCGGTGCTGGCCGTAACCGACGCGGTGATCCTCGCGCCGCTGGTGAGCGCAACGACCTTCGTGATTGGCGCCGAGATGACCCGCTGCCGGCTGGCCGAACGCGCCGTCGAAACCTTGCTGCAAAACAACCCGCGCCAGGTGTTCGCCGTGCTCAACAAGGTGAACTTCGAGCGCAACAAGTATTACTACTCGCGCTACTACGGCCACCAGTACAAGGACTACTACGTCGAGTCACCGGCGGCCTAGCCTATGCAGCGCGCGCTGCTTCTCTCGCTAGTCACGGCCTCCTACCTGCTGTTCGCTGGCGGTCCCCGGTGGACCCTGGCGCCGTTGCTGGGCCTAGCACTGCTCGGCCTCGTGGTCGCTCCCCGCGCCACCCTCAAGTTTTCAGACGCCACCCGTTCGCTCGATATTGCGGCGCTCGCAATTGCCGCCAGCATACTTCTGCAACTGGTCCCGATGCCGGCGGCTGGCGTGTCGTGGTTGTCGCCACAGGCCCAGGTGCTGAGGGCGAGAACCCGGTTCACGATCGCCGATGGCGCCACGGCATCGTGGCTGCCGTTATCGATCGATGCGGAGGCGACGGGGTTCGCGCTGGCCACGTTCGCTCTGGGCTTCCTGTCGTTCCTGATCGCACGTGCAGTCTTCAGTACAGGTGGGACGCGCCAGTTCTGCCGCCGGTTGGGGTTTCTTGCCGCGATCGCCGCGGTCGTAGCGATCGTGCAGAAGGCCCTGATGCCTGGCGTGCTCATGGGACTGCTCGTCCCCGAAGCTCGCAACGCCAATCCGCTCGGCGCATTTCTCAACCGCAACCACTTCGCCGGGTGGTTACTGATGTGCGCCACCATCTCAACCGGCTACCTCACCGCCCACTTCCATATTCACCCGGCGTACCGGGACCGCCTGCGCGGCGCCTTCAAGCACTTCCTGACCTCGGGCGCGTTGCTGTCCGGACTCGGCGTTTTGATCGCCATCGGAACGCTGTTGATGACGCTGTCACGCTCGGCGGCGGCCGGTCTGGGCGCCGCGGCCCTCACGGCCGGCTGGCTTGGCCGCCATCGAATCAGGATCGAGCGGACGAACCTCCCAGCCTTGTCGATTCTGGCCGGAGTGTCGATCCTGTTGCTGGCGGCATTCGTCGACTTCAATGGCTGGCTCACGCGGCTGCAGGGCAGCGCCGGTGGCGCCGGCGAACCCCTTGGCCGGCTCACCATCTGGCGTGAAAGCCTGCCGATGATCCGCGACTTTGCTCTCACGGGCACCGGGGCCGGCACCTTCGGCACCGCCATGGCGCACTACCAGCAATCGCGCGTCTGGGTGGGCTCGATGCAGCAATGGGCGTACTTCAACAACGCGCACTCGCACTACGTGCAGCTGGCCGTCGAGGGCGGACTGTTACTGGGTGGGCCAGTCGCAGCGGCGCTCGTGCTGCTCGCCCGGCTGGGCATCGCGGCGGTTCGCGCCGATAAAGGGGAGATGTTCTGGATGCGGGCCGGCGCGGCGGCCGGGCTGATCGGAATGGCGGTGCAAAGCGTGTGGGAAGTGGCGATGATCATGCCGGCCAACGCCGTCCTGGCTGGCGTGCTCGCCGGGCTGCTGCTGCACCGGCGCGACCCGTCGGCCCGTAGCCCTGAGCGCTTCGCCCCTCCCTGGACGCCACCGGTCGCCGGGAGGCGAGCATAACGCCGATGCTAATTGTCGGACTCAATGCGTATCACGGCGACGTTGCCGCCGCCGTGCTCAGGGATGGCGAGTTGGTGGCAGCCGTCGAGGAGGAGCGCTTTTCCCGCATCAAGCACGTCGCCGGATTCCCTGCCCAGGCGATTGCCCGCGGACTAGCCATGGCGCAGGCGCGCGCCGACGAGGTCGATGTATGGGCGATCGCGCGCGGGCGGCGCGTGCACCTGCTGCAGAAGGCCAGGTTCGCGCTCACCCACCGGCCGGCCGCCGCCCTCCTCGGCCAGTATCGCAACAGTGGCGGTAAGTTCGCCGGCATTCCCGACGTCATTGCCCGAACTTTCAACCTCTCGCCAGCCGCAGTCGAGGCGCGCGCGAGGTACGTCGAGCACCATCCGGCACACCTGGCAAGTGCGTTCCACACCAGCGGCCTCGCCGAGGCGGCGTGTTGCGCAATTGACGGCTTCGGTGATTTCGTCAGCGTCTCGGTTGGGCGTGGCCACGGCGGGCGCATCGACGTGCTCGACCGCGTGTACTTCCCCCACTCGCTCGGCCTGCTCTACCTGGCCATTACGCAATACCTCGGCTTCAAGAAATACGGCGACGAGTTCAAGGTGATGGGCCTGGCGCCGTACGGCAAGCCGACGCGCGCCGAGGCCATGCGCCAGTTGCTCCATCTCGATCGCGGCGGCCAATTCCGGCTGGCGCTGGAGTTCTTCCGCCACTGGACCGGCGAGGTCACCATGGACTGGGCGGCCGGCGAGCCGGCGGTGGCCGATGTCTATACCGAGAGACTGATCGAGTTGCTTGGCCCGGCGCGGCAGCCTGACGAGCCGATAACCAGTGTTCATGAGGACCTGGCGGCATCCGTCCAGCTGGTGTTCGAAGAGTCAGCGTTTCATGTCCTGCGGGGTGTGCACGACCGCACCGGGCTCGAGGCGTTGTGCCTGGCCGGCGGCTGCGCGATGAACAGCGTCGCCAACGGCAAGATTCGCCAGCACACTCCTTTCCGGCAGGTATTCATCCAGCCGGCGGCGGGCGACAACGGGACGGCGCTTGGGGCGGCGCTCCAGGTGTGGCACGAGTCAGCCCTTCGGGCGGCCGGACCACGCATGGAGCACTCATATTGGGGGACCGAGTACACCTCCGATGAGATAGCCAAGGTGATCGGCGCGAGTGGCGCAGCCGGACCGGGACGCTGTGCCTGGACGACCCTGCCGGATGAGGCCGAGTTGTGCCGCGAGACGGCAGCGCTCATCGCGGGCGGCAGCATCGTCGGCTGGTTCCAGGGCCGCATGGAGTGGGGCGCCCGCGCGCTGGGCAATCGCAGCATCCTGGCCGACCCGCGCCGACGCGACATGCGCGACGTGATCAACCAGAAGATCAAGTTCCGTGAGCGCTTTCGCCCGTTCGCACCGTCGGTGCTGGCCGAGGCGATCGACGAGTACTTCGTTGATGCGGTGCACGATCCGTTCATGCTCCAGGTGTATCCGGTCCGGCCCGAGAAGCGGGACGTGATTCCTGCCGTAACTCATGTCGATGGCTCCGGCCGGTTGCAGTCGGTCAGCCAGGTCAGCAACGCCCGTTACTGGGCGCTGATCCGTGCCTTCAAGGAGCAGACCGGGGTCCCGGTGTTGCTGAACACCTCCTTTAACGAGAACGAGCCGATTGTGGAACGGCCGGAACAGGCCCTCGACTGCTTCTTGCGCACTGACATGGACGTGCTGGTCATGGGCCCGCATCTGCTGCGAAAGCGGAACTGATGGCAGCACCGCTGCGGGTCTGTTTCTTCAACCGCTCGTACTGGCCCGACACTGGCGCCACGGGTCAACTGCTGACTGAACTCGCTGAAGATCTGGCCTCGCGCCATGGGATGGAGGTGACGGTCGTCACCGGCTATCCGCGGGCCGCCAGTCGGGTCGCCGCCAACGAGATGCGCAACGGTGTGAGGGTGCGACGGGCCAGCGGCACGACCCTGTCGCCCGCCCGGTTCATCGGCCGCGTCACCAACTACCTGACCTACTTCTTGTCGGCCTTGTGGCAGGGCTTGCGGCTGCCCCGCCAGGACGTCACCGTGGCCCTCACGGATCCGCCGATCATCGGGCTGGCGGCGCTCGCGGCGCGGTCCCGCTACGGCATGGTGTTCTTCTGCCAGGATATTTTTCCAGAGGTGGCTGGTCTGCTCGATGACTTTCACAGCCCGCTCGTGAACGCCGGGCTCGACCGGGTCAACCGAATCCTGGTCGCGCGGGCGGTGCGGGTGGTCGCGCTCGGCGACACCATGGCGCGGCGGCTGGTCGAGGGCAAGGGTGCGGACCCGGACCGGATCACGGTGATCCACAACTGGGCCGACACGGCCGCGATTGTGCCGTCGGAAAAAGACAATCCGTTCGCCCGGGCACACGGCCTGCAGGATCGCTTTGTCGTCTTGCACGCCGGCAACCTCGGCCTGTCACAGAACCTCGAGGTGGTGATCAGCGCGGCGGCACTCCTCCGCGAGCGCCAGGACATCGTGTTCCTGTTCATCGGCGACGGCAATCGCAAGGCGGCACTCGAGGCGACGGTGGCGGCGCAGGGTCTCACCAACGTGCGGTTTCTCCCGTTCCAGCCGCGCGATCAGTTGCGCTGGACCTACGCGACGAGCGACCTCTGCCTGGTGTCGCTGAAGCCAGGACTGGCCGGCTACATTGTTCCAAGCAAGCTCTATCCCATCCTGGCGGCGGGCCGGCCATACGTGGCCGCGGTCGAAGCGTCCAGCGAAGTAGCCGTGCTGAGCGAGCGGCACGGATGCGGGGTGGTGGCCACGCCGGGCAATGCCGAGAGCCTGGCCGGACACCTCGAGCGGCTGGCCGATGACCCCATGGCGCGTGCGGCGATGGGGCGACGGGCCCGCGAGGCCGGCCTGCTGTTTGCCCGCGATCGGCAAGTGGCCTTGCACGCCCGCGTCATTCGGGAAACTGCGGGCCGGACATGAAACGCCTGTTCGACGTCATCGTCGCTGGCGCGGGCCTGGTTGTGCTGTCACCAGTGTCGGCCTTGATTGCAATTGGGATCAAGATCGAGGACGGTGGTCCGGTCCTCTTCACGCAAGACCGGGTCGGACTCGGTGGCCGGGTATTCACGGCATTCAAGTTTCGCTCGATGGTGGTCGATGCCGAGCGCGAGACTGGCGCGGTTCAGGCCACCCTGAACGATCCGCGGGTCACCCGCACCGGCCGGATCTTACGGGCCACGGCTTTCGATGAGTTGCCGCAGCTCGTGAATATCCTCCGCGGCGACATGAGCGTAGTCGGTCCGCGCCCGCTTCGGCCGGGCGAGGCCGACACCACTGCCGATGGGCGGCTGCTGCCCCTGTCGGCGATTCCGGGCTATGTGGCGCGTCATCGCGTCCGGCCCGGTCTGACCGGACTGGCGCAGGTCTACGCCCCGCGAGACCTCCCCAGGACGGGCAAGTTCCGCTACGACTTGCTCTACCAGCGCCGCGCTGGGCTATGTCTGGACCTGCGGCTGATCCTGTTGTCTTTCTGGATCACCGTTCGCGGCCGGTGGGAAGATCGAAACGCCAAAGTCTGAAGCCTCCCGAAAGCGCGCCTGTATAATCAGGCGGCATGCTGGACGTTGCGATCATCGGTGGCGGCCCCGGTGGCCTGTCAGCCGCGCGCCACCTGGCTGCCGGCGGCTGGTCAGTCACGGTCTTCGAAGAACATAGCCAGGTCGGCATGCCAGTGCATTGCACCGGCGTGCTCGCCGAAGACGTCGTCCGCAATCTGAATGTCTCCGCCGACGTCGTCTTGAATGGCCTGTCGACAGTGCGCTTCGTGGCTCCGGCCGGCCACTCGTTCGACTACACGACGACCACGACTGAAGCAGTGGTGATCGACCGCGGGGCCTTCGATGGCGCGCTCGCGGAGAGTGCCGCTGCCGCCGGTGCCGAAGTCGTTCGTGGCCGTCGGGTGATTGGCGTGGAAGCGGTAGCCAACGGCGTGCAGGTGACGTTCGCCAATGCGGAGGCCATTCGCGCGCGCGCGGTCGTCCTCGCGTGCGGCGCCAACTACACCTTCCAGAAACGCCTCGGCTTGGGCCTGCCGTCGACCTTCCTGCAATCCGCACAACTCGAGCTGCCGGTGGATCGACCGGGAGAAGTGGAAATCCACTTCGGCTCTGAGATCGCGCCAAAGGGCTTCGCCTGGGCAGTGCCGGTGCGACGGCCTGCAGGCAACTTCGCGCGCATTGGCCTGATGGCCGATGGCGATGCCGGAATGTATTTTTCGCGGATGCTCGAGCGGGTGCGCGAGCGCTGGGGCGTGACGGCTGCCGGGATCGAGGCCCCACGGCGGCGGATGCTGCCGCTTGGCAGTGTCGGTCGGAGCTACGCGGATCGGGTGGTGGCGGTCGGCGACGCAGCGGGATTGGTCAAGCCGACGACCGGCGGCGGGATCTACTACAGCGTCGTCAGCGGCGAGATCGCGGCGGAAGTGCTCGGACTCCACCTTGCCGACGGCGACCTTTCAGCCGGCGCGCTCAGGGAGTACGAACGGCGCTGGCGCGCGCGCTTCCAGTCGGAGTTCAGCGCGCAACTGGCGCTGCGATTCGTGGCACAGCGAATGCGCGATGCCGATATCGACGCGTTGTTTGCGCTGGCGACGACCGACGGGATTCTGCCGATCATTCGTCAAACCGCCCGCTTCAACCGGCACCGTGACTTCATTCTCGCGCTGCTGAAGCACCCACCGGCCCGGCGCGCCCTATTCGCGCGCCTGGCGAGCTAGGGTCGCCCAAGCCGCCGCTCGAGCAAGTACAGCGACAGCACCATTTCTGCTGTCGACCGCTGCAGAGCGTAGTACAGGCCGGCCTTGCCGTCGAGAATGCCGCCCCGCAGCAAATAGCAATACACAAACATCAATGGCGGCATGATCACGATGGCTCGACGAAGGCGATCGATGGCGCCCAGCGAACCGGGCTCCGCCTCGGTGAGCTTGTCGACCTCGAGCTTCATGTAACGGGACTGTGATGCCAGCCAGTGCGACAGTGGCTTACGATCGTCGTGACGAATGCGGCCCCGCAGAGGCTCGACGCGGCCGTCGAGCTCGACGCGTTGCGTATGGCCGTCCTGGCGATAGCGGGCGCGCGTCCGCCGGAAGAGCACCACGACCGGTGGGTAGGCCGCCCCGCGAAGGAGCCGGCCATCGATGCAGTAATCAAACGATGCCCGGTAGCCCGCCACGGCATCGGGCGGATTGAGCGAGCCGAGCTCGGCGATCGCCTCGTCCGACAGCACGAAATCGGCGTCGAGTGCGAGCACCCATTCGGCAGTGATACCGGTTGCCTGAATTCCAAAGTTCCATTGCTCCGCGTGCGTCGTGAACGGCCGCTCGACGACCCGAACGCCCGGGTGCCGCGCGGCAATCTCGCGCGTGCCGTCGATACTGCCGCTGTCGACCACGACAATTTCTCTTGCCCACGCCAGCCGGCTCAGCGTCCGCGCCAAGTTGGGCGCCTCGTTGCCGGTGAGAATGACGGGAGTGATTCGGTCGTGCACGTTAACCGCGCTTTCGCAACACGCAGATCATGTTCTTACGTCCTCGCCCCGGGTTCCAGATTCGCGTCTGCTGGGCCGCTCATTCGCAAAATCTCCCGGTAACAGCACTCCATCCGTTCGGCGGCCGTATCCCAGCTGAACTGGGAAGCAGCGACCGCGCGTCCCAGCGCACCCAGCCGCCTGGCAAGGGCAGGGTCTGCCAACAGCGCCGAGATGCCGGCGGCAATTGCAGCCGGTTCCCCGGTTGTGACCAGACCAACGCCGGACGCCGCCACCATGTCAGCCACCCCCACTTCCGGAGTGACGACGACCGGGCAGCCTGCCGCCATCGCTTCGAGCACGACGTTGCCGAAGTTCTCTGAGTAGGACGGCAGCACCAGCGCGCGGGCATTCCCGAGTAACGCAGCCTTGTCGTCACCATCCACCGGGCCGACAAAGGTGACACGCGACTGGATCCCCAAGTCCGCAATGATCCGGTCAAGCACCGTGCGATAGCCCTCGTCGTCACCACCGGCAATGACGACTCGCGCCTCGGCGGTCAGGGCCAGCGCGGCGAGCATCCGGTCCAGGCCCTTCTTCCAGCTAAGGCGGCCCAGGCAGAGGACGAACGGGCGGTCGCCGACGAGGGCAGCCATCGCCGGACTGAAAGGCGGGACCGGTGTGGCCGCGAGCGCAACACCGTTGGGCACCTCGACGCAGGCCGGCAGATCGAACCCAAACGCCCGCGCCTCGGCTGCTTCGCGCGCACTGGTGACATGAATGGCCGAGGCGCGCTCGAGATTCGTGCGCTCGACCAAGGTCAGCCAGGCCGACTTAAGCCAGGCGCTCTTCTGCCGAACCAGCCGCTTCTCGAGCATGCCACGTGGCGACACGACATAGGGCACGCCGGCCCGACGGGCCGCGCGGGCCGCGGCCCACAGCGGCCACAGGAAGATTGCCTGCGTGTGAACGATGGCGAACTCGCGGACGTGCCGGTCCAGCGCGGCCGCCAACCGCGGCGACCAATAGATCCGGCGCGCATAGCGGGACTGGTAGTACCACACCTTGACTCCGTCAATCTCGACCGGCTCCCCATGTGGCACGTCCGAATCTGCGGCTCCGTCGACGCTCGTGGTGTAGACATGCACGTCGTGTCCGCGCGCTGCGAGCGCGCGGCACAGCCCGTGCACCGACACGATTGTTCCCCCGTATCTCACGGCGGGAAGGTAACTGGCAACAACGTGGAGGATGCGCAAAACGCGTCAGGACGTCCGCTTCGTCAACTGGTGATTAACCGCCCACCAGGCGACGACCGCGTAACTCATCAGCACGAGTTCCAACATCGATCGCAAGCCGGCCAGCAACACCATCACCGCCAACGCGAAGACGATGGGATTGCCTGATCGGTAGCCAATCTCACGCAAGGTATTGGCGGTCGCTGCCAGCCGGCCATGGAGCCAGCCGCCAAACAGCACGCTCACCCACCCGAACGCCAGGTACCATTCACCAACGATCGATGACGAAAGGCTGACTCCTCGCAGCCCCACCTCGGCGGGCAGGTCGAAACCGGCATCCATCGGCTTCCCAGGCCACAGAATTCTCGGCACCGGCCTGACCATCGTGAATACGATCTGTTGGACGCCGACATGGTTGCGCTTCGCCGGAACCAGGTCGATGATCTGCGCGAGCCGCAGGAAATTATCGTCAACGTGCAAGTAGTCGTAGCCAGCGTCCCCGCTTTCGTACTGGTTGTAGCCGACGCCACGCACGTTGAGCATGAACTGGGCGAACAGGGCCAGGCCGACCGCGCCCACCCCGACGATGATGTAGTTCCTGAGCCGGACACCAGGATTTGCCTGCAACCAGACGAGGAGTCCGGCGCCAACCGTGACGGCGATAATACGGCGGCCGCCGCCCTGCGCCAGAAACGCCAGCATCACCAGCGAGCAGGCAGTGGCGAACAGACTCTGGAACCGAAACAAGCCGATTCGAGAAACGGTGAGCGCGGTGAGGCTGGGCAGGACATATCCGAAATACTGCGCCTGATCGCGAAACGCCTCCCAGCCGCCGCCCTGTCCACGCCCCCAGGGTGCGCTCCATCGCGACTCCCCCAGATACGAGAACATCGTCGGCATGTCGAAGTCGACTGAATAGGCAAAGTTGAACATGCCCAGGACAAAGCAAATCGGGACGGCATTGCGAAGGGTTTGCGTGCTCAGCTGACGCTCGGCCCCGTCAACCATCCACGCCGGCAGGCGCCATGGGCCAGTGGCAACACCGAGCCACATGAAGGCGGCGCTCACACCGGTGGCGGCGAGCGCCAGCTGCAGGCCACGGGGAGTCGCCTCGTCCAGCAGATACGCACCCTGGATGAGGTCCAGAAGCAGCCAGGCCACGAAGCCAAAGGCGACGAAGTTCTCCGTGCTGGTCGAAAGCGTGGAGCCGGAGATGACCCGCGCGACGGGAATTGCCAGGAGACTGATCGCCAACACCGAACCGGACAACGCCAGCGCACCTTGCGGCGCCGGGTTGTCCGGAAACAGCGTGAACGCTGAAAGGTAGGTGCCGACGAGCGCCAGCGCGAATCCGAAGAAGGGGCCGACCTTCTCGTCTGCGAAATTAGACATCGCGATCCTGCTTCAGGTTCGTCATCCAGTTGTCCAGTGCGAACACGCACCACTTGCGATACCACGTTTCCGTCGGGACCGAACAACTGCGTTCGACCTCATTGAACACGTCGCGCCATTCTCCTTGCAGCCACTCGTCGAACGGAAACTGGAAACAGCGTTTCTGCGAACCGGTGACCCAGGGCGGCAACTCAGGGACGGCTTCACGGAGGAGACGTTTCTGCTCGCGAAGGCGAATGCTGGCGGGAATGGACGATAGCACGGTCACCACTTCGCGATCGAGGAACGGGGTGCGCAGTTCCAGCCCCCACGCCATGCTCATCACGTCAGCATCGCGCAAGAGTTGGTTGCGCACGTAGCGCGCCAGTTCGAGGCGGCTGACCCCGTCGGCCGGGCTCAGGTTCGGCGGCGCGCCGTGATCGACGTCCGGCAGCCCGTTGCCACTTTGGCCAGCGTAGACCTCGGTCAGGCGGGCGGATTCAGCGGTGGTGAAAATCGCGCGAAACGTGCCATAGGAGGCGGGCAGGCTGGGCGCCTGCGTGAGCAGGTCGCCGAGTCGCCGCGCTCTCACGCCGGGCAATGCCGTGGATGCCAGACGGCCGGCACCGAACGCGAAGGGCCCTGCCCAACGCGCGCGCCGGTGCCACGCATGCAGACGTGGCACCTGTGTAAACGAGGCATACCCACCAAACAGTTCATCGGCGCCAATGCCGGACAGCACGACCTTCATGCCCAGGCGATGAGCGAATTGCGACACGGCGAAGGTGTTCAAACCGTCGATGCTGGGCTGGTCGGCGCTCCGCAGGTAGCCGCCAAGCATCGCCTTCGCCTGACTGGCGTCGATCGCCACTTGATCGTGCGGGACGCCGTAATGCTGCGCGCTACGGCGCGCGTCCGGGCCTTCATCCGCGACCGAGTCCGGAAAGCTCATCGAAAAAGTTCGCAGGTCACGTTTTCCGAGGGCATGGGCCAACGCGACGATCGCCGTGGAGTCGATGCCCGCGCTCAGGAACACGCCAACCGGCACGTCGGCCAGCAAGTGATGGCGCACCGAATCAACGAGTGCCGCCCGCGTTGCCGCAACCGGATCGGCGGGCGGGACGGATGGCCGGCCGATCGGAATCTCCCAATGGCGACCCAAGGTGACCCGGCCGTCGGCCCAGGCCAGGGTGGCGCCCGCGGCCAACGCCCGCACACCGCGGAGCAACGTGTGTGGCTCCGGCACGGATCCCGTACGGAAGTAGCCGTAGGTGCCGTCTGGGTCCAACTCGAGTGGCACTTGCCTGGACGCGACGAGTGCCCGCACTTCCGACGCAAACGTCAATGTGCCGTTGCGCAGCAGGTAATACAGCGGCTTGATGCCGAAGCCGTCGCGCGCCAGCCAGCCGGTACGCTCGCGTTCGTTCCAAATGGCGAAGGCAAACATCCCGCGGAAGTGATCGACGCAGGCCGAGCCGTAGGCTTCGTAGGCCCGGAGGACCACCTCGGTGTCGGACTGAGAGCGGAAGGTGACGCCACTGCCTTCAAGCGTTCGGCGCACTTCGCGAAAGTTGTAGATTTCGCCATTCAGGATCACCGTGAGCCCGCTTGCCTGGCACGACATCGGCTGGCCGCCCGCGCTGGAGAGATCGATGACGGCCAGCCGGGTATGGGCGAACGCTGCCTGCCTCGACGGCGAGACCCAGGTTCCCTGACCGTCGGGGCCGCGATGCCGCAGTGCCCGTTGCATGGCGGTCACGCGGCCCAGTTCCTGGCCGTCCGCCGACGGCGTCAGGATGCCGGCGATGCCGCACATGATGTCGTCGTCCGATGGTCCACGTACCACCGCCGCTTCCCGGCCCCGCTGGTAAGCTGATCTTCGACGAAGCGCACCCGCGCATCAGCCAGAATCGGATGCACCTGCGCCAGCCGCGCACGCACGCGAGAGACAATGGCCGGCTGATCGCCTCCGAACGCCACCAGGCTGATCGCGATGCCATCGTCCCGCAGCACCATCTGAATTGACTGCACTTCGCGTTCCTGATGAATGCAGTGGAAGACTGCCACGCTGTGGATGGCGTCGCCGTTGGCGAGGTGAATCACGTCGTTGACCCGGCCGGCGACCGACTGGAAACGAGGGACGTGGCCGTGTGGCAGCAGCTCGGCGCCATGGACGGCGTCGCCAGGGCGATAGCGAATCAACGGCAGGTATCTCCGGTACAGGGTTGTCACCAGTAGCGGTCGCGCGCCGGAGTCCGGTTCTGCGGCCTCAGCCTCCACGTAGTTCAGGTCGTGAAACACGTCGAACGCCCGCGGCTGCCGGCGAAAGGCGACTTGGCCGAACTCGGCGCCACCGTACTCCTCCACTACTGGACAGCCGAACAGGTCTTCGAGAATCGCGATGGTATCCGGGCGAGGCGGGGCCTCGGCGGTCGACAAGACGAAGCGTACGCCAAGTGCGCGAAAGCGGTCGCGATACTGGGAGGTGTAGCGCGCAAAGAGATCCAGTGCCGAGGCATAGCCGATCACGCCGAGCGGGCCAAACCGTAACAACGCTTCGGCGTGCGCCTCGCACGCTGCTCGGTTCAGCCGATACGCGTCAACGCGCTGATAGCCGATCAAGGCGTCTGCGGCTTTTCGTCGCCAGTGGTTGACACGGCCGCGCCAGCCAGTGCCAAGCAGGTGGGCATGCCCCCAGATCAGAAACAGGCGTGAGGACAGCGTGTAGCCGAAATCCTGCCATGCCGCGACCTTGACCACCCGCATCAGGTCGCGCTCCGCTTGATTCATCCCGATGCATAACGGCGTGCCGGTCGAGCCGGCAGTCGACGCGAAGGTCGCCGGCGGTCCGGAACGTCGGATGAACTGGTCCGGCCTCTGCTGAAGCAGATGACGGGTGAGCACTGGCAAGCGCGCAACATCCGTCCAGTCTCGACACGCTGCCGGCGCGGCTCCGGAAGCGACCAAACCGGAATAGTACGGAATGTCGGCGACGGCGTCGGCCCAGGTCCGTTGAATTGCCGCCAATTGAAACCGTGCGGCCTCCGCATCCGAGGGCCGCGGCCGCAACCGCCGCTCGGTTGCGGCCTGGAATTGCCGCCGCCACGTCGGGCGATTCAGGAAGGCCACGTTCACCGCTTCACCCTGGCGAGACTCACTTGCTCGACGGTTTCGAGGAGGTATTGCTGCCACCGAGCCGCCCAAGCTTGCGCTGAGAAGGCGGCGGCGAACGCCTGACCGCGACGCCCCATCGCCGGCAGTTCCTCTTCATGGTCGTGGATCCACCGAAGGGCACGGGCGAGACCGGCGACATCCCCCGCGGTCGTGATCAGGCCGTTGTAGTAAGGCCGCACCAGGTCGGCCGCAGCGCCGCACGCGGTGGTGCAGACCAGGGGCATGCCACTGGCAGCGGCCTCGGCAAGCACGACACCCCAAGGCTCGAACTTGCTGGCCAAGACGAAAGCGCCGTGACGGGCGAAGACCCCGGGTTGCTCGGCCGGCTGCGTAAACCCCGCATCGGTCACCCCGGGCTGTTGGCATAGCAGCCAGGCCGCTTCGCCGGTACCGCAGCACGTCAGGCCCCAGGGATTGGCAACGCCGCGACGATACTCGGCATAAGCCGACATCAGCGTGCCGAGATCTTTCTGCTCCACGTAACGGCCAGCGAACAGGAACTGCCTTGGCCATTGACCGGCACCCGACGGTCGGCGGTCGGCGACCGGGCTGAACCGATCGTAGTCAAAGCCGTAATAGCCGCTGCGAATACGCTGCTCGTCAATGCCCATGCGCTTCGCGTACTCGGCACTACGCTCCCCGGCGGTGATGACCAAATCGGTGTGGCGGACGATTTGCCGTAGACGGAACCTGGCCAGGCGCTGCGCCGCCGTGCCGCGCCACGGTGAGTCCATTCCAAGCACCATTGTTGCCGGCTCGAGAACCTTGGCAGACAGCAGGCGGGTGTACGGCCAGAAAATCCAACCGCAGAAGACAACGACGTCCGGCCGCCGGTTGGCAACCTGTTCAAGCAGCCAGCTGTCCACGTTGGCGATGCCTTTCGCGAACGGCTGGTGGGACAGTCCGCTCAGTAGGGGCCCCAAGTGGAATGGCGGCTCTTGCTCGGTCAGTTGCTCTGTGTGGAGGATGTGAAGGTCGATGCCGGGCCGCCGCGCGAGTTCCTGCCAGCAGGCCGCCATGTAGCCGGTAACCTCGGCCCAACAGAACACGATGCGAAGCGGCCGCCCTGGAGTACTTGGTTGTCCGGAGCTCACGCCCCACTCCTCGCTGGTGCCCGCGCCGAGTCAAGAAACTGCTGGGCCCACAACTCGAAGGCGACGGCGATCCAGACCGACTCGGCTGCGCCTTGCCCTTGCCCAGCCAATCCCTGCCACTGGCGGCGCACTTCATCGGGATTGACCACGCCGCGCATGCGCATGCCGGGGAGGAGGCGGTCTTCCATCAGCGAGGCAAAGCGGCGATCGGCCATGTAGTCTGCGAGCGGCAGGCTGAAGCCAGACTTGGCGCGGTAGACAAAGCGATCGTCGAACGACCGGCGCGCCAGGTTCTTGAGCATGACCTTGGTTCCCCGCATCCGGGCGCGAGGGCGCGCGAACCGCGGGCTGACCAGGCTGTGGATCGGCGCCTGGCGGGCAAAGCTCACCAGATCGCGATCGAGAAACGGCACTCGATTCTCGAGCGAATGGGCCATCGTCATCTTGTCCTGGCGAACGAGCAGGTCGACGAGATAGGTCTGCATCTCGTACCTGGTGCAGTTGCTGACATGATCGCCGTGACCCTCAGCAAAAATCGCGCGGCGGCGCGCCATCACTGGCTCGAGGTCGGCTTCGGGACGCAGCTGAGCCAGCGCCTCGGGCCGCTGGAACTGCGAGGCGGTAATAAAACTGTCGACCGGGTCGGCAGCGAACTGGCGGGCGATGCGGGGCCCGACCTTCGGGACGTGGCGCAGCATGGGCGCCCACGGCGCGATCCGCGAATGCAGACCGGCATAGAAGAATCGGGTGTAACCGCCGAACACCTCATCCGCGCCTTCGCCGCTCAGCAGAACGGTCACTCGCGAACGCGATTCACGCGCGAGCAGCCAGATGCCCAGCGAGTTGGGATGCCCCATCGGCTGGTCCATGTGCCAGGTGGCGCGGTCGAGCGTGTCAAAAAAGAAGTCGTCCGTAAAGGTGTATCGATGGCTGACCGCTCGCGCCACCGCTGCCGCTTCCGCGATCCACGGCTCCTCGGTGTATCTCGAATCGTCGAAGACAATGGAGAAGGCTTCCATTTCAGCGTCGAAATGAGTTCGCGCAAACACGCTGACCAGGGACGAGTCGATGCCACCGGACAGCTGGCAGCCGACCTTGACGTCGCTCAGCAGTTGCGCCTTGACGCTGGCACGCAGCAGCGGTTCCAGTCGATCGGTCGCTTCGGAGTCTGACATTGCGAGGCGGGGGGCGTCATCCGCCTGCCAGTACCGCCGCACCGTGACGCCCGCACGACTGATCCGCAAGCACGAGCCCGGTGGCAATTGATTAACTCCTTCGAGCAAGGAGTCGGCGCCGGCGACGAACCGGAACGCCAAGTACTCGTCAAGCCGGGCAAGGTTCAGCCGGGCGCGGAACTCGGGATGCGAGAGAAACGCCTTCGCCTCTGAGGCAAACAGGACGACCGAGCCCAACTGGCTCCAGTAGATGGGCTTGATGCCAAAATGGTCGCGGGCGACGTGGACCTCACCCTGGCGGAGGTCAACGATCACGATCGCGAACATCCCGTTCAGCCGGCTCAACAGGCCGTCGAGACCATACTTTTCGTAGAGATAGAGGATGACTTCAGTATCGGTGTGGCTGCGAAAGCGAAACCCGGCGGCTTCGAGTTCGGGACGGTAGTCGAAGGCATTGTAGACTTCGCCGTTGAACGCGATGATGACACTGCCGTCGGCGTTCACCATGGGCTGATGGCCGCAGTCGGTGAGGTCGAGAATCTTCAGCCGGTTGAAACCGAGTGCTCCCTCGAGGCCGGCAGCGTCCGGATACTCCCCTGGCCGCACGGCGACCGACCGGCGATCAGTGAGCGAGAATAGCCGAAGTCCCTGATCGTCAGGGCCGCGATGCCGCTGCACTTCGCTCATCCGCCGGAGGACCCCGACATCGGCCGGTGCCCCTGCCAGGTTTACGAATCCGGCGATGCCACACATTTGGTTGAACTCACACTACGAACGGTGACGGGTCGCCTGAACCCACACGCTGTCGGCCAACCAGACCAGCAGCGCGAACACGCGACTGATCTGCTTCAAACCCTCCGACGCGCGCAGGACGGCCTTGAGCGCAGGTGTCATCAACGGCTCGTCTGCCCGCTGCAGCCCGATGCCGAAATAGCCGTCCACCTCGAACTGCGGTGGTCCGACACGAGACTCGAACATCCGCGCCATCTGTCCCAGAGTGCGGTAGCGAACTTCAAACTCGCGCGGGCTCCGAAACCCTCGGCGCGCCTGGTGGTACAGGCACCTGACTCCGAACCGGGTTGGCAGCTGCACTTTGGCGATGCCGCCGTTGCGCAATAGCCGCCCCATTTCGGACACCGCCAGTTCCGCATCGACGTGGGAGAAGTGCTGGACGACGCTGTATGAGAAGGCCACATCGAAGGTCTGGTCAGCGAACGGGAGATAGCGCGCGTCAGCAACCACGTAGCGGCTGTCGGCGCCAAGCTGGCGGGCCACGCGCCGGGCCGCCATGACCGCACCGAGCGACGGATCCACGCCCACGGTTTCGTAGCCAAGCCTCTGGGCCGCCAACGACCACCGTCCCCAACTGCAGCCAATGTCGACCAGTCGACGGCCCCGACCAGCCGGCAGCGGCAAGTCTGGAATCGGGTAGCGGTCGAGGTGACCGATGAGGTGCTTATACATCAGGCCATTGGTTGCGGCCACGAGATAGGCAACTACCGGATCGATGCCACTTCCCTGCGCGGCCAGGGCCATCACGCCACGCTTCTCTTCGTCGCTGATGCCGATGGAGTCGAGGTACAGGCCGGCCTCACCTGTGCGCGGTTCGGGCCGCGCCGCCTCTCGCATCGATCCACCCGCGATCGAGATGGTGTGGGTGACATCGTCCAACAGCATTACCGGAACGCCGTCCACCACCGGATAGCGGTGACCGGAACCACAGGCCAGGCCACTCGCCGCGGGCGTCAACCGCTGCCGGTCGCGGGGGCATACCAGGTGCTCCAGCAGCCACGGGTCAATGGCGTCGCCCGGCGCCCCGATCATCCAGGTTCCAGATTCAAGAGCGCCGCGCCCATTCCATCCACTTCGAATCGGGGCGCCGACAGCGCGTTGCCGGAGTACCGCCGGAGCATCTCCGGACGCGCGGCAACCTGCCGAAGTGCGGCGGCAATCGCGTGGGGTGTCACCTCCGGAATCACGATGCCCGTCACGCCATCGTCGACGACCTGGCCGCAGTTGAGGGAGGCGACGACTGGCAGGCCACGCACCTGGGCCTCAACTTGCGTCATCCCAAACCCATCCGAGTGCGATGGAAACACCAGGACATCGCTGTCGCGATAGTGGCGCATCACATCGCTCCGCGATACGGGGCCAGCCCACTCGATGGCCGGATGGTTGAGGAATGGCGAAGGTACCGTCATGGCAACCTCGCCGACGAGGCGAAGCCTGATGGGAACGTCCTCGAGCAGCGAGAGCGATTCGAGCAGCGAGGCCGCGCCCTTGGCCACCGACACGCTGCCCACAAAGAGCACGCGTAACGGCCGCTCGGGAGTGAAGCGATCCGGATAGGCGTGAGGCACGAGCTCCCCCGATTGGTGTTCAGGCTCATATGCAATCGGCACGACGCCGACCTTGCCCGGGTCAACACCGGCCCTGATTACCGACTCGCGGGCCCATTCGGAGTTGACGATGATGCGGTCGGCCAGCGCGCACTCCTCTTGCCAGTGCTTGAAATATCCGGGCGGCGGAGCGCTTGGGGCGACGCCGTATTGCGGCGATTGGTCCGATAGCCGGCGCACGACGGCAAAGTGTTCGGGCCCTGGATCAATTTGACCGAGCACCGTCCTCCAGCCGCGTTGCTTGGCCACTCGGAAAGCCAGCCGGGCGGAGTAACTATGGGCAAACAGCACGATCGGCTCGCTCGGCCCGGACGTGAACGCGCCAAGTGCCTCCGCCGCACTCTGTTGAAACCACTCATTGCGAGCCGTCAGCAGGTCCCATCCCGACCGCCGCGGCAGCCGCCACGAAAGCTCGCGTTGAAGCAGTTCGGCGGTGAAGTCTTTCACCTCCGCCGTTTCGAGGCCGCCGTGAAACCTTTCGGCCAGGCGACTGGCCGTGGCCCCGGGAAGGCGTCGAATCAACCCTCCAGGCCGCACCCAGGCATCGGTCACCATCATCCGCAGCGCATGGTGCATGTGCACCGCCCTCGGCACCGCGTAGTGTTCGCGAGCGCCGAGCTGGCAACAGATCCAGCGGCCTCGCTGAGGGGCGCGGTCCATGGCCGGCCTACAGCCCCAACCGATCGAGCGCGCCGGACACGTCGCGCAAGGGCAGCGGCACGATCGCCGCGCGCAAGCGGCGCCACAGCGTGAACACGCCTGACGAGACAGGGCGGCGGTCCTGTTGCAGGCACTGACCAAACCCGCTCAGTACGCCGGCTAGCCGCGTGGCCAACCGCGACGGGCTGAGGGTCCACGTGAGCACTCGCACGGTGGTCGCCAACAGGTTGGCGATCAGCAATGGGAAAGGCACGTTCTGCCAGGCGAAGAGAATGGCATTGCGAGGCCCATAGTGGTCCATCCGGCGAAAATCTCGTTTCGGCGATTCGAAGTGATGAATCGGGTCGCCCGCACCCAGCCGCACGACGTAGCCGGCCGCCAGCAGCCGGAGGCAGAGGTCGCTCTCTTCGCCCTGGTGGAACAGGTGTTCGCGATACCCACCCAGGTGAAGGAATCGGTCCTTGCGAATGGCGTGCGCCGTGCCAATGAACGACGCCACGACATAGACGCCCTCAGCATCAGGCGCGCACTGCCGGATGACGCTGTCGCGATTGACGTCGATATAAGGAATGGCGACGGCCGCGATGCGGCCGTCGCTAAAACCATGCAGGGCGCAGCCAACGATCGCCGCTGACGAGAACGCGGCGTCATCGTCCAACGAGACAATCACGCTGCCAGTCGCCAGGCGCGCGGCCTCGTTGCGGCTGCGAATGTAGCCTTGTGACCGATCGTGAGCGACCAGGATCACTTCAGGGAACTCACCGCGCACCATCGCCGCGGTGCCATCCGTCGACGCGTCATCGATGACGATGACCTCGGGAACCGGAACCTGACTTCGGACTGAGTGCAGGCACTTTCGGAGATCGTCCACGCGATTCCTGGTCGTGATCACGACGGTGGCAGTGGCCGCAAAACTCACCGGCCCGGCTTTCGCGCTTCAACCACAATTGATTCGGCGGCCAGGAAGCCCTCGGGCATCCGCTCGACCTTTGCAATTCCCCGCAGCCGGGCATGTTGGCTTTCGGACAGATCACCGGCAACAAGGTCGACAAAACCCGCCTCGCCGACGAGCCGGTTGAGCGACGACTGGTCGTAAATGAACTGGTGGCCCCATGCCCGCATGAAGTGATTGAAGACGTGCACGCCGCTTCCGGCCCCATCCCTGATCGCATACTGCTGCACGCTGTAGTCGATATAGGCGTGCTGGAAGGGCGTCAGGTCGCGCTCGAGCAGGGTGGCCAGGAACGCGAGGTTCGGCGTCACCAAACGGATCACGCCACCCGGCCGCAGAACCCGAAAACATTCGCTGACCATCGCGCGAGCCTGCGCGTAGGGAATGTGTTCAATCATGTGCTCGCTGTAGACAAAGGCGAACACTCCCGACTGAAGCGGAAACGTCCGGGTCGCATCCAGGAAGATCTCGCGGCCGTGCGGGCAGAGCTCGGTGTTCAACCATCCATCCAGGTGGTTGGCGCCGCACCCGATGTGGAGTTTGGGCTCGGTGGTGTGGGCCAGGTAGGACTTGATCAGTCGCTGGTTGGTTCCCAGCAGCGCACGCGTGACCGCAATCAGCCGTGGCTCGATCCCCATCCACGCGTTGCTCACCGGCTGATACCAGCCCGCGCCCTTGAGGGCGCCTTTGAGTGCGGTCTTCATCAGTGAGCCGATCCGGCTCGCCTGGCGCGCAACATCGCGGCCACAGCGTAAGCCGGAAAAGCGCCGAGATACTTCCAGCGGCCGAGCGAAACGTGCCACGGCAGCAGGTCCCGGTAGACCCGCCAGGCACTGCTGACCTGCCCCACTCTGAGGCACTCGAGCGACACCGACCGCGCGTGACCCGCAATGATGCCGCGACGAACCTGTGATCGCTGGGCTCCCCCCGGATAGCCGGCCGCTTTCTCGGTGGCGACCAGCAGCCGGCAACCTGCCACGCTCTTCTCGACGTCACGAGTGATGCCGCCGGCGTGCAGGCGCCATCCCAACGTGACTGGCTGGCGCAGCTGAACAAATCCACGGGCGGTACCCAGCTTCAACGACAGATCGTGATCCTCGAGATTGACTGGGTCTTCGACAAAGCCGCCGACGCGCAGGAACTCTTCGCGGCGGACGACCATCATGCTCGCACCGACGATCGGCTGCCGCGGCCAGACCGACAAATAGTCGGCATACGAGTCATCTTCGACCGGCATCTCACGACAGCCGGCCAGTTCGTCCTGGTGCACGAACTGGCGGAAGCAGCCGCACACCAGCGCCGGCCGGGCGTTGCGCTCGACGGTCTCGGCGAATGCCGACAGCGACCAGGGCAACCAGAGGTCATCACTGTCGAGAAAGGCCAGGTAGTCGCCAGTCGCCTCGGCGGCGCCGGCGTTTCTGGCAGCACCTGGCCCGCGACGACGCGGCTGGACCAGGCGAACCCGATCGTCCAGCGACTTGATGAACTCGACCGTTCCATCAGACGAACCATCGTCGGCGACGATGATCTCTGCCGGTTGATGCATCTGCGCGAACACCGATTCGAGCGTGCCAGCCAGCAGCTCGCGGCGATCGCGCGTCGGAATGATCACCGAGTAACGCATTAGGAAAGCCGCGCCGCTGCGACCTGCTGCAGGACGCTGATGAACTGATCGCGAATGGCCACCGGGTCGAACTCCTGGTCGCCGCCGTTGGACCCGTTGGCGAGAGCTACGCGTAAGGCTGGATCGTCCTTCAAACGCAGAGCGGCCTCGCGAATGGCATCGATTGAACTGCCGGCCACCGTCAGTGCGGCGTCCGGATGGCCGAGCCCCCATTGCACGCCGGTTGCCAATTGAGGGCCGGTGATCAGCACCGGCATGCCCAGGGCCATGTACTCGGGCAGCTTACTTGGGAAGTGCGTTTGATAGAGCAGCCGATGATGGGCGTCGGTTGAGTACGGCAACCAGACGGCGTCAGTCTCGCCCCTGACGCGGGCCCACAGTTCCTCGGTGGTCACGAAGGTGCCCGCATGCACCGTCCCCGGGATCGGCGCTGGCAGCTGGTCACGCGAGTACACCCGCAAGCGAACTCCAGCTGCGGACAACCGTCGCATCACCTCCCTGATCCGGTCGCCGTAGCCGTAGGCAAGGCTACCTGCGTAGGCCAGTGTCAATACGCCGGGAAGCTTCAGCTCGCGGCTGTCGTCAACCGCGCGCGCAACCATGGCCTCAGATCGGTTGGGATACAGAACGGTGCCTGGGGCGCCATAGATGTTGCGAAGCGACTCCGCCATTTGCGGGCTGATGCAGAGCCTTGCCGATGCGAAGCGATACGTTCGCGCGTTGCCCCTGATTTGAGCCCGCCTGAACCCTGGGTAGACCAGGTCGAACGACTCAACCCGGTCGTGGACGATCAGGACGAGCGGCACGCCGTGCGCAGCGCAATACCGATGCGCGACATCGACGTAGTCCCGTCTCTCCATGACCGAGACCACGACGTCCGGGGTGAACGTCCCGATCAGGCCCTCGGCGCGCCTGAGCGGAATACGACCGGCGAGACCTAGTGCTTCCAGTGATCGTTTGGCGGCGGCGAACCGGGTCAGGTTGAGTCGGGCCGAGGGCGCCGGCCGCAGGTAGCGGTACTGGCACGCGAGCAGATCGGACTCCCTGCGGGTGGCTGGGCCCACCGCCAGCAGGCGGTCGGCCGGATAACCCTGGAACAGTCGATACAAGAGCAGCGAGCCCGCCAGCCGGGTTTCGGGCACTGCCGCGGACAGCAGCAACACTCGCGGCAGCGGCTCGGCGGACCGGCTGGTGGTCCCGTCGCTCACTGCACTCCGTCGCGTTGCGCAAACGCGTCGATGAACGTGACGCCGTCGTCCACCATGGTCCGGTGCCGCTCGACGGCAAATCCGGCGTCGCGCATCAGCCCTGCAACCTGCTGAAAAGACTCGTCGCCATGGTGCCATTCGAAAAAGACGGCGCACCGCGGAGGCAGCATCTGGAGAATGGCAGGAATCAGCGACCGCTCTTCACCCTCGATATCGAGCTTCAGCAAGAGGCGCGCCGACGCGAGTTGAGCAAGCACCCGGCGAAGGTCGCAGGTGGCCACGGTACCCGTTCGCCCGGCCTCGCCGGCCCCTGCCAGGCGGCCGCCGCAGCCTTCACCGACGAACGAAGCTTCACCATCCGTCGTCGAAACGGCTTCGCTCCGCGCATCGACATCCAGCCGGTTGGCGTCAATGTTCGCACGCAAACCTTCAAAGTTCTCGGCGTCGGGTTCAAACGCAATCACCGGTGCGCCGGGAAATCGTGCCTTGGCGAGAAGGCTGAAATATCCTTCGAACGCCCCGCAGTCTACGACCGCATCGGGCACAAAAGCAACGCGTGCCAGATTGTAGGCGCGAGCGATGAACACTTCTTCGTAGATTACGAACTGGCTCATACGAGACGGGTTGATCCGCAGGCGCCATCCCGACAGCGACTGCGGACGAATCCAGACATAGGGAAACATCCGGCGCATCGCGCGGGCAGCCGGTCCTGTCCCCGTCGGCGGCCGCGTCCTAAAAAAGCCCAGCAGCAACGCCGCCGGCCAGTCCGCCGGACCATTGACGGATCCCGCCCACGATTGCATCTGACGCAGCTTTCGCGAGACGCGAGTCATCGGTAGCCGCTAACTGGCCCACGCCAGGAGGCGCCCCGCCATGGCCGCTGGCGAATAGTGCTCGAGCGCCCAGCGGTGCCCGGCGGCAGCAATGCGGTCAAGGCATGCCGGGTCAGCTGCCAGCCGGTCGACGGCGTCGTCAACGCGATCGAAATCGATGCCGATATAGTGCTCCCAATTGACCGGCATCACCGGCAGTTCGGCGCCGTAGCGCTCCAGATCCAGATTGAAGGTCGCACAACCGGCTGCCAGGGCTTCCCAGAATCGGAAGCTGTCCCACTGGATCGACCGGCGTGGACGGGGGTCGACCACCGAAGCGGCCTCGAAAAAGGCCCGTCTCAACCGCGCGCGGTTGCCACCGGCCAAGAATCGATCGGCGCCTTGAAACGGCGCCGGCGGAATCAACTCACCGCAGAAACACGCCACCGCCTGGTTTGCCTTCAGGCGCTCGTAGTAGGCGCGGGAAAACCGCCCGCCGGTCTGGCGCCAGAGCAATGCCTCGGCAGGATCGGCTGGCGGTCGTGACAAGTCATCCTTAGTGGTGTCCACCTTGAGCACTCGGGCAATCTTGGGCTCGAATCTCTCGGCGGCAAGCTCGCGGGTGCCGTGAGGAAACGGATGCGACGCTCCGAAGTTGATCAGGATTCGCGGCTGGCGCTCGGTGAACGACCGGCCATTGAGCGTGGCGTCGAGAATGCGGGCGTTCAGGCCCAGCACCCATGGCCGCATGTTGGACGGATGCCAGGTGCGACGGTTCAACTTCGACCGCAGGATCAGATCGAATTGACGAAACCCCGGCTCCCACGACACGGTACGATACCCGTCGTGGCTATCCATGTAGACCGTGCGATAACGCCGGCCCGACTTGAAGAGGCCCTCGGGCAGTGGCCGCCGCTCGACGCGGTACGAACCCGGCTGCATCCATGACGGCCAGGTGTAGCTCACGATGACGATGTCGCAATCGTCGGCCGAGACAGCTGGATCGTGGCGCAGCAGGAAGTCGCCGTCGGCGGCCGACCGGCGCCAGTAGTTTGCACTCGAGAAATGGGGAATGCCGAGGAGGTCGAAACCCTCGGCCAGGGCAATCACGTCCTCCTGGAGGTTGGCCTCTTCGTCGCGGCAGTAAAAATAGACTCGGGGCCTGGTCACGATCAGCTAACGATGAGTGATCGCGCGGGCATCGACCCCGGTCGCGGCGGTCCTGGTTGCAGCGGCACGACTGCGACCTTCAGCGGCCATCATCTGGCGTCCAAGCTGGTCGGCCGCGAGCCATTGCAAGCTTCGCCTGACGCGCTCCCGCAGCGTCGGTGGCGGCGGCAGCTGCCCCGTGCGCGCCCGGTGCTGCATGAAGTGCGAGAACTCGTGGGCCTCCAGATTGCGCAGGAGATACTCGACGGTGCTGCGCCGTTTGGGAATCAGGTGGGTAATGACCAGTTGCGGAAAGACTCCCATGCCGAGCCCAATCGCGCAGCCGGTGTAGCTGAGATCCGTGTCGCCGCCATAGCCCGGCTGATCGCCCATCGGATCCAGCTGCAGGCGCCCGGGGTTGTCGGCGGTTTGCGCGAGGTAGGCATCCGCCACGGCCCGGCGGACACACATCCCGCCACCCCACGGCGTGGACGGCGTATGGCTGGGATCGTTTGACCATCTGGCCTCCTCGATTAAGCGCTCGGAGAGCAGGTGGCGGAGGCGGGATGGTGGCAGGCTCGTGGGATCCTCGAACTCGAGCTCGACGCGCGGGCTCCAGGTCCCCAGCGTAAGGTGACGGCGGCCGATCAACAACGTCTCGGCGACCAGATTCGCCGCGGCCGGCGTGTCGTCGTCGAGAAACATGACCAGCTCAGTGCGCGTCTGCCGGAAGGCCGCGGCGATCGCGTTCATTTTCCCTTGCGCCCTCTCGACCACGACGGCTGCGCTCGGGTGCCACGACAGGTCGAGCCGGTCGGCCAGAGGGGGCGACGAATTGTTGTCGACCACCAGCAAGTCCCAATCCGAGAGCGGTTGTGTCTGTCCGCGCAACGACGCCAGCACGCGATCGAAGTGATCCATGCGCGGGTTATACGTTGGCACGACGACCGTCAGTTGAGTGCGCGACTCGATCATGTATGCGACGCGTCCGGCGGAACTGGTTGGAGCGCGGCTTGAAACTTCTGCCAGGCCGCCTCTGGTGAGAAGGCGTCGAGCCCGGCACGCAGCAGCGCTTGCGCGAGGTGTCGTCGATGCGCGGGCGAGGTCTCGAGCCTGGCAATCGCCGCCTCGACGCTGGCGATCTCGGTGCTGGTCACCAGCTCCGCACAGCCAGGATGCATGCCGACAAAACGCGCGCTCGACGAGTGGGCCGGCGCCCACACCAGAACCGGCAAGCCGACGGTTGCGTAGTCGGCCCACTTGGTGGGAAAGGCGGTGGCCACCAGCCCGTGGTCCTGAGGCGTCAACGACTGCGGCAGAAACAGGCAGTCGGCCTCGTCGCGAAAGCGGGTCAACAACTGGTCGGAGTGAATTGGCGCACGGGCGTCGAGCGCCGCGCCTTCAGCCGCCGCCAGCCGCGCCAACTCGGCATGTTGCGGCGTGTAGGCAATCAACCGGTGGCCGCGCGCAGCTGCCGCCCCGGCGAACGCGACGATTTGTCGCAGGTCGGAACTGCTGTTAATGGACCCGCCATACGCAAACGTCAACCCGGGTGCAGTCCGCGAGACGCGCGGGCTCAGCTCTCTTGGCTGGCCCCCTTTGTAGGTGGGATAGATGACTTGCCCGGCAGCGCCGAAGCGCCTTTCATAGACTTCAGCCAAGGTGTCGGAGATGCACAGCCGTGACCGGGCGGCTCGGTACGCCTCGCCGAATCGCGCCCCGACCCAGCCACGCGACCAGGCCGGAAAACGGCTGACGTAGGCCAGGTCATCGTGCGCGATCAGGTGAAACGGGATGCGCCGCCGTAACGCGAGCTGCCAGGCGCCGAGCCAGCCACTCACGTGCGAGATTGTCAGAATCGCGTCGGGCCGGAACCGCGTCGCGAGGCTGGCAATCGGCCACGGTACTTCGTAGTAGCGCCAGGCTCGCCACAGGATGTACTCCTCAGCGACCCGCGAATGCAGGAGGCGCGGAACGGCAGCGCCCCAATGATGATAGGCGACGCCGGGAAGCATGGGCATCCCTGGCCGGACGCCACAGATGATGGCCAGGCGGTCGGGCGGATAGAACTGCAGCAATCGGAACAGCAGCGCCTCGCCGGCCATCGTGTCGGCCACCGAGACGTCGCCGATATAGAGCAGGCGCGGCAGGGTGCCGCTGGGCTCGATCAAGCCTGGCGGCGCAGCCACGCCTCGACGATTTCCTCGATGGTCTCCGGCAACGACTTCGTGATGTCCCACGACGGGTAATGGTCGCGCATCTTGCGAAGGTCGGAGTAATAGCAGATGTGGTCGCCAGCGCGGTTCTGATCGGTATAGGCGTGCTGTTGCTTCTTCCCGGTATAGCGTTCGGTGATGGCAAACGCCTCGAGTATGGAGCAGGCATTGTCCTTGCCACCGCCCAGGTTGTAGACCTCGCCCGGCCGTGGCGATGCGATGAACGCCGCCATGAACCGCGCGACATCCAGCGAGTGGATGTTGTCGCGCACCTGCTTGCCTTTGTAGCCGAACACCGTGTACTGGCGTCCCTCAAGGTTGCAGCGCACCAAGTACGACAGGAACCCGTGCAGCTCGACGCCGCTGTGATGGGGTCCGGTCAGGCAACCGCCGCGAAGGCAGCAGGTTGGCATGCCAAAGTAGCGCCCGTACTCCTGCACCAGGATGTCGGACGCGACTTTAGAGGCACCGAACAGCGAGTGCTTCGATTGATCAATCGTGAAGGTTTCGGGAATGCCGTTCGCGAACTCGGCATCGGCATAGTCCCAGCGGGTGTCGAGCTCGCGCAAGGCAAGGCGATTGGGCGCATCGCCGTAGACCTTATTGGTCGACATGTGCACGAATGGCGAATCAGGACATGCCTGCCGCGCCGCCTCGAGCAGGTTCAGGGTGCCCGTGGCGTTGGTGTCGAAGTCGTCAAACGGTATCGCCGCGGCTCGATCGTGGCTGGGCTGCGCGGCCGCGTGGACAATTGCACTGGGTTTGAGGCCGGCCACCAACGCGCGCACGCCAGCCCGGTCGCGGACGTCCAGTTCATGATGAACGAACCCCGGCAGTTCCCGCTGCAGTCGATACTGGTTCCAGCGGGTGTCACCCTGGGGGCCGAAGAACACGGCCCGCTGGTTATTGTCCACGCCGTGAACGGCGTAGCCGAGCTCGCGGCCGAAGTAGGTGCACACTTCAGAGCCGATCAATCCGGACGAGCCGGTCACCAGGACGGTCTTCATAGGGTCTTCCGGTCGAGGGCCAGGAACAAGGCGTCGGCCTGGAGCAGTTCCCGCCCGTCGCCGCGGAACCCTTCCTGGAGCGCTCCCAGGTAGAAGCCTTGGTCGTGAAGGAAGTCATACACTTCGGAGAAGACCGCTGAGCCCTCATAGAGCGGCCGGAACGAGACCTCTACCCAGATCAGCCGGGTGCGGCGAAGCGACTGCCGTGCCCCGCGCAACACCTTCAGCTCATTGCCCTGCACGTCAATCTTGAAAACATCAATCGGTTCGGCCGGCCCGGCGCCTGCCAGCAGGCTGTCCAGCGTTCGGACCGGAACCTGAATCTTCTCGCGAACGCCAAGATCCAACTGCTTGCCGGCGCCGGCCGCATCGGGCATGGCGGGCAACAAGGACGAGCTGTAGTCGAAATTCAGGATGTCCATGGTGGCGACACCATCTTGGTCGGACAGCGCGCCGGCAAAGACTGCAAATCCACGACCGCGATACTTCTCTTCAAGCTCACGGCAGCGGGCCGGCTGCGGCTCGATCAACCACGCCCGGCGGACGCCGCAGTAGGCGGTCACCGCGTCCAGGAATCCACCGGTCGAGGCCCCGGCATCGACCACTGTCAAGGGGGCATCCGCACTGAGGAACGAAACGAGTGCGCCATCCAGGCCCGAACGCGAGAAGGGAATGCGATAGCGCGCGAGAATGCGCTCCTTGAGGAGGCCTGACGCCCGGAAACGAAGGCTGGTCATGGGATTGGAGGTGAGTCCTTTAATCAGGGCCGGCGGGAGCGGATGAACCTGTCGACGCCCCTCACGAACTCCGCAACCGGGACCGGGATGGCCAGGCGATCGAGCCTGCCGCCCAGGTGCAACCGCGTGTGGAGTCGCGCTTCACTCTCTTGCTTGATGCGCTGGAACACGTCGTCGGTGGCCGCGCGCTTGAGCATCTGCAAGTACAGGATCCGTTCGTCGGGTGTGGCCTGGCAAATCTGGTCGACCCAGAACGCCTTCACCGGGATGCCTTCGGCCTGGCATCGCGCCGTGAGCAAGGCCGACACCTCGAGAAACTCCGCGGAGTGGTTCTCCCACAGCTGCCCGCTCAACTGGTTGGCACTCTCACGGTAATAGCCGCCGATCCAGGGCAAGCTAATCACCCCGCCGTGAAAGCCCATCTCGGCCATCATGAGCCGATCGTGCCACAGGGGGAACCGCTTCCAGCTGTCGCATCGGCGAAAGGTCTCGGCGTGGAATAGCGAGCCAACGATCGAGAGGGGCGTTGTGACGAGCCCTAGTGCCATCCACTCGGCCGCGTCCCATTCATACACCCGCGAATAGCTCGCCTTGGCCGCACCACGCAGAAACAGACCGTGGAGGTGTGTGAACGGCGCTCCCGGAAACCGCTGCGTCAGAACGAGCGACGCAACCAGGACCGTGCCTGAGTGTTGCTTGATCGCCGTCAGTGCCCGCCCTAACTGGCCAGGCGCCACGAGGTCATCGTGCGGCAGGAACGAAATGTACGGCGTCGCCGTCAGCATCGTCGATCGCTCGAAGTTGGCAAGGTGCCCGATGTTTCGATCGGTCCGTTGGTAGACAATCTGCAGCCGTTCCTCGAACGCCGAAACGGTCTCGCGCAGCGGCGTCGGTGACGCATCATCGGACACCGCCACCACGTAGTCTTCTCGCCGCAGTCCCTGATCGCAGAGACTGTCCAGCGCGTCATGCAGCAGGCCCGGCTGATTGAAGGCCGGAACACAGACGGTGATTTGGGCGAGGCTCATGCCGGACGGCAATCAGGAGTGAACGCCAAACTTGAGTTCGACGATGCCGCGATACTGGGGATGATACGGCGCATGATCGCCAGGACGAGGCGCGGCGGCGACGCGCAACTCAACGAGCCCCGGCTTGTCGCCGACGAAACCGCTGGCCCGTACGCCGAGGCCAACCTGGTAGTCACCTTCGACCAGAGGCAGGCTCTCAATCCAGCCGTGCAAAGTCCATGTCTCGCCGGCCGTCATGCCCGCCGGTAAGGAGCCACGGAGGTCGATCACCGCCACGCGCGCCTCCGCTGCCGAGTAGATCAGGATTGCCAGTTCCGTCATCCGGGTCGCCGCCTTCGCCTTGAAACCAAGAACGACCTCGGCCCGGCCGCCACTCTCGATTGGGTTGGGCGAGATCTCGAAGCGTGACACCTCGAGGTCCTGTCCCAACTGAACGGCGTGTCCAGTGCCGCGGCGTGACCGGCTGCCCGCTTCGGCAAGATAGCGGCTGACCGTCTCATCGACTGGGCCGGCGAATGCCACGGTCCCCTTCTCTAACCAGATTGCCCTGCTGCAAAGTGCCTGGACCGCCGCCATGTTGTGACTGACGAACAACACGGTGCGTCCGCTGCGGCTGACGTCGCGCATCCGGCCCAGGCTCTTCCTTTGAAACTCGACGTCGCCGACCGCCAGCACTTCGTCGACGATCAGGATCTCCGGCTCAAGGTGCGCGGCAACCGCAAAGGCCAGCCTGACGTACATGCCCGATGAATACCGCTTGACCGGCGTATCGAGGAACCGCTCGACCTCGGCGAACGCGACAATCTCGTCGAACTTCCTGGCGGTCTCGGCCCTGGTCATGCCGAGGATGGCGGCGTTGAGAAACACATTCTCACGGCCAGACAGCTCGGGGTGAAAGCCCGTACCTACTTCGAGCAGGCTGGCAACCCGGCCCCGGAGCGTCACACGTCCCTCGGTCGGATCGGTGATGCGGCTCAGGACCTTCAGCAGCGTGCTCTTGCCGGCGCCGTTGCGCCCGATGACCCCAACCACCTCTCCCGGGGCAATGGTGAACGACACGTCCTTCAACGCCCAGAAATCCTCGGCGGTTGTAATGTCGTGGCCTCTTCCTCGATACCATCGCGCCGGCGCCGCCAGCGCTGACGCCAGGACATCACGAAGCGCGAGATAGGGTTCAGGCTGTTGATGGGACAGGCGATACCGCTTGCCCAGACTTTCGACCGCTACGATCGCGCCGCTCATCTGGTCAGTGCTTGCCCTTCCCACTTTTCACGTCTCACCCTGACTTCCGGTTAGTGGCCATTTCGGCAACCGCTAGATCACGTCGGCAAAGCCGCGCTCAACCCGGCGGAAGTACTTCACACCGATCCACACAAACGCCGCCGTCACCGCGGCGGACATTGCCACCGAGGCCGCGTCGAGTGGCGCCGCGCCGCCCAGGATGCTCCAACGAAAGCCGTCGATCAGCCCAACCAGCGGGTTCAGGCTGTACACCGCGCGCCATCGCTCGGGCACCTGCGATGAGGTGAACGCCACGGGTGAAACAAACAATCCGAGCTGCACCATGAACGGCACAACGTAGCGAAAGTCGCGAAACCGCACCGACAGGGCTCCGATCAGGAGGCCCAGTCCGAGCGATAGCAATGCCGTCATGGCGATGAACAACGGCAATGCGACCAGTGACGGGGCCGGTGCCATGCCGTACCAGGCCATGAGCACCGCCAACATCCCCAGCGTGATGGCAAAGTCGACGAAGGCGGTGGCGATCGCCGAAACCGGAATGATGAGACGTGGGAAGTAGACCTTCGAGATCAGGCTGGTGTTCCCGAGGAGGCTCGCGGAGGTCTCGGTCAATGCGGCCGAGAAGAACTGCCATGGGAGAACGGCGGCCAGCACGAGGACCGGATCCGGCACGCCGGTCGAGGGATTCCCCATCAACCGGCGGAACAACACGAACACCACCATGGTGAGCGCCGGGCGAATCAGCGCCCACATGACGCCAATCACCGTCTGCTTGTAGCGGACCGCGACATCGCGCCACGCGAGGAAGTACATCAGCTCGCGGTAGCGCCACAGGTCGCGCCAATAGTTCGCCGAGGCGAACCCAGGCTCGATAACCAGCTGCATAAGGGGGGAAGGCCGCGAAACTGCGCGTCTAAATGCGGCGCTGCCGGATCTGGATGGTGTCGTTCGGCTGGACCAGGTCGGTCATCCGGGCGTCGATTTCCACGTCCTTGCCGTTGGCCTTCCGGCTGACCTTGATGCCCCGAGTCGACCCGCGTTCAGTCACGCCGCCAGCTTCGGCAATCGCCTGCTGAATCGTCATGCCCTGGCGTAAGACGAACGAGCCCGGGGTCTTGACGAAGCCGGTCACATAGTAGCGCTCAGCGGCGGGGACGATGATGGCGTCGCTATCCTGCAGGAGGATGTTGGCGGTGAATAGACCGGCCTTGAGGTCGTCGATCTTCACGCGCAAAATCTCAGCCGTGGCAGGGCTGTCCGGTGAGGCAGGAGCGGCGGCGGCGATTGCGGCCATGCCGTCCTTGTAGCGCTGCAGGATGATGTCGGGGCCGGCCGCGGCAGTAAATGACCCGGCCTTGGCAATCACTTCGAGCAACGTGGCTTGTCCCTCGATGGTGTACTTGCCGGGGGCCTTGACCTCGCCCAACAAGTAAATGGAACGGCTGCGGTACTGGGCGATCTCCACCGACACCTGAGCGCGGCGCACGTAGTTAACCTGCAAACCGGTCGTGAGGATCGACTCCACTTCCTTGAGTGTCTTGCCGCGTACCGATACCCGACCCAGGAACGGAAAGCTAATCGTCCCATCGGAGTCGACGGCGTAGTCGGTGCTGAGCGCGGCCTCCTCGAAGACCACGACCTTCAAGACGTCGGCTGGACCGACCAGATACGTCGGACTGGCCGGCAGCTGCGGTGCCCCTTGCGCGGCCGCCAGGGTCGGCGCCAGCGCTGCGAACAAGAGGATCGCGATGAGTCGTCTGTTCATCCTCAGAATGCGTAAGCCCATGACAAGTAGATCCGCGTCCGGTCGTAGTTCCGCTCGACGTAGGCCGGAGACCGTCTTCTGGCGAGTTCGTAGTTCACTGAAATGCGCGTGCGATTTCGCAGATTATAGCCGACGCCGGCACCCACCGAGTCTAGGGAATCCGTCCTCGGGATCGAGCTTTCGCGGAAGCCATAGTCGAACCAGGACTTGGACCCGCGCACCTGAACATCCAAGTCGCCGAAGAGGAAGTGCGTGTATGAGAGGGTCGTCGAGAGTTCCTCGTAGTAGCCCTCGGTTTCGTCGTAGGAGTACTCAATGCCACGGATGATGCTGAAACTCAACCGTCCGATCTCCATGAATGGGTAGACCACCGCAGCCTCGACCTTGACCCCGCGGTAGGGTTCGATCGCTGGGTCGACTGGCTTGAAGTCGACATACGACACCCCGATCGTGCCGGAAACGGCGGCATCGGCGGCGATCAGCACCGACGCGGTGACGCTGCTGGTGTCGGCATTCCGCTGCGTCGCGGTTTCGAACCGGTCCTCTTGAAAAGAACCGAACACGGTCAGCGTGGTGAGCGGCGTCAGCGCGGTTTGCAGGCCGGCCGAATAGTTCAGGGCGTCCTGGTCCAGCGATGCCGACAGTTCGACCCCGTCCTCGACCGCGTTGAAGAACTTGTTGCTGACACTTGATGCGGCGACATAGACCTTGGAATTCGGGCCCAGCGAGAAGCCCAGTCCGCCCGAGAGCTCTCGTTTTTTCTGATCGGCCCGCGTGTCGATCTCGCCGTTCGGCCGCGTGCGCGCGCTGGTTTCGCCGCCGCCGATGAACGGCTGAAACCGGCGGGCAAGAACGTCGAGCCGACCACGATACTCGTACCCAGCCGAGTTCTCCTTGGTGTAGGTCTTGTAGTAACCCAACTGCGAACCGAAGTAGGCCGAGATTCTCGCGGACCGGAGCGTCGAGAACACCGAGACGTCGGGCGTCGCACGCAACACCCAGTCGCCCTTGGGATCGACGTACTCGTCGAACACGTTCGAGTCGTGCCCGAACTCGGTGATCTCCAGACCGGGCGCAAACTTGACCAGTCCCCAGTTGAACACGGCACTGGTCGGCTCGGTGGCGGTGAGATTCTCCGTCAACGGACCGGTACCAACGGCCTGCGCCGCGGCCGTGTGCGCGGATGCGAGCGCCAGGCTCATGGTCAGGAAAAGGCGCGCGGCGAGATAGCCGGGAGCCTTCGCCGTCATCGCTTGCCTCCACCCTTGAGGTCGGCCGCGGTGACACCGTTCAGCGCCACAAATGAACCGTCGAGTTCAGGGTCGGCCTCGACGCGTAGAAAGCGCCCCTGCGCATCATACAAAAGGCGCCGGTTCGGACGGCCGGTTGAAAGGGTGGTATCGAACTCCGCCTGACGGAGGATCGCACCTTCATATCGATCCCAACGGTCAAGGCGGCCGTCGGCGTTCGTGTCTTCCTCTGCGCGGATCAAGGTCGCCCCCTGGAAGTATTCCCGACGATCGATCTGCCGGTCGCGGTGGCGGGAGCGATCCAGACGCGATTCCCCATTCACTGGCTGGACCCACGTCCAAGTGTCTTCGATGCCGTCGTTCCTGCTCGAAGTGCCTACTCGTGTCAGCGCCGATTGGTCGTCGAAGTACTCCCAGCGATCAATTCTGGCGTCAGCGTCGGTGTCGGCCTCGCCTCGCAACGGACGGTTGCCGTCGAAGAAGGACCACTGGTCAATTCGGCCGTCGCCATCCTGGTCGGCGCTTAACTGGATGAGTTGCCGGGTGAAGTCGTCATAGCTCGGCACGGCCGTGCGGGTCGGCGCGGTCCTGCACCCGGTCGCCGAGGCTACGCCCACCATCACACACACCACAATCGCGCTCCCGGGGGCATGCATAGCTTCGCCCTCTAAACCACAGCCAATGACTGACAATATGTCACTATATAAGACTTTAAATGACTTTTAATCCGTTTTACGGGATGGCCCGCTTTGGAAATCGTCTTATCGGCGCGAGACGCCCCTTGCGTAACTGAGAAGCCCGTGCAGGGGATTCACGGTCGGTCGTCCGGGCGGCGGCGACCCGTTCGTACCCGTACGGGAAATTAGGTTCCCGAGCGGCGCGAGACGAACCTGGAAGGAGTTCGCGATCAGGCGAATCCCCTCGCTGGCAATGCGTCAACGATCGCGCGACCCATTCCGCGGCGCTCCGTCAGACCACCCCAACTGCATCGCTGCCAGCCTCACCAGCCGTATCGGCCAGTACGCCATTGACAGCCGCGCGGCGACGGGACACCACTCCCAGTCTGCTTGTGTTGGCTCCGTCACGCGCCGAATCTCGTACCGCCAGCGATCGACCCGACGATCGAAACACAACAGCTGGATGTGCCGATCGAGCCGGCGATCAGGAAACGCACCTGGTGGCAGCGACAGAGATACGCGCGCCGCCTGGCACAGATCGACAACATCCTTCAGTTTCACATCGGCGGCAAACGGCGCCGGTACCTGGACCTCGTACAACTCGGCGGCAAGCTGCAGACCCGCCGCGCCGGCTCTGATCGCCTCAGCCTCCGACAGGAGGCGACGAACCCGCGCCCAATCGATGTCAGAGCGCCGCATCAGCATCGCCGTCGACAAGGTGTGTTCAAGTGCGTACCACAGGTGCTTTGCCGAATGCGACAAATGCATCACGGCCGCGTGATCCGGCGCTGGCACCGGTACCGAGCGGCCGGCCACCGCGATGGCATGCGCGGCGTCGATCACGTCATCCGCAGTCAGCACTCGCGGGAACCGGCGTCCCGCGGGTTGCCAATGCAGATCGATGCCGAGACGACCAGGTCGCGCCAGCGGCCAGGCCCCGATGCTCGCGTAGATCACCTCGCCGGGCTGGGACCGAATGCGCCGCTCGAAGCCGATCGCTTCAAGGTGGTGCAGAGCCGCGTCGCGATCCACCGGTCGAACCAGCAGATCTAAATCGCTGAAGCGTCGCGCACCCGGATCGCCGTAAATCCACTGCGCGAACGCCGGTCCCTTGAGCCACACGTGTGCCAGGCCAGCGCGCTGGAATGCGCCGTCTAATTCCAGTAGTTGCGCCAGCCCATCCAACACCCGAGCGACATGCGCCTGCCGAAGCAACGCATCGCTCACGCAGAACGGCAGCCCGTGACGCAGCGCGTAGCCGTCGCCAAACTCGGCACTTGAAAGAGGCTGAAACCCGTGCCGGCTGGCGTCGATCAACTCGCTCACGATCGGCGGCAGCGGCGCGGTCATGACGATCGGTGTCGGGGTACCGCGGGATCGATCACCTGCGCGGCGATCGAATTTTGGGTCACCACGAGTCGCTGCGCGCCGTCACCATCGAGCACGCGCGTGGTCCAGGCCCACACGTAGTCCTCACCAGCGAGATGACTCGCGAGGTCCAACTGGAGCGTGTCCCCACGGTCGAGGCTCACCGTGTCTCGGAACGGGATATAGAGCTGGGAGTACACCGACCGTCCGGCATCGGGTGACGTGCTGAAGGTATAGCCGGCGCCAAGGTCTGCCTCGAACCACGTCGCCAGGCCGCGGACACTGGTCGGCCCATCAAAGCGCCACTCGCACGATCCGCGGAACGACGGTCGATCGATCGTCAGGTAATCGATCAGGCCCCAGGACGCGGGGGCGGCGCAGATCTCCGCAGTGGCGATCCCGCATCGCATCGGCGTGTCGACAACCACGCGCCGGACGGCTTCCAAATCAACGCCTAGCTGAGTCAGTGGCGCTCCTACCTGCCGCTCAAACGCGTCCGCGCGACTCACTGGCGCACACCACAGCCGATCGGCACGGGCAATCAGGATGCCGCCGTCACGCAGCAGCCGTCGCCGGGCATCAATCATCACCTGGAGGGACTGGCCGGCAAAGGGCATCGGACCGCGCAGATCGGCAATGACCACATCGGCGCGGCGCTCCGGCTCGAAAGTCAACGCATCGGCGACATGAAAACGGATCTGCGAATCGTGTCCATTGGCAGCGGCGATGCGGGTGCCAAGATGCCCGATCGGGTTGATTTCCACGGCGTCAACATGGGAAGCACCTGCCCTGGCCGCCATCATTGAAAAGAATCCGAAACCGGCGCCAATCTCGATGACCCGATCGCCCGGCCTCACTTGCGCAGTGATCGCGCCCAAGTACGCCGCGACGCGCCGCTCGTCGGCGAGCATCCAGAGGTAGTCGTTCAGGGCATACATGGCGACCCCTTACCGCGAGTTTGCGGGAACGACCGTATCCGGATCCGCCACGGCTGCCCTGATGGCAGGCGACTCGCGCAGCAGCTCCAAGACTTGCTCAATCGGAATCGGCCCGCGCCGCAACTCGAAGCAGGGCACGGCCGTCGAGATCGCCGTGACTTGATGAAATTCACGAATCCGTGACGCCCGATCCTGCAGGTGGCCGGCCGAACTGTTGGCGGCAAGCCTGGCCAAGGCCTCTCCCGGCGACAGCCGTTGCAGGAGTGGCAGGCGGTCGCCGTCACCGGAAACCAGGAACACCACCGCCGACAGGGGGAGAGCCTCGGATACTCCTGGCACGCCGGACGCGCCGATCGGGAGGGCTCGCTTGTCCCACGTCGGCGTAATCGACTCGAGCATCTCCTGATCGCCGAACACCGTCTTGACGCCGGATGGCCACAATCGCAGGATCCCCCCGAATGGATGTGCCCTCCACCATCCGTCATGGTTGGTGAGCCGAAGGACGTCATCCGCGATTACTGGATGGCCGGCGCGGCCGAGCGCCGCCGCCAGCGTCGATTTGCCTGCGCCATGCGGACCCGCGAAGGCCACGGCGCCCCGGGCGAATCTGACGGCACTGGCGTGCAGTGAGTAGTCCCCGCGCAGGCGAAGCGCACTCGAAAGGACCGGGCCAACGAGATAGGTACAGGCGTCTTCAAGAGTAGTGTCGAAGGTCATCCAGATCGTGTCGCCACGGCGATCGATCCAGAAGCGGCAGCCATCGGTGTAGACAAAAGCCAGGCCATCGTCCGAGCGGTCGACCCGCACGTTTGAAACGCTGAGAGGATCGGCGGCACCCGCCTCGGACACCGACCTGTCAACTCGGATCGACCACGCCGGACGAGCGTCAACGACGATCGCTATATCGGGAACCGTTGAGACGGGAGTGACCGCCAAGCCTGAAAGCTCGCGGTTCGCCACCAGCGTCAGCCCCGCCGCCCCGTACCCGAAGGCCTGCTTAGGTCTTCGAGTTGTTAGGCCCACCGTCCCTGCCCCCGGCCATGTCCAGGCTACCGGTAGACTCCCGGACGGTGCCATATACATTCAGCGTCGGCGTGACGTAGGGTTTGGGCTGCGGGGTCTCGGAAAGCGGCCGCTCTCGCGTTTCATCTCCCATAATGCCGAAAGTATACCGCCGCATCCGAGCCAAGTCACTTGGACTAAAGAATGTTAGGTCTTGGCGTTATTCGGCCCGCCGTCCTTTTGACCCTTCATGTCCAACCTCCCGGTGGATGAGCGGACAGTGCCGTAATCAATCAGCATTGGCTTGACATACGGCTTGACATGCGGCGTTTGCGGACGTCGGTCGGGAGCCGGCTCTGCCATCAGGGGCGCATTATACCGCCGCACAGCCACGCCTCCAGTATCACCACGCGCCAAGCAGCGTATAGGTCACCCGTGGTCAGCGCCTTGGACCATTCCCGGCCATCGAGCCACCCGCGCTCCGACACCGTGGGCGCCAGAATCTCGTGCCCTCCCGTTGCCCGCCAAGAGGCGGCCAGCGCTTGGAGGTATCCACGTAGCGGCGTTTTGTGCCTGACCAGCACCGATGATGGCAGCTGGTGCGCGAAGGCACGGCGGGCTAATCCCTTTCTCTGACGCCAAGGCACTGGCGGCACGGACTGAACGAAGGCCACCACTCTCGAGTCCATCAACGGCAACGTCAGCGTCAAACGCTGTCGCGTGACGTCGGGACTGATCGTCAATGCGAAGTCTCGTGGCACGTTCCTCAGCAACCGTGTCCAGGTATCGGTGGCGGACTCAATCCATTGCGGCCGCTGCCCCAACACTCGATCGTCTTCAGCACCCTCGAGCAGGCGGCGAGCCTCCGGGGTCAGCCATGCAGGCCACGGATCTATTATCTGCACCCCGACCTCAAAACGCTGACGCAGCCGCAGTCCCAGGTGCGGCGGTCGCCCCTCTTGCGCAAGGTATCGCACGGATTGCCACAGCGTCGACGGCAGCGACTGTACCGTCGTCAACTCGGCCCAGGGAGGGGGCGCCATCAGGGCGTCGCCATCTTCGCCGTTGATGGCAAGGGTTGAGTAGCGCGCCGCGTGTGCCAACACCATGCGCCAATTGGAGAGGGTTGGCTCGTCAACCGGAAGGGGTGGCGTCTCGCCGCGGCGTTGGGCTGCGAGCGGGTCATCGACATCGGCTTCGAGGACGTCGATGGGGATCGCCAACCGCGCGGCGACCTCCCGGGCCAACTGCGCCTCGCCCGGCACCGCGCAGAGCCGATACTCAAAAGTGGCGGCTCGAATGTCAGCGCCACACTCGGCGGCGGTGACCGCCAGAGTGGTGGAGTCGATACCGCCGGAGAGAAAGATCGTGCTGCGCTTGCCGCCGATGCGATCGCGCACCGCGTCCTTCAATACGTGACGATAGCCGTCGAGCACGGCAGAGTCATCTGTGAACGGTGTCGCGCCGAGCCGTGGTGGCTCCCAGTGGCGCCGGAGCACCGCCTCACCATCTTTCATGGTGAGAACATGCCCCTCCGGAACCGTGCGAATGGCTCGTAACGGAGTGGCAACGGTCTGGGTCAGCGAACCGGTCGCGAGAAATCGCACAAGAGCCGCGGAGTCGAGGTCGCGCGGCACCGACGGGTGCGCCACGACCGCGGAGAAGAGGTTACTGACGACAATCGTTCCGCCGCCGGCGCCGACGAACAATGTGCGGATGCCAAGCGGATCGCGCGCGCACAAAAGGGTTCGAGCCCGAAAATCCCAGGTCACAAAGGCGTACTCGCCACCAAGCGACGGCAGCGGTGCTTGTCCGGCCAACGCCGCCACAACGCCCAGGTCGTTGAGGTCCGCAGGCGCTCCGGCGATGCGCGCCCAGCGAATGCAATCCTCCAGGCACACCTCGCCAACTGCCACAATGCCGGAGCCGCGATCGACGATCGGCTCAGCAAGATCCGAATCGTGGAGCGGCGAGGTCAACAGGCGGCAGGCGCCGGATTGCAAGTACCCGACAGGTCGACTGGTGACGGCGGTCAGGGCGGCGGCCACGGCATGGTGGCCGTCTATGAATTCGGATGTGTCTGCGGAAAGAATCGCGGCGAAGGCGCTCATGCGCCGAGTGCGTGCCGCGCGATGGGCGGCCAGGTCGCCGCCGGTCCGTCGCCGGTGATCACCAGGCCGCCTGCCGTGAGCGAGGCGTGCGCTTCGAACTCTCGTGTCGCGGAAAAGTGCACATGCACAATCAACTCGGCGGCGTGCCCTTCGCGTCGCAGGATCGCGGCCGCGGCCAACGCCTGCGCAAGGCAGCGTGACCCGGGCACCAAGCGCGTCGCGCGTCGAATGGCGACACGGCAGTCCTCCACGGCGGCGAGCGAACGACGTGCGGGCCTGACCTGCTGCAGGATCGGTAGCAGCGTCGAGTATTGACACACCCGCAGTGCGACCCGCGCCAGCAGCAGCCATCCTGCGGCGCGCCGCACGAGTATTCGCTCGGGTCGGCTCAGGCGCCAGCCACTACGCGCGAATTGAGCGATCGATCTCAACCAGCCCTCGGGCCGCCAGCTCGCTTACGAGCTCGATGGTATCAACCTCGGCGGTTTCGGATGGAACGTCGTAGGCGCGGACGACGCGCTCGACGATCGCCGCGATCGCAATCGGACTCTGCATCGCTTCCCAAATCACGACGCCAACCTCGCTGAGGCCGAAATAGAGCCCGCGCTCGACGTCAAGGATGACGATTTCTCCGGCCAGGTTGGTCGACAATTGTCGGTCCGGCGCGGCGTACACGACTGCGTCTGCTGTGAGACGAGGCACCCGGGCATTATCTCTGATTCCACGATCAGACAAAGTGAATTTGAGTGCTGGTCCGATAACCCATCGAACGACACTGCGCGCCTGCCCTCGCCCATCACCTGGGATCGAACATCACGCCACGGCCACCGGCCTGGCGGACCAGCTGACGAACCGGCATGCTAGGCTGACGTTCGCGACCCGTTTCCGATGGCACACTACCAGCAACTCCTTTTCGTCGAGATGGCAGCGAAGCACATGGCGGCCGACTGGACGGGCGTCCGTGTCCTCGAGATCGGCTCGGCCGACGTGAACGGATCGATCCGGCCGTTCTTTCCCGGCAGCGACTACACCGGGGTTGATCTGTCGGCGGGCCCCGGCGTCGACATCATCGCCTCCGGCCATGAACTTGCGCTGCCCGACCGGCACGTCGACCTCGCCATCTCGTGCGAATGCTTCGAGCACAACCCGCGGTGGTGCGAAACCTTCGTGAACATGCATCGCATGACAAAGGCTGGTGGCGTGGTGCTGATTACCTGTGCCTCCCGAGGCCGGCTGGAACATGGGACGACCCGGACGCGGCCGGAGGAGTCGCCAGGCTCCCAGTCGGTGGGTTGGAACTACTACCGCAACTTGAACCGCGAGGACTTCGAACGGCGCCTCGAACTCGAGTCGCTGTTCGAATCGCACGCGTTCTTTAGAAACGAGGTCTCCCATGACCTGTACTTCGTCGGCCGCAAGTCGGGCGGCACGGCGCGACCACTCCACGTCAGCCTGGGTGATTTGTGGGCGCAGCTGGCGGCTGCGAATACCCTCGTCGTCTCCGACGAGCCGAGGCACGTGCGCAGCCGGCTCGGCGTGATCAAGGATTTGCCATTGAAATGGGCCCAACACCTGCCCGATCCGGCCTATCAGGCGTTTGTGATTCGCTGGCGGGGTGCCGAGAAAGCCATCCGGCAGGCCCTCCGGGGCAAATGACTGGCGGTCCGTGTTAACCTCGTAAGGATCGTCCGCGCGCGAAAGTGGCGGAATTGGCAGACGCGCCGGTCTTAGGAGCCGGTGGCCGAGAGGCTGTAAGGGTTCGAGTCCCTTCTTTCGCATTCACCGCGCCGGGATGCGGGCGCGCCATGGTGAATCGTCGCGATCACCAGATCTACACATCAACAAACCGATCATGAAATCAGAAATTGTCGACGTGAACGAAACGCGCCGTGACCTCACGGTTGAAGTCCCCAGCACCGTGGTCGATGAGGCGATCGGCCGCGCTGCCGCCAAGATTGGCCGGGCCGTGAAGATTCCCGGCTTCCGTCCCGGCAAGGTGCCCGTCACCGTGGTTCGCCAGCGCTTCAAGGGCGAGATCATGCAGGACGTCGCCGAGCACCTGATTAGTAAGGCGGTCGGCGAGGCGCTGGTCGAACGCGGCGTCGAGCCCATCGAGACGCCCGACATCAAGGACCTGGTCCTCGAAGAAGGCAAGCCCCTCACGTTCAAGGCGTCCTTCGACGTGGTCCCGACGTTCGATCCTGGTGATCTCACGACGATCGAGGCCACCCAGCCCGCGGCGACGATTGCCGACGAGGTGGTGGACCAGTCGCTCGAACGCCTGCGCGAACGCGCCGCGCGTTTCGAGGCGGTCGAGACCGGGCTGGTCGATGCTGGCCACACGGTGGTGATCAGCCTGGAACGCCAGGGCACCGACAAGGACGGCAAGAAGGGCGAGCTCGAAAAGCACGACCAGGTGTCGATTGAACTGGGCGCGCCGTCAAACCCACCAGGCTTCGACGCCGAGATGCTGGGCATGGCGCCCGCCGCAACCAAGCGCTTCGCCATCACCTATCCGGCCGACTACACGATCGCCGAACTGGCGGGCGGCACCGTCGATTACACGGTCACCCTTAAGGAGATCAAGAAGCGCGTCGTGCCGCCGCTGGACGACGAGCTGGCCAAGGACCTGGGCGAGTTCGACTCGCTCGACGCGCTGCGGACGCGCGTGCGCGAAGACCTCGAGCACGAGGCCATGCACGCGGCGGAGCGCCAGTTGCGCCAGGACCTGCTGAAGCAGCTCGCGTCACGCGTGCCGTTTGCCGTGCCCGCCACCCTTGTGGAGCGCGAGATCGACCGCCGGCTCGAAGACTTCGCGCGGCGGCTGGCAGACCAGCGCATCGATCCGCGCCAGGCCAACATCGACTGGAACGCGTTCCGCGAAGGCCAGCGCACACCGGCGACCGAAGCGGTCGGCTCGGCCATTGCGCTCGACGAGATTGCCAAACGCGAAAATGTTGCGGTGACGGACGAGGACCTCGACGTGGAACTGCAGCGCTACGCGGAGCAGACCGGGCATAGCGTCGCGAGCATCCGCGCGCGGCTGCAGAAAGACGGCGAACTGGGCCGCCTGGCCGCCGGGCTGCGCCGGGAGAAGGCGGTATCCCACGTCATTTCCAAGGCCAGGATCACTAAATCCTGACCTGCCCTTTTGGCTATTGCACTTCCCCGCGTCTCAGCCGATAACAGTAGAGAAGCCTATATATGAGCGTCTACCAGAACCAGCTTGTGCCGATGGTGGTCGAACAGACCAACCGCGGCGAGCGCGCGTATGACATTTTTTCGCGCCTCCTCAAGGACAACATCATCTTCATCGGCACGCCGATTGATGACGGCGTGGCCAATCTCGCGATTGCGCAAATGCTGTTCCTCGAGGCCGAGGACCCGGATAAGGACATCCAGCTGTATCTCAACAGCCCGGGCGGGTCGATTACAGCCGGGTTTGCGATTTACGACACCATGCAGTTCATCCGACCAGACGTGCAGACCATCTGTATCGGTCAGGCGGCGTCGATTGCGGCGGTTCTTCTCGCGGCGGGGACCAAGGGCAAGCGGTTTTCGCTGCCCAACTCGCGCATCCTGATTCACCAACCGTGGATGTCTGGGCTCGGTGGCCAGGCCACCGATATCGACCTGGCGGCGAAGGAAATCATACGCATGCGTGCGCGAATCAACGAGATTCTGGTCCATCACACGGGCCAGGAAATGAAGCGCATTCAGGACGATACCGAACGCGACTACATCATGTCGGCGGACCAAGGCAAAGAGTACGGAATTATTGACGATGTCATTCGGAAACGGGTGTAACCTAGGGCTATCGGCATGGTGAAAAAGAGCGGCGACGGCGGCGAGATCTTGCGCTGTTCGTTCTGCAATAAAGACCAGAACGACGTCCGGAAATTGATTGCCGGCCCGACCGTTTTCATCTGCGATGAATGTGTCGAGGTCTGCAACGACATCATTGCCGACGACAACCGGTTCGATAACCGCGGCACACGCACGTCCCTGCCGGCCCCGCCCGAGATCAAGAAGTTCCTCGACGAGTACGTGATCGGCCAGGAACTGACCAAGAAGAAGCTCGCGGTCGCGGTCTACAACCACTACAAACGTCTCGAAATCCAGAAGCAGCCGCGCAGCCGTCACGACGTTGAGTTGACCAAGTCGAACATCTTGCTGGTCGGTCCGACCGGTTCGGGCAAGACGCTGCTCGCCCAGACACTCGCCAAGCTGTTGTCGGTGCCCTTCACCATCGTCGACGCGACGACGCTGACTGAAGCGGGTTACGTTGGTGAAGACGTCGAGAACATCATCCTCAAGCTGTTACAGGCCGCCGGTGGCGACATCGAGAAGTGCCAGCAGGGTATTGTCTACATCGATGAGATCGACAAGATCGGCCGCAAGGACGAGAACCCGTCGATCACCCGCGACGTTTCAGGCGAGGGCGTGCAGCAGGCACTGCTGAAGATCCTGGAAGGCACGGTGGCTAACGTGCCGCCGCAGGGCGGTCGCAAGCACCCGCACCAGGAATTCTTCCAGATCGACACCACCAACATCCTCTTCATCTGTGGTGGCGCGTTCGTCGGCCTCGACAAGGTGGTGGAGCGCCGCATCGGCAAGAAGACGCTCGGCTTCAAGGCCGAGATCAAGTCGAACAAGCAGTTCGATGTCGGCCAGATTCTCGAACAGGCCGAACCCCAGGACTTGATCAAGTTCGGGCTGATTCCCGAGTTTGTCGGTCGTCTGCCGGTGATGGGCACGCTGCACGAGCTCGACCGTCCGGCGCTGGTCCAGATCCTGACACAGCCGCGCAACGCGATCACGCGCCAGTACCAGAAGCTGTTCGAGTACGAGAACGTCAAGCTTCGCTTCACGGACGATTCGCTCGATGCGATCGCCGAGATGGCGCTGGCCCGTAAGATCGGCGCCCGCGGCCTGCGCATGATCATCGAAGACCTGATGCTGGACTTGATGTATCAGATGCCCGGCCAGAAGAAGGCGCGGGAAGTGGTGATCACGCGCGAGATGGTCATCAGCAAGAACACCGGCCTCGAAGTGATCGAGAAAGCCGGCTAACACCAGCTCGTCAGGCACGCCAGGCACTGTACGCACCTCCAGGCACCTTAAAAAATATGGTCGAAGTTTACGAGACCCTCCCGATCGTCCCCCTCCGTGATGTCGTCGTCTTTCCGCACATGATGATGCCGTTCGTCATCGGGCGCCCCTCGTCGATCCGGGCGCTCGAGCACGCCTTGGCCAAGGACAAGCGGGTCTTCCTGGCGGCGCAGCACGACGCGTCGACCGACGACCCCAAGGCGGAAGATATTTTCACGATGGGCTGCGTCGCCAACGTGGTGCAGAGCCTGAAGCTGCCCGACAGCAACATCAAGGTGCTGGTCGAAGGGGTCGAGCGCGCCCGGGTGATCGAGTGGAAGGAAGACAAGGGCTTCTACCGCGTGGTGGTGAAGGTGCTGCAGCGGCAGAAGGACGCCGCTGGCGACGTCGAACAGACCATGAGCAAGGTAGTCACGCTGTTCGAGCAGTACGTGAAGCTGTCGAACAACCTGCATTACGACGCGATGATCGCGGCCGTGCGGGTCGATGACCCGGGCAAGCTCGCCGATACCATCTCGGCGCACCTGCTGGTCGGCATCGACGAGAAGCAGAACCTCCTCGAGATCGTCTCGCCGCTCGAACGCCTCAATCGCATCGCCGGCATTCTCGAATCCGAAGTCGACAAGCTGCAGGTCGACCGCCGCATCCAGTCGCGCGTGAAGAAGCAGATGGAGAAGGCGCAGAAAGAGTACTACCTCAACGAGAAGATGAAGGCGATCCAGAAGGAACTGGGCCGCAAGGACGACAAGGGCAACGAGTCCGAAGATCTGAAGAAGAAGATCGAACAGTCGCGGATGCCGAAGGACGTCGAGGAGAAGGCCGTCCAGGAACTCAAGCGCCTGGAAGCGATGCCGCCGATGTCGGCCGAGGCCACCGTCTCGCGCAACTATCTCGACTGGTTGATCGCGGTGCCGTGGCACAAGAAGACCAAGGAAAATCGCGACCTCAAGAACGCCGAGGTGGTGCTGAACGAGGATCACTACGGCCTCGACAAGATCAAGGACCGGATTCTCGAGTTCTTGGCGGTGCGCGCGCTGGTCAAGAAGCCGAAGGCCACCATCCTGACTTTCGTCGGCCCGCCGGGCGTCGGCAAGACCTCGCTTGCCAAGTCGATTGCGCGCGCCATGAACCGCAAGTTCGTTCGCCTCTCGCTCGGCGGCGTACGCGACGAAGCCGAAGTTCGCGGCCATCGCCGCACCTATATTGGCGCGTTCCCAGGCCAGATCATCCAGATGATGAAGAAGGCCACCTCGCTCAACCCGGTCTTCCTGTTGGACGAAATCGACAAGATGTCGATGGACTTCCGCGGCGACCCGTCAGCGGCGTTGCTCGAAGTGCTCGACCCCGAGCAGAACGGCACCTTCCTCGATCACTACCTCGACGTCGAGTACGACCTGTCGAATGTGATGTTCATCTGCACCGCCAACGTCCTGCACACCATCCCACAAGCGCTGCGCGACCGCATGGAAGTGCTGCAGCTGGCCGGTTATACCGAGCAGGAAAAGACCGAGATTGCCAAGCGCTTCCTGGTCAACAAGGCCGTCGAGGGTTCGGGGCTCACGGAGAAGAACATCACGTTCGCCGATGAGGCGCTTCAGAACATCATCCAGCGTTACACGCGCGAAGCCGGTGTCCGCAACCTCGAACGGGAGATCAACGCAATCTGCCGCAAGATCGCCCGCAAGGTCGTGGTCGACGGTCCCGGCACGTCCGAAGCGATCACCGCCGAAAAGGTCACCGAGTACCTCGGCGTGCCTCGATACCGCCCCAGCATGGCGGAGGAAAAGAACGAGATCGGGGTCGCGACCGGGTTGGCGTGGACCGAAGTCGGCGGCGAGATCCTCGTCACCGAGTGCACGCTGATGCCGGGCCGCGGCCGCCTGATCCTCACCGGCAAGCTCGGCGACGTGATGCAGGAATCGGCGCAGGCCGCAATGAGCTACGTGCGCTCGCGCGCCGAAGAGTTCGGCATTCCGAAAGACTTCAACCGCAAGGTGGACGTGCACGTGCACATCCCCGAAGGTGCCATCCCGAAGGACGGCCCCTCCGCCGGCATCACGCTGGCGACCGCCTTGATTTCGGCCCTCGCCCGTATTCCCACGCGCCGCGACGTCGCCATGACCGGCGAGATTACCCTGCGCGGCAAGGTGCTGCCGATCGGCGGCCTCAAGGAAAAGTTGCTGGCAGCGCACCGGGCCGGCGTGAAGACGATTCTTGTGCCGAAAGACAACGAGAAGGATCTGGCCGACATCCCGAAGAATGTGCTCGACGTGCTCGACATCCACATGGTCAGCCACATGGATGAAGTGCTCAGTGTCGCGCTCGACGGTCCATTGACGCCCCTGACGCCGACGCCCGATTCGGATATCGACGAATCGTCCGACGCGATTACGCACTGATTGAAGGTTTTCTCCGAGTTCGTCACGAGCGCCGCCGGGACGGCCGGATTTCCGAAGGACGGCGTTCCCGAGCTGGCCATGGTAGGCCGCTCGAACGTTGGCAAGTCGACCCTGATTAACGCCCTCGTCCGGCAGAAGCTCGCCCGGACGAGCGCCGCTCCCGGCAAGACGCGCCTGGCGAACTTTTACCGGGTCGCGGTGGAGAGCAGGCCTCCGTTTTACCTGGTAGACCTCCCCGGCTATGGCTACGCGCGTGGCGGCGAGAAGAGCCGCCAGGAGTTTGACGCGCTGGCGGCGGAGTATTTCGGCAGCCGGCACGCCGACGAGGCGCCCCAAGGGCCCTCGCCCGGCGCGAAGGTACCGGTGTTCTGCGGGGTGTTGTCGCTGGTCGACAGCCGGCACCCAGGGTTGGACGCGGATCGCATTGCCTGGACGTGGTTGAGCCGCATGGGAATTGAGCGCCATGTGGTCGCCACGAAGGTGGACAAACTGACGCGTGCCGAGCGGCACCGTCATCTCTCGGAACTGGAACGGCTTTACTCAAGCCCGGTCACGCCTGTATCGGCGGAGACCGGTGAAGGATTGGATGCACTGTGGACGCTGATCGCCAGGCTGCTGACGCGGCCGTAGCTTCGCCGACGACCCCCGCCAACGAGCCGACGACGCTCGACCTGTCCACCCTCAAGGATATGAGCGTCACGGCGCTCACCAAGATCGCGAGGGACCTGGACATTCCAGGCGCAACCGGCATGCGCAAGCAGGAGTTGATCTTCGAGATCCTCCGCGCGCGCGCCGAGAAGGCCGGGTTGATCTTCTCCGAAGGCGTGCTGGAAGTGCTCCCCGACGGATTTGGTTTCCTGCGGGCCCCCGACTACAACTATCTCGCCGGTCCTGACGACATCTACGTCTCCCCGTCACAGATTCGCAAGTTCGACCTGCACACCGGTGACACCATCTCGGGGCAGATTCGCTCGCCGAAAGAAGGCGAACGCTACTTCGCCCTGTTCAAGGTCGAGGCCATCAACTTCGAGCCGCCGGCGCGCGGCAAGGAGCGAGTGTTCTTCGAGAACCTGACACCGCTCTACCCGCAAGAACACATCCGGCTCGAGGCCGACCCGGAGAACCTGTCGACCCGTGTGATGGACCTGATGACGCCGCTCGGCAAGGGCCAGCGCGGCCTGATCGTGGCGCCGCCCCGCACCGGCAAGACCATGCTGTTGCAGGCGATTGCCAACGCCATCACGACCAATCACCCGGAGGTCTACCTGATCGTGCTGCTGATCGACGAGCGGCCCGAAGAAGTGACCGACATGCAGCGCTCGGTGAAGGGCGAAGTGGTGTCGTCTACCTTCGACGAGCCGGCCCAGCGCCACGTGCAGGTCGCCGAGATGGTGATCGAGAAGGCCAAGCGCCTGGTCGAACACAAGAAGGACGTCGTCATCCTGCTCGACTCGATCACCCGTCTCGCCCGCGCCTACAACACCATCGTTCCGACCTCTGGCAAAGTGCTGTCGGGCGGTGTCGACAGCAACGCGCTGCAACGGCCCAAGCGCTTCTTCGGCGCCGCGCGCAACATCGAACAGGGCGGTTCGCTCACCATCGTCGCCACCGCGCTGGTCGACACCGGTTCGCGCATGGACGAAGTGATCTTCGAAGAGTTCAAGGGCACCGGCAACATGGAAGTGCACCTGGACCGCAAGCTCGCTGACCGCCGCGTGTTCCCGACCATCGACATCCAGAAGAGCGGCACCCGCAAGGAAGAGCTGCTGCTGTCGAAGGACGACCTCAGCCGCGTCTACGTGCTGCGACGCGTCCTCACGCCGCTGTCGGCGGTCGAGGCCATGGAGCTGCTGCTCTCGAAGATGAGCAAGACCAAGACCAATTCCGAGTTCCTGGCGAGCTTGCCGAACGCGTCGG
>JANLWW010000011.1:0-79034 GCA_031364805.1 Acidobacteriota bacterium
GCTGGAAGATCAGCCGCTCCGACCCGGTTCACCGCATTGTGATCGGCCGCATCTACCATCACTTCGTCAAAACCTTGTTCCGTCTCAAGGTGCGCGACGTCGATTGCGATTTCCGGCTGATGCGCCGGCGCATTTTTGAGATCGTACGCCTCGAGAAGAACAGCGGTGTGATCTGCGTAGAGATGATGAAGAAGTTCCAGGACGCGGGCTTCCGCGTCGCGGAGCATCCGGTTCATCACTATCACCGAGCCCATGGCACGTCGCAGTTCTTCAACTTCGCGCGCGTCTTTCGCACGCTGGTCGACTTGATGAAGCTGTGGTGGCTGCTCGTGGTCCGCCGTGATCACCTCAAGCAACAGCGCGCCCCGGCCGAGGCGGCGGAGAAACCGCGATGAAGGTAAACGATTTTTATCGCGGCCGGCGCGTCATGATTACCGGCGGCCTCGGATTCATTGGCAGCAACCTTGCCCATCGCCTGGTGGCGCTTGGCGCCGACGTGCTGCTGGTCGATTCGCTGATCCCCGACTACGGCGGCAACCTGTTCAACATCGACGGGATCGAGTCGCGGGTCCGCGTCAACGTCGCCGACGTGCGGCAGGCCAGCACCATGAACTACTTGGTGCGCGACCGCGAGGTGATTTTCAATCTGGCCGGACAGGTCAGCCACATCGACAGCATGAAAGATCCGCACACGGATCTCGACATCAATTGCCGCAGCCAGTTGACGCTGCTCGAAGCCTGCCGCCATCACAACCCGGTCACCAAGGTGGTCTACGCCAGCACGCGACAGATCTACGGGCGGCCCGATTCGCTGCCGGTGACCGAACGGCACCTCGTGCGCCCAACCGACGTCAACGGCATCAACAAGGCCGCGGGCGAGTATTACCACCTGGTCTACAACAACGTGTTCGGCGTGCGCGCCTGCGCGCTGCGCCTTACCAACGTCTATGGTCCGCGGCAACTGCTGCGCCACAACCGCCAGGGCTTCATCGGCTGGTTCATCCGCCTGGTGCTGGAGAACCATGAGATCGAAGTGTTCGGCGACGGCTCGCAGGTGCGCGACTTCGTCTTTGTCGACGATGCGGTGGAGGCATTCCTGGCGGCCGGCGCGAGCGATGCGGTCAATGGCGAGGCGTTCAACGTTGGCGGCGACGAGCACATTACCCATCGTGATCTGGTCGCGTTGCTCGTGGAGCTGGCCGGCCAGGGCCGCTTCAAGTTCATCGAGTGGCCGAAAGAAAAGAAGGTCATCGACATCGGCAGCTTCTACGCCGACTCGTCGTTATTCAAGGCGCGCACGGGCTGGGCGCCGACGGTTGCGCTGCGCGAAGGCTTTACACGGACGCTGAGCTACTACCGCGCCCATCTTCCTCACTATGTCGACTCCCATCCCGTTTAACGCCCTCCGGCCCGGCGAAGACACCACCGCCGTCAAGGCGGCCATCGATCGCGTGATTGCGAGCGGCTGGTTTGTGCTGGGACCAGAGGTCGAGGCATTCGAAACCGAGTTCGCGGCTGCCAGCCAGGCGCCGTTTGCGGTCGGCGTCGGCACCGGCACTGACGCCATCACGTTAATCTTGCGCGCACTCGACATCGGGCCCGGCGACGAAGTGATCACGCCGCCGCTGTCGGCTGCTTACTCTGCGCTCGCGGTGATGATGGCCGGCGCGCGGCCGGTGTTTGCCGACATCGATCCCGCGCGGCTGACGCTCGACCCGCGCGCAGCCGAAGCCGCGATCACCTCGCGCACCAGGGCGATCATGCCGGTGCACTTGTACGGACAGCCGGCCGACATGCGCGCGTTTGAAGCGATTGCGTCGCGGCACAACCTGGCGCTCGTGGAGGATGCCGCGCAAGCGCAGCTCGCCACCGTCGACGGACGCGCGGTCGGGACGATCGGCATTGCCGGCGCCACCAGTTTTTACCCGACCAAGAACCTTGGCGCGCTAGGCGACGGCGGAGCGGTGATCACGCGCGACGCGCAACTCGCGGCGCGCATCAAACGCCTGCGCAACGGCGGACAAACCTCCCGGTATCACCACGTCGAAGCCGGTGCCAACAGTCGGCTCGACGAGTTGCAGGCCGCCATTCTGCGCGCGCGGCTGCCCTACCTGGCGGGATGGACGGCGCGCCGCCGGACAATTGCCGCGCAGTATCGCAACGCCGTCGTGCCGCCCACGGTGACCGTCCCGAGCGAGCTCGACCCTGGCCACGTCTACCACCTCTTCCCAGTGCTGACCCCGCACCGCGATGCCTTACAGGCGCACTGCTCATCACAGGGCGTGGAGACGCTGATTCACTACCCGGTGCCGATTCCGCGGCAACCGGCGCTCGCCTCGACCACCCCAGCCATGTGCCCAGTCGCCGACCGGGTATGCGCCGAAGTCTTGTCGTTACCTCTGTATCCAGCGCTCTCCGAGGCTCAGCTGGCGGCGGTCACCCACGCCTTTTCGTCGTTCCGGGCACCGGCCCGCTGACGAAACGGCGGCCAGACGGCCGCCACGGTGTCGCCGGCGTCTGAACATGGCAAAGGCGTATACTCAGTCAGGCGTTTTCCATGCGTCGAACCCTTCTCACCTTTGCCCTGTCGCTCCTGATCAGTCTGCCTGCCGCGGCGCAGCAGCTGAAGCTGACGTTCAACGCTGGCCGCGTGTCGCTCGACGCCACCGCGGTGCCGGTGCGTACTATTCTGGTGGAGTGGGGCAAACTGGGTGGAACGAAGGTAATCGGCGGCGAGCGCATTGCGGGCAGCCCGCTCACCCTCAAGCTCGATGACGTGCCCGAGTCACAGGCGCTCGAAATGGTGCTGCGGAGCGTCGCTGGCTACATGGCCGCACCGCGCAGTGCATCCGGTCTTGCCGGCGCGTCGATGTACGACCGCATTCTGGTTATGGCCACAAGCGCAGCTCCCGTGCCCGCCGCGCGTCCAGTGCCGAACCCGGGCGCCAACGGACCGGGCAACCAGCGCTTCGTGCCACAGCGGCAACCGATGCGCCCGGCAGATGACGACAACCAAGCCGAAGACGAGCCGGATGCGAATCAGCCCAACCCGCCGGTGTTCACCTTCCCGCAGCCGGGCCAGCAACCTGGCATGTTCCAGAACGCGCCGCCAGCAGTCAACGGTCAGCCGTACATCACGGTGAACCCGGCGAATGGCGCACCGCAGAGCATTACGATCAATCCAGCGGCCAACCCGGGCGTCATGCCTAACGTGGGAGTGTCCACGCCGGGCATGATGGTCCCCGTACCAGCGCAGCCGCAGCAGCAGCCTGGCCCGATGGTCCGCCCCCCCGGCGGCGGCGCCTAGCCGTTCTCAATCGGTGTCGGGCCATCCTGCGGAGTGACCCCGTCAACGTCTGATTACGCTCCCTCAGTTTCAGCATTGTGACGAGCGATCCGTCATTGATTGGATCGCCCAGGTCGCATCCCTCGCGTACAATTGCATCTTCCCTCGCAGTTGTGACTGGCGCGGCTTGTTTTGTCCATGGCGGAGATCGAACGCTACACCCCTGACGATCGACGGGGCATCGAACAGCTTTATCGGCGGACCCTCGGCACCGAGGCCGCAGATCGCCTTCGCTTGCGCTGGGATTGGGTCCGTCGAAATCCCGCTGGCAGCCTCGAACCTCCATACTGGCTGGTTCGCGAAGGGCCGACGTTGATTGCCGCGATCCCGCTATTGCCGGTACTGGTCACCGTGGGCGGCAAGGAAGCCGCCGGCACCTGGAGCACGGACCCCCTGGTCGTCGCGGAGCGGCAGCGCCAGGGTGTTGGCGGTTCGCTGTTGCGCGCATGGGATCGCGGCACGGGCGTTGCGTTGGGGGCGGGGCTCTCGCCGGCGACACGCAGTCGCCTCGACGAGATGCGCTGGCCCAAGGCACAGCCGCTGTCGTGCCTGGTCAAGCCGATCAGCCGCCGCGCGTTGCGCATTCCGACCTGGCCGGTGGTGATTAACCGGTTGGTGTCGGCGCTGGCGTTACCGGCGGTCCGGCTGGTGTCGCGCACGCAGCCCCTACGTGAAGAGGTTGAAGTGGTGCGCCGGTTCGACGCGCGGTCGGATCGCCTATGGGAGCGCATGGCGGGCCGGTTCGCAATCGCCGTCAAGCGCGATGCGCGGTACCTAAACTGGAAATATGTCGAGCCTCCACACGTTCGCTACACCACCGCCCTGTTGCGGCGCGGCGACGAGGTTGAGGGCTACGTGGTCTACCGTCACCTTCGCGAGCCGCAGGGCCGGGTCACGCAGATCGTGGATCTGCTGGCGGACCCTGCCGATGAGCGTGGTCTGAAGACGCTGGCGCGCTGGGTCGACCGCGAGGCGCGGGTTGCCGATTCCGACAAGATCCGCTGCTACACGACCCACGCGTCGTTCAGGCGCGTGTTGCGGCGGTCAGGCTACTTCATGGTGAAGTCGGGCATCGATCTCACGGTGAAAATTAACGCGCTGCCGGCGTCGAAGGGATTTTACGAATCCACCGACGATTGGCACTTCACGCTCGGCGACGGCGATCTCGACCACTGACAGTTGACAGTTGGCAGTTGAAGTTCAAGGTTTCAAGTTCAGGAAGAGATGTAGGACATGTCGTTAGAACAAACACTGAGCGCCGACATCGTGACCGCCATGAAGGCGAAAGACGCCACCCGGCTGACGGCATTGCGCATGCTGAAGAGCGCGCTGACCAACAAGAGCATCGAGAAGAGCCGCGCGCTCGAGCCAACCGAGGAACTGCAGGTGGTGTCGATGCTGGTGAAGCAGCGGCGCGACTCGATCGAGCAGTTCACCAGGGGCGGCCGCGTCGACCTGGCAGACAAGGAACAGGCCGAGATTGCCGTGCTCGACGCTTATCTGCCAGCGGCCGCGAGCGACGACGAGATGGCCGCGGCGGTAAAAGCGGCGGTAGCCGAGATCGGCGCCACGACCGCCAAGGACATGGGCAAAGTGATGAAGGCGGCGATGGTGGCGCTCGCCGGCAAGACCGTCGACGGCAAAAAGTTGAACGAGGAAGTGCGTCGGTCCCTGAATTAGTCACGACATCCGTGCAAATTCTGGGACGGCGGTGCAAACATTTTGACGGGGTGGCCCGTCTATACCTGTGAAAGGCCTAGTCAGCCTCTCACCATCCTCCTTAGGGCTCGAGCCGAACGGCTTGAGCCCTATTTTTTGCCTGTTATTCGCGCTTAAGCCGTTCACTCCCGGGACGCCGTTCCACCAGCGCACACCGATCGCCATGCTACGCTTGCGCTGACTGATGCCCGACTCTCAACCACGCCTGGCCCGGTCTGCCGGGGTTTTCGGGCTGGCCACTTTCGCGAGCCGGATTCTCGGGCTGGTTCGGGATCAAGTCATCTCCTACTACTTCGGCGCCGGAGCCACGGCCGACGCGTTCCGCGTCGCGGGGCGCATCCCCAACCTCGTGCGTGACCTTTTCGCCGAAGGGGCCATGAGCGCAGCGTTTGTGCCCACGTTCACAAGGCAGCTGACGCTCTACGGCCGCGAGCGCGCCTGGGTCCTCGCCAACTCGGTCATCAGTTCGCTGGTCCTGGTCACCGGCGGCCTCGTCGTGGCCGGCATCGTCTTCGCCGAGCCGCTGGTGCGGACCTTCGCGCCGGAGTTCAGCACCGTGCCCGGCCAGGTTGAGTTGACCGTTCACCTGACGCGCATCATGCTGCCGCTCCTGACGCTGGTAGCGGTGGCCGCCGCGTTGATGGGCATGCTTAATTCGATGGGTCACTTCTTCGTCCCGGCGCTGTCGCCGGCGATGTTCAACGTCGCGGTGGTGGCCGTGGCGGTGGTGTTCATCCCGCTGGCCCCGTCGTTCGGCATCGACCCGATCACGGTGGTCGCCATCGGTACCCTGGCCGGCGGCATCGGCCAATTGCTGATTCAATGGCCACCCCTTCGCAAGGAGGGCTTCCGCTACCGCCCGACCATCGACCTCCATGATGAAGGCCTGCGTCACGTGCTGCTGCTGATGGGGCCTGGCACCATCGGCATGGCGACCACGCAGATCAATGTCTTCGTCAACACCATGCTGGCGACCAGCGCCGGCACCGGCGCGGTGACCTACCTGGATCTCGCGTTTCGGTTGATGTACCTGCCGATTGGCCTGTTTGGCGTCTCGATCGCGGCCGCGTCGACGCCCGCAATATCTCGATTGGTGGCCGAAGGCAACTTCGACCGCATCCGCTCGACGCTGGCTGGCGCGATCCGGTTGATGCTGCTGCTGAACGTGCCGGCGACACTGGGCCTGATGGTCCTGGCGCAACCAATTGTCGCGGTCATCTTCGAGCGCGGGCGGTTCACGGCAGCCGATACGACGGCGACCGCCGCAGCCCTGCAGTTCTACGCGCTGGGACTGGTGGGCTACTCGGTCGTGCGGATTGTCTCGCCCACCTTCTACTCGCTGCACAAGAGCCGGATCCCGGTAATGGTGAGCATGGCCTCGGTCGTGGTGAACGTCGCCCTCAACTGGTGGCTGGTCGGCCGCCTGGGCTTTCGCGGCCTCGCGCTTGGCACCTCAATCACCGCCCTCCTGAATGCCAGTGTTCAGCTCTGGCTGATGCGCCGCGAGTTGAACGGCATTGACGGCGACCGCATCGCCCGTTCGCTGGTCCGGGTCGCGGCCGCGACCGCGGCGATGGCCGTGGCGGCCTGGGGCGCCAACGCGCTGCTGACGATGTGGCTGCCAGGCCAGGCGTTCGTGCTGCAGGTACTCCGGCTGACGCTGAGCATTGTCGCGGCGTTGCTGACGCTGGCCATCGCAGCGCAGGTCCTGCGCATCGAGGAGTTCGGCGAGGCGCGTGACCTGGTGCTTGGCCGGTTCAGAAGGATGAGGAAGTGAACGACCGCGGCTGGCTCGGTCTTCACACCTCGATCTGGAAGATTGCGTCGACCCATGTGATCGTGGACGGCTACACGAACATTTATGCGCCGCTCCTGCCGCTGCTGATTCCACACCTGAACATGTCGCTGGCGACGGCCGGCATTGTGGCCATGTGTTTCCAGCTGGCCAACTCGGTGTCGCAGCTCGGGTTCGGCGCACTCGCCGATCGCTGGCGCCCGCGATTGCTGGTGATGACCGGCCCGCTGCTCGCGGTCGTCGTACTCAGCTTCGTCGGACTGGCCACCACACCGCTCATGCTCGGCGCGATCCTGGTCGCAGGCGGCCTGGGTGGCGCGGCCTTCCATCCGCCAGCGGCGGCGTTGGTTTACCGCCTGGCCGACCATCGCAAGGGTCTCGCGATGTCGGCGCACCTATCGGGCGGCTCGCTGGGCTTTTCCGCCGCTCCCCTTCTGTTTGCGCCGTTCATTGCCTACATGGGCCTGCGGTGGTCGCCGCTCATCATGATCCCCGGGCTGATTGGACTGTGGTGGACGCTGAGGCAGGTGCCGCCCATGACACTGCCCGAGGCGCACGAGCGGTCGACCTGGGCCACGCTGCGCCCGGCCGCCGTTCCGTTGTCGCTGCTCTACTTCACCATCGTGCTTCGCACGGCGACGACCTACGGCTTCATGACGTTCACGCCGACGCTGCTGACGCGCCAGGGCTTCACCATTGCCGAGGCCAGCACGGCGGTGTCGCTGTATTTGTTCGCCAGCGGCATTGGCGGGTTCTTGGGCGGCCCCTTGTCGGACCGGATTGGGCCCCGCCGCGTGATCGTGTGGTCACTGATCGCCGCCGTCCCATTCATGGCGGTCGCGCCGCGACTATCGCCGATTGGCTTCACCGCCATGCTGGCGATTGGTGGGCTGCTGCTGCAGTCGACGCTGCCGATCAGCGTGACGTTTGCCCAGACCTTCGTCAAGGGCGGTGCCGCGACAGTGTCGTCGCTGATGATGGGATTTGCCTGGGGAATGGGCAGTCTGGCGGTGCCGTTAATCGGCGCCGGCGCCGACCGGTTCGGCATTGAAAACACGCTGGGGGTGCTGGCGTTCCTGCCGCTGGCTGCGGCCGCGCTGGCGGCGGGCTTGCCGTCAACGGGAGCGGTACGGGTCGAGACGACCCCGCCGGTGGAACCGCTCCCGTAGTACGATTCTCGGACGCGAATGGCCCGTTACCCCTCTTCCTCAGGCGCCTCGTACTCCTTCGGCCCAGGCCGCATGACCCCGGCGGTGAAGTTCCTGATCATCACGAACGTCGTCTTGTTCGTGCTGAACCTGATCGTGCCCGCCATGACGCTGCGACTCGGCCTTGAGCCGCGCGCGGTGTTCGAGGACTTCGCGTTCTGGCAGCCGTTCACGTACATGTTCCTGCACAGCGTCACCGGCGTGGGGCATGTGCTGGTCAACATGCTCTCGCTGTGGATGTTCGGCACCGAGCTTGAGCGCACCTGGGGCACGCGCTTCTTCACCAAGTACTACCTGGTCACCGGCGTGGGCGCGGCGGCGACCAGCCTGTTGTTGTCGTTGTTTATGGACAGCATCTACTACTCGGTAACGGTGGGAGCGTCGGGTGCCATCTACGGGCTGCTGCTCGGCTACGGCATGTACTTCCCGAACCGGCCAATCTACCTGTATTTCGTCTTCCCGATTCCGGCGAAGTACTTTGTGATGATCGTTGGCGCGATCGCGTTCTTCTCGGCGCTCGGGGGTCCCGGTGGTGGCGTGGCTCATGCGGCCCACCTCGGTGGACTGATGGTCGGCTATGTGTATTTGAAGGGACTGCGCGCGCGGCCGCTCGACGACTTGAAGTATCGCTGGCTGCGCTGGAAGATGGGCCGGGCCCGCAGCAAGTTCGACGTGTATTCCGGTGGCCGCTCTTCAGATGACGACTGGAAGAGCGACTGGAAGAAACATATTCACTAGCGGTTCGCGGTTCGCTATTCGCGGTTCGCGGTTCGCGGTTCGGGAATGGCCCACTTCTGCGCGGCGCGAAAGCCAGCCATACTGGCAACAATGTTGTCGGGAAACGCCTCGATCACCGCATTGTAGGAAGTGGCGAGCTGGTTATAGCGCGTGCCGTCGACGTCTGCGTCTCCTGCCTTCTCGCGCGCGTCCAGTTGTTTCCACTCAACCAGAATTTGGCGGCGCAGGCGATTGAGTCGGCTGTAGACGGCCAGGGCCCACAGTGCCAGCACCGCGAGGACGGCGATGGTGAAGAGGACGTTCATGAAAGCTTGGGCTTGAGGCTTGGGGCTCGGGCTTTTGCAAGCCGTAAGTCTCAGGCCGCCAGCCTTTATTTCTTCTCGTGAAAGTAGCTGTCGGTTCCGTCCAGCCAGTCCTGCCGGATGGGGCTGAAGATATCCATCTCGAAGGTGTCGTCGATGGCTTCGGCCTGGTGCGGAATCCATGACGGAATGTGCAGCACCTCACCTTCGCGCACCATGATCTCCTCGCCGTTGATCACGAACCGCAAACCACCCTGCAATACATAGGTCATTTGCTCGCTTTCATGGGAGTGCATCGGCACCAGCGCACCACGCTTGAGGTAGATCTGCGTAACCATTTCGCGTTCGCCCGTAATGAGCTTCCGTGAAATCATTTCGGTGACCTTTTCGAGCGCGATTTCGTCCCAGCGATAGAGGCGTACAGTTGGTGAAGGCATGGGTCAGGGTTCTCGTTTGGCGCGGATTATAGCATCCGGCCGGATGTTATAATTTTCGCGACATGAAGGCTTCGACGCTGGCATCCAGACCCGACGCGCACACGGCTCCCGCCGGGGACACGAGCGCGCGGTGGGGCGGTCTTACGCGCGACGAGTTATTGCGGGCCTACCGCACCATGCTGATGTCGCGCCGCCTCGACGACAAGGAGATTCAGCTCAAGAACCAGAGCCTGATCTTTTTCCAGATCAGCGGCGCAGGCCACGAGGCCGTGCTGACCGCCGCGGGCATGCACCTGCGTCCGGCCTACGACTGGTTCTATCCGTATTACCGTGACCGCGCCTTGTGTCTGCAACTCGGCATGACCCCGCTCGAGATGTTGCTGAGCGCCGTGGGCGCGAAAGACGACCCGTGTTCAGGTGGACGGCAGATGCCGTCCCACTGGGGCCACACGGCGCTGAATATCCCGTCCCAGGGCAGCCCCACCGGCACGCAGTGCCTGCAAGCGGTCGGCGCCGGTGAAGCGGGCATGCTGTACGAGCGCATCACCGCCATTGCGGACCGGCAGGACCGGTTCCACGCCGACGAAGTCACCTACGTCTCGATCGGCGAAGGCGCGACTAGCGAAGGCGAGTTCTGGGAGTCGCTCAACACCGCCTGCACGCGCAACGTGCCGGTGCTGTTCCTGGTCGAAGACAACGGTTACGCGATCTCCGTGCCGGTTGAAGTGCAGACCGCCGGCGGAGATATCTCGAAGCTGGTCGAATCGTTCCCCAACCTCGAAGTCTTGCGTTGTGATGGCACCGACTTCGTCGACAGCTACCGCACGATGGGCGAGGCCGTAGCGCGGGTGCGCCGCGAACGCAAGCCCACGTTTGTCCACGCCAGGGTGATTCGCCCATACTCGCACTCGCTGTCGGACGATGAGCGGTTGTACAAGACACCGGACGAGCGCAAGGCCGAGGCGCTGCGCGATCCGATCACCAAGATGCGCGCGTTCCTGGCGGACGAGAAACTCGCGACCGAAAGCGACCTGAACGAGATTGCGACCTCAGTCGATCGTGAGATCGCCGAGGCCACCGATGCCGCGCTGAAGGCGCCCAAGCCGTCGATCGACACGGCCGATTCATTCGTGTTCTCGCCCGATGTCGATCCGACCTCGGCGCAGTTCGAGACGCCGGCCCAGCCCGAGGGCAAGCCCGACACGATGGTGGCGGCAATCAATCGAACACTGAAGGACGAGATGGCGAAGAACCCGCGCATTGTCGTGTTCGGCGAAGACGTCGCCGATGCGAGCAAGGTGGCGGCACTGGCCCAGGTACCCGGCAAGGGCGGCGTGTTCAAGGTGACGCACGGCCTGCAAAAGGCCCACGGCGCCGACCGCGTCTTCAACTCCCCCCTCGCCGAAGCCAACATCGTCGGGCGCGCGGTCGGCATGGCGACCCGCGGCATCAAGCCGGTGGTGGAGATCCAGTTCTTCGATTACATCTGGCCGGCGATGATGCAGATCAAGGACGAGATGTCGATGCTGCGCTACCGTTCGGGCAACAACTGGTCGTGCCCGATGGTGCTGCGGGTGCCGATTGGCGGCTACCTGCGCGGCGGCGCGCCGTACCACAGCCAGTCGGGGGTCAGCATTTTCGCGCACTGCCCCGGCATTCGTATCGCTTTCCCGAGCAACGCGGTGGATGCAGCGGGCCTGTTACGCACCGCTATCCGCTGCGAAGATCCGGTCCTGTATCTCGAGCACAAGCACCTCTATCGGCAGACCTACAACAAGGGCGCCTATCCGGGCGCCGAGTTCATGATCCCGTTTGGCAAGGGCTCACTGCGCCGCGAAGGTACCGACATTGTGGTGCTGACGTGGGGTGCGCTGGTGCAGCGTTCGCTGCTGGCAGCGCAACAGGCAGAGAAAGACGGCATCAGCGTCGCCGTGTTCGACCTGCGGACGATCATGCCCTACGACTGGGATGGCATCTCGGCTCTCGTGCGCAAGACCAATCGGGTGATCATCGCGCACGAAGACACCCTGACCTGCGGCTTCGGCGCCGAGATCGCCGCGCGCATCGGCGACGAGTTGTTCGAACACCTGGACGCGCCCGTGAAGCGCGTCGCGGCCAAGGACTGCCCGGTCGCCTACTGCCCGGAGCTTGAGGAAGTGATCCTGCCGCAGTCGGCCGACGTCCTCGCCGCCATCAAGGGTCTTGCGGCTTACTAGCGCGACGGCAGTCGTTCTTCTGTTGGCAACCACGGCGGCACTGGGTGACCAGGCGGCCGTTCGTGTTTCACCGGGACAGGTCGATCTGTTGAGATCGGTCAACACCCTCGCGCCCGATGTGGTGGGCCTGTTCCGAGAGCCCATCGGCTTCAAGCAAACCGCGATCGGCGATTATTACGTGTTCGATCGGCGTGCCCACGCCGTCTATGCCGTCGCCGAGAATGGCCGCTCCAGCCGCAAGCTGGTGCAGATCGGCGCCGAGGACGGGCGCCTGATCGAGCCGAGCGCGTTTGATGTCGCCATCAACGGCAGCTTTGCCGTCGCCGACGCTCCGAATAACCGCGAGCGCGTGCAGCTGTTTGATTCGTCTGGCGTGCGAACCGGGGGGTTCCTGCTGCCTGGCCGTGGCGCGGCCCGCGTGGTGCTGGGATCGCTCAGCCTGAACGGTGTCGGCACCCTCGCTTTCACCGGTCGTTCCGTGATCATGAGCCAACCCGACTCGGGGTGGTTGATCACCGAGTACGGGCTCTCAGGGACGCCGACCAGAACGGTCGGCCAGCTACGGCGAACCGGTCATGAGTCGGACCGGCAGCTGCACCTGGCGCTCAATGCAGGGATTCCCATTCCCGATCCCAACGGTGGCTTTTATTTTGTGTTCATGGCGGGACCGCCGGCCTTCCGGAAGTACCACGCCAACGGCGAACTGGTCTACGAGCGGACAGTTCAAGGTCGCGAGATCGATCCGGTGGTCGCGGCGATTCCCACGCGCTGGCCACGCCGGACTGCCGGTGATGGCGAGCTGCCGATGGTGACGCCCACGGTGCGAACTGCCGCGGTCGATGGCGCGGGCCGGCTCTGGATTTCGTTCGTTGTACCGTTTACCTACGTCTACGAGGCCGACGGCGAGAAGGTGCGGACAGTGCAGTTTCGTGGCGCTGGTGTCGTCGCGCCATCGAGCTTGTCGTTCACCTCGCGCGGCCGACTATTGATTACGCCCGGGTGTTACGAGTTTGCTCCTGGGTAGCCAGCGATTAGGGTTTGAACTCGACCCAGATGCCGAGCAGGCGTGAATCCTTGGATGCGGGATCGCGATCGCTGGGCCTGGCGCCATTGGTCGTGGTCACGGTCAACGGAATCACGCCGGCGACGGCCGGTGGCAATTCCACTTCAGCCACTTGACCCGCGACCAGCGCCGCCTCCCACTCCCAGCCAGGAACGCTCATCCTGACGGTGTTGGGCTCACCCCCGCTGTGAAAGCGCAACACCACTGGGCTGGTCTGGCCTGGCGCCGGAACGATGGTGAACTGCGCTGTGCGGCGGCCAAGCACCCAGAGTCCTTGCGGCTCTGGATGCGCCTGCTCGTCGTGGAAATAGGCGGCAGCGCCGGCGTAGTTCCTCGCCGCGATCACCGCAGGCAGCTGCGGGCGGGCGCCGGCGTCCACGAGGCGAATGGGTGTGATGGTGATGCGTTCGATCGCCCGCTCCAGTTCAACCGGGCCGCGCAGCCCGAAGAAATTGACATCCACGGGCAATGCCAGTTCCGCCCGCCAGATCTCTTCGGGTTGTGGCTGGACCTGCCACGATTGCAGTGGCGCACCCGTGCGGCCGACTTGCACCGAGAGCGGCATCGCCTGCGCCGGCACGTGCTCGCCAAAAGCAACGGCGATTGAATAGGTGCCAGCAGGCAGCGAGAAGCGGCCGCTGTGAAACAACGGTACGGGCGTTCGTTCGGTGCGCAGACCGGGGCTTAACTGGAGCGACAGGTACGGCAACAGTGAGGCGGCGTCGCTCAGCTGCACGGTTTCGTCGTAGCGGAGGGCGGTTGGCCTGACGCGGCTGTCGAAACGATCGAGCGCAACCAGGCGCGCACGCGCCGCAAGGCTGAGGTCCTGGCGCGGGGACGCACCGGGCAGCATCGGCATCAGCAGGACAACGAGCGACAGGGCTGCAACAAGGACGGTGATCGCCAGTAGTGCAGCCGCTCCGGGCGAAAAGATCTTCCATCGCGACAGCAGTACGCCGGCGCCGGTTGCCGCGGCCAGCCAGCACAGGGCCTGCACGCAGGCGTGAATCAGGCTGCCCTTGATAAAGGAGGGCACTGTTGCTGCGAACTGGTAGGAGGGGGACCAGTACTCGAGCAGAGCCGAGCTGCCGTCACGGCCGTTGTCAATCAGCAAGCCGTCGGCGGCGAATGTCAACGTGGTGGCGATGGCAATGCCCAGCCAGAGCAACAGGTGATGCGCAGCGCGGCGAGCCGAACCGGCAGGAGCATCCCTGAAGGCCACTGCGATCGGCAGCGTCAGCAGGAACAAGCCCGAGACCAGCGGCCGGCCAGGCGGCGCCGACCCGCCCCACCATAGTAAGTGGGAGCCCACGGTCACGAGCAGCGCGACGAAGATAAACGTGATCTCGATTGCCTGCCGTCGAAGCTCGCTGCCGGTGTGCCACATCCTGACCAGGCCAAACCCGGCCAGGGCGTAAGCCGGCGCAAACGCCAACAGCCCGTATTCCTGATCCAACACCAGCCCGGGCGCACCGCGCAGGAGATGAAGCAACGAGGTCTGCCCGTGCTCGCCATAGGCGGCCGTTGGCGACGGGCTGCCCCAGTAAATGTAGAAGAAGGCAAACCAGGCGAGCAGCGAGGCGCCATAGGGGAATGCCATGGCCCAGGCCTTCGGTTCTCGCAGCAACGCAGCCGGCCCGCGCCACAGCCGGGCGTACGCCACCAGCAGCAATGCCGCCGACATCGGCGCATACTTCGTACTGAGCCACGGCAACGCACCACAGAAAATTCCAGCCGCCACGTGCCGTCCGATGCCAGGCCGATGCCACGGCGTCCTGACGGTCAGTAGCAATGCGCTCATCACGCATAATCCGCCAAACACTTCGGGATACACGGTAAAGGCATTGAGCAGGTACGGCGCCGAGCAAGCAATCGCGGCCCAGCCAAAGGTCGCCGCACCGGCCGCATTCAGTACGACTCGCACCCACCACCACGCGACCGCCGCCGTGGCAGCACCAGCCAGCAGAATCAGCGCCGCCACGCCGGGGTAGCCACCGACGGCGTAGACCGGCGCCACGAGAAGGGGCATCAGAACGGGGTGGACTGAGTAAACGCCTTGATCAACGCCGGCGTTCATGTAGTGCGGCGCCAGTTCGGCATTGAAGTACTCGCGGTAGTCTCCCCGCTGGTGATTGTTGAAGATGTCCAGGTCGCCGTCGCGCCAAAGGCTCTGTGCGATCACCAGGTAGTGCGGCTCATCGCCGCCGGGGTAGACCGCCGAGGGCAGCAGGCGAACGGCCACCGCGCCGCTGGTCGCCAGTGTCGCGACAAAGATGGCCACCACCAACCGCGGCCGCGGGGGGGTGAGGACTGCTGCCGGGTCTGTCGCGGCCGCCTGCCAGAGGACCCACGCTTGAAGCGCGGCGACCACCAGCCACACCGCCGGAACGAGCGGACCGGCGAGCGCCTGCAGCGCAGGCCAGCGATCGGGCAGTAGCGGCAGGTACGGCAGCGTCAGAAGGCCGAGTGAGCAGAGTGGGAGAACCAGGCTCTCGAGCCTGGTTGCGGGAGGCGCGGATCTGCGACGCAAGAGGCCGCCGACCACGGCAAACATCAGCGCTGCCGCGGCCGCCAACGCCAGCAGCACCCACCACGAAGGGAGCATGGCGACGCGAATAGTTCTGTCACCGGTCACGATCCGATCGAGAACACTCAGGCTGGCAAACGCCGCGGCCCCGGTGCCAGTGGCCGCGATCGCGAGGGTCAAGCGGCGACGGAGCATTGGGTATTTTCTCACGGCAGCCGGCGCAGTTGACACCGCGGCGGGTCAGGTGGAAAATGAATGAATGTTCATTCATCGACGACGGCGATGTCGGTAGCCGCCCGGCGGCTGACGACGGTGAAGCCGGCCGGCGCGACCGGCGACAAGCGCGACCTGATTCTGCGCGCCGCAACACGGGTGTTTGCTCAAAACGGCTTCTTCCAGTCGCAAGTCGCGGATGTCGCCCGGGTGGCGGGCGTGGCGGCCGGCACGGTCTACCTTTACTTCAAGGGCAAGGACGACTTGCTCGTCTCGATCTTCGAGCGTTCGATGGGCGAGGTGATTGCTGAGGGGCGCGCCGCGGTCGCCGACGTTTCAAGTCCGGCCGAGCGCTTGCGGCGCATCGCTCATTTGCATCTGGGCCGCCTCGGCCGCGACCAACATCTCGCCGTGGTGTTCCAGGTGGAACTCCGGCAGTCGGTGAAGTTCATGGAGCGCTTTTCCGCTACCTTTCTGCAGGACTACCTCAAGCTGATTCGTGACGCGATTGCCGACGGCCAGCAGAGTGGCGCCTTCCGCAAGGACATCAGCGCAACCACCGCGGCGAAGATTTTCTTTGGTGCGCTCGATGAGATGGCCACCAACTGGATGCTCAGCCGCCGCAAATACGACCTCACCGCCGAAGCGGATGCAGTGGTCGACCTGTTCATCAATGGAGTGGGCCGCAGATGATGCAAATCAACTCCGTCACAGTGCTTGGCGCCGGCACCATGGGCGCGCAGATTGCCCTGCACTGCGCCAACGCCGGCATCCCGGTCCTGCTGCTCGATCTCACCGCCGACCAGGCCCGCCTGGGCCTCGACAAGGCGCGCAAGTTGAAGCCCGATCCGCAGTTCACGCCCGATGCGTTCAGGTTGATCACCACCGGCGGCTTCGATACCGACCTCGACGCCATCGCCAAGACCGACTGGATCATGGAGGCGGTGGTCGAGCGCCTCGACATCAAGCAGCAATTGCTCGCGCGCGTCGACGAGCAGCGCCGGCCGGGCTCGATTGTCAGCACCAACACCTCGGGTATTCAGATCGCCATGCTGGCGGAGGGACGCTCCGACGATTTCCGCCGGCACTGGATCGGCACCCATTTCTTCAATCCGCCTCGCTACCTGCGCCTGCTCGAGATCATCCCGACTGTCGAAACCGATCCGGCGGTCGTGGCCGCAGTGACGAGGTTCGGCGATCACACGCTCGGCAAGGGCGTGGTGGTGGCGAAGGACACGCCGAATTTCATCGGCAACCACATTGCCCTTTACGGCGTCGCGCGCACGCTCGATGTGCTGGCCACCGGTAACTACACCATCGAGGAGATCGACGCGATCACCGGCCCGGCGCTCGGCCGCCCTGGCAGCGCGACGTTCCGGACCATGGACATCGCCGGCATCGATGTGCTCGCCCACGTCTTGCGCAACCTGAACGAGCGGCTGGCCACCGAAGCCGACCGCAGCGCGTTTGCCGTGCCGGCACTGGTCGAGGAGCTCATCAAGCGCGGGCAGCTCGGCGAGAAGGCCGGCAAGGGCTTCTACGAGCGCCGCAAGAACGCGAAGGGGGAGAGCGAGATCTGGACGCTTGACCCGGCGACCTTCGAGTATCGAGCGAAGCAATCGGCGCGCATCGCCTCAATCGAGGCAGGTCGGTCGATCGACGACCTCGCCGAACGTGTGCGTGCGCTGTTCAATGCCAAGGACAAGGCCGGCGAGTTCCTGCGCGCCACGCTGGCGCCAACGCTGATCTACGCCGCGCGGGTGACACCCGACATCGCCCACTCAATCGACGACGTCGACCGGGTCATGCGGTGGGGGTTCGGCTGGGACCTCGGCCCCTTCGAACTGTTCGACATCATCGGCGTGAGCGAAGTACTGGCGGCGGCCGAAACCGCCGGCGGGCACGCGATGGTGGGCGGGGTTCCGCCGCTGGTCGCGAGCCTGCTCGAAGGCGGGCTGACGCGCTTTCGTGAGGGGTTGGTCAAACCCGCGGCCGCGGACCTGCAGATCCTGCGCACGGCCCGCGAACACGACCGCGTGATCAAGAAGAACTCGGGCGCCAGTCTCGTCGACCTCGGCGACGGCGTCATTGCGGTCGAGTTCCATTCAAAGATGAACGCGATCGGCGGCGACACCGTGCAGATGCTCCACGCCGGCGTCAAGGAGGCCACCAAGAGCGGGCAGGCGCTGGTCGTCGGCAACGACGCGCCGAACTTCTCGGCCGGCGCCAACCTCATGCTCGTGCTGCTCGAGGCGCAAGAAGGCAACTGGGACGAACTCGACATGATGATCCGGGCGTTCCAGCAAGCAACTATGGCGCTGCGCTACAGCCCGGTGCCGGTGGTCGTGGCCACCGCAGGGCTCACACTCGGCGGCGGCACCGAGATCGCACTGCACGGCGACCGCGTGCAGGCCGCAGCCGAAACCTACATGGGTCTGGTCGAAGTCGGCGTTGGCCTGATTCCGGGTGGCGGCGGCACGAAAGAGATGACCGCGAGGGCCATGGCCGAACTGCCGACGCCGCAAAGCGATCCGCTACCCTACATCCAGAAGGCCTTCGAGACCATCGCGCTGGCCAAGGTGTCGGCGAGCGGGCCCGACGCGCTGCGCCTCGGCTATCTGGCCGTGACCGACGGCTTCACGATGAATCGCGAACGCCTGATGGCCGATGCCAAGGCAAAGGCCCTCGACCGAGTGCGCGAGGGTTACCGTGCGCCGGCTCCGCGCACCGCCATTCCGGTTGGCGGTGAATCGCTGACGGCAGCCTTGAACCTTGGCGTGCATCTGGCGTGGCGGGCGGGCCGCGCGACCGACCATGACGCGGTGGTCGGCCGCAAGCTCGCGCACATCATGGGCGGCGGCAACCTGCCGCACGCCACGACGGTGACCGAACAGTACTTGCTGGATCTCGAACGCGAAGCCTTCATGAGCTTGATCGGCGAGCGTAAGACCCTTGAACGCATCCAGCACACGCTCAAGACCGGAAAGCCACTGAGAAACTGAGGGCTTGGGGCTTGGGGGCTTGGGGGCTTGGGGGCTTGGCATTGCGAATAGCGAACGGCGAATAGCGAGTAGCGAATAGCGAGTAGCGAATAGCGAGCAACGAAGAGCGATGATTGATCTCGGAACGGGAACGCCAATCGTGCTGATCCCCGGCCTGCAAGGCCGATGGGAGTGGATGCGCCCCGCCGTCGAGGCGTTGGCGAAGCACCACCGGGTGGTGTCGTACTCGCTGTGCGACGAGAGGACCAGCCCGTTCAAGTGCGATCTCGCGAAGGAATTCGACAACTACGTCACCCAGGTGGGCATTGCCATGGACCGCGCCAGCCTCTCGCGCGCCACCATCGTCGGTGTGTCGTACGGCGGATTGATTGCCGCGGAGTTCAGTGCGCGCTATCCGGAGCGGGTGTCGGCGCTGGTACTGGCATCGGCGCTGCACAGCAGGTGGCAGCCGAATCTGCAACAGCGGCGATTCCTGAGCGCGCCCAGGCTGCTTACTCCGATGTTCGTGGTCACTGCGCCAGGACGGATGAGGCCGGAGGTCGCGGCAGCGTTTCCTACGATGGGAGCGCGGCTGCGGTTCATGGCCGGCCAGGGTGCGCGCATCGCCATGGCACCGGCATCACCGACCCGCATGGCGCGGCGAGTCGCCTGGGCGTCGGCGCATCGGTTTGCCGATCCCAGGAGCATCCGGGCGCGCGCGCTCGTGATCACCGGTGAGCCGGCGCTCGACAGGGTCGTGCCGGTGCAAGTGACCGAGCAATACATGAACGAGCTGCAGTCGGCGCAACGCGTCGTGCTCGAGCGAACGGGCCACATCGGCCTGGTGACCCGGCCCGACGAGTTCGCGCAGATTCTTGGAAGGTTTGTCGATGACACCCGAATTCCTGCGTGAGATCCCAGGGCCCATCGGCCCGCTCGAAGCGCTGCTGGACCTGCCCGACGGCGAGCCGCGGGCGGTGGCCGTGTTCGGCCATCCCCATCCGCTGCACGGCGGTACCATGCACACCAAGGCGCTCTACCAGGCCGCCAAGGCCATGCCAAGGATTGGCGTCGCCGCCTTGCGCTTCAATTTCCGTGGAGTTGGGCGCAGCGCCGGCGTCTTCGATTCTGGCCCAGGAGAAAAGGACGATTTCAAAGCCGCGATCGGCTTCGTGGCTGATCGCTTCCCCGGCCTGCCGATCTGGGCCGCCGGCATGTCATTTGGTTCGTGGATCGCCATGACGGTCGGCGCCGAAGACCCGCGTGTCTCGCTGCTGCTCGGCATTGCCCCACCCGTCGACCGCTACGAATTCGATGTCCTGCACAACTGCACGCTGCCGAAGTTCATCGTCCACGGCGAAGACGACGAGCTGATTTCAATCAAGGACGTGCGGAAGTTCTACGGGCAGATCCCGGAGCCGAAGGAACTGATCACCATCGAAGACGCCAATCACCTGTTCGAAATGAAGACATCGCTGGTCGGCGACGCCGTCGAGGGCCTGCTGGCCGATGTCGCCACGCCAGTGAAATAGGAATCACCATGCAGGATGCCGTTATCGTTTCCGCCGTTCGCACCGCCGTCGGCAAGGCGCCCAGGGGCACCCTCAGCGTAATGCGCCCGGACGAACTGGCCGCCAGCGCCATTGTCGGCGCGCTGGCTCGCATACCCGGGCTCGACCCGGCATCGATCGACGATGTGATCCTGGGTTGTGCGATGCCGGAAGGTGAGCAGGGACTGAACGTCGCGCGCATTGCGAGCTTGCGCGCCGGCATTCCGGTCGAGGCGTCGGCCGTCACGGTGAATCGTTTCTGTTCGTCCGGACTGCAGGCCATCGCTTATGGCGCCGAGCGCATCATGCTCGGCCACGGCCAGGCGGCAGTCACCGGCGGCACCGAGTCGATGAGCATGGTGCCAATGGGCGGCAACAAGGTGTCGCCCAATCCGGCGCTGGTCGCCAGTTATCCGGATGTCTATCTCAGCACCGGCCTGGTGGCTGAGAATCACGCGCGCGAATCGGCGGTGTCGCGAGAGGCACAAGACCAGTTCGCGCTGCGCAGCCACCAACGCGCAATCGCCGCGATCGATGCAGGCCGGTTCAAGGATGAGATTGTGCCGCTCACGGTGCGGATCGTGGCGAATACCCCCAACGGCGGGCCCCACATCAAGGAGGTCGTGTTCGACACCGACGAGGGGCCTCGTCGTGACACCTCGCTCGAAGCACTGGCCAAGTTGAGGCCGGCGTTTCATGTCAGCGGCACGGTCACCGCCGGCAACTCTTCGCAGACCAGCGACGGAGCCGCCGCGGTGATTGTGACGTCTGCGGAGCTGGCCAAGCAACGCGGCCTGACGCCGCTGGCGCGGTTCGTCGGCTTCGCCACCGCCGGCGTCAAGCCCGAGTTGTTTGGTATTGGCCCGGTGCCGGCCATTCGCAAGGTGCTGAAACAGACCGGTCTGACGCTCGATCAGATCGATCTAATCGAACTGAACGAGGCGTTTGCCGCCCAGGCGCTGGCCTGCATGAACGAACTGGGTCTCGACCCCGACAAGGTCAACGTCAACGGCGGCGCGATTGCGCTGGGCCATCCGCTCGGTTGCACGGGCGGCAAGCTCACGGCCACGCTGATTCACGAGCTGCACCGCCGCAAGGCGCGATACGGGTTGGTCACGATGTGCGTGGGCGGCGGCATGGGCGCCGCTGGAATCTTCGAACGAATGTAGCCTCCGGCTTAGCCGGAGCTGGACGAACAGCTGGGGAGAGACAACATGGTAAGCGCGACGACGGAAACGATGGCAAGAGGCGGTTCGTGGCTGATCGAAGAGACGGCGCCGGCATCGGTGATGACGCCGGAGAAAGTCACCGAAGAGCACCAGCTGATTCGGCAGGCGGCCTCGGAGTTCATCGCCGGCGAGGTGATGCCGGCCAACGAGCGCCTCGAGCAGAAAGACTGGGCGCTGCAGCGGGAGCTGATCAAGAAGTGCGGCGGCCTCGGCCTGTTCGGCACCAACATCCCCGAGACCTACGGCGGCGTCGACCTGGACAAAATCTCGACACTCGTGGTGTCGGAGGAACTGGCCAGCCACGCCTCGTTCGGCGCCACGTTCGGCGCGCAGGCCAACCTGACCATCTTGCCGATCTACATGTTCGGCACCGAAGCGCAGAAGCAGAAGTACCTGCCTGGCCTGATCTCCGGTGAAGTGGTCGGCGCGTACTGCCTCAGCGAATCTGGCTCCGGATCGGATGCGCTCGGCGCCAAGACCCGCGCCATGAAGCAGGCCGACGGCAGCTTCGTGATCTCCGGCGAGAAGATGTGGATCACCAACGGCGGCTTTGCCGACGTCTTCGTCGTGTTCGCCAAGGTTGACGGAGAGCAGTTCACCGCGTTCATCGTCGAACGCAAGTGGGCCGGCGTCTCGAGCGGCAAGGAAGAGCATAAGCTCGGCCTGCACGGCTCGTCGACGACGCCGGTGATTTTGCAGGAGGTCAAGGTGCCTGCTGACGCTGTGCTGGGTGAGATCGGCAAGGGCCACAAGGTGGCCTTCAACGTGCTGAACTTCGGCCGCTTCAAGTTGGGGGCGATGTGTTCCGGCGGCGCGAAGGCGGCGATCGGCGAAGCCGTCAAGTACGCGGCCTCGCGCAAGCAGTTCGGCGTGCCGATTGCCACATTCGGCGCGATCAAGCACAAGCTCGGCGAGATGACCGCTCGGCAATACGCGCTCGAGAGCATGATGTATCGCACGGCTGGACTGATCGATCAGCGAATTGCCGGTGCGCCAGACAAGCAGATCGACGATCCCACGCCCATGTTGCAGGCGCTCGAGGAATTCGCGGTGGAAGCCTCGATCGCAAAGGTGTTGGGCAGCGAGACCGTCGACTACGTGATCGACGAGAACCTGCAGATTCACGGCGGCAACGGCTTCGTCCACGACTATCCCGCCGAGGGCCACTACCGTGATGCGCGCGTCAATCGCATTTTCGAAGGCACCAACGAGATCAACCGCCTGCTGATTCCGGGCATGTTGATGAAGAAGGCGCTGAAGGGTGAGTTGCCGCTGCTGGCGGCCGCCAAGCAATTGCAGGACGAGATCATGAGCCCGTCGATGGCCATGCCCGAAGCCTCGGATGAGCCGCTGATCGACGAGGCGCGCGCCTGCGGTATCTTCAAGAAGGTCACGCTTCTGGTCGCGGGCACCGCCATGCAGAAGTACGGGACGAAACTGGAGCAGGAGCAGGAAGTGCTCAGCTATCTCGCCGACATCCTGATCGACACCTACACCGCCGAAAGCGCGGTGCTGCGCGCGCAGGACGCGGCGGTCCGCAAGGTGTCGAATGCCGAGGCGCACGCCGACGCCGCCCGAATTGCGACCAACGAAGCCGCCGGCCGCATCGAACTGGCCGCGCGCAGCTGCCTGGCTGCGATGGCGGAAGGCGACACTCTCCGCACGCAGTTGGCGGCGTTGCGGCGGCTGATGAAGGTCACGCCGGTGAACACGGTCGCCATGCGCCGGCGGCTCGCCGACGCGACGGTCGCCAAGGGCAGCTACCTGTTCTAAGGGTCGCGGGGGACGTGGACATAGACCCACGTCTCCCGGCCTGACGCCAGCGGCGCCGTCACTCGCTCAAAGACGAACTCCGCCTCGTATCCGTCGCAGCTCACCAGCTCCGCGTCGGTAACCTCAAACGCCATGCCTGCCACGCGGCTGCCGACGTTGCCATTGAAGGCAACGTCGTGGTGGTGGGTCTTTCCCAGCCTGGCTGCCAGCGCGGGATCCTCGATCTTCACCAGCGCGGGTTCGAAGCCGACAAGCTCGTCGCGCTGGCCCGTGAGCAGCCGACCGAAGGTGGACAGCTGGATGTCGTTGAGCTGCAGGGTGCCGTACGAGAACAGCAAGGGCATAGACGCGGGATCGTATAACAGCCTTTGACGCAGGCGCGGCCCAGGGGCTACTGTCGCGTCATGCGTTTCACGATGCTGATGGCCGTTGTCGCACTGGCCACGAGCCAGCCAACGCGAGCGCTCCAAGCCCTGCTCGATGCGGAGCTGGCGGCGTTCCCGGCCACGACCGGCGTGCACGTCAAGCACCTGGCTACCGGCGAGGAGGCAGGCGTGCGGGCTGACCAGGAGTTCTCTACCGCCAGTGTGATTAAGCTGCCGTTCATGGTCCGCGCCTACCAGCTGGCCGACCGCAAGCAGTTGGACCTGGACGAGCGCATCACGCTGACCCGCGCGCACCTGCGCCACGGCACCGGCGTGTTCCAGTATCACGATGCCGGGCTGCAGCCCACGCTGCGCGATGCCATCACCGAGATGATCATCACCAGCGACAACACCGCCACCGACATCGTCTTGATGAAGATCGGCGGACCGGCCACTGTGACGAAATGGCTGGCCGAGAGCGGCTATCCCAAACTGATCTCGTATGGGCGGCCGCACGACTATCGACGCGACCTCCTGGCGATGCTGGATCCGGCCTTCGCTAACCTGACGGCCGAGCAAACCACCGGCCTGATGTATGCCTCGGACAATAACCCGCTGTTCGCGCGGTATGGCGACCTGTTCACGGGGCCGCGGGCGAACTGGATCACCGTGGTTCGCGATCAGGGCAACCGACAGCGGCTGGCGCGCGAGCGAAACGAGCGCACGGCGACCGATCGGAAATTCTGGCTCGGCAGCATGACGCCGCGAGAGACTGCGCGACTGCTTGAAAGCATCGAGCGCGGCACTGCCGCGTCGAAAGGCAGCTGCGAAGCCATGCTGCTGGCGCTACGCCGCCAACAACTGGGCGCGCGCCGGCTGCCACACTTCATCGACGTGCCGGTGGGACACAAGACCGGCGACGGCGGCACGATTGCCAACGATGTCGGAATTATCTACGCGCGGTCGGGACCGATCGTGGTGTCGTTCTTTGCCAGCGGCGTGAAGGGGTCGTACGCAGAGGCGGAGGACCGCATCGGACAGCTGGCGAGCAAGCTCGTTAACCACTTCGACCGCCCGTAGTTATTTCAAGCGGGCCGCGATTCGCACGGCGAGGTCGTGATGCACGCTCACGTCAAACGGCGCGGCCGTCGTCCAGTCGTGCAGCCACACCGGCTTGATGCGAAGCTCGGGATCCTCTGACGCGTGTCGCGGGATCACGTGCGCGTGCAGCGCGGGCTCCACGTTGCCCAGAATCTCGTAGTTGATGCGCTCGGCGCCGGTCACGGCCAGCACGGCATCGCCGAGTGCCGCCATGTCATCGAGGAACTGTTGTCGGGCAACGCCCTTCAGGGCGTTCAGGTCCGGCACCACGGGATCCGGCAACAACAGGCAGTAGCCGTTGGTGATCTGCGGATCGCCCAACACGGCCCATCCAGACACCATGCGCGCGACCACTCGCACCAGCTCGCCCTTTCGAGCGGCATCAACGTGACGATGAATCGCAGTCGGCATGCTCAACGATGGCCTACTTCCCTGCCGCGTCCTCGTGGTCCTCTAACTGCCAGTCGGAGCCGAAGGTTCGCCCTCGACATTCAGCACCATCGCCAGCAGCGAGTAGTAACCGCAGATGCCAATGGCATCGATGACCCCCTGCTCTCCCACCGCCTGGACGGCTCGGGCATGGACGGCCTCGGCCAGCCGGGTTCGGTCGTGGATCGCTCGGCAAAACTCGTAAAGGGCGGCCTCGTCGTCGGCCAGGCCGCCGGGCCGCTGTCCAGACGCCAGCGCATCAAGCGTAGATTGCGCCACGCCTGCCTTCACGGCGATCGGCGCATGCAAGTCCCACTCGTACTGTTGATGCCAGTGGGCGGCGGTGATCAGGATGACGAACTCGCTGAGCCGGGGCGGCAGGGCGCTGCGGTAGCGCAGGTACTCACCGAGGGCGCTGGCCTTGTTCAGGAGTTCGGGACTCTTGAGCAGGGCGACGAAGGGACCGAATGGCTCGGTCCCTCGCAGCCGACGGAACTCATCAAGCGCCTGCTGCTGCGCGGGCGTCACGCCGCGGGCACGCCGTTCTTGAGCAGGTCTTCCATCGCCGCGACAAAGGTGTCGATCTCCTCGAGCGGCGTGTAGATGTTCGGCGTCACGCGAATGCCGTTGTACTCGGGACGCGTGATCGCGGTCGTGACGATGCGATATTTGTCCCACATGAAGGTGTTGATCTTCGCCGCCGGAATGTCCTTGATGCCGACGCAGCACACTCCGTAGACCTGGTCGAGGGCGGTGTGAAAGACGACGCGCGGGTTGGGCTTGAGCTTGTTCGCCCAACGCAGTGTCAGGTAGCGCAGGCGCGCAGCCACCCGATCGGTGCCAATCGCCTGGTGAAATGCCAGCGCCTCGTTGATGGCGGCCTTGGTCGCCGCCGGCGAGGTGCCGATCTCCTCGAACTTGCGGATGTCGCTCTCGCTGCGTTCGGGCGCGGCCTGCAGGGGCCAGGTCTTGGCAATGCGATCCTTGCGGACATACAGGAACCCCGTGCCGGTCGGCGCCAGCAGCCATTTGTGCAGGCTGGTACCGTAGTAATCCATCTCGAGGTCGCGCAGCTTGAACGGGAAGTGTGCCACGGCATGGGCGCCATCGACGATCGTGATGATGCCGCGGGCGCGGGCCATGCGCGAGATGTTCTGCACCGGGAAGATCTGCCCGGTCAGGTTGGTGATGTGGCAGAAGTGCAGCACCTTGGTGCGCGGCGTAATAGCGCCTTCGAGCATGGCGAACAGGCTTTCGCCGGTCGTCGGCACCGGAAAGTTCACCTTCTTGATCGTGATCTTCTCGCGGCGCGCGCGCTGGTCCCAGGTGGTCAGCATGCGGCCGTAATCCTGCTCGGTGGTGAGCACTTCGTCACCGGGCATGAGGTCAAGCCCGTTCTGCGCAATCTGCAGCGACTCGCTCGAGTTGCGGGTGATGGCCATTTCCTCGGGGTCGCACCCGAACTCAGCTGCCAGCCGGCGGCGCACCACTTCGATGTTCCGCTCGATCAGCCCGCGATGATAGACCGGCGCCTGGTTCGAGTAATCGAGATAGCGCTTGTACGCCTCGTGCACTACCGTCGGGCTTGGGCAGCTATTGCCGTTATTGAGGTTGATGAGCGAACGATCCAGCGTGAACGCGTTCTGGATGTCTCGCCAATACCCCTCATCCGCCGCCACGTCCTCGGGTGTTCGGTTGCCCAGGGCCCGCGACGATTGCGCGACCAGTTCAATGCTGTTGGAGCCGAGGGCCACGGCAGCAGCACCAGCGGCCCCGGAAATTCGAAGGAATGAACGGCGGTCGGTCTTCATGGCCGCGATTATATGCCCCACGAGCCCTACCAGCCTCACCCGCCTGAGAGTAGAATCCGCGCATGCGCACCATCTCGTTGGGGTTTCTGGCCACCGTGTTCCTGCTGACGATCTCAAGCTCCGCCCAGGACCGGGTCGACTTCAGCGTGGTCGAGAAGATCCGCGCCGAAGGCATGGACCGGTCAAAGGTGCTGGAGACGTTCGACTACCTGACGACGGCGATCGGTCCGCGCCTCACCAACTCGCCCGCGCATCGGCGTTCAGTCGCGTGGACGCAGGAAACGCTGAAGGCCTGGGGCATGAGCGAGGTGCACGCCGAGCCGTTTCAGTTTGGCCGTGGATGGACACTCGACAAAGTCACCGTCGAGATGCTCGAGCCCCGATACATGCCCATGATCGGCTATCCCAAAGGCTGGTCGCCCGCGACCGCCGGGCGCGTGATTGCCTCGCCGGCGTGGCTACCCGGACTCGAAGCTGATGCGCTCAAGGCCCAGGCTGGAAAATTAAAGGGCGCGATCCTGATGACCAGCCAGATCCAGGACTACGCCATCCGCGCCGATCGGCCCGCCGCCAGCGGCGACCTGAAGCCGCCCCAGCCGTCACCCACACGGCCGCCGCAACTGAATGCCGAGCGACTCGCACTGCTGAAGACGGAAGGCGTGGCCGTGACCATCGAACCGAACATCGGCGAGCACGGTACCGTGTTCGTCACCGGCCGTGACATGGCCGCTAACTCGGTGCCGTCGATCGTCCTCGCGTCGGAACACTACAACCTGATCGCCAGGCTGCTGCAACAGAAGGTAGCGGTCAAACTAGCGGTGGAGATTCAAGCCCGCTACCACGACGACGATCCGCGCACGCACAACGTGTTCGCCGAAATCCCCGGCACTGACGCCGCTCTCAAGGATGAAATCGTCATGGTCGGCGCACACCTCGACTCGTGGCATACCGGCACCGGCGCCACCGACAACGCCGACGGCGTGGCAACCACGATGGAGGCCATGCGCATTCTCAAGGCTCTCGGCGTACGGCCGCGGCGCACCATTCGCGCGGCGCTGTGGGCTGGGGAAGAACAGGGCCTGCTCGGGTCCAAGGCCTACGTTGCCGAGCACCTCGCCGGCGACAAGAACAAGGCGGCGCGCGACAAGTTCTCCGTCTACTTCAACCTCGATAACGGCTTCCCACCCATCAGCGGCTTCTACATGGAAGACAACGACGCGGCGCGCACCATCATGGCGGATTGGCTGAAGCCGGTTGCCGGTCTCGGCGCCATCATGCCGGCGCCCGGGCACATTGGCGCCACCGATCACCTGTCGTTTCTGGAGGTCGGCGTGCCCGGCTTCCAGGCAGTGCAGGACTACGTGACCTACGACGTGCGCACCCATCACACCAACGTGGATTTCGCGGAGCGCATTGACCCCGCCGCTCTCAAGCAGGCCTCGATCGTGATGGCCACGGTGCTCTACCAGGCGGCAATGCGCGAGGGCACCTTCCCCAAGCCGCCGCCGGTGAAGAAGTAATTGATGCTTCCGCGTGTGCTGGGTGTTGTCGCTGCGGCCCTGATCCTGCAATCGCTGGTCGCGGCGCAGGACTGGCCGCAAATTCTCGGACCGGGCCGCAACGGCATCTACACGGGCGCGCCGATCGTGGCGTCGTTTCCCCGCAGCGGACCGCCACTGCTCTGGAAGCGCGACGTCGGCGCCGGCTTCGCCGGCCCGGCGGTGTCAGCCGGCAAGCTCGTGTTTTTCCATCGGGTCAACAATCGCGAGACCGTCGAGGCAATGGACGCGGCATCCGGCAAGACACTCTGGACCTTTGACTACCCCACCAGCTATCGCGACGACTTCGGCTTTGACGAAGGGCCCCGCGCCATCCCGGTGATCACCGGCGGCCGTGTCTTCACGCACGGCGCCGACGGCTGGCTGCATGGGCTCGACTTCGCCACCGGCCGCAAGCTGTGGAGCGTCGATACCCGGCGCGTATTCGATGCACCGAAGGGTTACTTCGGCGTCGCCAGCTCACCGGTGGTCGACGGCGATCGCGTCATGGTCAACGTCGGCGGCAAGTCCGCCGGCATCGTCGCCTTCGACGCCGGCAGCGGCAAGACGTTGTGGACCTCCACCAATGACGAGGCCAGTTATTCTGCGCCCGTGATGGCCGACATCGCCGGGCAACGGACCGCGGTGTTCTTCACGCGCACCGGCCTGCTTGCCGTCGACCCGGCAACTGGCGGGGTACGATACCAGTATCGCTGGCGCGCGCGCATGGCCGCCTCGGTAAACGCCGCCGCCCCGATCGTGGTGAAGGATCAAATATTCCTGTCGGCCAGCTATGGCACCGGCGCCGTGTTGCTGCAGGTCGCGAACAATGCCGTGAAACCAATCTGGTCTGGCGACGAGTCGATGTCGAATCACTACTCGACCAGCGTTTATCGCGACGGCTATCTCTATGGCTTTGAAGGCCGCCAGGAATTTGGCCAGAGCCTGCGGTGCATTGAAATGGCCACCGGCAAGGTGATGTGGAACGTCGATGGCTTTGGCGCCGGCACACTGCTGATTGCCGGCGACTCGCTGGTCATCTCGCGTGAATCGGGTGAGCTGGCGCTCGCTCCCGTGTCACCAAAAGCTTTCCGCTTCAACGCGCGCGCACAATTGATTCCCGGCGTGGTGCGGGCCTATGCCGCCCTGGCCGATGGCCGCTACTATGTGCGCAACGATCGCCAATTGAGCGCGTTCGACTTACGGGCTCGCTAACCAAGTCACCAAGGACCCCGCACGGCCCACCGCAGCTTGGCCGATGACGAGCGTCGGTTTGCGAAGGTCTCCTCCTTCGTTGAGCGAATGACCTCGCGCGCCACATGAGAATAGGTGCCCGACCGATGGCCGGCCTGGAACGCTTTCTTGACCCGCCGATCTTCGCCAGAGTGAAACGTCAGCACCGCCGCCCGGCCACCCGGCGCCAGGCATTGCGGCAGGTGCTGCAGCAGCGCATCCAACGCCGCGAACTCGTTGTTCACCGTGATTCGTAGCGCCTGAAGCGTCCGGCGGACCGACATTTTCACCTCAGGCTTGGCGAGGTCCGGCAAGGCCTCGTGCAGCCCCAGTCGAACCAACCGTTCGAGCTTGTTCGTGGTTTCGACCGGCTGTCGTTTCAGGATGCCGGCGATCAGGCCGGCGTGCGGCTCGTCTGCGTTCTCCCGCAGCAGCGCCACGAGAGAATCCTGGTCGCTGCGGGCGAGCAAGTCCGCCGCGGATTCCCCGCGGCCGGGGTCCATGCGCATGTCGAGAGGGCCGACGCCCCGATGGCTGAATCCGCGCTCGGGGTTGTCGTGTTGCATAGACGACACACCGAGGTCGGCCAGGACCAGATCGACAGCCGGCAATCCTTCGGCGGCGATCACTTGCGGAAGATCGGCGAAGTTCCGGTGACGCGTCACGAACGCATCCGGGCCGAAACCTGCTGCCCTGATGCGGGCTTCTGTCAGCGGCAGCTCGCGCGAGTCGACATCGACCCCAATCACGCGCCCGCCCGGCATCACGCTGGCCAGGACCGCCAGCGCATGACCACCGCCGCCCAGCGTGCAATCCACCGCGATCTCGCCGGGCCGCGGCTGCAGGCAGCGCAACACCTCGATCACCATGATCGGCCGGTGCGACGGGGAGGAGGGGGGCATGCAGGGCGCTACCAGGCGCTTGCGCGCGCGATCACACGCGGCTAATGGCAGACGTTCAGGCCGCGGTCGAGGACCACGCCTGTCACGTCCTGGAATTCCCACTCGTAGAGAGCGGGTTCCAGCTTCAACCGCAACAGGCCGTGGGTGGAGAGCAGTACTTCCGAGTGCCGAGCGGCGCGTGCGCGGGCGTACGGCGGCGCGCCGCCAGTGCCGGCAACGAACAAGCGTATGCCCTTCGCTGGATCGGCACGTCCGCTCGCATCCTGAGGCGCGTGGCGTTCGTAGAAGTGATCGTGTCCGGTGACCACCACGTCAACGCCCAGGCCATGCATCATGTCGAACAAGTCACGCTGGCCTGGATTCGGGCCGTTCGGTCCCGAGCTGTCGAACGGATGATGCATCACGGCCAGGGTGCAACGCGTGGGATTGGCAATGATTTCCTGCCGCGCCCACTCGAGTTGCGCCGAGTTGCGGGCGTGGGCGATGTTCGAGTTGAGCATCAGCACCTGCCAAGTGCCTGAGCGCACAGAGTAATAGCCGCGCCGCACGGGGCCGGCGCGGTCGCCAAAGTAAGAAAAATAGCCGTCGGCCCCCGCGGTCATGTAGTCGTGGTTGCCGGGAGCCGCCCAGAGGCGCGAGCGGAAGCGGCCGAAGTCGGGCTCGAAACAGCGCTGGAACTCGCCGAGCGTGCCGTTGGGATACGCCAGGTCACCGGCCAAAAAAATGTCGCCGCCGAGGGTGGCCATCAGCCGTGACAACGCTGGCATGGCTGGCGACCCGCACCACCCGGTATCGCCGAATATGTTGACCCAATTGGTCTGGATCGGCGCCGGCGGTGCGGGCGTTGTCGGGCCCGCCGGTGTTTCATTGGTCGGTACTTCAATGGTTACGGGCGGCGTGACCGTGATCGGCGCCGGCGCTGCCGGGGTCGGCGAGGACGGCGAACCGCTGCACCAGGCAGACAGGATCGCGGCCCCTAGAAGCAGGGGCAAGGCGAGCGTCCTGAGCGTCGGGTGCCACATCAATGCAGTTCTGTAACATGGCCGGGATTAAACCCGGCAGCACGATACCTCGTCTATATTGTGTATCGTGCGAAACCGCATCGCAACACTTGTAACAGCCGTTTTGACCGTCATCTGGTTAAGCGCCGGACCGGCTCATGCGCAAACTGCTGACGAGTTATTTGCCAGCCAATCGCTGCAGCGGCTGGATTTGTGGGTCAACACCGCCGACTGGAACAAGTTGGGCACCGACTTTCAGACCAACACGTATTATCCGGCCGACGTCACGTGGAATGGACAGACCGCGCGCAACGTCGGCATTCGCTCGCGGGGGCGGGGCTCGCGCAGTGGAACCAAGCCTGGACTGCGGGTCGTTTTCGACCGCTATGCGAGCGGCCAAACCTTTCTTGGCTTGAAGTCATTCGTGCTCGACAACCTCACGCAGGATCCGTCGGGCATTCACGAGACCGTGGCCACCGCGTTTTACGCGCGCCTGGGCATTCCGGCGTCGCGCGAGATCCACACGCGTCTGTATGTCAACAACACCTATACCGGCCTCTACGCCATCGTTGAATCGGTCGACAAGGACCTGCTCGCGAGAGTCTTTGGCAAGATCGGCGACGACACCCAGAATGATGGCTACCTGTTCGAGTTCAAGTATCAGGATGACTGGCGCTTCGCCAATCTTGGCAGCAGCCTTGACCCCTACAAGATTCGCTTCGAGGCGACCACGCACGAATCGAAAAGTGACGAGGACAAGTACCGGGCAATCGAAACGCTGGTGCGACTGACCAACGAGACGCCGGCCGACCTCCTCAAGGATGCGATCGGCGGGTTGCTCGACATCCCGGCGTTCCTCCGCTTCATCGCGGCGCAGTCGTTTGTGGCCGAGACCGATGGCTTCGTCGGTAACTATGGCATCAACAATTTTTTCCTGTATCGACTGGAAAACCAGGCCGTCCACACCGTCATTGCCTGGGACGCCGACAACACGTTCTGGGGGCCGGAATTCTCACTCGACGTGTCGTGGGCAGGCAACGTTCTGATCGACAAGCTGATGTCGGTGCCCGAGTACCGCGCTCTCTACCTGGCCGAGGCCGCGCGCGCGGTCGAATTGGCCGAAGCAGATGGCTGGCTCGACACCGAGATCATCCGGCAGGTCCAGAGAATCGATACGGCGATGAGGGAAGATCCACTCAAGCCGTATCGGCAGGAAACCTTCGAAGGCTCGATTGGCGTGATGTTGAGTTTTGCGCGAGCCCGCATCACGTTCGTCAAATGCGAGCTCACGCATGGCATCGGTAACGGCATCTGCCGCACGCCGTAACACGGCGGACCGGACCCTATTTCGTCACGGTCACGACGATGTCCTTCGTCGTGTTCAGTGCGCCATCTGACGCCAGGCACCGAATCGTGTAGGTGCCCGGGTCCTCGAAACTCGCGGCCACGGTGTACTTGCCATCGGCCGGAATCGCCGGCGCCATCCAGCGCGGTGCCCACGGCGAGTTGGCTCCCGCGCGGGTATCTTCCCAGACCTTTGCCTGTGACGGCGTGAAGGTCACCCGGCCGGCACCGCGATAGACGAAACAGGAGTGACGCAGGCCGGTCTGGCTGCCGACGGTGATGGCTGACGGCGGACGCTGCGAGCCCGGGTCGAAGGTCATGACACCACGCGGCGCGGGCGCGGGAGGCGTGCCGTTGGTAGCGCGGGCGCGCGCCTGGGCAATCAGGCGCGCCTCGCGCGAGTCGGGACCGAAACGAGGCGCAGGCACGCCGTCGTCCTTCGCGAAGGCGATCAACGTCAGCGGCTGGCCGATCTGCGCGCGCCGGTCTCCGCCGTCAAGGGTGAGGGTGGGCGGCTGGTTGGCGCGAATCTCCGGACTGCTGATACCGGCGCCGATGGCGCCCTGCTCCGAGGCCTGGACGAGGTTGTCGACCAGCGAGTCTTCGCGCAACGTGCCGTAGGCGCGCTCGGTCTTGCCGCGCGTGCTGAGCGTCCACACCAGTTCCTTCTTGCCCCAGTCTTTCGGCACGCGCACCTTGAACACGAAGCGGTTACGGCGCGGCAGGAAGCGCGTGGGCTGGCCCTGGTCGGGTTCACCAGGAGAGAAGCTGTTCTCTGCGCCGAGCGGAACGTTCACTTCCTCTTCCCAATTCCGGTTCATGTAGCCGAACATCATGTTGAACGAGCCATCGTCGTTCTTCTCCCAGCCTTCGAAGGCGGGAGAAACTGTCTGTCCGCTGGAGTACGACAACATCTGGGTGCTGGCGGTCTGATACGCGAGCACGATGGTGGCCGCGCCAAGCAGCAGGCGCGTGCGTCCTGATCGAATCATGTCTGGGGTCCTCGAAAAAGAGGAGTCTGACGCCGGTCCGCGTCAGACTCCAATTCCAGTTACTGCTGCTGTGCCGTCGGCTTGGCCGGCGGCGGAATCACGTTGCAGAGCGGGCAGCCGATAATGACGTCCGGCCGGTTGGCGCCGAGCTTGCGGCGGCGTTCCGCCATCTCCTGCTGGAACTCATCGTCGGTCAAGGGCACCGACTGCCCGAGGTCGATGAACATGTTGGCGATCGAGCGGTTGCCCGAGCCCTGCCAGTTGCGCGGGTCGGGAATGTTCTTGTTGTTCGGCGTGTTGTCCATGTAGCCGATGATGTGGAGGATGGTGCCACGCGGCAGGATCGGCGCGTGGTCGTCATCGTATTCGTACTGGCGCACCCAGTTGTGGTCATAGCCGGCGCAGGTCAGCGTCTGGATGTTGATGCCCCAGATGGCCTCGAGGCACATGCGCTGTCCCGGCGCGTGCAGGTGCGGTTCAAAGGTGGCAATCTTGGTGGGCTGCTGCAACACCATGTAGGCGTGCAGTTGCTGGTTGGCTTCGTTCGGCTTGATGTCGATGTCGAGGCCGTTACCGAGGTTGCGCAGCGTGCTGCGGCGCGCCGGCTTGTAGCCCTTGGGGTGGAACTTGAAGCCGAACAGCAGCTTCGACTTCACGTCGGCACCGCCGGCGTGCAAGTGCGCGGATTGATAAATGATGCTGGAGTTGGCCTTCAACAGGCGGCCGGCGTTCGGTTCGAAGACGTCGGCGTTGCGACCGACCTCGTGCACCGGCCAGCCGACGGCGCCCTCGGAAATCGAGGCGTCGATCGCGTCACCCGCGCCATCGAATTCGGCGGTCGCCCAGATCAGGTGGTGCCATACGTAGCGTTGGCCCACAGTGTCGCGGCCAGCCGCGTCCTTGGCGAAGTTGTTGACCTCGCGGATTTCCACCGACGCGACATAACGGTCCTCGGTCAGCGGAATCTTGGTGGGCTCGAACTCGCCCCACCAGTCGGGGGTGTTGGCCTTGACGGTGATTTCCGGGCTCTCCACGATCAGGTCAGGTTCGCCGGCGTGCCAGGACGCGCCGTCCTGAAAGGTGCGTGCTACCGGCATATCGGCGGCGTTGCCGCGCGGTGCCCCGGTATCGGCCCACTTGGCAATCTTCGCGACTTCCTCATCGCTCAGCGACGGGTCGTTCTTATAGTGCTGAATGCCGATGTTCTTTTCGATATACCACGGCGGCATTACGCCGGCCTTGTCGCGCAGGCTCGTGCGCAGCTTCATGGAACGCGCCCACGGGCGCGCATCCTCGTAGGTCAGCAGCGACATGGGCGCCACCTGGCCGGGCCGGTGGCAGTTCTGGCAGCTGCGCTGAAGGATTGGGGCAATGTCCTTGGTGAACGTCACCTCTGGCGTGGGAGCGGCCTGTTGAGCCGTCACCGCGAGAGGCGCGACCGCAGCCGCAATCGCCGCGCCAAACAGCACCACGCCAAGGGTAAGGCCCCCGCCGAAACTCTTTCCAACCGCCATTACACACTCTCCTTAAGTAGGTCCGAGGCCACCAATTGTAACAGGCGCCGGCCGGCCTTGGGCCGGATCGGACGACTTACGAAACCCGTAAAGATGACGTGAAAGTGAAGCAGGTTCACTATTGTCGAAGCATCGCTGTTCCGTTGCGTTTTGGGACCTGCCCTACCGGTATACGAGTAATAACTTTTAAAGTTGCGGTATTCACGACCGTTACAGCGTTATCGCCGGCGGCGGCGACGTAAATCTGCTTCCCGTCGGGCGAGAAAGTGACCCACTCGGGGTGTTGGCCAACGTTGACCGTGCCGATCGGCTTCAGATCCGGCAGCGAATAAGCGTAGAGCTGACTATAAACCTTGCTGGTCGCAAACAGGATCTTGCCGTCAGGGGTGACACCCAGGCCGTGGGCGGGGGCGGCCTGCAATCCCTGGGTGTGCTTCTCCTCGCCCGGAATCGGGGCCATCTCAAACCGCGACACTTCCTTGCGGGTGGCGAAGTCCACGACGGCGATGCCATGGTAGTCAGACAACTGCAGAAAGATCCGCGACGTGGAGCCATCGCGCGCCTGTTCAAACGTGATGGGTCTCACACCGGCTGATGTCGGCAGTTCCCAGGCAATGGTCTCGGTCGCGGCGTCAATCACCGTCAGCATTCGCCCAGGTATGGAGCCCGAAACCACGTATTTCCCGTCCGGCGTCACGTATACGTTGTGGATCGCGCCCTTGACCGCGATCGACTTGGCATTGGTCAGCGACACGGTGTCGATCACGTCCACCGCGCCGGGCGCCTGCGCAATCCCCACATAGACACGCCGGCCGTCCTTGCCAATCGCCACATTGTTGGGCCGGCCACTGAGAGGAATGCGAGCGGAGACGGCGAGCGTCTGCGCATCGACCACGTCGAGTGTGTGCAGCGCCTCGTTGGTGAAGTAGAGCCGCAGCCCATCGGGCGACGAGGTCACGCCGTGGGGCACCTCGATGTCGTGGATCACGCCAACCACCTTGTTGGTGCCGGGATCGATTAAGTGGATGTTGTCTCCCGCGGCGTTGGTTTGCACGATGCGGGCAACGCGGGTGTCCCGTGAAGTAGCCAGCGTGGCGCCGTTCACCCACGCCGAAAGAACTTGCCAGTCGGGGTCGTCTTTCGACATCCAGTGCTGGCCGCCGCCGTGAAACACGTCACCGCCCGCCGCCCTGGCTAGTGGATGACGCAAGAGCTTGCTCGCGCCTGGACTGCCGGGCACCACCATCGCCGTCGCAGCCTCGTAGTTCTGGCGGGTTTGCTCTTCGCTCCACGCCTGGGCGCCCTCGGAAAACCGTTGCAGGCGCAGTGTCGTGCTCCCGGCATGACAGGTCACACACCGGGCGTGATCCTGCCGTTTCTCGAGAAACAGCGGCTGGACGCGCGCCTTGTAGAAGTCGTAGTCGAGGGCGGGCGCCGGGGCGGAGGGCGGCGCGGGTTGCTGTCCGAGTAACGCCGCCAATAGCAAGACGACCAGCATTCGATGACTCCTTGAATGGGTTTGTCCCTACGGCTGTCCCATTGGTAGGGAATTCTAGCGCCGTTCGTCATGCATCGGATACGATTGGCCTTTTCCAAGGCGAACTCTTCAAGGCGGACCTGTGCATCCTGACCTCCAAGACGCGATTACCTTCCACGAGGCCATCCTCGCGGAAGGCGGCAAGGCCCTCGTTGGCTATACCCAGCCCAAGATCCTGGCGAACATCGTCTTGTTGTCGGAGATTCCGACCACCTACGACAAGAAAGAGCAGCGTCAGGTCAACTCCGGCAACCTCCTCTTGCGAGGCGTGCCGGGCGTCGGCAAGACGTTCTTCGGCGTCATCCTGGCGGCGATCAGCAACGCCAAGTTCGCGCGTATTCAGGGCCGCGCCGACCTGCAGCCGACCGAAGTGGTCGGCTTCCAGATGATCAATCCGGCGACCGGCGTGCTCACCACCGAGATGGGCCCGCTGGCCGAAGCCGAAGTCATTTTGCTGGATGAAATCAACCGTATCCCCCTGAAGTCGCAAAGTGCCTTCCTCGAAGGCCTGCAGGACCGCACCGTCACGGTCGGCAAGACGACCTACGAGCTGCCGGCCTTTAACTTCGCGATCGCCACCATGAATCCGGTGGAGCTCGGCCAGGGCACCTTCCCGCTGTCGGAAGCCGCCACCGATCGCTTCGCGATCATGGTGAACATTGGCTACCTGCCGCCAGAAGAAGAACGAAAACTCGTGCACTTCGACTTCAAGCAGGTGCGCCTCAATCCGCTGATGCGCAAGGAACGGATTATCGAACTGCGAGCCGCCATCACCGAACACGTCTATCTCCACGAGCGGCTCGGGGATTACATCCAGCGCCTGGTCGCTAACACGCGTCCTTACAATGCCGACACCGACTGGCTGAGGCACTCGCCGTCGGAGCTGGTCGAAACCGGCGTCGACCTCGGCGCCTCGCCCCGCGCCATCATCGTCTGGGGCCGGCTCGCCAAGGTGTGGGCACTGCTCGTGCGGCGTCGAGACGAGGTGTATCCGGAAGACATCCAGGACCTCGCGACCTACGTGCTCGGCCATCGCCTGTGGCTCGGCCCGCACGCCGCGAGCCACGGCCTAACAACCGACGCCGTGATCCAGGACGTCATCGAACGCACCCCGATTCCATGATGGCTCGCTTCGCTCGTAAGCCGGGTGGGGTTCGCTTCGCTCGTAGGGGTCGCTTCGCTGCTGGGGAAAATCCCTCGTGAGAACCCGGGAGCAGGAGGTCGAGCCGCTCATCAACCTGTCGGAGATCACCGAGGTCGAGCTGCTCATCCTCAAGCGGATGCGCGAGTTCACGATCGGCGAACACTCCAGCATGTTCCATGGCACGGGGTTCGATTTCGTGGGCCTGCGCGACTGGCAGGCCGGCGACCGCTTCGAGGCGATTGACTGGGCGCAATCGTCGCTCACCAATTTCAGCCCGCTGATCGTGCGCGAGTTCGAACAGCCGACCACCTCGGGCGTGATCCTGGTCGCCGATCGTTCCGCCTCGACGCGTTGCGGCGCCGACCCGTCGGCCAAGGGCGATCGTCGCGGCTTACAGATCGCCACGCTGATTGCGCGATCGGTCGCTACCATCGGCATGTCAGCGGTGTTCTTCCAGGACTCGATCGGCCTGGTGACCTTCGACGAAGGCTTCCATACGCTGGGCGCCGTGCGCCCGCGCATTGGCAAAGGCCAGGTGATTCACTGCCTCGAGGCCTACCAGGACGGCTTTGGGCTTCAGGAACTGAAGAACTCCGGCAGCCTGAGCGCGACGCTCACCGGCTTTTCACGCAAGACGTCGATGATGCCGGTGATCTCCGACTTCCTGTTCGATGATGCGCCGGCGTTCTTGCGGGAGCTGTCGCAAGTCGACAACGTGCACGACGTGTTCATCATGATGGTGGACGCCTCGTTCGCCTTCGAGCTGCCGCGGGTGTCGGCCGGCTGGGTCGAGGTCTACGACGTCGAGACCGGCAACACGCGCATGATGTCGCGCCGCGAACTGAGCCGCCAGAGCGAGCGCATTCGCGCGTGGCAGGACGACGTGGCGCGGCAGGCCAAGGCGCTCGACCTCGACGTGATTCGCCTGGGCGTTGACCAGGTCAAGTTTGATGTGGCCCTCGTGGAATGGGTAGCTGAGCGCCGCTTGCGGCGGCGGAAATAACGACATGAACAAACACTCGCTCGTCTTCACTGTCCTGGCTGGTCTCGCACTGGCCTCGCCCGCGTTCGCGCAAACCGGCACCGACCTGGTCGAAGTCGAGCCCATCAAGTGCTGGTGGCGAACCTCCACCAGCGCGGTGCGCATCGGCGAATCCTTCGACGTGCGGCTGACCTGCGCCGTGGTGGAAACCGACGCCGCCAAGGTGGTGCCCGACCTGTCGAAGCTGGACCCGACGGTGGTGCAGCTGCCGCCGTTCGAGGTGCAGGGCGGTACCCACGCCGGCGACCTCGTGACGGCCGGCAAGCGCTTCATCCAGTACGACTACCGCATGCGGCTGATTGCCGAAGACGCGTTTGGCGCCGACGTCGCCGTGCCGCCACTGGAAATCACCTATCGCGTCGAGAGCAAGGTGACCGGCGGCGATACCGTGCAGGGGCGAGAGTTGAACTACGCGCTGCCGCGCGCATCGGTCAAGTTGATCTCGGTCGTCCCCGGCGACACCTCCGACATCCGCGAGGTCCCCTCGGCAGCCTTTTCGACTATTGAGGCGCGCGACGTGCGAGCCGACCTGTTCCAGACCATTGCCGGTGTGCTGTTCGCGTTGGCCGGCGTCATGGTGGTCGTCATGTTGATCGGCTTGCTGCGCAGCAAGACCAAGACCACGGCCGAAACCCGCTTGCACCTGACGCCGCGCGCGATTCTGCGTCACGCCGCGAGTGAACTGAACGATGTGCAGCGGGCGGGCCGCGCGGGCTGGACGCCGGAACTGGCCGGCCGCGCCCTCTCGGCCGCGCGCATTGCCGGCAGCTACGCCTCGGGACGCGCCGTGGGCCAGCGGCCCGTCGGCGTCAAGGATCCGCTCGTCGACGGCGCGCTGCTGGTCGGCCGCGGCATGGGCCGGGCCAAGATGTACGTGTCCGGATCGGTCACGGCCGAATCGGCGACCGACCCCACACTGGCCGACGCGCTCAAGACGCTCACCGTCGCCCGCTATGGCCGCAACGAGAAGTTTACCGACGCGGACGAGGCGGTCGGGACGGCAATCCGGATTACCAGGCAACAGCAGTCGGCACACTCGCTGGTGGCGGATTGGTCGCGAGCGTTCGTGCGTTCGCTGGTCGACATGCGAAAGAAGGTCTGGGCGTAAATGCAGGTCTTTCGAGACCTCTCCGCACTCGTGCTGGCCACCTGGGCCGAGTGGGGGGAGCTGCGCCTCGAACGCCTGTTGTTTTCTGAGAGCGGCACCGCACGGCAGGTCGTGATGGCGTTGGCCGGCCTCGCCGCGATCTTCATGGTGATCCGGTCGTTCGGCGGTCGCAATCCCGGCCACCGCCGCATGGCCCTGCCGGCCATCGTCACCAGCCCCGGTTGGTCGCGGGCTTCGCTCACGCGTCATGGCGCGTTGATCCTCGCGCTGGCCGGGTTGCCCTTCTTCATCCTGGCGCTGGCGGATCCCCGGACCTCGCTGACGCGCTCAGAGACCAGCTACCCTGGCCGCCGTATCAGCCTGCTGATCGACGCTTCATCCAGCATGCTCTCTGCCTTGCCATCGACCACGCTGGCCAAGGGCGCGCCGAACAACGCGGCCTTCTTCACCACGGTGGGCGCCGCGCGCTACTTCATCGAGAGGCGAATGGCCGGCAAGTACCGCGACCTGATGGCGCTGGTCGAGTTTGGCGATGACGCTTACGTGATCACGCCGTTTACCACTGACTACGAGAACATCCTGCTGAGCACGGCGCTGATCGGCGATTGGAACGAATTCATGGCGTTCCCCGACCAGGGCACCGTGGTGGCGCGCGCGGTCGAGCAGGCCGTGGGGCTGTTCCAGGCGTTCGACTATCTCGACGCCTCGGGCAACCTGATGGTGGTCTTCACCGATGGCGCCGATGCCGACGTGCTCGAAAACGGCAAGACCGTGGACGACGTGCTGGCCGAAGCGACCAAGGCAAAGATTCCGGTTTACCTGATCAAGATCGGCGGCAACATCCAGAACAAGCGGAGCGTCGCCGACGAACTGTGGATTGGCGCCGTGAAGCGCACCGGCGGGCAGTTTTTTTCCGGCGGCGACGAGGCGACGATCATCCAGGCGATCCAGGCGATCGATCGGCTGTCGGCCGGCACCATCGCGATCAAGCAGTACAGCACTGAGCGGCCGCGGTATGCACCGTTCGCCATGACCGCGGTGGCGCTGTGGTGCGCGGCCTTGCTGTTGCGGTTCACGATACCGACGTTCCAGACATTTCCGTAGATGCAGGGGCGGGTCTCCGAGACCCGCCATGAAGAAGGAGTTGAGCATGAAATCGTCTTCTTGGTTCGGACAGGCACTGATCGCCGTGGTCTTGGTCGCCGGTGGCGCCATCCTGTGGCGGACATCGGAAGCAGAGCATCGGCTTGCCGCGGCCGAGCGCGACCTGGTGACGCTGCGCTACGACGAAGCGAGCCAGGCGCAGGGGCCAGGACGCATCGCCAGTCTGATGCCCGGTAACGGCAGCCTCGCCGCCGATGCCAAGTCGCTGAACGCCACCGCAGCCTACTGGCAGGGCGACTACGACACGGTGGCGTCGAACACCGACGCCAAGCTGCTAGCGGCCAATGCCGCCTATCGCACGGCACGCAAGGAGGGCGGTACCTGGCAGGCGGTCGTCGGCAAGTTGGACTCCGTGGTCAAGAGCTATGCCGAGATCCTGCGCGAGCAGCCCGACAACGCGGAGGCGGCCTTCAACTACGAGTACACCGTTCGCCTGCGCGCTGTGCTGGCGGCCCGCAAGCAGCCGGTAGCGCCGTTCAACGCGTTGGTCACCCTGCACGGCTTCGAGGGCGCGCCGCCCGAAGAGTCGGACATGAAAAAGTTCAAGATGATTGTCCCGATGCGCCCGGACGAGCGCCTCGAAGCCGAGAAGGCCGGCAAGGGAACGACGAAGGTACGGAAGGGATAGAACCAGGCTTGGGGACTTGGGGACTTGGGGACTTGAGGCTTGGGCAATAGATGAAGTTCGGCGCGCCTGGATTCTTACCGCTGCTGGCGATTCCGGCCCTGCTGTTGGTGCTGTGGGTGTGGCAGGTCTGGCGGCGGCGTGCCGACGTGCACGCCTTCATGAACCAACGCCAGGTGCCGGTCCATGAGCGTGTGCCGTTTTTTGGCGAGCTGTTGTTCTGGTTCTGCCTGGTGCTGGCAGCGGCGGCCGGCATCGGGTCGCTCGCGCGGCCGCAGGCCGTCACGTCGCTGGTGCGGACCGCGGGCGTCGACCTCGTGATCCTGCAGGACGGCTCGGCCTCGATGCACGTGCAGGACGTCCGTGGCAACCGGTGGCAGCGGTCCATGCGCTTTCTGCGCACGCTGGGAGAATCGCTGCGCTGGGACAACGATCGCGTCGCCATGGCACTGTTCGCGCACATGGCCACGCCGCAGATTCGCCTGACCAAGGACCCGAATACCTATTTCTTTTTCCTCGATCACCTCGAAGACAAGTCGCCGTTCCGGCTGGAAGATGACGGCACGTGGGACACCAACATCGAGCGCGGCATTTATTGGGGACTGCGCCTGATTGAGAAGGACGAGGAGATTCGCCGCGCCTCGGGCCTGGACGAGAAGGCCGGCGAAAACAGCAACGCCAAGGCGTTCGTGTTGATTTCCGATGGCCAGTCGTGGAGTGGCGAAGTCGCCAAGTCCCTCGCGCTGGCGCAGGAACGCGGCGTCCCCCTCAACGTGGTCGGCATCGGCACCACCGCCGGGGGATTGATTCCCGATCCCAAACGGCAGCCGGGCCAGCCGCTGCTGCGGTCGGCGCTCAATCGCGCGGAGCTGACCCGGCTGGCGACCGCTGGCGGCGGCCGGTACTTCGAGATCGACCGCGACAGCGACCGCGACATCGCCAACGCGGTGATCGAGCAGACGCGCCGGCGCGCGGGGTCGACCGGGATCCAGGAAGGGGTCCAGGAGTTGTACTGGAACTTCTTGCTGGGGGCCGGTGCGCTGATTGTGCTGGGAGTACTGTTCTTGCGCGACCGCGTGGCGCTGGCACTGCAATTGACAGCTGCAGCAGCCGTGCTCGTGTTCGTGTCGGCGGTATTCTAGGGGGCTTGAGGGCTTGGAGGCTTGGCCCTCAAGCCTAGACGTGTGGGAACTTCGGGTTCCACGCCACTTCCCATAGGAACCCATCCGGGTCGGCAAAGTAGCCGGCGAAGCCTCCCCAGTCCGTGTATTGCCCGGCCTTGACCAGGCGTCCGCCACCGGCGACCGCCTGTGCGATCAACGCGTCCACTTCTTCGATCGAGCGCACGTTGTGGGCAAGGGCGAAACCGGGGAATCCTGACCCAGTGTCGGGCACACCAGCATCCGCAGCGAGCGACTCGCGCGGATAAAGCGACAGCCACGTCTTGCCCATCTCGAAGAACGCCACGGTTGGCGGCGTCGGCTTCTGCGGCAGGCCGAGCACCTCGCGATAGAAGCGCGTCGCCCGCTCGAGATCGGTCACGCCGAGGGTGATGAAGGAAACGCGTGGTTCCATCGGGCTAGCCTAGCCTGTCGGCACATGGTTGAACAGGAGGCGAGGAGTTCAGGAGGCTGCGCTCAGGACTTCTTGACGAGCACGACGCGCCTATTCTTCGCGCGGCCGTCGTCAGTCGTGTTATCGCCGGCCGGCTGTGTGTCGCCGAGCCCGGCGGTGGCCAGGCGAGCGGCGTCGATGCCGCCGGTCACCAGGAATGCCTTCACCGCGTCGGCACGATCTTTCGAGAGTGTCAGATTCGCTGCCTTGGCGCCGACGTTGTCGGTGTGTCCCTGGATCTCGAGCTTCAGCGCGCCGTCGGTCGTGAGCAGCTCGAGCACGGTCTTGAGCGGCGCCTGGGATTCAGGCTTGATCGTGGCTTTCGCGGTGTCGAAGAGAATGTTGTTCAGCGTCACGGTGCCGCTTGCCGCCAGCGCATCGGCGAGATCCTTGGCCTGGCCAGCGTCAGCAGGCCGATAGTGAAGACCGTCACGAGGTTTGTACGCATGTCCCTCCAATCTGGGGCCGCACTCTACTTGAGCGCAGCGTAGTTCAACGCGGCAACTTTCTGAAGGATGACAGAATCTGCGCGGGCGGTGAACTTGGGATCGTCGAGGCTGCCGAACCACAGGTCGACGTCCTGAGTGACCACCGGCGCGCCTTGCAACGCGGCAGCCGAGAGCCCGACTATCAGGAAACGGACCTGATGATGGACTAGCTCGCGCAGAAGGCGGAGCTCACGTTCGGTAGGCAGCGGCAGCTCGGCCACGGAGGAGACTTCGATTGAGGCGAGTGAGTGGGTCTAAGCGCAGCAGGGCGAGCGTGTGGCGAACCGTGTCTGGGTCGAGACCCGGACTGCGCTGAAGTGCCGACGCGACCTCACGGAGCAGGTCGGCAGCATCTGAAAGGGCGGATTCCACCACCTCCTGCTCGGTCCGGCGCTTCCGCACCAGTGGCATGTCCACGACGGTCATTGTCACGCCTCGCGCACTCAAGCGTCAACCCAGAGGATGCGAATGGTGCTTCGAGTTCGTGGATTGTGAGGATATTGGGGTGATTCAGCGCTGGCACCGTCCGTGCCTCGCGCTCGAATCGACCGACAAGATTCAAGTCGTGCAGCAAATCGGCCGGGAGGAACTTGAGAGCGACGCGACGTCCGAGGATGAGATCATCCACCTCGCCCATCCACCGTCGCCCGTTGCTCGCCGACCAGCCTCGCGGACAACGGTTTCGGCCAATACGCGAAAAGCCCTAGCGTATGTATACTCGTCGCGGCCGACAGCAACGCGCCGCTTACCAGATGATCGGGTGCACCCTCGAACACTATCGAATCGAAACCAAACTCGGCGAGGGTGGAATGGGCATCGTCTATAGAGCCCATGACTCACGTCTCAATCGTCCTGTTGCCATCAAGGTGTTGCCGGCCGCGCAGGTCAAGGATGCGACCGCGAGACAGCGCTTCATCCACGAAGCGAAAGCCGCGAGCGCGCTCAATCATCCCGGCATTGTCACGATTCACGACATCCGTCGCGACGGCGACACCGACTTTATCGTCATGGAGTTTATCTCCGGGAAGACGCTCGACGCGCTTATTCCAGCCAACGGCATGCGTGTCGATCAGCTCTTGCGTTTCGCCATCCAGATCGCCGATGCACTGGCGGCGGCGCACGCCAGCGGCATCATTCATCGTGATCTGAAGCCATCAAACGTGATGGAGTCGCAGGAAGGCCGGATCAAGATCCTCGATTTCGGCCTCGCCAAACTGCTCGAGCGAGGGGAACGTTCGCCAGATACGACCACCTTTGCCGCGCCGCTGACCGAACCGCACTCGCTTGTTGGCACCACCGCCTACATGTCACCTGAGCAGGCCGAGGGACGTACCATCGATTCGCGTTCTGACATTTTTAGCTTCGGAATCATGCTCTACGAGATGGTGACGGGCGTGCGTCCGTTCGCCGGCGACTCGCCACTGTCGCTCCTGGCGAAGACTATCGGTGCCGAACCGGCGCCGCCGAGCGCACGCGTTCCAACCATTCCGCTCGATCTGGAAAAGACCATTCTGCGCTGCTTGCGCAAAGAGCCGAACCGCCGCTATCAGACGATGGCCGACTTGAAAGTTGCGCTCGAAGACCTTGCAGAAGAGACGACGAGTCGGCCGGCCCGCGCGCGTGTTGCGAGTCCGTCGAAATGGCGGTGGGTGTCCGGAGTCGCGTTACTAGGGGTTGTGACCGCGGCCTATTTCGTGTGGCAGCAACAATCGGCCAGTGAGCCGTCGCCTTTGAAAGTGATTTCGCTCACGACCTTGGCGGGACCAGAACTGTATCCGTCGCTGTCACCCGACGGCAATCACGTCGCCTTCACATGGCCGGGTAACAAACAGGACAACACCGATATTTACGTGCAGCAGATTGGCGCCGGCGATCCTCTGCGCCTGACCACGGATCCGCGGCACGACTACAACCCGGTGTGGTCTCCAGACGGGCGATGGGTTGCGTTTCTGCGCGGCGATGCTCCAACGCCGCTTGCGACCAGTCGCCGTGAGCTGCGCCTGGTCGCGCCGCTCGGCGGTCCCGAGCGGCTGGTCGCATCACTGCGCGTACAGGAACTAACCGAGCACCCGGCATATCTCACATGGTGCGCCGACAGCAGTTGCGTAATCGTGAGTGACAGCCTGGGCGACGGCAAGCCGGACGCCCTGTTCGCGATATCGATCGACACGGGTGAGAAGCGACAGCTGACCAACCCGCAGCCACCCGTACTCGCGGATTCGAATCCCGCTCTGTCGTTTGACGGCAGCACGCTGCTGTTTATCCGCCGCACGACGTGGTCATCGGGTGAACTACATACGGTGTCGCTTGCCTCACGGACGGCCGTGACAGGTGCACCGCGGCATGTCGCGGTGTCCGGCGTGACCATTGATGCGGCGACATGGTTGCCGAACGGCGAGATTCTGTTTGCGACGCCAGTTTTGAGCGGAACGGCAAACCTTTGGCGCGTGTCGGCGATCGGCGGCGCGCCGGCGCGCCTGGCCTACACGGGCGAGGATGGCACGATGCCGACACTGGCGCGTGGGCCATCGCAGTCCTCTTCGCGCATGGTGTACGTGCGCAGGCTGATCGACGACAATATCTGGCGGTTGACGACGACCGCGGTGGGTGTCCCGCCCGCGTCACCGCCAACGGCGGCGATTCGATCCACCAAACAAGACATTCATCCACAACTGTCGCCCGATGGAAAGCGGCTGGCATTCACCAGCACGCGTTCAGGATTCTGGGAGATCTGGGTATCCGATCTCGACGGCGCCCATGCCGTGCAGTTGACCGACATGAGGGCTCCAACCGGAACCGGTGTACCGCACTGGTCGCCCGATGGAAGCGTGATCGCATTCGCGTCGGACGCGGACGGGCAGTTCGACATTTTTGTAGTGCCTGTCGCGGGCGGTAAGCCGCGCAACCTCACCGCTCATCCAGCCTTCGATCATGTGCCGGCGTTTTCGCGAGATGGAACATCGCTGTATTTCAGCTCATCGCGCAGCGGGCAGTTTCAGATCTGGCGAATGCCGGTGGGCGGCGGTGACCCGGTGCAGGTCACCACAAGTGGCGGCTTTTTTTCACAGGACTCGTCGAACGGCGCCGACCTGTTCTTTATGGCGACGGCTGGCGTCGGCACCATTACGCCGATCTGGCGGATGCCGGCGGCGGGCGGCCGGGCGGTCAAGGTGATCGAGGGCGCCGTCACCGGTGGGTTTGCAGTGGTCGATCGCGGCATCTATTTCCTCGACCTGGCGCCGGGTGTGCGCATCCGGTTTTATGACTTTGCCACGCGGAAAGCGACAGTTGTTGCACGCGACCTTGGCTCCGGTGCGGAGATAGGCGGCTTTCATGCGTCCGCTGACGGCCGCACGATGCTCTTTGTGCGTCGTGAATCGGCCGTCGATGACTTGATGCTCGTGGAGAACTTTCGATAGTCGTGGCCTTCCCGATGGCCACAGCCCCAGGAAACCCCTCGTCCTGCCTGATTCGCGAGCCGTACGGCACCCTGCACGGACGCCGCCGGCCATCTGGCACGCTCCGGCGATGCAGCAACGCCTTGATCCGGCGTTGAATGATCACCAACAGCGAGCCGACATCGTCATCCTGTTGCTGATGCGCACAGAACGACACGCCGCCACTGCCGTCAGACGCAAACACCCCGTCCAAGCACCAGCGCGTGGACATGTACGTTCAGGTTCAACGCGGCGCCGCGGCCCTCGATCACACCGCGTCGCTTGGCCTGACGCCGCAGCTCTTACACGTTGAATTTGAACAGCAGCACATCGCCGTCCTTGACGATGTACTCCTTGCCTTCCATGCGGTACAGACCCTTGTCGCGGGCTGCGGCGACGGAGCCGCAGGCGACGAGGTCGACATACGCCACCGTCTCGGCCTTGATGAAGCCGCGCTCGAAGTCGGAGTGGATCACGCCGGCCGCCTTCGGTGCGGTATCGCCCTGGTGGATAGTCCAGGCGCGGACTTCCTTCTCGCCGGCCGTGAAGTAGGTCTGCAGGCCCAGCAGGTGGTAGGTGGAGCGAATGAGCGCGCCAATGCCGCTCTCTGACACACCCAGCTCCTTCAGAAACTCCTGTGCCTCGGCGGGCTCCAAGTCCACCAGATCGCTTTCGATCTGCGCGCTGATCACCACCGCTTCGCACGACAAGTGCGCACTCACGTACTCGCGCACTTTGGTCACGTAGGAATTAGAGTCGGCCGTCGCCAGGTCGCCTTCCTTGACGTTGCAGGCGAAAATCGTCGGCTTGTCGCTCAGCAGGAAGAACTGCGTCGACAACACGCGCTCCTCAGGCGTCAGCGTCACGGTCAAGGCCGGCTTGCCGGAATCGAGCGCCGTCTCGATCTTCGCCAGCACCGCATCTTCAGCAGCCGCCGTCTTGTCGCCGCGCTTCACTTCCTTGGCGACGCGCTCGCGTTTCTTGCGGACCGTTTCGAGGTCGGCCAGCATCAACTCGGTGTTGATCACCTCGATGTCGCGGACCGGATCCACCGACCCCGACACATGCAGCACATCCTCGTCGTCAAAGCACCGCACCACCTGCACAATGGCGTCGACTTCGCGGATGTGAGTTAGGAATTTGTTGCCCAGCCCTTCGCCATCGCTCGCGCCCTTGACGAGGCCGGCAATGTCCACGAACTCGACGGCCGCCGGAATCACCACGTTGGTCTTGGCAATGCCCTGCAGCACGGCCAGCCGCGCATCGGGCACCGTGACGATGCCCACGTTGGGGTCAATCGTGCAGAAGGGATAGTTGGCGGCCTCGGCCTTGCGCGTGCGCGTCACCGCATTGAACAGGGTGGACTTACCGACGTTGGGCAGACCGACGATTCCAGCTCGTAACATAGCCTTTCAGGATACCTCAGGCCTGAAGAGCAGGGTTATAGTTGGGATGTGAGGCGGGTAATCCGAGCAATGGCGGTGGTCGCGGCGATGGCGGCAGCCTTAGCGTGTTCCCAACCGGAAGACTATCCCTCGACGATTGCCGCGCAGCGCGCGGCCAAGGACGCCGCGTTCAAGTCTGCGCCAGGCGAGCCCGTGCCGGCGGACAAGATGGCCGCACTGGTGCCGCTGTCGTACTTCCCCATTGACGAGATCTACGCGGTGCCGGCCTCGCTGGATCCGGCGCCCGAACGCACCCGGCTGAAGGTGCCAACATCCACCGGCAAGATTCGCGACATCGAGCGCATCGGCACGCTGAAGTTCACGGTCAAGGGTCAGAAAATGAGCCTGACCGCGTTCCATGAACTCGACCAGCCGCAGATCACCCGCCTGTTTGTGCCGTTCTCGGACTTCACCAACGGCGCCGAAACCTATTCGGCTGGCCGCTATATGGAGCTCGATCCGACGCCCACGGGCATCTACGTCGTCGACTTCAACGTCGCCTATCACCCGTACTGCTACTACAACGCAGACTATGACTGCCCGTATCCGCCCAAGGAGAACCGCCTCGAAATGCCCATCCGCGCGGGCGAGCGGCTGCCGAAGACCGCCTCGAGCGTGCCATGACCAACGCCGGCGCCTTGCAGGCGATCGTCTTCGACTTCGACGGTGTGATCGCCGACAGCGAACGGCTGCACCTGAAGTCGTACCAGGACATTCTCGCGCCCGAGGGCATCACCATCTCCAACGAGGACTACTACGCCAAGTACCTCGGCTACGACGATGTCGGCGTGTTCAAGGCGGTGGGGAAAGACCAAGGCGTTCCGATGGACGATGGGCGGGTGCGCACGTTGATCGAGCGCAAAGGCGAGCGCTACGAGTCGCTGGCCGCCGCCGGTGAGATGCTGTTCCCGGGCGCCGCGGACTTCATTCGCGCGGCCGCGGCGGCGGTACCCATTGCCGTGGCGTCAGGCGCGCTAACCCACGAGATCGATCACGTGTTGGAGCGGGCCGGGTTGCGGTCGCTCTTCTCGGTGGTGGTTGGCGCCGACCAGACCGAACGCAGCAAGCCCCATCCCGAGCCGTATCTCACCGCCTTTGCCCAGTTGCGCGAGCGGTCGGGCCTGGACCTGGTGCCGTGGCGATCGGTCGCGATTGAGGATTCGAAGTGGGGCTTGGTCTCGGCGCGAGGCGCCGACCTGCGCTGCGTGGCCGTCACCAACACCTACTCTGCAGCCGAACTGCGCAGCGACGCCGAGCTGGTGGTACCCGGCCTGCACGCGCTCACCATTGCCGCCCTGGATGCCCTCTGTGCAGACTGAGTCCCACGTGTCGCTCGCGGAGCTGATTGCCGAGGCGGCCGACCGTCCCGGTGCCGACCTGGCCGCGCCGGCGTTCCTGGTGGCGCGCCTCGAGTACCCGAAGCTGGATGCCGTGCCCTACCTGGATCGCCTCGACCTGATGGGCGATGCCGCTTTTCATTTCGTCGCGAAAGACCCCGGCCACGACGCGCCGATCGCCGCGCGGATTGATGCGGTGAATCGTTACCTCTTCGGGGAGCTCGGCTTCAGCGGCAACCGCGAACAGTACGACGACCCGCGCAACAGCTGCCTTAACGAGGTGATGGATCGGAAAAAGGGCATTCCGATCACGATGGCGCTGATCTACATCGAAGTGGCGCGGCGCGCGGGACTGCAGGCCGAAGGCATCAACTTCCCCGGCCACTTCCTGGCGCGCGTGCTGCATGACCTGCACAGCGGCGCTGTCGGCGAAGGTCTGATCGTCGACCCGTTTCACGGCGGCGCGATCCTGAACGAGACCGATTGCCGGAACCTGCTCAACCGCGCCGGCGAAGGATCGGCCTACGAGCCGGCCCTGCTGGCGCGCGCGACCAGGCGCCAGGTGCTGGTGCGCATGTTGAACAACCTGAAGCGGCTCTACGTGAAGATGCACTCGTTCCCGCAGGCGCGGGCCACCACCGACATGCTGCTGGCGTTGCAGCCGTCATCGCTCGCCGATCTCAAGGACCGCGGCCTGCTCGCCTACAACATGAACGACTTCTCGCACGCCTTGAGGGACTTCGAGGAATACCTCAAGCTGGCGCGCCTGTCAGAGCAGGACGAAGACGACGACCGCAAGGAAACCGAGCAGGTCTGGGAGCACGTGAAGACGCTGCGCCGCCGCGTGGCGCAGTTGAACTAGACCTTCAGCGCGCCGATCTCCTTATAGAGGTATGCCGACGCGATCACGCCGTTGTGGAAATTTCCGAGATCGAGCTTCTCGTCGGGGGCGTGGGCGTTTTCGTCAGGCAATCCGATTCCGAACAGCACGCACGGCAAGCCGAGTTCTTCCTGGAACGTCGACACCACCGGGATCGAGCCGCCTTCGCGATTGAACACGGGACGCTGGCCGAAGCCCTGCTCGATGGCGCGGCCGGCCGCCTGCACGAACGGGTTGTCGAACGCCGTCATCCACGGCTTGCCGCCGTGCATGCGCGTAATCTTCAACTCGACCGTCTTCGGCGCGACCTTCTTCACGTACTCCTCGAACAGGTCACCGACCTTCTTCGGATCCTGGTTCGGCACCAGCCGCATGCTGACCTTGGCCATGGCCACGGCGGGCAATACGGTCTTGGCGCCTTCGCCGGTGAAGCCGGAGAGCAGGCCGTTCACCTCGAAGGTGGGCCGCGCCCACGTACGCTCGAGCGTGGTGTAGCCGGTTTCGCCGAACAGCTTCGGGGCACCCAATTCCTGCTTGTACTTCTTCTCGTTGAACGGCAGCCGCGCCCACTCGTCGCGCTCCTCTTGCCTCAACTCCACGACATCGTCATAGAAGCCGTCGATCTTGATGCGGCCGCTCTTGTCCTTCATCTGCGAAAGCATCTGCGCCAGCACCATCGCCGGATTGGCGACGGCGCCCCCGAAGGATCCCGAGTGCAGGTCCGACCTGCTGCCGCGCAGGTCGATCTGGAAATAGGTGAGGCCGCGCAGGCCATAACAAATTGACGGGATGCCGCGATCGAACATCGGCGAGTCGGAGATCACAACCACGTCGGCCTTCAGCAGGTCCTTGTTCGCGCGGATGAAGTTATCGAGGTTAGCGCTGCCCACCTCCTCCTCGCCCTCGATCAGGAACTTCATGTTTACCGGCAGGCTGCCGTGCTGCTTCAAGTGCGCCTCGACGGCCTTGAAGTGCATGAACACCTGGCCCTTGTCGTCGGCCGAACCGCGGGCATAGATCTCGCCGTCGCGAATGGTGGCCTCGAAGGGTGGTGAGGTCCAGAGGTTAACTGGATCGACCGGCTGCACGTCGTAGTGGCCGTAGAACAGAATCGTGGGCGCGCCAGGGGCACCGAGCCACTCGCCGTAGACGCAGGGATGCCCCGGCGTTTCTTCGAGACGCACGTTCTGCAGGCCAATGCGGCGCATCTCGTCGGCCGTCCATTCCGCGCACTTGCGGACATCTTCCTTGTGCTCGGGAAGGGCGCTGATGCTGGGAATGGCCAGGTACCGCTTCATCTCGTCGATGTAGCGGTCACGGTTCACGTTGATGAAGTCGACAATCTTATCCATGTCTTATCCGATCGTATCCGATCGCATCCTGAGTTCGGGAGCCGGTCAGCAGGTCCACCCGAGGCGGTGAGACGCTCGAGGTTGAAAGGCTTCATGAGCCGCCGGCGCGCACGAGCGCCGCCTTGAAGAATGTCGACGCTTCTTGGCGTGGTCAGGGTTGCACAGGCAGCGCGATGGTAGCACCACTATTCGGCAGCAAACATCCGGTTGATTTCTCCGAAGGGCACAGCCGCGCCGAGGCCGGCAAACGTTCCGCGCTCGGCGATTTCCTTCGCGGCCTGCAAGAACCCGGTCCATGCCGCGCGCGCCAGTGCGCCGCCGACGCTGATCCGACGCACGCCGGCATCTGCCAGGTCCGGCACGGTAAACATCTCGCCGCCGACGAGGACGTTCACCGGCTTGGGCGACACTGCTGCGACGACCGACCGGATTTCCTCCATGCTGCGAAGACCAGGCGCGTACAGGCAATCGGCACCAGCGTCCGCGAAAGCCGTGAGCCGCCGAATGGTCTCGGCCAGATTCGGGCGACCAACGATGAAGCCTTCAGAGCGGGCGGTGAGCAGCGTGCCCATGCCCGTTTCATCAATCGCCTGTCGGGATGCCCGGATGCGCTCGACCGCGAGGGTGAACTCCAACAATGGGGCTGACGAATCGCCGGTGGAATCTTCGATCGAGAGGCCGGCGATGCCGGTGGCCGTTGCCCGCATGACATTGCCGGCCACTTCGGCGGGCTCGGTCGCAAAGCCGCCCTCGAAGTCTCCGTTGACCGGTACGGCGACGGCCCCGGCAATAACTCGAAAATGGTGCAGCGCCTCGTCCAGCGCCACGCGATTGTCTGGCCGGCCGAGCGACCAGGCGAACCCGGAACTGGTCGTGGCCAGTGCCTTGAACCCGAGTTGCGCGAGCGCGTGGGCGCTGCCTGCGTCCCAGGGATTGGGAATCACGAAGCAGCCGGAATTGTGGAGCCGGTGAAATGCCTGGCAGCGCTCCTGTACGAGTGTCATCCCGGCAAGATACTCGTATTACTTGTTTGTGACGAGCGATGCGGCCCGGCGCTGCCTTAGTACCTCGTAGGCGGCAATCGCCACGCTGTTCGAGAGGTTCAGCGACCGCACCCGTGACGACAGGATCGGCATGGCAACAAACCGTTCGCGGTACTGCTCGTGCAGCTCGGGCGGCAGTCCGGCGGTCTCGCTCCCGAAAACCAGCACCACGCCGGCCGACCATCCGAGCGGCGCATCCCAGAACGATTGCGTGGCCTTGGTCGAGAAGAAGTACGGTTCGCCGAGCGAGGGCAACCGCGCTTCGAAGGCCGCCCAATTCGGCCACACGTGCAGGTCAACGTGCTCCCAGTAATCGAGCCCGGCCCGCTTGACCCGGCTGTCGTCGAGCGAGAAACCGAGCGGCTCGATCAAGTGGAGCGTCGCGCCGGCCGCCAGGCAGGTGCGACCGGCATTGCCGGTGTTCCAGTGGATGTCGGGATAGACCAATACGACGTGGATCATTTGCGGTGCCGTTCCATCATGTCTTTCGAGCGGAGGCGAATCGGTGGGGAGGCCGCGGCCCAACGTCCGTCACCTATCGCAGCATCAACCTGCCGCTGGCCATGCTCGGTCATCTTGCCCGCCTTGGTCAGCCGGGCCACGTTGTCGCGGTTGATCTGGCTCCAGGGGCTTCGCTTGGTGCGCGGCGAGTAGCGCTGCAGGAACGCGCGCTCGTCAAGACCCTTGCGGAGACCGTCGATCCATCCCCAGCAGAGCGCGACGTCCAAGGCTTCAGGACAAGTGACCGACGGCTCGCCCGACTTCTTCTTGTAGACCCTGATCCAGATCTCGGTCTCGCGATCGTGATTCCTGCTGAGCCACGTGGCAAACGCCGCTTGCGTACGAAAGCTCTTGATGGTTCGTGGATCGGGAATGACTGGCGCCATATCACTCAGGAGATCGCTTGTTCATCCAGACGCTCCACATCACCGGCCCCGCCTCATCGTCGATGATTGGCCGGCCAGCCAGTTTAAGTGCCAACTTGACCTGACCGTGATGATAACCCTCGTGCCAGTCATGTGCTGAAGCATGAGGTGGGGTGGTCGTAGCGCATGTCCAGGGCACGACCGTCTTCGAGCCTGCCCCGTACCGCGTTCCGCACCTGATGTCGAGTCCACCGCCAGGAGGCTTGCAAAGTCACACACTTTATATTATAAAGTTGTTCAATTAGTGTAGTTGAGCGGGATCTGGTTGGTAGCCAGGCGCAGGACAAGAGGCATGAATTCGCAGGAGGCGGAAGTGGCACAGTGGCTGAAACGCATCCGCGGCGCAATCGGGATCGGCCTGACTTGGGCAGCAGCATGGTTTGGTGCGGGCATCCTGCTGGCGCGGGTGCCCGGTTTCTACTCCGACGTCCCGTTTGCCCTGCTGTTTGCTCCGCTCGGCTTTGTGACCGGCGTCATGTTCTCCGGGATCCTGGTGGCTATCGAGCGCCGTCGCAGGTTTGATCGCGCGTCGCTCTCGCGATTTGCGGGGTGGGGCGCCGTGAGTGGCCTTCTGCTATCCGGGCTGCTCGTCGTCGCCGCGGCCCTTCGAGGGGAGAGCTGGTGGGGCGAGTTTCTGGTGTTTGGCCCGCCCCTCGCGCTATCGAGCGCGGCGTCCGCAGCTGGTTCGCTCGCGGTCGCCAGAAGGGCGCAGCGTTGGCGGAGCCTGCTTGCCCAGTTGAGTGCGGACGGCTCGAGCGACACCTAACGCCGGCGCTGAGCCGCGCGCGGCGGCCACCGGGAGACAATGACAATCGGCGCGACGGCTCCAGCGCCTTGTTAGCCAGTCGCTTGGGTTGGCGCCGTTCGCGTTTTGTCGAGCATGTCCGATTGCCGCACGCACATCACGGCTTCAGCAGTGCCAGGAGCGCCTCAGCAAGTGTCGCTCGCCAATGAACCGCCTCGTGAGCGGTTGCGCTCTCGCGATAGGTGACGTCGTATCCCTTAGCAATCAGTACATCGCGAAGGTGCCGGTTTCCGCCGGTGATTCCTTCGTCGAGCACCATCTCATGAAGCGGCAACCCGGCGCTCGGCACGTTTTCATAGAGTCCGGTCTCTAGGTAGAACCTCACCGGAGCGCGTGCCGCTGCCGCAAACATCTGTGCGATCAGGTTCGGCTCTGCGCCGCCTTCGGGACGGAGTCGGAACGCACCCGACTGGGACAGCACATTTCCGAAAGCTTCCGGATGCCGCAGCGCGATCAGCCCTGCCGCCAGGCCGCCAGCACTGGAGCCACCGATCACGAGGTCGCGCGCAACAGTACTGATGGAATACTTCGCGCGGAGTGCGGGCAGGAGTTCGCGGACGATCGCGGCGCCCAGCGTGTCCGCTCCGGCATAGCCCAACTCCACGTTCCGATTTACTGAATTGAGGAAGCAGACAACGACTGGCCGAATGCGTCCGTCATTAATCAGGTTATCCAGCGTCGGTGTCGCGTTGATCCAATCTGCGTTTACGTAGGTGTATCCATCAAACAAAACCAACAAGGGATACGGCCCCGATGCCGCGGCATAACCCGGCGGGGTGTACACCCACATGTCACGTTCGTTCTTCAGTAATTCCGACTTGAACGACGCTTGCTCGACGGTGCCCAACCTCGTCGGAGAACGCCGAGCCCAGCTCTCATCCGGCGCCCCGGCCGTGTCGAGCACCGAGCTTGAATCCACCATCGCGTCCGAGCGATCAGGAAAGCGGCGCGGATTCAGTGGGTCCAATTGATCGGTGAAGAGCCGGTCGCTCGGCTGCGCCACGTTGGGCGATAACAAGTAGGTAAATCTACTGCCGCGGTGAAGCCGAATGGTCTTGTACCAGACATCGGTGTTGAGCACCCGACTCATGTAGTAATCGTCCCCGCGAAACGCGGCCATCGGCCACCCGACGAGGACGTTGTAGGTTTCGAAGCGCGCCCTCCAGAGGAATGTGACGAGAGTGTCGTCGTCGTCGGTACCTGCGATCGTCTCGATCAGCGGTCCCTTACCAGCCATCTCTCTCCAGAACTCAGTAACGGCATCCGCGCGCCCTCGTTCCACGTCTTGAAAAAGCAGGCGGATACGATTACTCCGATTGACCTCCTTCGGGGCTACCACTACGCCGCGCATTCGAGTCGCCACGGCTTGCTGATTCAATTGAAGGGTGGAGGTGGCGGGTCGCGTACCCCCCACGGCGACGCGAACCTGATAGCGACCCGTCGTCGGGGCCACAAACCCCACGCGCCTTGCCATGCCTCCCAGGTAGAACGCCCTGACCTTCATCCCGACGACCGGTTCGCCGACACCGTCCAGGAATCGCACCGTACCCTCCGCGCCCATCAGTTGGGCGGTCCCGGAGATAAGGTCGCCGGCGTCGGCGACCAGGGTGTAAATGTGCGACTCGCCACCGGCAATGGCTCGCGTGACAGGCGAGCCGTACTTTAGGGCCTCCTGCGCTTGCGACGGCGATGCAATCCACGATAGGAGCACACAACAAGCGAGACCTGGCGTCACTCTCATGTCAACACTCTTTGCCGGCGGTGGGTAATCGAATTATGGTCACGGCCATTTCGCGGGTCTGGCTAGACAGTATGGCTGTCCCGGACAGTGACCCGTCTCACGTTGTTATCGTGGATTACTCGAGCCGGCGAAGGCGTCGCGCAGAGCCACCCACCAACGGAGGCGGGTCATGGCGAAACGTAACATGTTCGTGGGGATGGATGTCCACAAGGCATCGATCGACATCGCGCTCGCCGAGGAGGGCGGGAGGTGGCTGCACCAACGCGACGCCTGCGATTCGTGTACGAGGCCGGGCCCTGTGACTTTGGCATTCACCGGTATCTCACGACGCGCGGTGAGGGTTGTGTCGTCGTGGATCCGTCGAGCATGCCGAAGCGGAGTGGCCGGATCAAGACCGACCACTCGAGCGGCCCGAGTGTGCGGCGGGATCACCGAAGCGGGAAACCCGCACGCGCGACGGCTGCTCGCCGAAGCGGCGTGGGCGTATCAGGGTGTGCCGCCTCGGTCGACAGATGCTCTATCGACAAGAGGCGCACCCGAAACCGATTTGCGCCATCGCCTGGAAGGCGCAATTGCGTCCTCGACACGGCCGAGGCTAGGGCGAGGCAGCTCCGCGACGAACCACAGTCTGGGCGGTACCCAACCCGCGGATATCAGCAGCGTCAACCGTCGCTAAAACGCGGTGCCGCCGACCAGACGGACCTGACGAACGAAGCGCCCGGAAAAAGCGGGCTGAGAACGAAGAGCTCACGGCGCTGAGACGGGATCGATCTGTCTGCTTGACAGAAGACAGCCATATCAGCCGTATCAACGCCTGCGGCTGACTTGCGGCGGCCGCGCGACTCTGTTCCGAGCCGGGAGAGTACCCGTGGGGCCGTCGACAAGTGCAGCCACTTGATTCTTATACAGGCCTCCCCCTGCGACCTACCGATTATCGGTAGGCTGTCGCAGGGTAATGCGCGAACGCGCAGGAGGAGGACCGATGCGATTCTACAACCAGCAGCACCGTCACTATTGCGGGATCGATTTGCACGTGAAGACCATGTATGTCTGCATCCTTGATGCGGCCGGCCAGGTGTTGGTTCACCGGAATGTCGTCTCGACTCCCGCCGCGTTCCTCGAGATCGTGGCGCCGTACCGCGACGACTTGGTCGTCTCGGCCGAGTGCATGTTCACGTGGTATTGGCTCGCCGACGTGTGCGCCGCCGAGGGCATCCGCTTTGTGCTGGGGCACGCGCTCGCCATGAAGGCGATTCACGGCAGCAAGTCGAAGAACGACAAGATCGGACTCGCACAAGATTGCGCACCTGCTGCGCGGGGGCCTCCTGCCACAGTCGTACGTCTACCCGGCGGCGATGCGATCCACGCGCGATCTCTTACGCCGGCGCTTGCACCTGGTGCGCAAGCGCGGCCAGCTGCTCGCCCACATTCAGCACACGCGCGCGCAATACCAAGTCCCCGAGTTCGCGCGGCGGCTCGCCTATCCCGCCAATCGCGACGGCGTCGCCGAGCGGTTTCTCGATGCGAGCGTCCGGAAGAGCGTCGAGGTCGATCTCGCCCTGCTCGAGCGCTACGACAGTCTCATTACCGATCTGGAATACACCCTGGTCCGCACCGCGAAACAGCACGATGCCGACGCCTTCCACCGCCTCCGCTCCGTGCCCGGAATCGGGAAGATTCTGGCCTTGACGATCTTGTATGAACTGCACGATGTTCACCGCTTCGATCGGGTTCAGGAATTCGCGTCGTACGCGCGACTCGTGAAAGGCCGCAAGCAATCGGGCGGCAAGACGCTGGGCACCAGCGGCGCCAAGATGGGCAACGTCCACTTGAAGTGGGCGTTCTCCGAAGCGGCCGTGCTGTTTCTACGGCACGCCTCCGGCGGGAAACGGTTCCTCGCTCGGATTGAGAAAAAGCACGGGAAGGGGAAGGCGCTGTCGATCCTCGCCCACAAGCTTGGGCGGGCCGTCTACTACGTGCTCGCGCGCGACACCGTGTTTTCCCTGGAGAAGTTCATGGCCGCGTAAACGTCGTCGGACCGCGCGTGGATCAGCCACACGCCTAAGTCGAGCAGATCCGGACCGAGCTCGTGAAGATCGCGCCGTCGGCAAGCGCCTTGAGCGCCGTCGCCTCGCCGATCAGTAGCCCCACGTCCGTGCAGCCTGCCGCGCTTGATGGGAGATTCACGCGCGCTCCGACCACGTTCCGCGTACCGATGCACGCTGCCCCTCTCCCGAGCCTGCAGATAACGGACGCGCGCAAGCGACGTCGTTCGTCATGAGGAGGCCGACACGAGGGCACGCATGAGTTTCCAGGCCGCGAGAGTCTGCGCTCTCGCACGTCGCTCACGCGACGGGTGAGCCTCAATAGGTGTTGGGTGCAGCGTCATTCGACCTGCGCCGCGCTGTGAAACGAAGACGGCAGCAACGGTACGCGATCGTCTCGGCTCAGCGGCCACGCTTCGACGCCCGTTTCTTGGGCTTCGGACGACGACCGGACGGAAGAGATCTATCCGCTTGACGGGGGGAGGCCTGATAGTTGTTAGGCGTCCGGTGGCGCGAGAGCAGCAATTGCATCTGGACCTACTCGGCTTCGGCGTACTTCACAAACCATTCTGACGCAGTGAGTCCGTCGACACGCTCGAACGCGCCGGTGTCATCGCCGTACGACAAGGGCACCTCGCACTGTGGATGACGCCACAAGTGACCCAATCCCCATTTCGATTCAACGATCCCGTGCCAGCACTTGCCAGCATGTTTGGGCGTCGTTCCATCGAAGTAGACCAAAATGTCGCCATCTTTCGGTTGCCCCGTGGGGACTAGCCATTCGAGCTGAATCAACTGTTGGATGAACGCGGAGCCGGGGGGATGACATCGAACCGCTGCATGATCGCCGCCACTCTTACTGTTGGCGGCACGAGTTCGAGCGCGTGCAGCAGGTGAACTGGCCTCTCCCTGCAGAGGCGTCGTCGACCGCTTCAACCAGCTCGATCGAATGTTTGAATCTTGGTCGTCGCTGTTCGACCTCACTGATCTGTAAGCGAACGGTCGGGCCCGCGTGCCTATTCGCGATCGCGTCGAGTGCCAACCTCAGAGTCGAGGAACCCGGGAGTTGATTCATGCTCTTTCGGAACGCGTAGCACGCCTAACGTTCCAAATGAGCCGCGCGCGTCACGAGCCGACGTGCGACGGCTCCATTTGGGTGTTAGGCGGCGTGGCTCAATTGCGCGTGAGCTATTTGCCTTCGCACTCTTTTGGCGTCTTAAATTGCTTACACGCCTCATTGTCTTGAAGTTCGATTTCCTTGCCCGTGCGAACTTCGAGGATCTTGAGGGTCGTTCGAAAGATGTCCTTCCCAAGCTCGAAGACTGCTGCTTGCTCTTTGCCTGTCGAGTCCTTGTAGGCGATCGTGAGAAAATGATTCCTCTTCTTCGAGAAAAGCGCGAGCGGACTGACCATGATCGCCACTCCTACGCGCCGGCCGGCCTTTTGACCGTACTCAAGTGACGTGACTGTTGCATACGGGATCGTCGCCGAGCCTTTGGAACCCGCATCAAAAGTCAAGACTGACTCAGACGTAGTGACCAACCGACCTTCGGTCTTCTCCTTGATGCCGGTGAGCGTGCCCCCGACATACTCGGCCTTGTCTCCACCGACAGCAAACAGCGCACCTGTAACGACCCCGATCAGGAGGACCGTAACAACAGCAGGACGGTAGCCGAAACGGCGAGACGAGCTGGGCTTCGATTTCATTGGACTCCTTAGTGGCCAGGCACTCCTGGGTTGCCTTCCGCGAGACTCGTCAAATGACACTTCTCAATTTCGACGTGAGTGTTGCCCGCCTAACGCGTCAAATGAGCCGCGCGCCCTGGCGACACAATGGCACGAGACACTGGGCGCGTCGGCTCCATTTGAATGTTAGCCACCCACGCGCATGATTTCTCCGGTTCGCAAGCTTGCCAGCGCTTCTTCAACGCCCGGCAGCAGCGGAAGCAGGTCGTCAACGTCGTTGCTGGCGGCCAACATGACAACAACACTGATCTTGAGGCCTGAGAGATTGTGCTGATACTCGATACCCTGATCGACCGTTAGGAGAGCGTCGAATTTCGTGTCAGCGAGCTTGAGCAAGGCCCCATTCTTAATGCCCGCCCAGCCTATGTCTTGAACTGTTTTGACTTCATGGCCGAGCAGCTCGCGTTTGAGCCGCTTCGGGACACATTCATCGAGAAGCAGGCGCATGTGCCACGAGCTGCTTCATGTGTTCGAGCACACCGATGGCCAAGGCCTTCTCAACGGTCGGAAAGTCGTCCAGGAATTCCGCCAGGGGTCGGCCATGTTCGAGATAGTCGAGCAACGCCCGAACTGGCACACGTGTGCCAACGAAAACGGGTGTCCCCCCGAGAATGTCGGAATCCGAATGTACGCCCGGAATCTGGTCGGCCATGGCTAGCTCTCTCCGATTCGGCTCTTCCGAGTATACGCCGTCATTTCCCGATCATCCGTTTGGAGGGGCTAACTATATCTATACCGCTTGCCCGTCGGCCTAACTCGAACCATCCTTTGCCGAATGCAGGCGGCTAAGGAAGTCGAAGCCGACGGCAGCAGGCACACGGCAAGTGTTGCGTGCGCCGGATGATAGCACCGACGTGGCCGGGTGGCTGCGTTGGGCCTTAGCCGCCAGGGCGCGTCGATGGTCAGCGGTCACATCACCGGCGCGCCGGCACGGGCAACTGATCCGCCGGACTTCGCACGCCCATCACACCTCGATTCAGTACGTGCGTATAGATCATCGTCGTGCTGACGTCCTTGTGACCCAATAGCTCTTGCACCGTCCGGATGTCCGCCCCACTCTCCAGTAAGTGCGTTGCGAAGCTATGGCGGAACACGTGACACGAGACGCGCTTCTCGAGGCCCGCCAGCTTCGCGGCTTCGGCAACCGCCTTCTGCACTGCTGACTCATGCAACCGGAAACGGCTGGGCGGCCCCCACCTTGCGTCCCGGCAGATCCGCGTCGCCGGAAACACAAACTGCCACCGCCATTCGACCGGCGCATTCGGGTACTTCCGCGCCAGCGCATCCGGCATCGTCAACCTGCCGAAACCACCCGCCAGATCGCGCTGATGCAGCCGCTTCACATCCTGCAAATGATGCGTTAGCGCCTCCACCACCATCGCCGGCAACGGCACCGGCCGATCCTTGCCGCCCTTCTCCGCTCGAACCATGACTTGACGGCCGGACAGGTCCATATCCTTCACTCGCAGATCCAGACACTCGCTCAGCCGAAGCCCGCCGCCATACAGCAACACGGCAATCAGCCACGCCACGCCCTGCAGATGATCCAGCACCTGCGCGACCTCCTCTCGCGACAGCACGACCGGCATGTGAGTCCCCTTCTTCGCCCAGGTCACACTCGCCAGTGGCGCCAGCGGCCGCTCAAGCACGTGCCGATACAGGAACAACAGTGCGCAGAACGCCTGGTTCTGCGTCGAGGCCGACACTTTCAGGTGCTCAGCAAGATCACTCAAGAACGCCGCCACCTCGGGCGCGCCGATGTCCACGGGATGCCGCATGCCATGGAACACGATGTAACGCCGGATCCAGGCGACGTAGCTATCTTCGGTCCTCGGGCTGAAGTGCCGAAGCCGAATAGCCGATCGAACCTGCTCCATGAGTTTTGGGCGGCCGTTCTCAACGGCCGGGACGTTGGGCATGCCCGTGTTGCTGCGAGGGGCGTGCCGTTAGGGTTTGCGCCTGAAATCCGTATGGCCCGCACACCGATCGCAAGAACTGCGATCGTCCAGGCTTGAGAAGATGGCAAGAACAGCTACCACACAGCAGCCCAACCGACACCGTCGCGCCGGGCCTTGCCCTCCTCTTCGAGCTTCACCAAATGCGCGAGCACGCTCTCGCGCGCCATCGGCGTGAGCGCGGGCGACAGGGTAGTGTAGATGCGCGCGGTGATCACGTCCACCCTCTGCAACCCCTCCATTAGCGCCGCTACCACTTGCTCCTCACGCTGAAGGCGATGTTCCAGGTACTGCCGGATCAACTGGACCGGTTCCTCGATCACCGGGCCGTGCGCCGGCCACGCGCGTGTTGGGGAGAGCTGCAGCAACCGGTTCAACGACTTCAGGTAATCGGCGAGGCTGCCACCGTCGGAGGCAGGAATGAACACGGTGCTGCCCTGCTGAAGCAGATCGCCGATGAACAACGACGCTGAATCTTCGTGCCAGAGGGCCAAGTGATCCGGCGAGTGCCCCGGTGTATGCAGCACCGTCAGCGGACCTGCGCCGGTCATCACCCTGTCGCCATCGGCCAGCGGCCGCCACGGAACGTTCTTGTCGCGTCCCGGCCAGGGCATCTTTGCGAAGCGAGTCCCAGGCCAGCGCGACTGGATGGCTGGCACGCCAGCGGTGTGGTCGGAATGCGCGTGGGTGACGATGACTTCTGCCGGGCCCGCCACCACGGCGGCCGCGATCGCATCGAGATGCGCGGGCTTACCAATACCGGCGTCGATCAGGATGGGACGATCGCCGGCAATCAAGTACGTCCAGTTGCCCTCGCCGGTAAACGGGCCGGGATTACCCGCGTGCAGGAGAATGGGTTTCATGGCGTAGCCGCGAGAGTCCAATAAACGACACCGCGAACGCGACGAGCATCAGCCCCGACGCGCTCAGGTAGGGCGTAGTCATCCCGTATGAGTCGTAGAGGAACCCGCCCCACGCCGGGCCGACGACGCGGCCGAGACTGGCGAGTGATGAGGCGAGCCCGAGAATGCCGCCCTGGTCGTTGGGATCGGACAACCGCGACACCATCGACGACAACGACGGGTTGTTGAAGCCCATGCCCACCGCCAGGATCCCCAGGGCCACCAGCAGCGTCGGCACGCTCCACGCGAACGGCACCAGGCCAATGCCGAGCGCGATACAGAAGATCGCGACCGGTATTAACCGGGCCTCGCCCACCCGCTTCACGACCTGGTGAACCAGCACGCCCTGGATGGTGGCGAGCACCAGGCCGATGAAGGCGAACAGGAAACCAATTGAGGTCGAGGTGAAGCCGAAGCGCGCTTCGCTAAACAGCGCGAAGGTCGTTTCAAAGCTCGAGAATGCCGCCGTCACGAGAAAGTAGAGGACCAGCAGCAGCACCAGGACGGGCTTGGTGAGCGCATGCCTGAACGCCTCCATTCGACCGAGCGTCTTGGTCTCAGCCGAGACCCGGCGCGATTCCGGCAGCAGGAACCACGCGGCGATGAAATTACCCAGGCACAGCACTGAGGCAAACCACATTGGCGCTTCGGGACCGAGCCGGCTCAGCAAGCCGCCAATTGCCGGACCAAAGATAAACCCCAGCCCGAACGCCGCGCCAACCATGCCCATGCCCTTCGCGCGGTTCTCGGGAGTCGTCACGTCGGCAATGTACGCCTGGGCGGTTGGGATGTTGGCGCCGGCGATGCCACCGATAATGCGCGCGAAGAAGATCAGCGGCAGCGAGGTGGCAAGAGCCAGCGCTAAATACGACAGGCACGACCCCATCAACCCGATCAGGATGATCGGCCTGCGGCCAATCCTGTCGGACCAGCGTCCCCAGATCGGCGAGAACAGGAACTGCATCAGCGAGAAGCTGGTGCCGAGCAGGCCAATGGTGAGCGCGGAGGCGCCGAACGATTCCGCATAGAACGGCAACAGCGGAATGATGATTCCGAAGCCCAACAGGTCGATGAAGACCGTGATGAAGATAACGACGAGCGGCGACATGTTCTCGACTACCGGGAGGGCGGCGCTTTAGCGCCGCCATTCAACCACAGGGACAGCCCTACGTAGTAAACCGGGAACACCAGAGACAGCGCGATCCAGGGACCGTCAACGGCAGGCAAGCGCCAGATGATCCGGACAAACAGAAGTGCCCACGCCGTGCCAAGCAACAGCGTGGGCACTTTCAAGACCGTGGTGCGCGAGGGGTAGATGTAACGGATCGGCACGAACACCAGGAGCGCCAGCGTCAGCAGTACGACCGCATTGACCATTGGCGAGAGTTGCAGCACATAGAGATACACGACAACGATGTTCCAGTAAGACGGGAACCCTGTGAAGAAGTGATCCCCGGTCTTGACCTTGGCGTCGGCCTGGCCAAACCCGTAGGCGCTCGATAGCAGCATGGCCGCGCACACCGGAAACGCCACCGGCACCAGTTGCGCCTGCCACACGATCAAGACCGGCACGAACACGTAGGTAAGGTAATCGACGATGTCGTCGAGGCGGGCGCCGTCGAAGTGCGGCAGGCGTTCCTTGACCTTGAGTGCGCGCGCCAGCACGCCGTCGGTGGCGTCGACGAACGTGGCCGCCACGAGGTAGATAAAAGCCGCGCGAAAGTTATGAGCGAAGGTCATGCCGGTCGCAAGCAGGGCAATCACGGTCCCCGTCGCGGTGTAGAGGTGCGCGATCCACGGCAGGATCGGCGCCACCTCAGAGCCGGCGCTCGGCGTGCGGGAACGAATTCCAGACCGGCACCCCGCAGAAGTGGGAACCCTCGGTGCACCGCGGCGACACGATCTTGTTGCGCAGCACGCACGGCGGGCCGAGGAAGCGGCCCAGCTGCGGATGAATTTCCTTGACCTGGCTGATCTCGTCCATCGACGCGAGGTAGATCTCCTCCTGCGCGTTGAAGCAGGTACGCAGCGTCCACTTGTGCTGCAGCGCGATGAACGAGCCCGACTCGACCAGCCGCAGCGCCTTGGCGTTGGGCACGACGTAGAGCGCGTACTCGAGCGGCACGCCCAGCGCGAGCAGCTGGTTCTTGGCGGCCCACGCGTCGGCCATGGCCTGCTCGAACACCGCCAGCGCCTCGGGGTTCTGGCGAATCAGGCGCGGCGTGATGTAGTCGGGCTGGGTAGTGTCGGCCAGTGTCATCATGGGCCGCGACGCCGGCACCATTCGGTGGCGCTGGTCCTGCGAGTCAGCAGTGTGGCTCAGCTTCTTTTCGAACACGTAGTTCGCGTGGTTGAGCGTGCGCATCATCGGCGAGTGGTACGCGACGTCGAGCAGGTCAACACGGTACGGGTTGCGCGCCGGGTTCATCACCCGATCGATCGCTTCCGCGTCGTCCATTTCCACGGTGGTGATGCCGAAGGTGGCGCGCACGGCGTCGGCTACCACGCGCTCGGCGCCTGCCGACCAGTCGCGCAGGCGCGACACCCGGCCCTGCAGCCGGCGATCGAACTCTGCGGCAAACGCATCGCCCGAGGCGCGCGTGTTGGGGAACTGCATCTCGGGCATCGACTCGCGCGCCATGGTGTCGAGCCCGATCTTCTCGAAGAACATCGGATCGACTTCTTTCACGAGGTCGACCATGGCGCCAATCACCATCGCGGCTTCGTACGGCACGTCGCCAGCATTGAGCATGCGATACAGGCGATGCAGCACGATGCCAGACACGGTGTGGACCATCGACGTGAACGCGCCGATCGGAATCACGTAGCGCGCGGTTTCGATCGCCTTCTTCTCGGCCTCGCGCTCGACGACCTTCAGCCGCGCCGGTGAATTGGTCGGCCTGACGTAGCGCAGCTCCTTCAGGATCGCCCAGGCGTCGTCTTTGAGCAGCGCAGAGAGCTGTGCGTAGGCATCCCACGCCTTCAACACCGCCTGCTCGTAGATGTCGAGTGCGTCACCAGTGAGGGGTGGCACAAACGCGCGTGGCTCGTTCAGCTTGACGTAGCGCTGGCTCGACTGTTCCGAGTTGTAGAAGGGATACGAATGCAGGACGCTCCACACCAGTTGCCGCGAGATGTTCTCGAGACCGAATTCGAAATGGGCGTGCTGAAAGACGGTGTGATGGCCTCCCTCGAAGGTCAGCGGACCGATGGAATCGCGCTGTTTGTCGGTAACTTCGCTGCGTGCGATCACACGGGGCGAATAGCACGTGCGGGCCGCGGCAATGGCGCCGTCGTACGGCACGGCCGGTGACGATAGCAACGTGACTTTCGGAGGTGCGGTGTCGAGCGCCAAGGCGGGCATCGGAATGCACGCAATTATACGCGCTCGCCCGACGTTCTTGGGGTCGGTCCAGTGCTAATATTCGCAGGAACCGCCGGGATGCTCCCGGCGGAGACAACAAGGATTCTTACCATGGCACGCCTGATCGGAACACTTACGTTGGCGCTTGTGCTTTCCCCTCTCGCGGCGTTCGCCCAGCTCGCCCCGGGCGATGCCGGCAGCTTTATGGGCAACTGGGTTCTCACCCTGGATTCGCCGCAGGGCGCCATGGAGCAGTCGGTCGTCCTGAAAGACGAGGGCGGCAAGGTCGTCGCCGAGATGAGCAGCCAGATGGCTCCCGAGACCCAGAAGGTGACCGACGTCAGCAAGGATAAAGAGAACCTGGTGCTCAAGTTCGCCGGCAACTTCCAGGGCAACCCGTTCGACGCCGTGATTACGATGACGCCCGATGGCACCGACAAGGTGAAGGTGTTGTTCGACATCAACGGCGGCCAGTTCTCGATGAACGGCACCGGCGTCAAGAAATAGCGCTAACCCATCGTTTGGCCGCCGTCGATGTTGAAGCACTGACCCGTAATGGCACCGGCGTCGGCACTGGCCAGGTAGTTGACCAGTCCCGCCACTTCTTCAGGCTGGATGATCCGCTTGATCGGCACCGCCGCCAACGAGCGTTCCTTGAACTGCTCGTAGGTCACCTTGCTGTGGCTGGCGCCCTGGGTCATGCCGAGAACCGCCATCTCGGTTTCGACCCAGCCGGGCGCGAGCGCATTGACGGTAATCTTCCGCTTCAGCACCTCGAGCGCGAGCGCGCGCGTAAATCCGATGACGCCGTGCTTCGACGCGCAATAGGCGGTGTAACCAGGCGCACCGAACCTCCCGAGCACCGACGACATGTTGATGATGCGGCCCCCCTCGGCGACGATCGGCAGCAGTGCGCGCGTCACCAGGAACATGCCAGTGAGGTTGGTGTCGATGGTGTTCTTCCAGCGGGCCACGTCGGACCCCTGAACGTTCTCTCCCCCACCAACGCCGGCGTTGTTCACCAACACATCGATCGACGGCACCCGGCCGTGGAGCGAACCCAGGCTGCTGGCGACACTCGCCTCGTCTGTGACATCCATCTGGAGGACGATCGCGGTGGCGCCCTTCGCCTCGATCGCTCTTGCGGTCTCCTCGAGCGGCGCAACCGTGCGGCCGGTAATCACCACCAGGTTACCTGGGACCGCGAATGCCAGCGCCACCGCGCGACCAATACCCCGGCCCCCACCGGTCACGACGACCGCCCTACTCATCGTCTTCGTCATCATCGTCTTCCTTATCGCGGCGCGCGTGGTAACGCGAATACTCTTCGAGGTAGGTCAGCGAGCCGAGCGCCTTCATGCGGTCGAAAAACAGTACACCGTCCAGATGATCGGCTTCGTGCTGGATGACACGCGCTGGAAAATCCTTCAGGTCGAGCTCGAAGCGCTTGCCATGGCGGTCGAGCGCCGACACCTTGATGTGCTGCGCCCGCGGCACCCGGCCGCGAATTTCGGGAATGCTCAGGCAGCCTTCCCAGCCCTCGACGGTCTGATCGCCAACTACGGTGATCTCGGGGTTGATGAAGACGGTGGCGTCGCCGTCGCCCTGGCCGTCAGAATCAAGCATGGCGACAAACACGCGGATGCTTTCGTGCACCTGCGGGCCCGCCAGGCCGACGCCCGCATACTCGAACATCGTGTCAACCATGCTGTCGATGAAATCCTGCACGGCCTGGGTCTTGATCTCGAGCTTGTCGACGGTCCGGGCCTTGGCGCGGAGGACGGGATGGCCCATCCGGGCGACTTTAAGGATCGACATGATCAAATTCTATACTGGGGGCTTGCCTATGCACTCGCACGACATGAACCCGCCCTACAAGTTCTGCCCGGTCTGCGGCAGCCCGCTCGAGCCTCGGGTGCTGAAGGTGACCGAGCCCAAGCGGTTGGTCTGTACCAACGCGGCGTGCGGGTTCGTCTTCTATTTGGATCCCAAGATTGCGGTCGGCACCATCATTCGCGTAAACGAAGGGAAGCAGATCGTGCTCGTGAGGCGGGCGATCGAGCCTGGTTATGGCAAGTGGGTGTTTCCCGGCGGCTACGTTGATCGTGGTGAGGAGATCACGCTGGCGGCCATTCGCGAGGCGCGCGAAGAAGCCGGCCTCGACGTCCGGCTCGATCACCTGATCGACATCTACTCGTATGCGGGTCGTGCGCCCGTGATTATCGTCTATGCCGCGACCAGGATTTCCGGCGAGCTGGCGGTAGATGATGAGGGGCTCGAGGCGAGGGAGTTCGACCTCGACGCGATCCCCTGGGACGAACTGGCGTTTCGCAGCACCAGCGAAGCCCTGCGAGACTACCTCAACGCGAAGGGCTTAGACCCCTCCGCATCACCCGGTCTGGGTCGGACGCCACGCTAGTCGCCGGGCGCGCCAGGCAGCAACGGTTCGAGTTCCAGCGCCTGCGCGCCGTTCTCGGTGCACACGGCAAACTGCGACTCGCCTGCGCGGTACATCGCCACGCCGGCGTACTCCCCGCGCTTGTTGAGCACGAAGAAGCGAATGTTGAAGTTGGGATTGCCCTTGGTGTTGAGCAACCGCGCCTCAATAGTGTTGGCCTTGATGCGCTTGAGGGCTTCCATGCCGGCGTCCTTCGGCGACATGCCGCGGCGCATTGATTCCACGATCAGGAACGACGAAAGGTTGTAGAGGTTCGCCTCGCCACGACCAGTCGAACCGGCGGCGCCGGTTTCGTTGTCCACGTAAAGGCCTGCGCCCAGAATCGGCGAGTCGCCGGTGCGCCCGGGAATCTTCCACGCCAGCCCGCTGGTGGTGGTCACGCCACACAGGTCGCCAGAGGGGCCAATGCCGTTGCAGTTGATCGTGCCCCAGAAGCTGCCCTCGGGGATCAAGCCGTCGCGCACCATCGCCAGGCCGGCCGCCAACGATCGCGCCTGCAACGCCGCGTCGTCGCCAGGATCCTTCTCGTGCCGCGGCTTGGGCTTGCGCTCGGCGCCATTGGGATCGAGCCAGTGCTCCGGGTCCACGCGGCGCTTCCACTCGCGCCACAACCGGCGCGAGTTGTCGGTGTTGAGATCGTCCTCGACCGTGAAGCCCATGTGACGGGCGAACAGCTGCGCCCCGGCGCCAGACAACAAGTGATGGTCGGTGTAGTCCATCACGGCCTTCGCTACCAATGACGGCGTGCGCACGCCCTCAAGACACGCCACAGCGCCAGCCCGCTTCTTGGGGCCGTGCATGCACGACGCGTCGAGTTCGATCACGCCGTTGGCGTTTGGCAGCGCGCCGTAGCCGATGCCGGTTTCGAGCGGATCGAGTTCTGGAATGTTGACGCCGGCAATCAGCGCATCAAGGACGTCCTGGCCGCTGGTGATCAGTCTGAACGCGCGTTGCACCGCGTTCTCGGTGCCACCGTTCTTGAACTCCCAGCCGGAGTAGTCAGATATCACCACCGGCCGCACAGTCCGCATCACGGCGGGGGCTTGCGTCGCTGACGGCGCCTGGGCCATGCCAGTCAGCGGCACGGCAGCAGCCAGGGAGGCGGACTTCACAAAATCGCGGCGGCTAATCATCAGCAGAGAATAGCCGAATTATCGGCTCCTGACGGCGGCGATCGGAGCGGTTAGAGTCGTCGGCCCTTGATCGCTCCCGAGAGAATTGCCTTCCGAACGTCGTCGACGGTCGACAATCCCCCCGGCGCCGTGCCACTCCACTCGAGTCGAGTGCCCGACGGCGTCCAGTGAAACAGCGCCACCTGCCATGTGTGGCCGATCCCGCGGCGTTCGAAATAGACGATGCAGTGGTCGGTCGAGCACCCTGCCGCGACCAGCCGGCGAGTCGGCAAGTTGGGATTGACGACCACATCGGTCATCCGAAACTCTGCTCCTGGCTCGGCGATGTCGAGTCCCCCGCCGAACAAGGTCTGCAGCCCGTCGCGGACGCCGAGCGGCAGGCCTCTGATGGACGTGACCATCTGAAACTGCTCGGCCTGCACGTGGGCCCGCAACGATCCGGACAGCGTGGTGACCTCAGTCGCCTGACGTCCAGCGGCCATGGCCGAGCCAAGGCTCACGGCGGGCGTCAGTAGCAGCACGATGAACAGACGAGTCAACGTCGCACCTCGTAACGAAGCGCAACCATGCCGCTGTCGTATCCCTTCACCTCTACGAGGTGAAGCGCCACATCCGTGTCGAGCCGATCGAAGAACGAAACGCCCTCACCAATCAGAATGGGCATGATCGAATAGCGCACCTCGTCCGCGAGTCCGAGGCGGAGGCATTCGCCGCAGACTGCACCACCGCCAACGAACCAGATGCTGCGAAAGTTTGGCTTCAACCTCTCGGTCACCAGGCGCGCGAGCTCACCCGAGTAGAACTCGACACTGGCCCTGGTCTTGCGGAGCTCGCGACTGGTGAGGACGAACGTTGGCTTGTCTCCGTAGGACCAACCCATCCCCCTGGCCTCAAACTCCAACGCGGTTTCATAGGTTCGCGAACCCATGACGTAGCAGTCGATGGTCGTGAGGAACTCTGCAACAAACTCCGGGGTCATGGTGTCGCCGCCGTCAAACTGGTCCGCGGTTTCCAGCCAGTCAACACTGCCGTCGTTTCGGGCAATGAAACCATCGAGACTTGCCGCCATGTGGATCGTCACACAAGGCTTGAGCTTGTCCATCGTCACCGGCGAACGAGGTCCTGGAGCGCGTCGTGAGCCCTGGCAGCATCCTCAGATCTCACCAGAAGATCGGCGCCGCCGATCGCCGGATACATGCCGCCGGCGTTGTCGGCCCGAATCATCGACTCGATTCCCTCTTGATGCAGGATGCCCTTGGCGAGCTGGGCATCGGCGGTGGAGCGGAATGTCGAGATAGTGATCAGGTTTGAGTCACTCACAGCAGTACCTCCCGTTCTGGTCAACCGACGACACCAGCGAATGATTCAGGCGCGGTGCGACCATAATCACACCGCGCTTGGTCGGCTGCAAGGGGGTACTCCAAGGTTGTCGGACGGCATTCCCTTCTGCGGGCGAAATCTGCAGCACCCGGGCCTGCGGCGTCTCCAGCAGCGGCGTTACCTGCAGGCCGTCAAGCTCGATGGCCCTGGGCAACCACGAGCGCGAACTGCCAATCGGGTAGTCCTTGAAGACATCAACCACGAACACGCGGTCCGGCAGCGTGCCATCCGCGTTGGGCGAGAACAGGTCGCCGGGCCGAAACACCGCGGGGGCGCCGGTGTAAACGCCAGCGGCGGTGCCGTTGCGAAGGGTCACGAGAAAACGCTCGCGAACGAAGTCGTCCAGCGCCAGCCAGCGATCGATGCGGCCCACCAGCAGCAGGCAGGCGAGTTCGTCGGTGCAGGCAATGCGATCGCTTGGTTGCAGGTCGGCACGAACTTCGTCGATGCCGGTGACCGCGATCGTCGGCCTGGCCACCTCGAGGCGAGCGGCCGGCGAGCCGGTTCCGCGCCACTGATCGACAGCCACCGCGATGGCGACCAGGCTGATCACGGCAATGCCGAAGCGCCGGCTGGTAGCAGACACTGGCGGCAGGTAGTGGCCGACAATCGCATCGACGTCGATGGCAATAGCGATCATCATGAACGCCACCGGCAACAGAAGGTAGTTGCTGGTGATGCCGGAATCGATGGCGCCAAACCACAGCACCCAGAACATCCATAGCCAGTGCGCGGTGCGTTCGTGCGGCTTCCACTCGCCGCCGACGCCGGCCAGGCGCGCCACCAGGCCCGCCAGCACCGCAGCCATTGCGACCGGGTTCACGGCGGCAATGTGCCGGAACATATCGAGCGGATACCTGGCGCCCTCGGATAGAACCGCCGCGACCAGCGCGAGGTTGATCGGCCCAACGTTGGTCGCGCGCGCCAGCGAGAACGCGATCACCATTGCAGCGCCACAGAAGGCGAGCACGGTGGCGAGCGCCGCGCGGCGCGGCACGATCAGCCACGACAGCACCATCGCGGCAAGCACGACGCCGTATTGCCGATCCGCCGGGACCTCGAACAGGTTCAGCACCTGCCACAGGAAGAACCTTCTCACCATCGTCTCGCCATTGCCCGGCGCGAGAGCGTGCAGCACCAACAGCGTCGCTTGCGCGGCCGCCAATCCAACGAGCACGGCCGTAGTGGCCACCAGCCACTTGCGCCGATCGAGCCGCGGACCAAAGACGGCGCACAGCATGGGGATGCCGGCGGCGGTGAACTCGAGTTCGTGCAGCCAGCGGCCGATCGCTGCGGTGAGCACGAGCGCGACCACGATCCGGCGGGTGAGCGCACCGGCGTGGATCAGGCTCATCAGGTAAAGGCCAATTAAATACACCGCCAGGAAGGGCGCGTAGAACCGGCCCGATGTGGCGGTGGTCCAGAACGGCAGCGATGCCACCACGAGCAGGGCCGCCAGTAACGCCGCGCGCTCGGTCGCGAGCCGCCGGACGATTGCAAACACGATCAGGGCCGACGCCAGTGCGGTCAGCAGGCTCAGCGTACGAAAGGCCGGCAGCTCGGTGCGGGAAAGAGCGCCTGCCATCCAACTGGCGTAGGAATAGGCGAGACCGCGATCGTAGAGGAGTCGCGAGGGCAGCAGGGGAAGGCCCTCAGCCTGGATGCCGCGAACGGCGAACACCGTGAACTCTTCGTCAACGGAATAGCCGGTGCGCGTCAGTTCGAGAGCGCCAGCGACCAGGATGAGCGCGGCGAGACCGATCAGGGCAACCCGAGCGGGTTGCCCAAGCCGCGCCATCACGCGATGGTGATGTCCTTGCTGAGATAAACGTCCTGGATCGCGTTGAGAAGCGCGACACCCTCGTTCATCGGACGCTGGAACGCCTTGCGGCCCGAGATCAGGCCCATGCCGCCGGCGCGCTTGTTGATCACCGACGTCTTCACGGCTTCCTTGAGGTCGCTCTCGCCAGCCGATGCGCCGCCGGAGTTGATCAGGCCGGCACGGCCCATGTAGCAGTTGGCGAGCTGGTAGCGCGTGAGATCGATTGGGTGGTCGCTACTCAGGTCCGAGTAGACCTTCTTGTGCGTCTTGCCGAACGCGATCGCGTTGTAGCCGCCATTAGTCTCGGGCAGCTTCTGCTTGATGATGTCCGCCCCGATGGTCACACCGAGATGGTTCGCCTGGCCGGTGAGGTCGGCGGCGAGGTGGTAATCCACGTCCTTGGTCTTGAAGGCGCTGTTGCGCAGGTAGCACCACAGCACCGTGAACATGCCCAGCTCGTGCGCGTGCTGGAACATCTCGGTCACTTCCTGGATCTGCCGCTTCGACTCTTCCGAGCCGAAGTAGATGGTCGCGCCGACGCCGGCGGCGCCCATGTCGAAGCCCTGCTTCACGCTGGCGAAGCGGATCTGATCGTAGGCGTTGGGGTAGGAGATGAACTCGTTGTGGTTCAGCTTGAGGATGAACGGAATCCTGTGCGCGTACCGGCGCGCGACCATCCCCAACACGCCGAGCGTTGAGGCGACGCCGTTGCAGCCGCCTTCGATGGCGAGTTTGACGATGTTCTCGGGATCGAAATACTGCGGGTTGGGCGCAAACGACGCGCCGGCGGAATGCTCGATGCCCTGGTCGACCGGCAGGATGGAGACGTAGCCGGTGCCGCCGAGGCGTCCGTGATCGAGCAAGGACTGCAAGCGTCCAAGCACCGGCACGGGCCGGTCCGACGCGCTGTGGATGCGATCCACGAAGTCGGGGCCGGGCAGGTGCAGCGTCTCTTTCGGGATCTTGCACTGGTGCTGAAGAAGGGTGCTGGCGTCGGCTCCGAGAATCTCTTCGACGGTAGGCATGCCGACTTACTTTACCACTGGGTAGGTCAGGTCCTCCACGGCCGCCAGCGCCGTCGCCGCCTTCACCATCTCGGCCACCGGCAGGGCTGCTTCCACCTCGTCGATCTGGTGGCGGCGGGCGTGTGTTTCGGGGTGCCGCGGCGTGAACAGGGTGCAGGTGTCCTCGTCGGCCACGATCGAGATCCCGAAAGTGCCGATCCGCTGCGCCTGGCCGATGATCTCTTCCTTGTCCATGCCCACCAGCGGACGCAGAATCGGCAGCCGGGTTGCGCTATCGGCGGCGGCGATGTTATCGAGTGTTTGCGACGCCACCTGGCCAATCACATCGCCGGTCACCAATGCGCGGGCACGAACATGACGCGCAATGCGCTCGGCAATGCGCAACATGAACCGCCGGTAGATGATCACGCGCAGGTCGCCCGGAACGCTGAGCGTGACCTGCCGTTGCAGCTCGCCGAACGGCACCAGGTACAACCGCGAACGCAGCTGGTACCTGGTGAGCACGCCGGCGAGCTGGCGCGCCTTTTCCTGCGAGGTGTTCGAGAGAAACGGAGCGCTGTGAAAATGCACCAGTGTGACGTGGCAACCGCGCTTCATCAGGCGCCACGCGGCGACGGGTGAGTCGATGCCGCCAGACAGCAGCGCGGTGACGCGTCCGGCCGTGCCGGTCGGCAGCCCGCCGGGTCCGGCCTCCTTGTTCAAGTAGAGGTAGGCCTGGCCGGGCACGATCTCGATCGAGATCACCAGGTCGGCGTGGTCGAGATCGACCTTCCACCCGCGCGCGTGCCACACCTTCGCGCCCAGGTCGCGCGCCAGGTCTGGCGACGGCACGGCGAAATGCTGATCGGCCCGGCGAACGTAGACGCGAAAACTCGACACGCTTTCGCGCGGCGGCAGGCGCGTGACAATCGCGTCGGCCATGCCGTCGAAATCAAGCGGCACTCGCGTGGCGACGGAGTAATTGGCAATGCCGAACACCCGCGCCATGCGTTCGCGAATCTCGCCGGCCGAGGCCTCGCGGCCAAGGACAATCTCGATGCGCCCCATCGGCGTGCGGATTTCTTTCACGCTCAAGCCTGCCAGCGCCATGTGCAAGTGGCGTACGAGCCGCCCCACAAACCACGGGCGGTTTTTTCCCTTAAGGGCAACCTCCGAATAGTGCGCGAGGATGGAGGTCATTCCAGAGGTTCTGAACGGTTCTGAACTGCTGCGGCCGCACGGTGGCCGGACACGGCCGCGGATTCGATCGTCGCCGGCAGCCCGGTATCGATCCAGTCGCCCGCCAGCAGGAAGCCGGCAATTGCGGTCACGGTCTGCGGCCGCGGTGGCGCCCCGGGTGCCAGCGAGAAGGTCGACCTCTTCTCGCGCACGGCCAGCCCCTTTCGGAGGGTGGCCCCGCGCGCAGCCGGCAAGGCCGCGCGGACGTCGGCGAGCGCGGTGGCGATCAACACGTCGTTGGGCATCGCCACAATGGCCTCGGCCCCACTCGAGATCAACGACAAATGCGAACCGGTGCCGCCAACAATAGCGCGGCGATCGAACACCCACTGAAAGGCTCGGGCGGGCAGGCCAACCAGCGGCTCGTGCATCACGGGCCGATCGAACCACAGGTTGACGGTGACGATCGGCAGGCTCGGAAGGGCTGAGGCGTTGGCGATCGTGGCCGCAAGCGCAGGCGGCGGGGCATCGAACAACCCGTCGAGCGCGTGCCAGGGCACGGTGGAGATCACGACCGGCGCGGGGATGTGCTCGCCACGAACACTCACGCCCGTCACGCGCTCGCCGGCTAGGTCCACCCTGGCCGGCGCGTTGACCCGCACCTCGTGTCCGCGCGCTGCGAGCCACTGCCGTGCCGGCTCAGCATACATCTCGTCCAGGGGCACCGCAGGAATCACCAGCGCCGCTGCCGCAGGATTGGGACCGAACATCTGCTCCAGTACACGAACGAAGTACGACGCGGCGGCCTGATCGATGGATTGGTTCAACGCCGCCAGCGCCAGCGGCTCCCAGAACAACTCGCACAGCCGCGGAGCCTGGCCATGACGCGTGAGCCAGTCGCGAACGGTCTCTCGGTTGATGATCGGTTCGGCGGCAGCCGCGGCGGAACTAAAGTTCCGCCCTCCTGGCGCCGCGCCGCCTCCTGGCGCCGCGCCGCCGCCTAACGCAGCACCGACCCGGAGAATCGACAGCCGCTCCCCCCAACTGAGTGCGTCCCATGCCAGCACGCCGCCCAGCAGGTGCAGCGGCGACGGCATGGGCGGCAGCTTCAGCACCGATTCGTGGCCGCGCTGATCGATCATGGCCAGCGCCAGCCCCGCCTGCCATCGCACACGATCAGCCGCGCCGATGCGCTCGAGCAGCGCCAGCGTGTCGACGTAACACCCCATCAGGACGTGCTGACCGTTATCGACGCGTTCGCCCGTGCCCGGATCGGTGAATGCCGTGGCTCGCCCGCCCAGTCCTGGCCGCGCCTCCAGCACAAGCACGCGCGCGCCCGCGGCTGCCAGTGCGGTGGCGGCGCTGAAGCCGGCCACGCCGCCGCCAATGACAATGACGTCTGGGGTCACGCCCGTGAGAACAGCCGGTAGCCCAGGGCAGACAGCTGGCTGCGGGCCCAGATGGAAAGTGCGATCTTGGCGCGCACGGCCTTCGGCACGCGAATCACCTCGGTGAACACGTCGTAGCCGCGCCGCTCGATGCGCTGGAGAATATCGAAGTAGATTCCGCCCATGATCTCCGCAGCCACCAGGCGGTGCGCATCAGCATGGGGCAGGGCTTGCGCGGCAGCGGTGTAAAACTGACGGGCACGCTGGCACTGGTGCGCCAGCAAGTGGCGGACCGGCTCGGTCACCGAGCCGGCAGCCAGGTCGGCTTCGCTCACGCCAAACTTTGTCAGGTCTTCCTGCGGCAGGTAGACGCGGCCATTCTTCAGATCGACCGCGACGTCGCGGACGATGTTCGTAAGCTGGAGGGCGAGACCAAGGTTGAAGGCGTAGTCGCGGGCTCGCGAGTCCTGCGCGCCAAAAATTTCGATGCAGATCAGGCCGACGGCGGAAGCCACGCGACGGCAATAGCCCGTGAGCTCATCGAAGGTCTGGTAGCGGCTCTGGCGCAGGTCCATCTCTACGCCTTCGACCAGGTCGTCGAAGGGCGGCCGCGACAGGGAGAACGCCGCGATCACCGGCGTCAGCCGTTGGCCCTGCGGTGTGAGCGGAGCGGCGCCGCCAAACATCCGCCCCACTTCCGCGTGCCACTTTGCGATCTCGACCGCAGCGGTAGCCGGGTCAGGCGCTTCGTCGACCGCGTCGTCCACCGCCCGGCAAAAATCCCACACCAGGCCAATGGCGTCGCGCTGCTCCGCGGGCAGGACCAAGAACGAGTACGAGAAAGACGTGTCTCTTGCCACGGGTGGTTAGGGTGCCTAAGGGTGCCTATGGTGCTTCGGGTGCGCGTGGTGCGCGCCTCGGCGCCAAAAGGCCGTGTCAAACGCTATCACCATTGCGTCCGCGGTGCCGAGGGACGGACGCGAGGTGAAGACGTCGAAATCGACAGCGGCGAGGCGGTCGAGAATACGCGACCCGCCGAGCCAGGTAGCCCGCAACTCGTAGCGCAGGCGGCCGCTCACACCGTCGCAGACCGGGCGGCCATCGGCAAACAGCTGCCGCGTCCGTTCGCCGCACGCGCGCATGGTGGCAGTCCACTCCGGCGTCATCTTGCGGCGGTCGAGCTGTGCCGGGTCGGCGCCGGCGGCTCGCCAGGTTTCTTCCGGGACGTAGAGGCGGCCGCGCGGCCAGTCGATCGCCAGGTCCTGCCAGAAATTCGTCAGCTGCAGGGCCGTGCACACAGCATCGGATGCGCGATCGAGCGCTTCGTCGCGATAGCCGCTCAGCCGCAGCACGAGGCGCCCCACCGGGTTCGCAGAACGGCGACAGTAATCCAGCACGGCGGCCCAGGACTCATAACGGGTCGTGACGACATCCTGCCTGAAGGCACTCAAGAGATCTTCGAACAGGGCGATCGGCAGTTGGAAGCGCTCGATCGTGTCATGCAGGGCGGTGAAGATTTCGTCTGTCGGCGGGCGATGAAGCTTCGCCTGCCATTCATCCAGCAAGCGCAGGCGGTCGTCGGCTTGGCGACCGGGCTCATCGGCAAAGTCGTCCGCGGTGCGCGCGAACGCGTAGACCGCCGC
>JANLWW010000012.1:0-4417 GCA_031364805.1 Acidobacteriota bacterium
ACCGCGGCGATTCCCCTCACCCGCAACCGCAGCAGGTGCGAGAGCAATAGGCACACCGGTCACGGGCAGGGCCGACTCGACCAGGCTGAGCGCGGCAACCTGGGTTCCGGTCGAAGGCAGGTAGACACGCCGGTGCAGAAGCGACACTCCCGGCTTGCGTGTTCGCACCGACAACTTGCGGGCGCGGGTCTTGTCGGTCGAGGGCGACGGTGCGTAACCAATCAGGTAGTAGGCGCGGTTCTCTGCGGCCACTTGGGCCAGCGCGCCAGTCGAGTCGTTGCCAAGCAGCGCTCGACCGCCCGTGGCCGCTGCGAGGTCGCTCAGCACACCGGTTTCAAACGGCTCTGCGTCGCGGCTCACTTCGGCGGCTGGAGTCTGCAGCCCGCGCGGATCGACGGTATAGATGGCAACGTTCGCGGCGCGAGCCGTATCGATCAACTGCGAGAACACCTGGTCGTCGCGCCCGGAGAGGCGTCCCATTTCCACGGCGTCGAAGAAAGCGGGCGGTAAACCACCGCCGCGGCTGAACCACAGCACCGCTTTGCGCCGGGCAGGAATGCGGCGCAGCTGCTCCACCACATTCAGCAACACCCGATAACTTTCGCGACCGTTCTCGCCCACACCGAAGGTTTCGATCGCCGAATCGAGTTCCGCCAGGCTGGTCGCCGGCGTCGGCGTGCCGGTTGCCGCCAGCCCCGGCTGTTCGAGCCCCAAGTTACGTTCCCGGCGGCCCGTGGTCTGAGGGATCTGGTTCAACGCGAGCGTGCGGTCGCTGGTGAGAAAAAAGCCCGAGGTCGAGCCCGAACGGATGAACGCTACGTAATCGTTGGGCAGCAGGGTTTCCTTGAAGAATTTCTCGCTGACCCGGCGTGCCTGCGACACGTCATCCACCTGCAGGCCCAATTCATCGAGCACCACGACAAACAACCCAGCGGGCTCAACTTCGTTGGAGGCAATCCCCGGTGGTAGCGGCCGGATGGCGGAGGTGCTCGAGAGATCGACAAACTGGAAGGTCTGGATCTGCTGCGGGACGCCGTCTTCCAGCAACTCGAAATCTTCGGCTTTCAGGTTGTGGACGGGAGCGCTGTTTGCACCGGTGGCCACGACGTCGATGGTCACCAGGTCGACGCCCGCGCGAAATGTCGGCTGCCTGAGTTCGATAAACGCAGCGCGCATCGGTGGCGCCACCAGCCCTGCCAGCAGGAGGGCGACTAACGCAGTTCGGCTCATGGACAGCCAACTTTACCCCCGGGACGTCGCGCGTGCCTATCGCTCCTTCACGAGTACCTGGTTGGCGATGGCCGCGGCCAGGTTGACGGAGTCGTTGAGGCAAGGCAGGAATCGCACGCGCAGTTCGGGTCGCGCCGCAGCCGCAAGCTGCCCCTCGAGCTGGCTCTCGGCGTTGTCGGCCAGGAACCCGTACGGGTAATAGACAACTTTGGTGAAGCCCGCGTCACTGACCCGCTGCAATGTTTCTTCGATCGGCGGCTCGGTCCAGCGTCCGCCGCGCGTGTGATTCAGCCAGCCGTTCAGAATCAGCCCAAAGTTCTGCGAGACGCGTTGGCGGATGGCGCCGTAGAGCCGCTCGGTCGGACAGCGACCGGTATCGATTGGGCGCGCCGGCTCCAGGAGCGTTCCATGCGCAGCCAGGACGAGCGCAGTATCCGGCTGGGCGTCTCCGGTTTCGCGCAGCAGATGTTCGGCTGAGATTTTCGCGAGCAGGTCGACGTCAAGAGCCGGCAGCACACGGACGGGGGTTTCCCGCGGCTGTTGCGCGGCCGCCGCCAAGGCAGCCTGTCGCGAAAGCTCGTGCGTGAAGGCAGAGTCGGCGGCGTAGATCGGCGCCACCCAGACCGGTTCGTGGCTGGGCAGTGCAGCAAGCACCTCGGACAGCAACGGCCGCCTGAATTCGTACGCCACGTGCAGGGCCCATGTACCCGGTTGCTCCTGCTCCAGCACGTCGCGAATGATGGCCGCCTGGGCGTGCGTGATCGGCTCGAGCGGAGATTCATAACCGTTCGCATTCCACAACTGCTGCCGCCCGCGAGCGCGCGACAGCGCGATAAAGGGAATGGCGGCTTGGGGGATGTCGGCGACTGTGCGTGTCAGCCCTTGCAGAATCCTCCAGGAGTAGACCAGTTGCTCGGTGAAAGAAGACGAGGGTGGCTCGCCGTAAGTGATGAGAACGAGGTGCTGCATGGTCATGAGGTGGCTCGAAGCTGCGAGGCCAGTGCCCGGGCCGAGCCTCGAGCGGTCGCAATGGCCTGATTGAAAGACGCGCCGTCGTATGCAGTGCCGCACAGGTGCAGGCCCTGATGGCCCGCCAATCGAGCGCGGATGCCGGCGACTCGCACCTCGTGCCCGACCGTGTACTGCGCCAGGGCCGATGGCCAGCGAAACACGCGGTGCCGCAATGGCCGGTCGGCTATCCCCATCACGCCGACCAGTTCGCTGCGAGCCAGGGCGGTCAAGGCAGCATCATCGAGACAGGCCACATCGGGGCGCCTCGCCCCGCCGAGGAAGACACGAAGCAGAGCGCCGCCTTGCGGAGCGCGGCCCGGAAAGATCGAGCTCTCCCAGAGCACTCCCATGGTGGCGAGGTCCTCGGACCTGGCAACCAGGTAGCCGTAGCCGTCCAGTACTCGCGGCACTGACGTTGCCTGATAGCCAAGTGCGACGACCGCCAGCCCGGCATAGGGAATGGCGTCGAGCTGGTCGGCCAGATTCGAATCTACGCCGCGAACGATCGCCGACGTTCGGTGCGCAGGCGTCGTGAAAACCACATGCTCTGCCACCATCGCGCGGCCGCCCGCCAGCTCCACGTGCCAGGTGCCGGCTTGTCGCGAGATGTTCGTAATCGCGCGGCCTGTCAGCAGCCTCGAACCCATGCGATCGGCAAGCTTCCCGGTCAGCGTGCCGAGCCCTCGCGCAAAGCTCAGAAGCTTCGCGCGGCCGGCGCCGCCCTTGCGGCGCGCCAGCGCGGCCCGCAAAAGACTGCCGTGCGTGCGTTCCCATTCGACGAGAATGGGAAACTGCGAGCGCACTGAAAGTGCCTTGCTGTCTCCGGCTGAGATGCCTGACACGGCTGTATCGACCAGCACCTCGGCGACCTCGCGGCCGAAACGGCGCTCCGCAAAGGCGAAGACGGTTTCGTCGAGGTCGGGAGGGGCCGGCGCCGCCCACGGCTCTCGCATCAGTCGCAGCTTGGCTGACCAACTGACAACGGTTGACTTCAGTAACGCCGGCGGCGAGTCGGGCACCAGCGCCAGCTCTCCGCGGCGCAGGACGAACCGACGACGGGCCGCGGTGTTGGCTTCGACCAGCGTGGGAGTCAATCCCAGCTCCTCCACCAACGCCATCGTCTCGGGTTCGCGATCGAGGAAGCCATTCGGGCCGGCTTCCATCACCCAGCCCTCTTCCTCGATTGTGCGAGCATGCCCTCCGGCATCGGCCGCGGCCTCGAGTACTACGATGTCTGGCCTGACTCCGAGCCGCGCGGCTTCGGCCTCTAGGGTGAAGGCGAGGGTCAGTCCGGTGATGCCTCCGCCAGCCACGATCACGCGAGGCGCGGTCATACCGTCCGGCTGAACACCGGCTTGACGCCGGCGGTTCTTGCGCGCAGGTAGCGGTCGAAGACCATGCATACGTTGCGCACGAACAGGCGCCCGACCGGCGTCACATCAATTGAGGCCGTGCTCACCGTGACCAGGCCGTCGGTGGCGGCAGACTGGGCGGCAGTCAACTCGTTCAGCTCGGCGGCGAAATACGCGCCAAAGTCGATGGCGAAATCGCCTTCAACCTGTGCGATGTCGACGCGGAAGTTGCACATCAGCGCCGAGATCACATGCCGGCGCAACAGATCGTCCGGCGACAGTTCGTATCCGCGTTCGACCGCGAAGCGGCCGGAGCCAACGGCAGCGTAGTATTCGTTCAGTTTCTTGGTGTTCTGCACGAATGCGCCATGCACTTCGCCAATACCAGACACGCCGACAGCGACCATGTCGGCGGTCTTCTGCACGGTGTAGCCCATGAAGTTGCGATGCAGGGCGCCTTGCTCGACCGCTCGTCCCAAGTCGTCGGTCGGCAGCGCGAAATGATCCATCCCGATCTGCCGGTAGCCCGCGCGCACGAAGGCCTCGATGGTCAGGGCGAGCAGTTCCAGTTTGAGGCGCGCCGATGGCAACGCATCGGTGGCGAGCGCCTTCATGTGGGCGCCCATCCACGGCACGAACGCGAACGAATAGGCGGCTACCCGATCGGGCTTCAGGGTCAGCGTCTGTTCCAGCGTCTGCGCGAAAGACTCGACCGTCTGAAACGGCAGGCCGTAGATGAGATCGACGTTGATCGACGCGAAGCCGGCCGCTCGCGCCTCGGCCATCAGGCCCGCGGTCAACTCGTAGCTTTGCTCACGGTTGAT
>JANLWW010000015.1:0-20475 GCA_031364805.1 Acidobacteriota bacterium
CTCGCGCCATTCCTGCCGGGCCATCCGTTAGTAGACGTCCGGAGGGCGACGGCTTCAGCCGTCGCCGGCGAGTCGAACGATCAAGCCATTCCGCCCGTCTCGGCTGCGCCGTGGGGCAGCGCCAGCATCCTGCTGATCTCATACGCCTACATCCGCATGTTGGGCGCCGCCGGCGTGACGGATGCGACCCGCTTCGCCATTCTCAACGCCAACTACATCAAGTCGCGCCTGGAGAAGCACTACGACGTGCTCTACACCCGCGAGAACGGGCGCGTCGCGCACGAGATGATTTTCGACCTGCGCGCGTTCAAGGCCAAGGGCGTGGAAGAGGGCGACGTCGCCAAGCGCTTGATGGACTACGGCTTCCACGCGCCGACGGTGTCGTTCCCGGTGCCAGGGACGCAGATGATCGAACCGACCGAGAGCGAACCCAAGGCCGAACTTGACCGCTTCTGCGACGCGCTGATCGCGATCCGCCAGGAGATCGAGGAAGTGATTACCGGCGCGGTGGATGCCAAGGACAACGTGCTGAAGCACGCGCCGCACACGGCCGCCGCGGTGTCGGCCGACTCGTGGCCGCACGCGTACACACGCGAGAAGGCAGCCTATCCGCTGCCGTGGGTCAGGGCCGGCAAGTTCTGGCCCAGCGTTGGCCGCATCGACAATCCCTACGGCGATCGCAACCTGGTCTGCATCTGCCCGCCGATGGAGTCCTACCAGTAACACGGTGCCCGGAGGGCAGCACTTGAGTGCTGCCGCCTTGTCCCCGCTACCGCGCGCCGACGGCCGTGAGGCGTGCCGCCTGGTGACGATACTCCGCGAGCAACTTCCTGGTGATGGGCCCAACCAGCCCATCGCCGACCTTACTGTCGTCCACCTGCACGATCGGCACAATCTCCCTTGTCGTGCTCGTGTAGAACGCCTCATCCGCACCGAATAAATCCTCGTCGCGGAGCGGTGTCTCCTGGCAGCCGATGCCGATGCCGGCACCCGCTTCCATGGTGAACGCCCGCGTGATGCCGGCCAACAGGCCCGCGTCGAGCGGCGGCGTCTTCACCACGCCGTTCGACACGATGAACAGGTTCGACTGCGCGCATTCGGCCAGCTCACCGCGGTAATTGCGAAAAATTGCCTCCGCCGCGCCGGCACGAATCGCCTGTTGCATGCCGAGCGCGTTGTTGATCAGGTTATTGCTCTTGATCAACGGCGACACTGACTCAGGATGGTTGCGGATGATGTCTTCCACCATCACCACCTTGATGCCGTGCTCGTAATACGCATCGGGCGTAGGCGGAATGGGCTTGGCGATAATCACCAGCGACGGCACGGGGCAGGCCGCGGGGTCGTAGGTGATCTCACCGACTCCGCGGGTGAGCAGAATACGGACGTAGGCGTCGTTGCCGTCGCCTAGTCCCGCCGCCGCCATGGTCTCGAGCGAGCGGCGTTCGACCTCCTGGTCCGAGAACGGCACATCAAGCGCGAGGCGCGCCGCCGACGCCCGCAGGCGCGCCTGGTGGCGGTCGAACAGGAACGGTACGCCGTGATAGGTCCGGAAGACTTCGTAGACGCCTTCGCCATAAAGAAAGCCGTGGTCGTAGACCGGGATCACGGCGTGGGCGGCGTCGGTGATCACGCCGTTGACGTTGACGTATGCGCTCATCGGTCACGAGCGTACCTCAAGCAGTCGTGATGGTGCTACATTGGGCTCACGAATGAGAATTCTTAACGGCAATCAGATGCGCGAAGCCGACCGTCGCACCATCCAGGACATTGGGCTGGCCTCGTTGGTGCTCATGGAGAACGCCGGCCGCCAGGTAGTGGCCGCCGTCGAATCCCTTTATCCTGACCTGGCTGACCGCCGCGTCGCCATCGTCTGCGGCAAGGGCAACAACGGCGGTGACGGCTTCGTCGTCGCGCGTACGCTGCAGCAGCGCGGTGTGGACGTGTCGGTGTTCGTGATTGGCAAGGTCACCGAGATCAAGGGCGATGCGCGGGTCAATCTCGAGATCCTCGGGCGCATTGGCCAGACCGTCGTGGAAGTCGCCGACGAAACCGCGTGGGAGCTGCACGGCGCCGAGATTACCGGACACGATCTGATCATCGACGCGATGTTCGGCATTGGCCTGTCGGCGCCGCTGACCGGATTCTACGAGACGGTGGTCGCCGACCTCAATGAGGCGGGGGTGCCGATTGTCTCGATCGATATGCCATCGGGGATGTCGGCCGATACCAGCGACTTGATCGGCGATGCGATTGACGCGACGGTGACCATCGCGCTCGGCGCGCCGAAGTTGCCGCTGGTGCTGCCGCCGGCGGAATCAAAGTCGGGAGAGGTCGTGGTTGCCGACATCGGCATTCCGGCCGATATCTTCGACCAGCTGGAAGGCCCGCACATCGAGCTGTTGACGCGCGAACAGATGCGGCCACTGATTCCGGCGCGCGCCGTGGACGCCCACAAGGGCGACTTCGGGCGGGTCGTGGTGGTGGCCGGATCGGTGGGGAAGGCCGGCGCCGCTGTGCTCTGCGCGCACGGCGCCCTGCGCGCGGGCGCAGGGCTGGTGACCGTGGCGTCGCCCCGATCGTGCCAGCCGACCATTGCCGCGCACGGCGTCGAGTACATGACCGAAGCCCTCGACGAGACGCCAGACGGAACCGTCCATTTCTCGGCCACGGCAGCCGTACTGGGCATTGACGCTGACGTGATTGTGGCCGGTCCTGGTCTCGGTCGCGGCGAGGGTGTGACCACCTTCGTGCGCGAGTTGCTGGATAAGTACGATGGCCCGCTGGTGCTCGACGCCGACGCGCTGAACGCGTTTGCCGACGAACCGTCGCTGCTGATCGGTCGTGAAGGACGTGACCTGATCATCACGCCGCACCCCGGTGAGATGGCCCGGCTGGTGGGATGCAGCGTGGAGGATCTACAGGCGGATCGCATCGGCATTGCCACCGACTTTGCGAAGCGCCACCAAGTCTACGTCGTGCTCAAGGGCTATCGCACACTGGTCGTCACGCCCGACCAGAAAGTGTTCGTCAATCCCACCGGCTGCGCCGGCATGGCGACCGGCGGTACCGGCGATGTGCTGGCCGGCATGCTGGCGGCGTGGCTGGCGCAACTGCTGGATGCCGAAGCGGCCTGCCGCCTTGCGGTCTACCTGCACGGCTCGGCCGGCGAATTGGCCGATGCCGATAACGGCGAGGTGTCGATGACGGCGGGCGACCTGGTAGACCACATTGGCGATGCCATTCTCGAATTGACCGCTCGTCGCCGCGTGGCCGCCAAGGCCGCCGAGTGATCCACCGGTCCAACTCCGAGGCCGAAACGCGCGCGATTGGCGCCCGTCTCGCCGCCGATCTCAAGCCCGGCGTCGTGTTGTTGCTGTCGGGCGACCTCGGCGCCGGCAAGACCGCCTTCACCAAGGGGCTGGCCGAGGGACTCGGCATCGATCCCGATGAGGTGACGAGTCCGACCTTCACCTTGGTCCACGAGTATCGTGGCGGCCGGCTGCCGCTCGTTCATGTCGACCTTTACCGGTTGGCGCGCGCCGACTTGGACGACCTCGGGATGGATTCCGAACTCGCCGAACAGGGTGTGCTTGCAATCGAGTGGTCGGACCGCTTGGTGCGAGTGCCAGCGAAGGCCCTGTCGGTCCAGATCGTCGCGACCGGCGATGACCTCCGGACCATCGCCATCGGCGGTCGCTTCCGGTAGCAGCCGCCCCGGGTGCTGATCGGGCGCATGTGCTAAACTGGTTAACGACTGGTTGATATGGCAAAAACCCAAGTGACCGCATTTGAGGCGAAAACCCGCTTTGGCGAGCTGCTGGAACGCGTCGCGAATGGCGAAGAGGTCGTGATTACCCGTCACGACAAGCCGGTGGCTCGCCTGGTGGCGGAGGGCGCCCAGCGGGGCGATGATGTCAGGCGCGCGGTGACCGGCCTGCAGGAACTGCAGCAGCAGATCGGCAAGCGCTCGCGGTCGAAGGTATCGGATCGCGACGTTCGGTCGGCGATTGACGAAGGCCGGCGGTGACGAAGTCGTTTGTGGCAGACGCCTCCGTGGCGATTGGCTGGGTGCATCCCTCCCAGTCGACCGCCGACACGGCGGCCACGCTGACCGCGATTGCCGAAGGCGCGACGCTCGAAGTGCCAGCCCTGTGGCCGCTGGAAGTCGCCAACGCGCTTACCGTGCTGGAGCGGCGCGGCAAGCTGACGGCCAGAGAGCGGCAGATGGCGCTCGGTTGGATGCGCGGGCTGAGGCTTCGCGTCGATCACGAGGCTGCGGGCGTGGCATTCTCGCGGCTGTCTGAGCTCGCCAGCACCTATCGGCTGTCCGTCTACGACGCGACCTACCTGGAGCTGGCTCATCGTCGAAACCTGCCGCTGGCGTGTAGGGACGAATCGTTGCGGAAGGCCGCCAAGAAGTGCGGCGTCGCCCTTTACTCGGTCGGATAGCGCGTTCGCCTTGTTGGTGCCGACGGCGTGCGTGCGGGCGAACGCCCGTATAATGACGCTCTCCCTTGGCCCTCACCCCCGGCTCCCGTCTCGGCGTCTACGACATCACCGCCCAGATCGGTGAAGGCGGCATGGGCCAAGTGTGGCGCGCCACGGACTCCACGCTCGGCCGCCAGGTCGCGATCAAGATTCTACCCGATGCGTTTGCCGCCGACCCCGAACGCCTGGCGCGATTCGAGCGCGAGGCCAAGACGCTGGCGTCGCTCAATCATCCGCACATCGCCGCGATCTACGGGTTCGAGAAGTCCTCGGGGATGCACGCGCTGGTGATGGAACTCGTCGAGGGCGAGGACCTGTCGCAGCGCATTGCCCGCCTCCGCGCTACGGGCGCTTCGGCGAGGCAGGCAGGTATGCCTCTCGACGAAGCGTTGCCGATCGCGAAGCAGATCGCCGAGGCGCTGGAAGCCGCGCACGAGCAGGGGATCATCCACCGCGATCTGAAGCCCGCCAACATCAAGGTGCGCGCCGACGGCACAGTGAAGGTGCTGGACTTCGGGCTCGCCAAGGCAATGGATCTGCCGGCGGGATCGTCGCCGAGCATGTCCATGTCCCCGACGATTACGACGCCCGCGATGACGCAAGCCGGGATGATCCTGGGCACCGCCGCGTATATGGCGCCCGAGCAGGCGCGCGGCAAGGCTGTGGACAGGCGCGCGGACATCTGGGCGTTTGGCGCGGTGCTGTTCGAGATGCTGGCGGGGCGGCGTCCGTTCGAAGGCGAAGACTTGACTGAAGTGCTCGGCGCAGTCGTTCGTCTTGAACCCCAGTGGGACGCGCTTCCATCCACGGTGCCTGCCCGCGTCAGTCAGGCGCTGCGCCTGTGCCTGCGCAAGGACCCGAAGCAGCGCGTGGGCGACATCCGCGATGTGCGCCTGGCGCTCGAAGGCGCGTTCGAGACCGCCGCGCCGCACGACTCGTCGCTGCCGGCCGTGAACCCATCCCCCAGGAGCTCAAAAATTGCCTGGGGTGTGGCTGCGGCTCTCGGCCTCACCAGCGTCCTGGCAGTCTGGGCCCTGTGGCGTGTTGCCCCTCCACCACAGCCGAACATCCAATTCCAGGTCCAGCCGCCGGAGAAAGGCGAGTTCAGTTTCCCGCGCATCTCACCGGATGGGCGGCTGGTGGCCTTCGTATCGAAAGGACAGCTGTGGGTCCACTCCCTCGAATCGCTTCAGTCTCGCGCGATCCCGGGAACCGAGGGAGCGTCCTCCTTGTTCTGGTCCCCGGACAGCGCATCGATCGGCTTCTTCGCAAATGGCAGTCTCAAGAAGATCGCCGCTGCAGGCGGGCCGCCCCAGATTCTTGCGCCCTCGGGAAGGAGTATGGGAGGGAGTTGGAATCGTAGCGATGTCATTCTCTTCACTGAGGGGCAGGGAGTGTCCCAGGTCTCCGCTGCCGGGGGCGCCCCGGTTGCAGTGACGAAGCCCCAAGGTTCGGACTTGTTCTTGTTTCCCGAGTTCCTGCCGGATGGCAACCACTTCCTCTATGCCGTGTATGGAGGCCAGGAGAGCGCCGGGACGTTCCTGGGCTCGCTTGACGGGATGGAGGCCGTCCGCCTGCTCCCGGAAATGGGGAACGCGATATTCAGCGGGGGGCACCTATTGTTCCGCCGTGACCAGGCGCTCATGGCACAGCCCTTCGACGACGTGGGTCTCGCGTTGACAGGCGGTGCATTCCCCGTTGTGGAAAATGTCGCGAGCTCTTGGCTCTATTCCGTGTTCTCCCTATCGCATACAGGTGTGCTCGCCTATCGCGGCGGCGGCGCGAGCACCGGACAACTGGCTTGGACGGATCGGTTGGGCCAATCACAGGGGTTATTCGGGCCTCCGGCCTCCTACTCTCATTTCCGGCTGTCTCCGGACGAGAAACGGATTGCGTATGACATCCGGGCTGATGACGTCTGGGTGTTTGACTCGGTCCGTGGAGTGCCTTCGAGGGTGACCTTTGATCCAGCCCAAGATAACTTCCCGGTGTGGTCCCCGGATGGCCAGAGGATCGCGTGGTCCTCTCGTCGCGGCGGCAGCTACGACCTCTTCGTCAAAGCGGCCAACGGGACCGGAGCCGAAGAACTGCTGGTCAAGATGGGTACGCCGACGGGTTGGGGTACAGATTGGTCCAAGGACGGTAGACATGTGATGTATCAGAGGCCGGGCGACAAGACAGGCCAGGACCTGTGGACTGCTCCTCAACAGCCGTCCGGCGGCGGCTCCGTTCCCGTGCCGTATTTGAACGCGGAGTTCAACGAACAGAATGGGCGGTTTTCACCGGACGGCAAGTGGGTGGCCTACACGTCGAACGAGTCGGGCGTTGATGCGGTCTATGTGCAGTCCTTCCCTGTTTCCGGCGCCAAGTTTCAGATTTCCGACGGCGGCTCTTCGCAGCCGCAGTGGTCCACGGATGGCACGGAGCTGTTCTATCTGGCGGCTGACCGCACACTGATGGTGGTTCCCATCACGCGCACTGCGGCGGAACCGTTCCGGCCCGGATTGCCGAAGGCGCTGTTTACGGTCCCCACCGTGCAAGGTGGCGGAGTGAACGAAAATAGCTACGCCGTCGGCAATGATGGCAAACGATTCCTGATTTCGGTTGGCGACGGGACCGGCAGTGGGCCGCCGCTCACGGTGATGCTGAACTGGCGGGCCGGGGTCAAGAAATAGAGATCTAGCGCGAGTCGGCCAGGCTGTTGGCGGGCCCCTGCGCGCGGGTCGCACGAACCGGCGTGTCGACCTGGTAGAGCGCCATCAGCAGGAGGGTCAGCACCAGCGAAATTCCCATGGCGGCCGCGATTCGTCCGATCAGTTCCATGCCGTTGGCGTTGTGCATCCTGCGTGCCTGATTATCGGTTCGCCCGCTGTGGAGAATAGGGGCCAGCCGATGCAACCGAAGGCTACGCTCGCGTAATCGACATGGTCGGCGTGTAAGTCTTTCGAGACCCGGCGACAATCAACAGGGCAACGCCTGCCAGGATTGCCACGTCGGCGATGTTAAAGATTCCGGTTCTGAGCGGGCCGATGCCGACATTGAGGAAGTCGATGACGCGGCCAAGCGCGACGCGATCGACCAGGTTCGAGACCCCTCCCGCCAACAGCAGCAACAGGCCGGCTTGGCCGAGACGGCAAAACCCGCCCATCAGGATAAGCACCGCTGCCGCAAGCAGGAACAGTCCATTACCAATCTGAAAGACCGCCGTCCGCGCCCCGGGACCCCACTGGGCACCGAGGCCCAGGAACGCGCCCGGATTCTCGTGGTAAGTGAGCCGAACGGTGTCGGCCAGAAAGGATTGGTCGGCGGCGCCGGCCAGGCTGGTGATGGCGAAGTGTTTGGTCGCGCGATCACACGCAGCGGTACCGATCAGGAAAAGGCAGAGCACGAAGGCTCTCCTGAGATCTTTCATATTGCCGAGCTTTCCGTGGGGTGAACCTGAGAATCGTAACACACGAGCGAGGCGAGCCCCACGCGCGACGACATCGCGCGCCCCACGAGGCGCGCAGCGCCGAGCCCTATTCGACTCTGTAGTTCGGCGCTTCCTTGGTGATCGTCACGTCGTGGACGTGGCTTTCGCGGAAGCCGGCGTTGGTAATGCGGATGATCTCGGCATCGCGCTGCAGATCGGGAATCGTCGCCGCGCCGCAGTAGCCCATGCCCGCGCGCAACCCGCCCATCAACTGGTGCACCACCATCGACATGCTGCCCTTGTGCTGCACGCGGCCTTCAATGCCCTCGGGAACCAGCTTCTCCATGCTCGGCTTGCCGGCCGGGCTGGTACCGCTTTCAAGCTCGAAATCGTCCTGGAAATAGCGGTCGCGGCTGCCCTTGCGCATGGCGCCAATCGAGCCCATCCCGCGATACTCCTTGAACGTGCGACCCTGATAGAGAATTAGTTCGCCCGGGCTCTCGTCGGTGCCCGCGAACAGGTTGCCGGCCATTACGCAGCTGGCGCCCACGGCGAGCGCCTTCACTACGTCGCCCGACGTCCGAATGCCGCCATCGGCAATCACGGGGATGTCGTGCTTCGCCGCCGCGGCTGCGCATTCGGCAATTGACGAGATCATCGGCATGCCAATGCCGGCGACGATGCGAGTGGTGCAGATTGAGCCGGCGCCAATGCCGACCTTCACGGCGTCAACGCCAATCTTGATAAGCGCTTCGGTGGCCGCCGCGGTGGCGACATTGCCGGCAATCAGGTCCAGCTCCGGGAATGCCTCGCGGATCTGCTGGACGATGTCCATCACGCCCTGTGAGTGGCCGTGAGCCGTATCGACGATCAACACATCGACGTGGGCCTTTACCAGCGCCGCGGCGCGCTCCATGGTGTCGCGGGCAATACCGACGGCGGCACCGGTTCGCAGCCGGCCGAGTTCATCCTTGCACGCGTTCGGATACTTGATCGCCTTCTGGATATCCTTGACGGTGATCAGGCCCTTGAGTTTGAAGTCCTGGTCGACAACCAGGAGCTTCTCGACCTTTGCCTTATGCAGGATCTCGCGCGCCTGGTCGAGCGTAGTACCGACCGGCACGGTGATCAGCTTCTCTTTCGTCATCACCTCCGACACCGTCCGCGAGAGGTTGGTCTCGAAACGGAGGTCGCGGTTGGTGAGAATGCCGACCAGTCGGCCTTCCTTGCTGCCGCCCTCGGTGATTGGCACGCCCGAGATGCGGTATTTCTGCATCAGTTCCAGCGCCTCGCGAATCAACGCTTCGGGGGCCACCGTGATGGGATTCACGATCATGCCGCTCTCGGAGCGTTTAACGCGATCCACTTCGAGCGCCTGCTCCTCGATCGACAGGTTCTTGTGAATGATGCCCATGCCGCCTTGCTGCGCCATGGCAATCGCCATCTCTGACTCGGTCACCGTATCCATGGCCGCGCTCAGCAGCGGCACGTTCAGCTTGATGTGGTTCGTGAGGCGGGTGCTGACATCCACTTGAGCCGGAAGCACCGTGGAGTGCCGAGGCACGAGCAGGATGTCGTCGAACGTGAGCGCGGTGCGCAGTCCAGATTCGAGAGGGTTCATTAGGCTCCGTGACACTTCTTGAACTTCTTGCCGCTGCCACACCAGCACGGGTCGTTGCGGCCCACCTTGGGCTCGTCTCGCTTCACTGTCTTGATGGGCGCGTCGTCGCCGCCCACGCGCGCCGGCGCCCGTTCCTGCGTGAGGTCGTCGGGCACTCCAGCAGGCGCCGCCGCCGGTTGCGTGAACACCGAGGGGCGTTCGGCCGCCGGGTTGTTGTAATTGAGCGCGGCCGGCTTGCGCGGCGCGGGCCGCACGGGGGCGGCCAGCACGGGCTCGCCGCCCTCGCGCTCGACCACCGGCTTGAGCCACCACAAGTAGCGGACGATCTCTTCCTCGATGCGGTGACGCATGTCCTGGAACAGCGCGAAGCTTTCTTTCTTGTACTCCACCAGCGGATCGCGCTGGCCGTAGCCGCGCAGGCCGATGCCTTCCTTCAGGTGGTCGAGCGAGTAGAGGTGGTCCTTCCACTGCTGGTCAACGATCTGCAGCATCAGGTCGCGCTCGACCTTGGTCAGGATCTCGCGCGGGACGATGTTCTCCTTGTCGACGTAGCGGGCGACCACCTTCGCCCACAGCGCGTCGCGCACTTCGTCGGCACTCATCTCGTTGTATTTGAGCGACGCGAAGTCGTCCTCGCCGAGCGCGAACAACTGCGCGGTCTCGCGCTGCAGGGCGGGCAGGTCCCAGTCGTCGGGTTCGACCTCGGCGCCGATGAACTCTTCGATCTTCTCGTCGAACAGGTCTTCAGCGGTCGCCATCACGTAGCCGCGAATGTCGCTGACATCTTCTTCAGCGAGATGAATCTTGCCCTCGAGAATCTCGCGGCGCAGCGTGTAGACGCTCTCACGCTGCTTGTTCATCACATCGTCGTACTCGAGCAGGTGCTTGCGAACGGCGAAGTTCTGCGCTTCCACCTGCTTCTGCGCGCGTTCAATGGCGCGGCTGACCATGCCGTGCTCGATCGGCACGCCTTCTTCCATGCCCAGCCGCTGCATCAGGCCGGAAATGCGGTCGGAGCCGAAGATGCGCATCAGGTCGTCTTCGAGTGACAGGTAGAACCGTGACGAGCCGGGGTCGCCCTGACGACCGGCGCGGCCGCGCAGCTGGTTGTCGATGCGGCGCGCCTCGTGACGCTCGGTGCCGATGATGTGCAGCCCGCCGAGGTTGACCACCTGCTTGTGTTCGTCTTCGCACTGGCGCTTGAAGTGCGTGAAAATGCGTTCCCAGTCGGCCGTCTTCACGCGATAAAAGCTGTCGATGTGGAAGAAGTTCACGAACTCCTCGTCGTCGACGTATTTCTCTTCGCCCTTGAGTACCTTCTCGGCGACGCCTTCGTTCAGGCTCTGCTGACGCGCCATGTACTCGGGGTTGCCGCCGAGCAGGATGTCGGTGCCGCGGCCCGCCATGTTGGTGGCGATCGTGACGGCATCCTTGCGGCCGGCCTGCGCGACGATCTCGGCTTCCTGCGCGTGATACTTCGCGTTCAGCACGATGTGCTTCGTGCCCTTCTTCTTCAGCATGCTCGAGAGCCGTTCAGACTTCTCGATCGAGACGGTGCCAACCAGCGCCGGGCGGCCTTCTTCCTGCCGCTTGATGATGTCGTCAACGATGGCGGCCCACTTCTCGCCCTCGGTTCGATAGACCAGGTCGGGTTCTTCAATGCGCGACATGGCGCGATTGGTGGGGATCACCATCACGTCGAGCTTGTAGATTTTCGCGAACTCCGGCGCTTCGGTCTCAGCCGTGCCGGTCATGCCCGACAGCTTCTTGTACTTGCGGAAGTAGTTCTGGAAGGTGATGGTCGCGAGCGTCTGGTTCTCGCGCTCGATCTTGACGCCTTCCTTTGCTTCAACGGCCTGGTGCAGGCCGTCGCTCCACCGGCGTCCGGGCATGAGGCGGCCGGTGAATTCGTCGACAATCACGACCCCGCCGTCCTTGATCATGTACTGCACGTCAAGCTTGTAGTGAACGTGCGCGCGCAGACCCTGCTGAACGTGATGGAGCAGCGGCATGTTGGCCGGGTCGTACAATCCACCGGGCTGCATGCGATGGGAGAGCAATTGCTCGGCCTTCGCCATGCCGGTTTCGGTCAGCGTGGCGGTCTTGTTCTTCTCGTCGACGACGTAGTCGCCCGAGGCCTCGAGGCGGTCGCGATCCTCGCCCTTGGTCTGGCCCTGGTGCACTTCGCCGCGCGTCAGCTTGGGAATGATGCGATCGACCTCGTAATAGAGGTCGGTGGACTCTTCTGCCGGTCCCGAAATGATCAGTGGCGTGCGCGCTTCGTCAATCAGGATGCTGTCGACTTCGTCGACGCTCGCGAAGTGATGGCCGCGCTGGACCATCGCGCCGAGATCGAACTTCATGTTGTCGCGCAGGTAGTCGAAGCCGAACTCGTTGTTGGTGCCGTAGGTGATGTCGCAGGCGTAGGCGACCTGGCGCTGCTGGTCGTTGAGGTCGTGCTGAATGACGCCGACCGACATGCCGAGGAAGCGATAGAGGCGGCCCATCCACTCCGAGTCGCGGCGGGCGAGATAGTCGTTCACGGTGACGACGTGAACGCCCCTGCCTTCGAGCGCGTTGAGGTAGGCGGGCAGCGTGGCGACCAGCGTCTTGCCTTCGCCGGTCTTCATTTCGGCAATCGTGCCCTGGTGCAGCACCATGCCGCCGATCAGCTGCACGTCGTAGTGCCGCATGCTGAGCACGCGGCGGCCGCCCTCGCGCACGACGGCAAACGCCTCGGGCAGCAAGGCGTCGATGGTTTCGCCGTTGGCGAGCCGCGTCCGGAACTCGGCAGTCTTGGCTTTGAGCTGTTCGTCGCTCAGCGCCTTGCTGCGGGTTTCGAACTCGTTGACCTCGGCCACGCGCGGGCGCAGTTTCTTGAGGTCGCGATCGTTTTGACTGCCGAGGACTTTAGTGAGGAGCTGGCCAAGCATGATGGGAATAAGGCGGGATGCCTATCTCCCGAGTATACCTTGGGACTCGCGGCGTGCCGCCGCTCGTTAGGGTCGGCGCTTTCGCGCCTCTTGGGACTCGCTTGCGCTCGTAGGGCTCAAGCCTTACGGCTCTCGTGGGGCTAGTTGCCGCCGGCGCGGCGGGGGTTGAGCAGGAGCTGGAGCGGATTCAGAATGCGGCCGTTGGCGCGCACTTCGTAGTGGAGGTGCGACCCGGTCGTGCGGCCGGTGGCGCCCACCAACCCTACCAGGTCGCCGCGCTTCACGGCCTGCCCGTCGCGCACCTTCAACGCCGACAGGTGGCCGTAGCGCGTTTCAATGCCGAAGCCATGATCGATGGTCACGAGGTTGCCGTAGTTACCGGCCATGGCCGCGTTGGAGATCTTGCCGTCGGCCGTGGCATACACCGGGTCACCCGTGTCGGCGGAAATGTCGAGGCCGGGATGGAAGTCTTTTTCGCCAGTGAGCGGGTCGGCACGGTTGCCCATGCTCGACGATAACCAACCGTGAGTCGGCCAGATGGACGGTGTCGCAGCGGCCAGCGAGTTGCGCTTATCGACGGTGGAACGCACCGTCTGCAGGCGGCTGTCGAGGCTCTGTAGCAAGTCCTTCAGCAAGCCGAATGTGTTCTCAGGAGAGGAGAGACCCGGCGTGACTGTCGCCAACGCGGCGCCGGCGCTCGGACCGCCCATCGCGCGGTTCTTCACGACGGCCGGCAGCCGGTCCATCGAGTTCTGCAGGTCGGGGTCGAGTGCTGCCTTGGCACCCAGGTCGGACATGGTCGACTGCAGGGCGACGATTTGGCCGGCGAGGGTTTCGGTCGCCGCGCGATAGTTGGCGTTCTCGAGTTCGAGCGTCTCATGAGACGCATACAAGTGCGCCACGTCGTACTGGGACTTGAACGCGGCGCCAATGCCCACGAGCATCGGCAAGCCGGTCGCAATCGCGACGACAGCAACCGCCGTCTTCACGCTAATCGTGAAACGGCGCACCACACCCGTGGTGCGGTCAGCGAGAACAACGGTGTAGCGCTTCGAAAGCATTAAGTACCTGAATTGATTTGGGTTCCGCGCCTTCCGGAGCGACTCCATAAGGCTAGCACAGGCCCTCAGAGTTCCCTAAACGGAAACTGCCTAAGCGTGCAGATTCGCCTGTTGATCGCTTCTTGAAGGAATAAGGATCGTCCGTGGGCCAGAGCTAAAGGATTGACCAACAATCCCTTGGTCGGCCGGAGCGAGGAGGCGAGCCTGCGTCTTTCAAAGATCCGGAACCTGTTCAGGTGCTAACACACTGCGACCAAGAGTCCGTCCGGTTAAAGCAGTTCAAAACGTGGTTGTCCGTAATGTGAATCGGACCGGGAATGTCGGAGGTGTTTTGGTGTGAGCAGGCCAGTGACACCCGCGCGAAAATCACGTCGTCGCTACGAAACGATATTGCAGGGCCTCGCCGAGGTGTCCGGTGGTGACCGTGTCGGCGCCGGCAAGATCGGCGATGGTCCGTGCTACGCGAATGACACGGTGAAAGGCGCGCGCGGACAGCTGTAGTCGTTCGGCTGAACGTTCGAGGAGACGACGACCGGCCGAATCGAGTGGCGCTACCTTCTTCAACTCCGATCCGGTCAAGGTGGCATTGACGCGGGATCGAATGGGCCGTGCGAGTTGACGCGCCCGCGCCGTGAGGACGCGGCTGCGAACGACGGCCGAGGATTCTCCCGGCACACCCTGCGTCAGCTCGGTAATCGGAACAGCGTCCACTTCGACGACCAGATCCAGTCGATCGCGCAACGGCCCGGAAATCCGATTGTGATACCTCGCCATCTGCGGCGGCGTACATTTACAGACGCGACGCTTGTCACCGTAGTACCCACACATGCAGGGATTCATCGCGGCCACCAAGACGAAGCGAGCCGGAAAGACGACCGACCTCAAAGCGCGCGACACCGTGATGCGGCCTTCCTCAATCGGCTGCCGCAATGCCTCGAGCACACGGCGATCGAACTCCGGCATTTCATCTAGGAACAGCACGCCGTGATGCGCGAGACTCACTTCGCCCGGACGTGGTGTTGAGCCGCCGCCTACCAGCGCGACATCCGAAATGGTGTGATGCGGTGCGCGGAACGGCCGCTCGGTGAGCAGGCCGACGCCCGCCCGCAGCTGGCCGGCAACGGAGTGGATGGTCGTGGCCTCGATGGCTTCCTCAAACGAGAGCGGCGGCAAGATGCCGGGCAGTCGCCGGGCAAGCATGGTCTTGCCGGCGCCCGGCGGTCCGATCATCAACAGGTTGTGCCCACCGGCGGCCGTCACCTCAAGGGCGCGGCGCGCGAAGGCCTGGCCGTGCAGGTCAGACAGGTCCAGATCTAGGGCGCCAGGGGTGCCTGGGGTGCCAGGCGTGCCAGGCGTGCCAGGGACGGGCCATTCGTCTGGCGACTGTTTGAGGCGCGTCACCGCCTCCACGAGCGACCGAACAGGTAGCAGCCGGAGGCCGGTGACGACAGCGGCTTCGGCGAGGTTGTCGCGCGGAAGGAGCAGAGCTCGGGCGCCGTGTCGGCGCGCCTCGGCGGCAATGGCTAACATGCCTCGTGCCGGCTGAATAGCGCCGTCGAGCGACAGTTCGCCGACGTGCACGATGCCGGCGAGGGCCGGTGGGTTGATGACGCCGGTCGCGGCGAGCATGCCGAGGGCGATCGGCAAGTCGAACGCCGGCCCCGCCTTACGCAGGTCGCCCGGAGCCAGGTTGATCGTGATGCGGTGTGCAGGAAACTCGAATCCCGAGTTCCGAATTGCCGCGCGCACGCGGTCGCGGCTTTCGCGGACGCTGGCATCAGGCAAGCCAACGAGTTGAAAGTGGGGAAGGCCGAAGCTGACGTCAATCTCGACGTGCACCCGCCAGGCCTCAATTCCAATCACGGTGGCGCTTTCGACGGTGGCCAGCATACGCAGCGAAGTGCAAGCGCACTGCCGCGTGCGCATGGGCGGATTCCGGTGGAAATCCATCGCGCGTACGGAAACCGCGCGGTCAGCGCCGCAAAAAACGAGACACGACCGGGTTCGGAATAGCGCAATTCTTGCCTGCGCTGGCGGGTCCTGCGGACGCGCCGGCAAGTCGAAACTCTCGAAATTGCTACTGGGTGTTGGCCGAGGAGCTCGGCCGCTGGACGATGAGCTGGTGGCCGACGATCAGCTTGGTGCCGCGCATCTTGTTCCAGTTCCTCAATTGGGCGATGGTCGTGCCGGTCTTGCGGGCAATGGCTGACAGCGTGTCGCCTGCCCGCACTCGGTAGGTCTTCTTTTTCGGCGCCGCGGTTGCTGCGCGTTCCGGCAGCGCGGACGTTTCCGCCAGCATTTCTTCAGTCGTCACCGCGGCGACCCTTTCCAAGTCCGCAGACGACGCGCGCGCCAGCAGCGCGGAGGAAGGCATGCGGGGAATCACCAGCTTGGCGCCGAGGGCGACGCGGGAATTAACCCGCAGGTAGTTGGCCTCGGCCAGGTCGGTGCGGTTCACTCGTAGCTTTTTGGAGATCGAGGCGAGGGTTTCGCCCTTCTTTACCGTGTGCCACTGCATGGCGTTCAGCTGGCTGGGAGTGGAGGCGGACAGCCCCTCTCGCACGCGCTCGGCGGTGCCCTGGGGGACACGGATCGAGTAGTTCCCCTTTTTCACCGGCGTGGTCCAGCGGCGGAACTCGGGATTCAGCTTCTGGATGTCGTCGACCGGCACGCCAGCCCATTCGGCGACGCGTCGCAGGTCGAGTGCCGGCGGGGCGCTTATCGTCTCGGTCGGTGTCGCCACCATCGGCGCCACGTCGAAGCCATACTGCGCTGGGTTCTTGGCGATGATCACGGCGGCCAGGATCATCGGGACATAATCCCGTGTCTCGCGCGGCAGGAACTGGGTGGTGGCGCTCAGCTGCCAGAAGTCGTTCTTGCGGCTGCGCGTCAGCGCACGCTTCACACGGCCGGGCCCACCGTTATACGAGGCCATGGCCAGGTGCCAATCCTCGAACATGTTGTGCAGCGTCTTCAGATACTTGGCTGCTGCCACGGTCGCCTTTTCGGCGTCCGCGCGCTCGTCCAAATACCAGTCGGCCTTGAGACCGTTTTCGAGCGCCGTGCCATGCATGAACTGCCACACGCCCCGGGCTTTCGCACGCGACAGCGCGGAGGGCTTGAAGGCGCTCTCGATAAGCGGGATGTAGGCGAGATCGAGCGGCAGGCCTTCCGCGCGGAAGGTTGCCTGAATCATCGGCAGGTACTGGGCGCCGCGGGCCAGCCCCTCGGCCAGGAAATCACGCAGCCGCCCCTGGAAGAGTTCCACGTAACGCAGTACGCGGTCATTGGTCGGGATGGGTATGTCGTGCGTGGTGGCTTCGAGATCGGCCTCGACCGTTTCCGCGGTTGCCAGCGTCGGCTTGGTCGCGTTAAAGGTCTCGATTGCCAGCAGCGCGTCGATGGAGGCCGGCTCGGTCTTCGTCTCGGTGAAGCCGTCGCCCTTGGCGAGTGCTGCCTGCTCCAACACCCCGATGCGATCCACCAGGCGGTCGAAGTGTTCGCGCAAACGGACGTCAGCCCGAGCGCCGTCAGTTGATTCCAGCAGCATGTCGAGCGAACGGTCGAACTCGATACGCGCACGGTCGAGGTGCCCAAGCGTCAACTCCTTCTGGCCAGTCGCGAAGTGCTGGTCGGACTGAGCGACGAGGATGGCGATCGGATCTGGCGGCGCTTGAGCCCCCGGAGGGGACGCCACGACAGCCGGCGGCGGCTGGGGTATGACCTTGGCTGTTTTCGTCCCTGAGCCCGTGGCACATCCCGCGAGCACACATGTGCAGCAGACGAGGACGAGGGGCAGTTGGTTATGGCTCAACATTCGAGAGCGAAAAGTTACGGCAGGGTAGCACGCCCCCAACTTTGGGGTCAAACCTGTTAAGGCTCAGCTGTTTACGGAAGCCAGCCGGCGTGAACAAACACCTTGGCGGCCTCGCCGGCGTCACGGGCCGACGGGGTCACGATGGTCCGCTCGCCAATCAACAGTGTCCTGCCCTCGCGGGCGGCCAGTCGAACATCCTCTTCACAGACGAACGTCTCAGCCACAGCCGGCACCTTCGGTACCTGGGGTGCAAAGGATTCGAGAGCCGCAGGAGCCGAGGGTGCCAAGCCACGGGTGGCGAGGAACTTGTCGATTCGGCTGGTGAGCGCATCCGCGGAAATCGAATCGGGTCGTGGCTTATGCGGCGCCTTAGGCAACGCCGGTACCGTCGTACTCGGCACCACCACCGTAGGCACCTCAGGCACTGATGTCTGGACGGCCGGCCGCAGTTCGTAGGCCACCCTCTTGATATTCAGCAGGTGCTTCGGCGAGATGTTATCCGAGGTGATGTTGCCGCCGAACCCGCCGCACCCGAGCGTCATGGCCGGATCGAGTCCAGTGGTCAGGCCAATCGACCCGTGCGTGGTTGGCGTGTTGACGCAGATGCGGTAGGCGGGCTTGTGCAAGCCGAACTCGAGTATGACGGCGTCGTTCTGCGAGTGAATCGACATGGTGTGCCCCATGCCGCCGTACTTCAGTATTTGCTTGCAGCGCTCGCAGCCCTCGCGCCAGTCCTTCACTACGTAATATGAGAGAACCGGACAAAGCTTCTCGATCGACAGCGGGAAGTCGCGGCCGACGCCCTTCAGCTCGGCAATCAGCGCGCGAGTACCGGCCGGCACGGCAATGCCGACCTTCTCGGCAATGTAGACGGCTGACTTGCCGACGAATGCGGGATTTGGCAGGCGCTGGGGCGTGACCAACTGCTTTGCCAGCGTGTCGCTTTCCGCCGCCGACAGGAAGTGGCCCCCCTGGTCCTTGAACTGCCGCCTCGCTTCCGCCTCGACGGCTGCATCGACGACGACCGAGTTGGGAGATGAGCACAGCACGCCGTTGTCGAACGCCTTGCCGGTCAGGATGTCGCTCGCGGCTTTGCGCAGATCAGCGCTCGATTCGATGTAGCAGGGCGCGTTGCCAGGTCCCACGCCGTAAGCCGGCTTGCCCGCCGAATAGGCCGCCCGCACCAGGCCCATGCCGCCGGTGGCGAGAATCACCGACACCTCGCGTGCCTTCATCAGTTCCTGTGTGCCCTCGAGCGTGACGGTGCTCATCCAGCCAATGGCGCCATCGGGTAGACCGGCCTTGCGGCCTGCTTCGTTCATGATGTCGGCGGTGCAGGTGATGCAGCGGGCCGCCGATGGGTGAGGCGTCATCACGACGGCACAGCGCGCCTTGATCGCGATCAGGATCTTGTAAATTGCTGTCGAGGTGGGATTGGTCGAAGGAATTACCGCGGCGACGACGCCAAACGGTTCCGCAATCTCAATGATCTTGCGGTCCTCAATCCGGTTGATCACGCCCACCGTTTTCATAGGCTTGATGAACTCGAACACCCGTTGTGCCGCGAAGACGTTCTTCTGGGTCTTGTCGGCGACGACGCCGAAGGTCGTCTCTTCGACGGCGAGGCGGGCGAGGGCTTCAGCATGCGGCAGCACTGCCGTGGCCATGGCCTCGACAATACGGTCGATCTGCTCCTGCGAAAATTCGGCGAGAGTGGCCTGTGCCAGCTTCGCCCGGCGGGCCAGCACCCGGGCCTCTGCTATGGAGGCGAGGTCCTTGTCCGACAAGCCTTAAGCCTTGGGAAGGATCCGTTCCACTTCGGCGTGCGGCCGGGGGATGACATGCACCGACACCAACTCGCCGACCCGCCGCGCGGCGGCCGCGCCCGCGTCGGTTGAGGCCTTGACCGCGCCGACGTCGCCGCGCACCAGCACCGTGACGTAGCCCGCACCGATGTATTCCGTGCCGATCAAGGCCACATTAGCCGCCTTGACCATGGCGTCGGCCGCCTCCACCGAGCCGATAAAGCCCTTGGTTTCGACCATGCCCAGCGCGTCTCGTGGAGTGTCCATCGGAATGGACTGCATGATATTCTCGTTTGCAGCCCTATGCAACGGAGAGACATGGTTAGAAGCTTGCGGATAGCTGCTGTACTGACGAGCCTGGCGGTCATGCTGGCCGGTTGCGGGCAGGCAGAAGACACCACCCCCCCGGTCGGTACGCTTCAGGTTTCGCTGTCGCGGCCGACAGTGGCGCTTGGCAGCCCAGTGGTCGTGACTTACAAATTCACGGCGGCCGCGGACGCCCCCAACCTGGGCACGCGTCGTGTCTTCGTCCACTTCCTGGACGCCGATGATGAACTGATGTGGACCGACGACCACGAGCCACCGACCCCGACCACCGGATGGAAACCCGGACAACCGGTCGAGTACAGCCGAACCATGTTCGTGCCCAGCTATCCTTACGTCGGGGCGGCCAAGGTGGTCGCCGGCCTTTATGCGCCAGGCAGCAACGATCGGCTGAAGTTGTCGAACGAAGATCGTGGCGACCGCTCCTACAAGGTGGCCGACTTTAACTTGCTGCCCCAGACCGAGAACATCTTTGTGATCTTCAAGGACGGCTGGCATCCGGCGGAAGTGGTGGCCGAAGGCGCCGGTCGAACCGAATGGCAGTGGACCAAGAAGGAAGCGACGCTGGCCTTCCGCAACCCCAAGCGCGACGTCGTCCTCTTCCTGCAGGCTGACAATCCGGCCACCGGCCCCAACGCGGCGCAGCAGTTGACCATCAGCGTCGGCGACCAGGTGCTGACCACCGTGCCGCTCACCGCCAGCGAGGCACCGGTGCGAACCTACGCAATTACCGCCGCCCAGTTAGGCCAGGGAGACATGGTGGAAATGAAGTTTGCGGCCGATAAGACGTTTGTGCCGGCCCTTGACGCTTCGATGAAGAGTGGCGACCCCCGCGAGCTGGGCGTCCGCGTGTTCCACGCGTTTATTCAATAGGCATGTTCAGGATTCTCGCGCTAATCGCGTCGATGTTGGTGCTCGCGAGTGGCGCGAGCGCGGAGATCCTCGTCTTTAAGAGCGGTCGCACAATGTCAGTGCGGTCGTATCGCGTCGACGGCGACCACGGTGTCGCAA